>NZ_LDPE01000002.1:0-600000 GCF_001447995.1 Maribacter dokdonensis DSW-8 | reverse complement strand
TTTTTGTAAATACGGGGTCGCAAAGGTATTGTCTACCGCCAACAGAATATCCTCATCAATGGTATAAGATGCTATAGCCTTAATATCGATAATATTCATCATTGGGTTTGTAGGCGTCTCTACCCAAATCAATTTTGTCTTCGAGTTGATTTTTTCTTGAACGGCATTTGCCCCCTGCATACCTATGAAATGGAAAACTATTCCGAAATTTTCAAATATCCGCTTAAAAATTCTATATGATCCTCCATAAAGGTCGTTTGTAGAAATTACTTCATCACCAGGTTGTAACAACTTTATAACTGCATCTATCGCTGCCAATCCGCTGCCAAATGCCATACCATGAGTACCCCCTTCAATACTTGCCAATGAATTTTCTAAAGCCGTTCTTGTTGGGTTTGCACTTCGTGAATACTCATACCCCTTATGCCCTCCAGGTGTAGTTTGCGCATAAGTTGAGGTTTGATATATTGGAGGCATTACCGCTCCATAACCTGCATCGGGTTTTTGACCACCATGTATGGTCTTGGTGTTAAATTTTAAGTCTTTGGAGGCCATAGTAAAGTATTTACCATACAAATGTATCGTTATCTTTTGGGGAATACAATGAAGGTGTATTTTTACATGAAATCTAAATTTTACATGAAATCTACGCTTTCGTTCCTGCTTTTTGGTCTGCTACTTATTGCTTGTAACAATAAAAACCATCTACCCTTTGAACCCTATACCGTTTCTTCCGATTCTTGCGAGAATTGCACTAAAGTCAAGATAGAAATACCACATGCGACAGCGAACACAAAACTTAGCAAAACTATTAATGCTGCTTTGGAAGGTGAAATTATAGCCCTATTGAATTTTGATGAGAAGAGCGATGCAACAAATTTAGTTGAAGCAAAAAATGCTTTTTTGAAAGATTATGAGGAGTTAAGCAACAAGTTTTTGGAAGAATCAATCCCATGGGAAGCAACAATTGAAGGTGCCATCTCTTTTGAGAACGACACGCTTATTACCATTAATCTTATTTCCTATATCTATACCGGTGGGGCACATGGCTATGGCACCAACAGATTTTTGAATTTCAACAAACTGGAAGGTGCGGAATTATATCAAGAAAATCTATTTCATGACTTAGATGAATTCACCCATTTTGCAGAATCGCTCTTTCGCAAACAAGAAAATATTCCTTTGGAAGGTTCCATAAACAGTACGGGATTCATGTTCGAAACTGAACAATTTTACCTGCCTACGAATATAGGATATACAGAAGACGGACTGTTGTTGTTTTACGAACCTTACGAGATAGCTTCTTTTGCCGACGGACCAATAACCTTGTTGATTCCATTTAGCAAGGCAAATCCCTATTTAAAATACCCCAAGTAACCCTAGGCCAAATGTTTTAACAACAATGATATTTGCCCTATATGTAGCCCTTCATGAAATAAATTAAAAGCTATGGCATCATCAACATTTTTCAGTGTCACCCTTGCACTCGTGGTATACTCTTTAAAAGTTTTAAATAGCTCCGTATTGTAATCTTCTATGAGCCATTCTGCCGTAGATATTAAGAAATCCGCAATCACCATCATCTCTTCATCAGAAGCTGTGCCATCGGGCACTGTACCTTTCATGAACTTATCCACTAAATTATCTGGCACGCGCATTTGAAGTCCACTGAACTTATAAATCAGAATCTGTTGAGTAATCACGGTATGCGCTATATTCCAATACACATTATTATTAAATCCTTTCGGAATTTTTAATAGTTTATCTTTTGATGTTTTTGTCAATATCGCATGTAAGTTTCTACGATTCTGCAACATTACCTGAAAAATATTCTCTGTCATCATTTCACATTTAATACCCAGTAAAAATAGCACAATTAATGTTATTTGGGTTTCTTTGCAGTACCAAAGCCTTTATTGAAAACAATATTAAATACTGCTTACCAGTAAGCCTAGCATTAAAATGAAAAAAATATATCACTTAAGCACTTGTTCTACGTGCCAACGCATTATTAAAGACCTACAACCCCTTGTTGATTTTGAACTGCAGGATATAAAAACCCAGCCTATAACTAATGACCAATTAGAGCAAATGCACAGCTTATCAAACAGCTACGAAGCATTATTTAGTAAAAGAGCGGTATTATACCGTGAGAGAAATTTAAAAGAACAAGAGCTCTCAGAAGATGACTTTAAAAGTCTAATTCTAGAACAATATACTTTTCTAAAAAGACCTGTGATCATTGTAGACGACCAAATTTTTATTGGTAACAGTAAAAAAGTGGTTGAAGCCGCTAAAAAGGCAATACATTCGTGAACAAGCGATTACTAGCTATACTTGCAGCCATTGGTGCCACTACTATATATGCATTGAACCATACGATTGCAAAGGGGGTAATGCCTCATTATGTACAACCTTTTGGTTTTATTATTTTAAGAGTTTTAGGTGCTGCCATTTTATTTTGGCTGATTTCTCCATTAGGACCAAAAGAACGTATTGATCCAAAAGATTATGTACGCATGCTCATCTGTGCACTATTGGGCATGGCAATGAATATGTTAGTATTTTTTAAAGGATTATCACTTTCAACTCCCATTAATAGTTCAGTACTCATTACCACTTCACCAATTATAGTACTGATTTTATCAGCCATCATTTTAAAGGAAAAAATATCTGCCAGAAAAGTTATTGGCATTGTAATAGGATTGCTAGGTGCCTTAGGGCTAATCTTATTTGCTACAGAAGTTAGACAAGATGCGCCTAATATTCCATTAGGCAATTTTTTGATTTTTCTGAACTCTATGTTTTATGGCTCTTATCTTGTATTGGTAAAAGTGCTTATTTGTAAATATCACCCATTTACCTTTATGAAGTGGCTCTTCTCATTAGGGGTACTAATATGTCTACCGTTCGGTTTTGAAGAATTTATGGATATATCGTGGAGCACACTGCCTTTTGAAGCATATTTTGGTATTGGCTTCGTTATTTTAGGAACTACCTTTTGTACGTATCTATTTAACATATTTGCCCTAACACAACTAAAGGCATCAACCTTAAGTGCCTTTGTATACGTACAACCTTTGGTGGGTATTGCTTATGCGGTACTTACTGGACAAGATACTATTACTACCGTAAAAATTGTTGCCGCATGTTTTGTACTGCTTGGAGTTTATCTATCCAGTAAAAAACCAAAAAAACAACAACTTCAAGAACATTAAAGGTGTGACCTCTTACTGTTTTCTAGATGAACGGCTATACTCCTTACCGCTTTTTCCTCATCTCGTTGATGCATGGCAGATACTATGTCCAAATGTTCTTGCATAATTGTTTTTAGAGGTCTATTTAACCCCACTAAATCCATAAAAGGTAAAATTTTTGCAGATTTAAACAATTCATACAATGTTCTATTTCCACAATTTCTGGCAATAAACTCATGAAAATATCTGTCAATTTTATAAAAGACATATGCATTTTGTGGTCCTTTTTCAAAGGGGACCAATAAATTTCTTAAATCGTCGATTTTTGATTGAGAAGCATTTTGAGTAAAAAGCTTAACGGTCATTGTTTCAATTGCCATTCGACAATCGAACATTTCCGCAATTTCCTGTTCAGACAATTCTCTTACAGTAAGACCATTATCTAAACTACCCACCAACAAACTTTCTTGTCGTAACTGCAACAATACTACCGGTATGGTATCGTCTTTAATATTTAATGTATGAGATAACCTATGCTCGGTTATTAATTGACCGGGAACCAATTTTTTGGTCACGATCAATTTTTTTACCCTCCCGTATGTTTCTTGAAATATTTCTTCTGGTAGGCTAACCATAAAGTAAATACATGATTATTGGTTCGTTAAAAACTACAGCTTTTTGGGGGGAACTCAACTGTAATTGTTTCGGTCAACTAAAAATAAGCTATTTAAGCTTGAAAATTCTATAAATTTTTAGGAATTTTCATGAACTTTCTAGAGTCTTCTTTTGTAAGCACTTTGAAATGCTCTCCTTTTTCTATTTCACTGAATTTATTTAATAATTCTTCTGTTAACCCAGTCAGTTTTCGGGTTTTCAAATCTATCCAAGCACCCATCATCTCACACCTTGCAATATTCTCTCCTTTATGGTTATAGAAGTTATGATGAAATTCAAAGAACTTACCATCTTCGCTTAAACCCATAATTTCTAATGAAACCTTTATAGGCTTACCAGGAAATGCCTCTTTAAAATAGTATACATGTTCATAAAAAACTACTGGTCCTATTTCATGAATTGCCATTGTCTTATGATCAAAGCCTTGTTCAATTAAAAAAGCCATACGGGTATGACTCATGAAATTAATATATGCCGAGTTTGCTAAATGCCTATTTGCATCTACATCACTCCATCTTATTTCAAAATCTTTAAAGTACATATTTATAATTTTTTGCTATGCATGCATAATACTTCATAAAAATAACATAGTTTTGAAACCTAAGAAACAAAGAACACCGTTTTTTATAGTTATTTTTAAATTACGTTCTAAAACACATCGATATGGCTGATAAACCTGGTTTTATAAAAGAATTGTCCCTTCCTGCTGTTGCAGCACCAATGTTTTTAATTTCTGGTCCACAACTGGTTATTGAATGTTGTAAAAATGGAATTGTTGGTACTTTTCCTGCCTTGAACCAAAGAACCAGTGAAGGGTTTGAAGAATGGTTAGTAGAAATTAAGTCTGCATTAAAAACCTATGAGGAAGAAACCGGAAAAAAAGCTGCTCCTTTTGGAGTTAACCTAATAGTACACCCAACAAACCCAAGATTAGAAGCTGACATTAAATTGTGCGTAAAACATAAAGTACCATTGATTATCACTTCTCTAGGTGCTGTTTCACAAGTTGTTGACGCCATTCATAGTTACGGCGGTTTAGTTTTTCATGATGTCATTAAAAAACGACATGCCCAGAAAGCTGCCGAAGCAGGTGTAGATGGGTTGATTCTTGTAGCTGCTGGTGCCGGTGGACATGCTGGTACGTTGAACCCAATGCCATTTGTTGCTGAAATAAAAAAATTCTTTAATAAAACCATTCTTCTTTCGGGCTGTATAAGTACTGGTAGAGACATAGCTTCTGCTTTACAAATGGGTGCGGACCTAGCCTATATGGGAACCCGTTTTATCAACACTACCGAAAGTAAAGCCACACCAGAATATCGTAAAATGATTATTGATGCCGGTGCAAGCGATGTAGTCTACACTGCATCTATTTCTGGTGTACATGCCAATTTTTTAGCAGCTAGTTTAAAAGCTGCAGGTATTACCGAAGAAGACCTTAAAAAAGATGTAAAGATTGATTTTGGCAAAGAGCTAGATACCGAGGCGAAAGCATGGAAAACCATTTGGTCCGCAGGTCAAGGTTCTGCCCTTATAGAGGATTCTTCATCTGTTGCAGAATTGGTTGGCAACCTTAAAACTGAATTTAAAGATGCTATTGAAGAGCAGATAAAGGTTCTAGAAACATACCCAAAGTAAAACCTGAAAATGCCCTTAGTACACTCTTCATATAACCCGCCATTATTTTTTAAAAATGGGCATATTTCAACTATTTATGCAGGGTTAATTAGAAAAGTTAATGATTTAGAGCAAATACGAATTCGTATTGATTTGCCCGATACAGATTTTTTAGATTTAGATTGGAGCTATGCTTCAACACCTTCAAAAAAACTGGTCATTATTATTCATGGATTGGAAGGAAGCTCAAAAAGGGCCTATATAAAAGGTAGCGCAAAGATATTGTCTAAAGCTGGTTATGATGTTTGCGCTATAAACCTAAGAGGGTGTAGCGGTGCAACCAATAAACTCTACCGCTCATATCATTCTGGCGCTACAGATGATTTACGATCGGTGATAACACATATTACTCAATTAGATGAATACCACAGCATTTATCTACATGGCTTTAGCCTAGGCGGTAACCTTCTTCTTAAATATTTGGGGGAAAAAAGAGATGTCCCTAACACCATAAAAGGTGCCGTTGCTATATCTGTACCCTGCCAATTGGCAGATTCCCTAGAGCAATTACTGCAGTTTAAAAATGCAATATACGCCAAAAGGTTTAAGGGAAACCTTATACAAAAACTGAAGCTAAAACAGCAATTGTTTCCTGATCATATTTCAAATACCGATATTGAAAATATAAAAACCCTTAAAGATTTTGATGATATCTACACCAGTAGAGCACATGGTTTTAAAGATGCCTTGGACTACTACACACAAAGTAGCAGCTTACAGTTTCTAAAATATATAAAAGTGCCTACCCTAATCATCAATGCCTTAAACGATTCTTTTCTTGGTAAAGATTGTTATCCCATAAATACTGCTAAAAACAACAAGAATATATTTCTAGAAATGCCCAAATATGGTGGGCATGTGGGTTTTTATGGAAAAAACAACTTTACATACTCAGAAAAACGCACTTTAGAATTCTTGGATAGCATCACCTAATATTTTACTTGTACTCACAATAAATATCATAAGTCCATAATAAATTGTTATCCTGTTACATTTATTGATTAAAAACAAGCATACAACTACTCTAAAAAGGTACTGAGACACGTAAAAATTCATATATTAGTCGCTCAATTTACAGACAACACTTAAAATTTAGTAAACGTATGCGCAAATTATTCACTTTATTAGTTCTTGGCTCCATGATAATGAGTTGTGGTGAAAAGAAGGAAGAGAAAAAAGAAGGTTTTGAAATGAACAGGACCAAAAAAGAAACTAAAAAAGAAACAGCAACTGAAGGTGTGCCTGTTGATTTAGATAATAAAGGTGTTGGTCCTATAACCAGTGTTACTTTTGACGATGCTGTTAATGAAGATATGGCTGCTGCCGGTAAAGAAAAATTTCAAGCTATCTGTACTGCATGTCATATGGCAGAACAACGTATGATCGGACCTGCGTTAAAAGGGGTTTACGAGCGTAGAAGTCCTGAGTGGGTTATGAACATGATCATCAATCCAGATAAAATGTTAAAAGAAGACCCTATTGCCAAAGCATTATTGAAAGAATACAATAATGCCATAATGCTAAATCAGAATTTAAACGAAGAAGAGGCTCGTAATATAGCAGAATACTTACGTACGTTATAAAAAACGCCAACCTTAATATATCTAAAGCCCTTTCATAATTTTGAAAGGGCTTTATTTTTTAAAATACATTAGAACATAATACATGTAGGTTTTACCATCTATTTACGACCAATTAGATGTAGTAAAATAGAAAGACATATGAAAAACGATAAAATAAAAATAGATATAGTTTCTGATGTAGCCTGCCCTTGGTGTTATGTAGGAAAGAAGCGATTAGAAAGTGCAATTAAACAATGGGATGGTACCGAAATTGAAGTAGAATGGCATCCTTTTCAGTTAGACCCCAGTATACCAAAAGAAGGTCTGGATAGAGATACCTATCTCACCAATAAATTTGGAAGTTTAGACGGACCCATGGAAATGACCAAACGCTTAGAAGAAAGTGGTAAAGCAGAAGGTATTAATTTTAACTTTGGAAAAGAGTGGTTAGCAGTTAACACCTTGCCATTACATCAGCTTTTACATGTAGCAGGAGAAGAAGGGTTTAAAGATGCTTTGAAAGAACGGTTCATGAGAGCTTATTTTGACGAGAACCTTCATTTGAACGATGTTGACGTTCTGAGCAATATTATGGCAGAATATGATTGGACTGCAGAAAAAACAAATCGTATTATAAATGATGACTCTATTGCTTATGCGGTAAAACAAGAAATAGCTCACTACCAACAACGTGGTGTAAACAGTGTTCCTTTTTTTATTATCAACGATAAATATGGCATTAGTGGAGCTCAACCCCCAGAAGCATTTTTAGAAGCCTTTAAACAAATTGCTCCTCTAAAAATCATAGCTAACGGTGATAGTTGCGACCCTAATACCGGAATTTGCTAATTTAAAACAGTATTTAATTATTAAAACTTAAAGATATGAAAGCATCATTTTCTGATATCATTGGTGGGGAAATTCCAGTATTAGTAGACTTTTTTGCAGACTGGTGCGGACCATGCAAAACTCTTGCCCCTATTCTTAAAGATGTGAAAGAAGATTTGGGTGACGATATTAAGGTAGTAAAGATCGATGTAGATAAAAATCAGACCTTAGCATCTAAATATCAAGTGAGAGGTGTGCCAACCATGATCCTATTTAAAAACGGCAAACAGGTATGGAGACAATCTGGAGTTATACCAAAGAATGATTTATTGCAAATAATAAATTCTAATTAATAGAATTTTAAACATACGGGACTGGGCAAATCAACCTGGCTTACAAAAGTTAGGGTTCCATTTTTTTCATCTCTACTAAAAACAACAATATTGTTGCTTCGTTGATTTGCCACCAGTACAAATTTACCAGAAGGATCTAAAACAAAATTTCTAGGCCAATCTCCTTTTACAGGTTCCCTACCTACTAACTTTAGTTTACCCGTAGTTTCATTTACTTGAAATATAACTACGGTGTTCTCACCTCTGTTTGTACCATACAGAAATTTACCATCGGGTGATAAATGAATATCCGCACAATAACTTCCCCCTTTAAAAGTAGCATCAACAGTATTATATTTGTCCAATTCAACGAATTGCCCTGAAACATCTTTAAAAACAGTTATCGTTGAATTCAACTCATTGATGACATAAAGAAAATTTCCATTTTTGGACGTTACAAAATGCCTTGGACCAGCACCTTCAGCAACGACTAATTCTTCTTGCTCATTAGAATCAAACTTTTCTTCTGTTTCGCTATATATCCTAATCTTATCAAGACCCAAATCAGTTACGACCAACTTATCATTTAAGAACATTGCCATGTGAGCATGTGCCGTTTTGGTCGAATCTAAAATTTTATGATCTATTATTTGAGGATCGTTCCTTAAATCACCATTTTCCAATGTATTATATACCGCCACATTGCCTCCTGTGTAATTTGCAACGGCAACTAACCTTCCAGTTACATCTACACCAACATAACACGGGTTGGCACCATAAGTAGATTGCTCGCTAACCTTAATTAGTGTAGTATCTTTTACACTAAAGGTGGTAATTGAACCTTCATCTTTTTTATAATCGTCTACCTCGCTAACTGCGTATAAGGAATTTCTATCTGGTGAAAACGCTATATAAGAAGGATTCTTAATTTTCGCTGTTAATGATTTGTTCGTCAATTCACCTGTATCAGTATTTAAATTGAATGTATAAATACCTTCACTTCCATTATCTGTATATGTTCCCACAAAAAGAACTTCTTCATTTTCTGATTCTTCCATCTTACAACTGTTTACCACAATCAAACCTAATACGCCCAACAAAAATCCGATACTATATTTCATAAACTTTAATTAAATGGCCAAAAGGCAAGATACTGTATAAATTTTGCCAAAAATATAAAAGAATTGTAAAATCATTAAGAATTATTCAGCTATATGTAACAAAAATCGAATTTTATCAACATATAAGAAAGAGAAGACAATGGGGTACAGCGGACAACCTATGAAGGTAATAAAAGCAAATAGAGCATTACTTAAAAAAAGTAGAAGCTTTAGAGAATTGCGTAAAGATTATGTAAACCATGCCCAAGCAACAAAATTACATTTTAAAGAACTCACCGATGTTGAGCGTAAAAATGTACGAGATAAAATTAGAGCGCAAGCAAAAAAAGATAGCATACAAGAAATAGGAATCTACCTCATTTCTTTTGCTATCGTTTTGGGTACTTTTTATGCCATATTCTATTATGGGTAGACCAGTAACTTAAATCACGATTACTACAAACCCCATAATTTAAAAGGGTTTTGGGTTTCCGGATCCTTATCCTTTTTCTTAGCCAGAGGTTTATCAACCATTACTTTATACGTAGGATCTTCCATTACATTTACGTCTATAATATCATCTGCATTTGCTAATAAGCGAATACAGTCCTTACTCAAATGGCGCAATAAAACTTTCTTACCTACTTGGGCGTAACGTTCTGTAATTTTGTTCAATGCCTCTATACCACTCATATCAGAAACACGGCTTTCCTTAAAATCTATAATAATATGGTCTGGATCACCTTGAACATCAAATTTTTCATTGAAAAGGGTTGTAGAGCCAAAGAATAACGGACCATAAATTTCATAATGTTTTACTCCGTTTTCATCTATGTGTTTTCTAGCTCTAATTCTTTTGGCACTTTCCCAAGCGAATACCAGTGCAGAAATAATAACACCGATTAATACCGCTAATGCTAAATTGTGCAAAAACACCGTAATCAAAGTAACCAATATCATTACAAAAATATCTGATTTAGGCATTCTTCTCAATGCTTTGAAACTTGCCCATTCAAACGTTCCCACTGAAACCATGACCATAACCCCAACCAATGCAGCTATTGGCACAAGTTCTATTACCGGCGCGCCAAAAAGTATGATCAACAATATGGTCAACGAAGCAATTATACCAGACAACCTTGCCCTAGAACCTGCAGATAGGTTAACCAATGTTTGCGCTATCATTGGACAACCACCCATTCCACCAAAGAAACCGTTTAATATATTGGCACCACCTTGCGCAACACATTCTCTGTTACTATTACCTTTTGTACCGGTAATTTCATCTACCAAGTTTAAAGTTAGCAGCCCTTCGGTTAAACCAACTGCCGCCATTATTAATCCATAAGGCAAAATAATTTTGAAGTCCTCAAACGTAAATGGAATTTGCGGTATGTGAAAAGTAGGTAATGTTCCACTTAGCGACTTTAGTTCCTCTCCTGGTAATGTATCTTGATTAATGATATCAACTACCTGCTTGGTATCAATATTGAAAAAATATACTATTAAAAACACAACAATAATTCCAATTAAAGATGCCGGTACCGCCTTTGTAAGCTTTGGAACAAAAACAATTATTGCAATTGTAAATAACACCAAACCTAACATGGTATACATTGCAGGTCCCGTAAGCCAAACCGCAGCATCACCCACACCTACTTTAAATTGATCCATCTGGGCCATAAAAATAATGATGGCCAAACCATTAACAAACCCGAACATTACAGGCTGTGGCACTAGACGAATAAATTTACCGAGCTTTAAAAAGCCAATTATCATTTGAATAACACCTGCCAAAGCAACCGCCCCAAAAACATATTCTAGTCCGTGGGAATTCATTAAGGCCATAAGTACTACCACAGTTGCACCCGCGCCACCAGAAATTAGTCCGGGTCTTCCTCCAAAAATAGATGTGACCAAGCCCATAATAAATGCGCCGTACAAACCTACCAAGGGTGAAAATCCTGCAAGAATTGCAAACATCAATGACTCAGGAATCATTGTCATTGCAACCGTTAATCCTGCTAAGATTTCATTTTTATAGTCTACCTTCTGTTTAAAATCGAATATATTAAGGTACTTCTGCATGCTCTATCATTTAAAGGGCGCAAAAATAAGCCATATTTACCGGCCTCACCACTAACAAGCTAATTATTACCAAATTATCTGTTTACCAGTCTTTTAATCCTAAAAGCTTCTCTCCCAATGGCGATAATTTTGCAGTTTCATATTTAGTCTGCTCCCATTTTCTTGGGTCGCCAGGAAATGCAAAGCCTTCTGGCGCTACCCTATTTTTCCAAGAGTTTATTCTCCAATTCTTAAGAGCCTGGTTTTCTGGCTCAGCGGGCATCATTGAAATATACTGCGCTATTCTAACTTTATCTTTAGATTTATTGGGTCGTATACCATGAGGTTCTGTACTATTGAAAATCAAAAGATCGCCCGCTTTCATTTTTACTTTTACAATTTTATCTTCCAATCCTTTTAAACTGGGTTTAAATCGATCTCGGTCATTGGGCTGGGCCAGTTTCCATGAATCATAATTTCTATATAGCCAGGGTATACACTGAAAACCGCCCATATTCTCATCTTCTTGATCTGCAAGGGCCAAAACACCCTGAACATTCTGGGGCTTTGTTTCTGGATCATAATCCCAATGAATAAATCCCTTTTTATCTACACCTTCCGGCAATGGAAAATTCAAATTTGCACGATCAATGGTTACCCATAGTTTTTCTGTTCCCCAAACGTCTACAAATGCATCATAGACCTTTTGTGTTTGCCTATTGTTCCACATATGTTGATGATTGTATACCTCAACCATACCTGTACCTGTTAGCTCTTTCATTTGCATTTCTGCCCTTGGAGCTGCATACCATGTAGATTTGTCATTGGGATCTTTTTCATCGAACTTCCAAAGAAAACCTGCAGTAGCCTTAGCCTGATCCAACGGAACTGCATTTTTAACTACCACATAGCCGTTCTCTTTCCAAAATTTCCAATCATCTTCACTGAGTACACGAAGCGGCTTTCCATTGGTACGATCATTTAGTTTCTGTTTACTACTAGTTGCCGTAGACGGATTTCCTGGTATATCCACATGAGCTTTGTTGCCTTGCTCTACATTATTTTTTGTCTGTTTCATCTTATAAAATTTAAGTCGTTATACCATAACAAAGCTATTGAGCCTTAGCAACTTAAACTACCGTAATATTGACCTAAATTTGAACAATATTGATTTTGATGGACTTAACACCTTGTATATTGCGCAATTTTGTTACATTTAATTATGAAAGTTGAATTAGAAACCATTGAACCCGCAACAAAAAGTCCGTTCCGTTTGTTGCACGACCCTAAACTGAGTCATCTCTTTTATTGGCACTTTCACCCTGAATATGAAATCGTTTATATTGAAGGGGCAAACGGTACAAGACATGTGGGCGATCATATTTCCGAGTATGAAGAAAACGATCTTGTTCTCATTGGATCCAATATACCACATTTGAATTTTGACTATGGTGTAAAAACCACTTATAGAGAAGAGGTTTTACACATAAAACCCTCTTTTAAAAACACCTATGTAGACCCAATACCAGAATTACAAAGCCTGAATAGATTACTGGACCTATCAAGATATGGCATTGCCTTTCATGGAAATACAAAAAAAGAAGTAGGGGAAATGCTAAAAGAACTGCACACCCTTAAACCTTTTGAATATTTTATGGCCATTATGGCTATTCTTAAAAGACTTTCCCAAAGCAACGAGTTTCAACTACTACATAAGAAACCTTATAAAAATAGATACAGCAAAAAGGAACAAAGTAGAATTCGTGACATTTATGCATTGATCGATGAGCGCTACCAAGGAAAAATCTCTGTGGACGAGGTTGCCAAATTCTGCAACCTGACCAAACCGGCTTTTTGTCGTTACTTTAAAAAAGCCACAGGTAGTACATTTATTGAGTTTTTAAATCAATATCGAATTAGCCAATCTAAAAGAATGCTTTTAACAGGCAAAAACGTAAGTGAAACCTGTTTTGAATGTGGGTTTGAAAGCTTGTCCTATTTCAATAGAACTTTTAAGAAAGTAACAGGAGAAAATCCGTCGGCATTTAAAAAAAGATTGCAGACCCATTAAATGCAGTAGTATTCTATTGTATTGAGTATACTATAGGACCATTGAGTTGCTACCATTAGGTGTAAACCCTAAAACCAACATAATGGAAATTTTTGACCCACTTTCAATAAAAACAGTAATTCAAATATGCTTTGCAGCACTGTTTGTTTACGCATACATGATGTTTATTACCCGAGTTACCGGTAAAAGAACATTTGCAAAAATGACCAGTTTTGATTTTGCAGTGACCATAGCTATGGGATCCATACTTGCAGATGCCGTAAACAAACCGGTAGACAATCTAATGCCAGCTTTAATTTCCTTAGCCTTATTGGCTGGTCTACAAGCTTTGTTCGCTAAATTATTGTCATCTTCTGATGCTGCGCAACAATTTATAACAAACACCCCTATTTTGCTTATGGAAAATGGCACCATATTAAAAAACAACCTTAAAAAGGCATTGGTAAGTGAAGCTGATTTAATGGGTAAATTAAGAGAGGCCAATGTGCTACAATTATCTCAAGTAAAGGCTGTTGTTTTTGAAACTACCGGTGATATTTCTGTACTGCATTCCAACAACCCTATAACCATTGATTCCATCATTATGGGAGATGTGAAATCTCAAGCATAAAAAAATGCCCTCTTCTATTTGAATTGGGCATTCTTAAGACAATCAACCTAAAAACTATTTTGCTTTCTTCCTTTCAACATTCATTGTTGGGTTAGAAGATTTACTTCTTTTTTTACTTTCATCGTATCCTTTACCGGACTTTAAGTACTCTATATATCCCCTGCCCCTAAACTCATAGGTTGTTCCACTATCTGGGTGATATAATTCTATAGTGCTGTCGTTTATGACATATAGTTCAAAGTAATCATCACCAAAAAAATCATAATCCAAGGTCAGCGTTTTTAAAGAGTTATCTCCTTGAACGTTATATACCTGATAATCTCCCTCAAAATCCCACTGCAGATTAGAAATACTTGTATTGGGCGTATCTAATGAAGATCTAAAGAAATTAGGTAGAAATTGCAGGTAATTTTCTTCATCAAAATCATTTAACGCGCCTGTTTCACTTGTATAAATTTTTTCCCACGCATCATACTCCTGCAAAAAGTAATTGATGTTATCGTAGAATACCATGTCATAATCAAAATTGTTGATCTGATATCCTTTTAAATAGTACGAAGTATCAGTACCGGCATCATACAGCTCAATGGTATTATTATTAACGGCATACACTTCTAAAAACCAAGACCCATCAATATCATGGTCAATATCTACAGTACCTCTAAGGGTGCCATATGATCCTACGTCTATACCATAACCACCACCGGTCTTACCTATACCCACTATATTATTGTTAGCGTAAAAGACTCCTCTATCAAAAGAAACCGTAAATGCCCTTTGTAAAAAAGGAATTTCACCATTGCCACGTGTAGCATTGATATCTACATACCAAAGGTCATAGCTCTGTAATACTTGATCGGTATTAAAGGCAGATTCCTCAATGAAATCATCTTCAATAATTACCTCTGTATAACAAGAAACCAACATGGTGGCCAAAAGAAAATATCCTGTAAGTAGTTTTATCGTTTTCATATGATTTCATTTAATTGATTATTTACCTAGAAACAATCTCCATGCCAAATTTTACATAAGACTGATACTAAGCTTATACCAAACATGCAATTTATTGGTAAATTTGCAGTATGAACAATGATGTAAAGTTTGCGGTTTTAGGCGGTGGAAGTTGGGCTACGGCGATTGTTAAAATGTTGACCAACAACCAAGATAGGGTAGGTTGGTATATGAGAAACGATGAAGCTATTGAGCATATTAAATCTCAAAAACATAATCCTAACTACCTTACTTCTGTAGAGTTTAGACCAGAGCAATTAGTATTGACTAGCGATATAAATGAGATTGTAAACTATGCAGATGTTCTAATTTTTGCTATTCCTTCTGCTTTTTTGGTGGGTGAATTAGAAAAGCTGAACAGTTCATTACAGGAAAAAATCATTTTTTCGGCCATAAAGGGTATTGTTCCAGAATCTGGGTTGATCGTTGGCGAACATTTTCATGAAGTTTTTGATATACCATTTGAAAACATTGGAGTAATTACAGGTCCTTGCCATGCCGAAGAAGTTGCTATGGAGCGACTTTCCTATTTGACCATTGCCTGTGCTGATACGGAAAAGGCTGAACTGGTTGCCAACAATTTAGCTTGTTCATACATAAAAACCAGTATCAGTAAAGATATTATTGGTACAGAATATGCCGCAATGCTAAAGAATATTTACGCCATTGCTGCGGGTATTGCCCATGGTCTGGGATATGGAGATAATTTTCAAAGTGTATTGATGAGCAATGCAATTCGTGAGATGAAGCGATACACTAAACGCATTCATAACCTAGATCGTAACATTAATAAATCTGCCTATTTAGGCGATTTATTAGTTACTGGGTACTCTATTTTTAGCCGAAACAGGATGTTCGGTAATATGATAGGTAAAGGGTACACCGTAAAAAGCGCACAGATGGAAATGAGTATGATCGCTGAAGGCTACTACGCAGCAAAAAGTGCTTTTAAGATTAAGGAGAATTTTACAAAAAAGGTAAAGACCCCTATCATAGATGCTGTTTATAAAGTTCTCTATGAAAATAAAAACCCTAAAAAGGTTTTTCTAGATTTAACAGAGAAGTTAGACTAACCTCGCTCCAAAGAGAAATCTGAATGCTCTTTTAATTCTTCTTCCAAAGTTGTTCTCCAACTTTCAACTATATCATTAGATACCCCAAATTTATTCTGGAATTCTTTTAAGATAGGTTCCATTAGGGTTCTAATGCTTTCAATATCAAAATACAATCTACCGGTTCTTCTTATGAAAAAGTCCATTGGGGTTTGTACCATTTCATAATCTATACCAAATGCTACTTCTGCTTTTGCCAACCTTACATAGGAATCAGCCTCTACAATGGTTGCATACAGTTCTAATATTTTCTCTGTCTGCTTACCGTAATTGGTTACCAAAAACCAGGCATCATGTTTTGAAAAGCCTTCATCTTTAATGTTATTGTAAACCTCGCTTATGTATTTTTTTACATGTTTGAATTTTTTGAAATCCACATTACCACACAAAAATATCTTCTCTGTATAACATTCTTTTAATTCGGTATCGTATTCTTCTTCCATTTTCTTGGCAATGCGATCTACAACTCTTTCTGCCATTTTACGATAACCGGTCAACTTACCCCCCGCAATACTGATCAAGCCTGTATCTGAAACAAAAATTTCATCCTTTCTAGATAATTCTGATGCAGATTTTCCTTCTTCATGAATTAACGGTCGTAAACCTGCCCAAGAAGAAACGATATCATCTAACTCCAGATTTATATCCGGGAACATATTGTTAACGGCAGATATTAAATAAATAGCGTCTGCAATATCTGTTCTTACGCGGTCTTTATTATCATTATAGTTGGTATCTGTTGTACCTACATAAGTAACTTTACCTCTTGGTATTGCGAACATCATTCTACCATCAGGTATATCAAAATAAACCGATTGCTTCACCGGCAATTTTTCATATGGAAAAACCAAATGTACCCCTTTGGTCAAATGAAGCTGTTTTCCTTTTTTAGAATTATTAAGACTTCTTAGCTCATCTACCCACGGTCCGGCAGCGCTAATTACATACTTAGATTTAATGGTAAACTCCTTACCCGTAGTTTCATCTGTAACTTTTACCCCAGCAACCTTTTCATTGTCATAAAGAAAGTCGTTTACCTTAGCATAGTTCAAGGCCTGTGCACCAAAAAGTAAACTAGTCTTTATGTTTTCTATAGTCAAACGGGCATCATCTGTTCTATATTCCGCATAATAACCCGCCCCGTTCAGTATCTTTTTTGGCAATAAAGGCTCTAATTTCATTGCTTCTTTTTTCTCGAGCATTTTTCGTTTATCGTCACCAGATACCTGTGCCAGTATATCATAAACCTTAAGCCCTATTGACGTTAACCATTTACCGTAAGACCCATTTTCAATTAAAGGTAACAACATCTTTTCGGGCAGAACCAAATGTGGAGCGAGTTTGTGAACAATAGCACGTTCTGAACCTACTTCTTTCACCAACCAAAAATCGAATTGTTTTAAGTAACGGAGTCCGCCATGTATTAATTTGGTGGATTTGCTACTTGTACCCGAAGCAAAGTCTCCTTTCTCGAGCAGCACTACCTTTAATCCACGCGAGGCAGCATCTAAGGCAATACCACCACCAGTGATACCACCACCAATAACTACCAAATCAAATTCCTCCGATTCTAGATTACCTATTGTTTTTTGGCGTTCTAAATTTGTGAATTTTATATTTTCCATTGGTAGTTTCTATTTAAATTAATATGCTTGTGCTCGTTCCATATTGCAGACAAAAGCCAGTACAAAAAATCAAAGATAGCGTGACCCTTATGCTATTTTATGCTCTAAAGAATTAATTAATTGTAAATTCAATGTGTATTTACTCTTCGTCTTCCCAACCTTTTGAGCGTTCTACCGCTTTTTGCCATTTCTTATATAGGCGCTTTCTTTTTACACGGTCAAAAGTTGGGGTAAATATTTTGTTCATTGGTCTACTCTCATCAATATCTGACTGTTGCCAGAACCCGACCTCTATGCCCGCTAAAAATGCCGCACCCATTGCGGTAGATTCAATAATCTCTGGTCTATGCACCTCTGAATCCAAGATATCGGCTTGAAATTGCATTAAATGGTCGTTAGCACATGCACCACCATCTACCCTTAAGTTCTTAAGTTGAATACCAGAATCATCTTCCATAGCCTTTAAAATATCCTTTGTTTGATATGCAAGTGCCTCTAGTGTTGCTTTCGCCAAATGAGCTTTACCGGTATCACGCGTTAAACCGAATACTGCTCCCCTTGCATACATATCCCAATAGGGCGCCCCAAGACCTGCAAACGCCGGCACCACATAAACCGGGTTTTCACCTTCAATGGAGTTGGCCAGTTCTTCTGTTTCCTTAGCGTCATCTATCAACTCAAGACCATCTCGCAACCATTGTATTGCGGCACCTGCAATAAAAATACTTCCTTCTAAAGCATAGTGTACCTTACCATTTAAACCGTAAGCTATAGTGGTCAGCAATCCGTTTTTAGAAAACTGTGGCTTTTCTCCCGTATTCATTAGCATAAAACAACCTGTACCGTAGGTATTTTTAGCTGAACCTTTCTTAAAACAAGCCTGACCAAAAAGCGCTGCCTGTTGGTCTCCCGCTATTCCTGCAATAGGTATTTTAACACCATCAATTTCATAATCGCCAAAATAAGCAGACGATGGTTTTACTTCTGGAAGCATAGTTTTGGGTATATCTAACGCCTTTAGCATTTTGTCATCCCATTTTAAATTTACGATATCGTAAATCATAGTTCGTGATGCGTTGGTATAGTCCGTTACGTGATTATGTTCTTTGGTCATGTTCCAAACCAACCAGGTATCAATGGTGCCCATTAACAAATCTCCTGCCTGTGCTTTCTTTTTTGCTCCCTCAACATTATCCAAAATCCACTTTACCTTGGTGCCAGAGAAATAGGAATCTATAACCAGACCAGTAGTCTTCTTTACATGCTCCGTAAGACCGGATTTTTTAAGATGTTCGCAAATATCAGCTGTACGTTTATCTTGCCAAACAATGGCATTATAAATAGGTTCTCCGGTATTTTTATCCCAAACCACAGTAGTTTCCCTTTGGTTGGTAATACCAATGCCTATAATTTCTGAAGGCTTTACTTCCTCTTTTTCAAGAAGCTCTTTTAAAACCATCATTTGAGAATCTAAAATCTCTTTTGGATCATGCTCTACCCAACCCGATTTTGGAAAAATTTGTTTGAATTCTTTTTGAACTATTCCTTGAATAATTCCATCATGGTCTACCAACAAAACTCTTGAGCTAGTGGTACCTTGATCTAATGATATTATAAATTGCCTTGACATGTGCTATAGTTATTTCTTTAAATATAGCAGATTTCATACCCAATTCAAACATCAAAAATCTAATGGACAAAGTATATTTCTA
Organism: Maribacter dokdonensis DSW-8; assembly: GCF_001447995.1. Taxonomy (NCBI): domain Bacteria; kingdom Pseudomonadati; phylum Bacteroidota; class Flavobacteriia; order Flavobacteriales; family Flavobacteriaceae; genus Maribacter; species Maribacter dokdonensis. The sequence goes on along the minus strand of NZ_LDPE01000002.1, from coordinate 580,421 downwards.
TTCAAGATAATTTCTCTACCTATACATTTTAGGCAGCTTTTTTACAGAGCATTATTTGCGGTGTAATTACTTTATAAATTCTTTTTCCAGGAAGTAAGAGACAATTGCTTCTTTCATGAGCACCGTTTGCTCACCCGCTTTTAGAGAAGGTAGTTCTTCTAACACATTATAATGTGGCCAGCCATCTTCATCAAAAAAGCTAAACTCATAAAAACCGTAAGGCTCCAACAATCTGCAAATTGCTATGTGCATAAGGTCTAGTTTATCATCTTTCTTATACTTTCTGTGATATTGGCCCAATTCTTGAACACCCACCAAGTAGATGATAGCATCCAATTCTAACGGATCTCCATCAGAAAACTTTTCAGATAGTTTCTCTACTAAATAATCCCAACGTTCTTTTAACTGTATATCCCTTGCCATATCAACCTGCTATCTACTATAATCTAGACCTTGCAAAGGTACAAATCAAAGTTCTATATTTGTCAAAACACTATACGAATGGGACTTTTGGATATTTTACTTGGACTACCGCTCATTTGGGGTCTGTGGAAAGGATATAATAACGGACTATTCATGGAAATTGCTTCTATAGTAGCCTTGGTAGCCGGTATTTTTGGCGCTATTCACTTTTCATATATAACAGGCAACTATCTATCTAACCATTTAGATTGGAATGAACGTAATATGAGTATTATAGCATTTATAATTACGTTGATCCTTATCATTATAGTAGTGAACCTAGCCGGAAAATTATTGACCAAAGTCGCCAATTTTGCTATGTTAGGGTGGCTGAATAAAATAGCCGGTGGAATTTTTGGCACCTTAAAAGTCGCTATTCTATTAGGGGCCGCATTTATCTTTTTTGATCGTATGGATACCACCCTGAACCTACTTTCAGATGAAACCAAGAAAGAGTCTATACTTTACCAACCCATTAAAGATATAGGTGCGTTGATATTTGATACTGTTCTTAAGACAGAAGTAATGCCAGAAGAGTCTAGCGAAGAATCGATGACAATCTAAATTTGATCGTTCAATAATCTTACATATTGTGCACTTTGTCGAATAAGTAATATTGTTCCTCCCCTGTGTTTAATTTTTATATAATATTACGTTATCGATAACCCAAATCGAAAATAGAGAACTTAGAACATTCTCACCTTCTTACCTACTTCGCTACGCCGAGAGGCTAATTAAAAGACACTTATATGAAAATGAGATTGCTTAATGCGGTCACTGTCTTTTTATTACTTTTTCTTGGTTCTTGTACTAGCGAATCTCTTGAAGAAACGCCTGTATTGGAAGCTGAAAATGTTTTAACTATAGAGCAGGACCTACTGGATATTGTCAACACACATAGACTTAGTCTCAACACTAATACTTTGCAGTTTAGCGATGTAGCATATAAATATGCAAACCTGCATACAGATTACATGATTTCTAAAGGTAGCATTAGCCATGACAATTTTAGCTCTCGCGCTTCAAACATAGATTCTGAGATATCTGTTGAAATGGTGGCTGAGAATGTTGCCAAAGATTATGATACCGCACAGGAAGCTTTTGAAGGTTGGTATACAAGTAGTAGCCATAAAAAAACCATGGAAGGAGATTTTACCCATACCGCCATTAGTGTCAAAAAAGATGATTTCGGCAATTACTACTTTACACAACTTTTCTACAAGCAGTAATAATTTTTTTTAACTCCTAATTCGTGAATATCCAACGCTTGAACATGACTGCTTTGGGATGACATGTTCCGTTTTGCAGATTAAGTGGGAAAAATCATATTAAATGCCATTTTTTACGATGTAATTCAAAGTGTATTTTATCGATAAGCGCTGCTATATCAAATAGATGTAGCTTATCGAATATTTTACCCTATCTATAGATGTTCTTCTTTATGAGCTTGTTATCTAAACTACTTTTGACACCTATAAAACAAAATAGTTTCCCCTATGAAAACTTTATTTCCTTTTTTGGTAGTGTTGATCATTTCACTATCATCGTGTTCAAAATATGAGAATTTCGCAGGTTACGAGAGTACATCTGAAGACTCCCTAGAGCAATATACTTTGGCATCTTCAAAAAATCACAGTACACTGGAAGATGAACTTTTTGAAATGATAAATACATATAGAGCTAGTATAGGATTAAATGAAATGGAATTTGAAAGTACCACCTATTATTATGCAACGCTTCATACCGACTATATGATTTCTAAAGGAAATACTAGTCATGATAATTTTACGCAACGTGCAGAGAATATTTCAAAGAGAACCGGTGCAGTTTTTGTAGCAGAAAATGTTGCAAGAAATTATGACACTATTGAAGAAGCTTTTGAGGCATGGTTAGAAAGTCCGGGGCATAGAGTAAATATTGAAGGTGAATACAACTACTCAGCCATAAGCATTAACCAAAATAGCAATGGCGACCTATACTTTACACAGTTGTTCTTTAGATAAAATATCGTAAAATATAATTTTAAGAAGCCTTTGTTGTACAAAGGCTTTTTTTATGCTTAACTTTTCAGTGAGAAACGATCGTTTAATTAACTTTCAATTAATTTCACTGAAATGAGTATACAAGCACCATTTAATCTCAACAAATGGATAGAAGATAACAGAGCATTACTAAAACCTCCTGTTGGAAATAAAAACTTATATAAAGATGCTGGCGACTATATTGTCATGATCGTAGCCGGACCAAATGCACGTAAAGATTACCATTACAACGAAACCGAAGAGCTGTTTTATCAATTAGAAGGAAATATAGAAGTTCACATTCAAGAAGACGGTAAAAAAAGGACCATGAAATTAGGTCCGGGAGATATGTATTTACATCCTGCTAAAGTGCCACATTCTCCTGTTCGCAAAGAGGGATCTATTGGCTTGGTCATTGAAAGAAAACGAGCTAGCATGAATGTTGATGATGGTTTGCTTTGGTTTTGTGACAATTGTAATCATAAACTCTATGAAGCCTATTTCACCCTTCATGACATAGAAAAAGATTTTTTAGCACACTTTAAACATTTTTACAGTTCAAAAGAATTGAGAACATGTGATAATTGCGGCACGGTAATGTCTGTTGACGAACGTTTTATTGCCAAGGAAGAATGATAGTATTAGCTAAAATAATTACAGTACTTGTAGCATTTATTCATGTTTACATCTTATGGATAGAAATGTTCGCATGGACCACTACCGGTAGAAAGGTGTTTAAAAATTTCCCGAAAGATTTATTTATACCCACTAAACAAATGGCGGCAAACCAAGGACTTTACAATGGTTTTTTGGCAGCAGGGTTAATTTGGTCCTTACTGATTTCTGATGGTAACTGGTCATGTAACGTAGCCCTTTTCTTTTTAGGCTGTGTTACTGTCGCCGGTATGTACGGTGCCGTTTCGGTAAGCAAAAAGATATTTATTGTACAGAGTGTACCTGCCTTGGCAGGTATTATTCTATGGTTGATGGTCAAATTTGCCTAGTTGTAATTAGTTCTTCCTAAAGACAAAATTCTTTGTATTTTTGTAATATATCTAACATTAATTGCGTAAAAAGTTATAAAATGTCAAAAATAGCAGCAGATTTTGGAATACATGATGCCCTTAAGGCACTTGGAATTAAAGAGGTAAATGACGGTACATCAACCGGATCAGATCATTTCTCCTCAGGAGATATTATCTCATCTTACTCACCTGTAGACGGATCTTTAATTGCAAAGGTAAAAACGACCACAAAAGAAGATTATGAAAAAGTAATGTCTTCTGCTACCACTGCTTTTAAGCAATGGAGAACAAAACCCGCACCTCAACGTGGCGAAATTGTAAGACAATTTGGTGACAAACTTAGAGAGCTAAAAGAGCCCCTTGGAAAACTGGTTTCCTATGAAATGGGAAAAAGCTACCAAGAAGGTTTAGGAGAAGTGCAAGAAATGATAGATATCTGCGATTTTGCCGTTGGTCTTTCTCGACAATTGCACGGATTGACCATGCATTCTGAAAGACCTGGGCATAGAATGTACGAGCAATACCATTCACTTGGTGTAGTGGGTATTATTTCCGCCTTTAACTTTCCGGTTGCCGTATGGGCATGGAATACAGCGTTGGCATGGATCTGTGGTGATGTTTGTGTTTGGAAGCCATCAGAAAAAACCCCTTTATGTGGTGTAGCCTGCCAAAACATTGCTGCTGAAGTTTTTAAGGCAAATAACCTACCCGAAGGAATTTCCTGCCTAATAAACGGCGATTATAAGATTGGTGAACTTATGACCCAAGATAATAGAATACCGTTGGTATCCGCTACGGGTTCAATTAGAATGGGTAAGATAGTTGCCCAAGCAGTTGCCGCCCGTCTTGGAAAATCTCTATTGGAGTTGGGCGGAAACAATGCTATTATTGTTACACCGGATGCCGATTTAAAAATGACCGTTATCGGTGCCGTTTTTGGTGCCGTAGGAACGGCTGGGCAACGTTGTACTTCAACCAGAAGATTGATTATTCATGAATCTATGTATGACAAAGTGAAAGATGCCGTTGTTGCCGCTTACCAGCAATTAAGAATAGGTAATCCATTAGATGAGAATAACCACGTAGGACCATTGATTGATACTGATGCTGTTTCACATTATAAAAATGCTTTGAAAAAGGTAGTTGAAGAAGGTGGTAAATTAATTGTTGAGGGTGGTGTTTTAGATGGTGAAGGCTATGAAAGTGGTTGTTATGTTAAACCTGCCATTGCAGAGGCAAGTAATGATTTTGAAATTGTTCAGCACGAAACTTTCGCACCTGTTCTCTATCTTTTAAAATATTCCGGTGACGTTGAAAATGCCATCGCCATTCAAAATGGAGTTGTTCAAGGGCTGTCATCTGCAATTATGACCAATAATTTAAGAGAGGCAGAACGTTTTCTTTCTGCTTGGGGCAGTGATTGCGGTATAGCTAATGTAAACATTGGTACCTCTGGCGCAGAAATCGGCGGTGCCTTTGGTGGAGAAAAAGAAACTGGCGGTGGTCGTGAAAGTGGTTCAGATGCATGGAAAGTGTATATGAGAAGACAGACCAATACCATTAATTTTACTACCGAACTGCCATTGGCTCAGGGAATAAAATTCGACCTATAATCAAATCATATTTTCTTTTGCATGTTTATTAACTAAGCAGCTTTTCTATTTGGTGGTTCATGAGACCAACTTCCATGTAATAAAGTTTGAGTGCCCAGTACGATAAACATGCAAAGAAAATTAAAACACTTTTTTACTTTTTTCTTCATTTTCAATACAAATACAGCTGTTTCAAGCTAACAAATTGTATCCTTTAATGGTGTGAAATCTGTACAAATTCATGTAAAAATTGTATAGATGGAAACCTACTTTATAAACTATTGAACATAAAAAAATCCTGTCGACATATTGAAGACAGGATTTTTTAACCAACTAACTCAAAACTTTAAATTGTATAATCAATGCCCAAACTTTGTGGGGAGATGCATACCATTTAAATACTTACGCAAAATTGCAATTAATAGTTGTTGCATGATTAACTTTTTTTACAATCTCACCAACTGATCGTATACTTGGTACTATACGCTACATAACTGTTATTACTATAATGATTGACTGTAAGGCAATTAGGCTCAAATGATTTAACATTTTTAAGATTTTTTTAATAAATTGTGGGCTAAACACTAAACAGTATTAATAATGACAAAAACAATAACGTATTTATTAGGTATGTTGATTACCATTCTAATAGGTACTTATTTCTTTATCACTTGTTGTAGCGAATGTAATGCAACAAGTACGCATGAAGAACCCGCTAAAGAAAAAGTAATCGTAAAAGAACCCTCGGCAACATCTTACCCTTTTGCCATTGATGCAAACGGATTTGCCTATAATACCAATGACAACTACAATTTTAATGTCTCTTCCAATGCTATTTTAATGCCTTTAAGCGCCAACCTTACAAAAGGCATTAATGGTCTTAAGAGCTATTTAGAAGCAAATGATGGCAACGTAGTCAATGTCACCGGTTATTACACAAGTGAAGAAGAGAACAACTCAGCGTTTCCTAATTTAGGTTTAGCAAGAGCCAATGCCATAAAAAATGATTTAGCATCTAAAGGTATTTCTACTGCACAAATAAATACTTTGGGCAAACTAATGGATGACATGGTACCTAAAGAAAATACCTATTGGGGTGCGGCTTCTTTTGATATTGAAGAGCGATCTGTTAATGAAAAGGATGACCTTAATGCCCTTTATGAGAAAATTAAGGCCGACCCGTTAATACTTTACTTTAATACTGCAGAAGCTTCTATTTACCTAGATGCCGAGCAGCGCCAAAAGGTTGCAGATATTTCTAGATATATAGATAAAGTTGAAGATGCAACAGTAAGTGTTGTAGGCCATACCGATGCTACTGGACAAGCAAGTACTAACATGAGGCTAGGGCAAGACAGGGCAGAATTCGCCAAAAACTATCTAATGCAAAACGGTATAGCTGAAAGTAAAATCATTGCTACATCCAAAGGGCAGACCCAACCTATTGCAACAAATACTACCGAAGAAGGCAGAGAAAAAAATAGAAGAACAGTTATTACATTAAATTAAAACATACACTAATCCTATAAATAAGTAAAATCATGAATTTTGAAAATATGAGTATTTGGTGCTGGATAATTCCATTGTTAGTAGGTCTTATCTGCGGTATTTTAGGTTATCTACTCGGTAAAGGTTCTACCAAAGTAATTGACAACTCTGCTGAAATAAACAGTCTTAAAGCCAATAATACAAAGTTAAACGCCCAATTGGCAGAATTGAACAACTTAAAGGCTAGCAACACTAAATTAAAAGCCGATTTAGATGCCTGTAACCAAAAGGTAATTGCCGCTAGCAAAGCCGTACCGCCAACGACAAGCACAAATCTTGGTGCTTCTGCTACAGCAGCATCATTTGCCGCCGGTGCCGCTACAAGTAGCGCCTTAGCTTTTGATGGCGCCGCTGCAAAAGCTGCTTTTGGCAAAACCGTTAAACAAGACGATTTAAAACTTGTAGAAGGTATTGGTCCAAAAATTGAAGGTATGTTCAAAGACCATGGTATTAAAACCTGGAAAGCACTTTCTGAAGCCAGTCTTGAAGATTGTCAGAAAATATTGGATACAGGTGGAACACGGTATAAGATACACGACCCGGCATCTTGGCCAATGCAAGCTAAAATGTGTTATGAAGGTAAATGGACAGAACTTGTTAAATGGCAAGATGAGCATAAACACGGTAAACTATAAATCACCGTTTAGCAAAAAAAATCCCGATAATGAATTATCGGGATTTTTTATTTTATAATGCTCCATTAGCTTCTACCCACTTAAAGTGATATTGATCTTCTGGAAATTTCATTCTTTCCGCAATTCGCTCTAACCTTGCCGGTAATTTAATTAAATAATCACGAGCCTTTTCTGCTTCCTCATTTAAAGAACGTACAGAATCTAACTGCCAATAAGCATTTAATTTGCTTAATATATCTACATAATCCTGTGCTGTATATACACCTAAACGTTGTGCGCAATTTGAAAAATTCTCAAATGCCGATCCAATTGTACCACCGGACTCCCTTAAAAAATGAGCAGGCATTACAATCTTCTTCTTCATCATATCTGCGAAGGCAATCATCATACCAGATGGATCTTCGCCAAAAATAGTCTTAACGAATTCTCTATATGCCAAGTGGTGTCTCATTTCATCACCTGCAATAATTGTACACATTTTACCTAACAGGGTATTTCCTTTCTTCTTAGCCATTTGCCCAACACGCTTGTGTGAAATATTGGTAGCCAATTCTTGAAAAGAGGTATATACAAAGTTCTTATAAGGGTCACGATCCGTACCAATATCAAAACCGTCTGAAATTAAATGTTGGGTGGTCAACTCTATTTCTCTCATATTTACCCTACCGGATAAATATAGATACTTGTTCAACACATCGCCATGTCTATTCTCTTCTGCTGTCCAAGCTCTTACCCATTTTGCCCAACCATTGGTCTTATGATCACCATGTTGGTCTATACCTACTACATCCATCAACCAAGATTCATAGGTTGGCAAAGCTTCTTCAGTTATCGTATCCGCTACCATGGTTACCCAAAAATCATAACCAAGTTCTTTAGACTCTTCTCTAATATCTTTTACTTCTTGTAAAAATGTATCTTTTTCAGAATTTGGTAAAAAATCCGTAGGCTGCCATATATCCTCTGGTTTAATAAGGAAAGAATCCATAAATCCTTCTACCTGAGGCTCTAAAGCCTGCATCACTTCTAATCTTATATTTTTAGTAGACATAGTTTATTTTTTATCAAAGATCGTCATTTAAACAATCCATTTTTAGTAAAGTTAACTGTTTTCTTAGTTTCTACCCTTTTCATTAGGGTAAAACGTATGTACGGGATCGCTTTGCCAGTATTCTTTTGAATCTGCATTGAAAATGGTCAAAGGTCCTTTGAAAGCTGCACCTGTGTCAATATTCCAAACATTGGCCGCTTTTTGCGGTGTAGTTTTACCAATTCTTGTTACTGGTGTATGACCAATATAGATCTCAGAATAATTCTTTAGTCGTTTTGGGTAATGTATATGATCTTCTTCTAAATTTTTGTTCAGAGAAAGAGCTAGCTCCCATAAGGTACGGTCCCAGTAAAACGTTTTTGTAAAATATTCATGCTCAATTCCTTTTAAGTTAGTAAATCCTGCATGTAAAAACAACCTATTTTCGGTATCTAAGTGATAATTCTCTAGACTTTCATAAAAATTGAGATGAATCTCTTTATCCTTGCTAGAAATATTGGCGTAAGAATTGGAAGTAGCTTCACCACCATGCATAAACCAAGTTGGGTTATCCGCTTTACCTGTCAACCATTCATAGCAAAGTTCATCATGATTGCCCCTTAGGTATATGCAATTGTATTTTTTCTTTAATTCTAGAAGGTAATCAATAGTTTCTACCGCTTCACTCCATCCATCTATATAATCCCCTAAAAATATTATAGTATCGTGTTCTGTTACAGCTGCTTTACTAAGCACTTGTTTTAACGCTTGTAAGCCCGAATGAATGTCACCTACAACCAGTGTTCTATTTATATTCATTTAGCAAAAATCGCAATTATGGTGATTATGACAAGTATAAAAAGTACTAAAAAGAAGATTTTCCAGAATGAATATGGCCTATTTCCGCTAAGCACCCCGGTTTGTCCATTTATATAAAAGTTATATTCCTTTCCCTCATATCTGTAGGAGCTTATATAAACAGGAAGCAGAATATGTTTAAATTTCTCGTTAGATAATTTAATGTCGGCATTTGCCACTCGTTGGGTATCGCCACCAATGTCTCTTCTGATCCAGTTATAGGCTATATTTTTGGCTTCTTGAAAAGACTTATGATGACCTTCTTTTAATGAAACGGTATATTTCTCTGTTACAAACCCCGATAAATATTTGGAGTTGAATACCACTAAATCCTTTAGGTTCCAAAAAGCAACCTTTGACGGTATTTCTTTTCTCTTTTTTTCCGATGCACTGATCAAGATGTCATCAACAAACCCATCTACTTTACCAGAAGCATACGTCCATCTTGTTTTACGAACCCTTCTAGTTCTTTTGCCCTTATCACTATTATAGGTCTGATTTTCGTAATAATAATCTCCTCTTTGCCCTTGATAAGACGCAAAAAGACTGGCATCAAAAGTCCAGTAAGGAATATAAAGACCATGCAAACCTTCTGGATCTAATGCTGCTTTTTTCAAATTATCCGGTGCAAACCAAATTTTGCCTACCCAAGATTTAAAAATAGATTGTGCCTTCTTTGCATCCAATTCAAACGGCACCAAGGCACCGGGCAAGATCCAACCTTCTTTTTCAACGTCTTCCCGTATTAAAGGTTCACTACAGTACACACAATTTAATGATTTATAGTTTTCCTCTACATGCTGGTTTGCCCCACAATTTTTACAATGCAATAACTCAATGGTGTCCGTATATGCATTTTCACCAACAATTTTTAAGTAGTGCTCTAGTTCTAGTTCTTCAAAACTGCTCTTAGATTGTTCAATAAATTCTTCATAACCACAATATTCGCAGGTAAGTTGATGGGAACCTGGCTTAAATTTAAGTTCTGCCCCACAATTGGCGCACGCTTTTTTATATTCCGATTGTTGAATATCGTCCATAGAGAGTATACCTTATCTAAAAAAAGAAAGATTGTCCAGTAATTTTTTTACATTTTTTAGACCGTTGGTAAAGGTGGTGGTGTATTACCACCCAAGAAAGATTTTAACTCCTCAATTTCTTTAAGTGCCGCCCAATTTTCCATTCCTTGTTTCCAAATTAAGGAGTCTCTATTAATGGTTCTACTTGCAAAGAGCTCCTTTAATTTCTCAAAAGAAACAGGGCCCAGCTGCTGACCGTTTACGGCATAGAAATAACTAACCTGTGCTGGTATTGGTGGTGGCGCCTGTGGTTGTTGTACTGCTTGACCACCAATTGGCTGTGTTGCCGGTTGCCCCATTAGACCACCCATTTGCTGAGCCAGCACAAAACCCATGCCCATGCCCATGCCAGCACCTGCAGTACCGCCTTCGTTCTTTGCTGCCAGCTCCATAGCCTTGGCCGCTTTGAACTGTGCCAGTTTACCCATGTCCAATTTATCTAAACGGCTGTACTCAAAAATTTCCTTTTTAAGTTCTTCTGGCATAGACACATTCTCAATGTAGAATCGCTCTAATTCTATACCTACCCTATTGAACTCAGGTTGCATAACCTCTTGGCAAGTTTCAGAGAGTTCACTGGTATTGGCCGCATATAACTCTATAGGTAAATTGGCTTCACCAACAGTATCTGTAAATCGGGTTACAATTAAACTTTTTAAATGTTCGTTTACTTCATAATTGGTAAAATTACCATCGGTACCCACTACATCTACTACAAACTTACCTGGATCACTTATTCTAAAACTATAAGTGCCAAAAGCACGTATTTCTACCAGACCAAACCGGTCATCACTAAGCATGAACGGATTTTTAGTTCCCCATTTCTCATCTGTAAACAAACGGGTATTTACGAAATATACCTCTGCCTTGAACGGACTATCAAATCCGTATTTCCATCCTTTTAACGTTGTAAGAATAGGTAGGTTTTGGGTGTTTAGTGTGTACGTACCAGGTTTAAAAACATCTGCCAACTGCCCTTCATTTATAAAAACTGCGGTTTGCCCTTCCCTTACGATCAGTTTTGCGTTATTCTTAATTTCGTTTTGATAACGCTCAAATCTATGTACAATGGTATCATTGCTAGTATCTAACCATTCTACTATGTCAATAAATTCATGACTTAGTTTTTTCTTAATTTCATCAAATATGCTCATAGTCGGTTTGTGTTTTAAAAATGTGCAATTCAAGATATGCAATTAGGCAACAGACCCAAAATACCTTGGGTAATAAATCATAAAAATAAACCGCACACAACTATAATTTAATATTTATTTAAGATTATTTAGGCTGAAGCGACCATTTCTATTTAACTTAGACCTCCTAATTTTCTTTTTGTACTATGAAAAAGGTTTTTTGTATTGGTGAATTGCTGATTGATTTTGTTGCCGAGAACCAAGGCAAAGATTTATCAAAAGCAAAAGAATTTTCCAAAAAAGCAGGTGGTGCACCTGCCAATGTAGCTTGTGCCATTAGTAAGCTTGGTGGTGATAGCTTCTTCGTTGGTGCAGTTGGCAATGATCCATTTGGGTCTTTTCTATTGCGTATTCTTGAAAATGAAAAAGTAGATATTTCGTTAGCACAGAAAAGCGATACCTTCACTACTCTAGCTTTTGTTTCTATTGCCGAAGATGGTGAAAGAGATTTTGTGTTTAGCCGTGGTGCAGATAAAGAGCTTACCTATGATTCTTCACTAAAATCAAATTTTGATAATAATATAATACACTTTGGTGCTGCAACAGCTTTATTGGGAGGTCCGTTAGAGGAAACTTATAGCAGATATCTTTTTGATGGTCTTACCAAAAATGCCATTATAAGTTTTGACCCTAATTATAGAGTTGACCTTTGGAAAAATAAAGAGGACGTATTTATTAGAAAATGCCATCCTTTTATTGAAAAATCTCATTTATGCAAATTTAGCCTTGAAGAAGCCCAACTTCTTTCAGGTAAAGAGGACCTTGAAGATGCTTGCCAAATTTTTCATGAAATGGGAACAAAAATTATAGTTGTTACCCTTGGTGGAGAAGGTACATTATTAAGTACCGAAAAATTCAAGAAGACCATACCTAGTATAAAAGTCTCCCCAAAAGACACTACAGGCGCAGGTGACGCTTTCATTGGCTGCTTTCTTCAACAAATTGCGCAATACTCAAATTTTGAAGACTTACTTACAAACGAAAACCTATTGACCAACATGGTTGCCAGAGCTAATAAAGCCGGCGCCATCACTACAGAAAACTTTGGCGCAATAGAATCCCTACCTACTTTACAACAATTAGATTCTTAATATGAACCAGGCGGAATTATTAAGATTGTTGGCCTCTAGGGACCAAAAGAAGAGAAGTACCCAATCTTTGTTTGATCAGAGGTTAGCTACAAACATTTCTCTTATTAAAACCCAATTTTTCTCTTTATACCAAGAGAAAGAACACAAAGTATTTTTCAATACGCTGTTAAACACCTTAGAATCACTCTTTAAAAACCGACCAAGAGAACTGCAAAATCAAGACATTGACCGTTTAAATTCTGGTAATTGGTACCAAAGCGAACAAATGGTGGGTATGCAAATGTATGTTGATAGGTTTAACAAAGACATTAACGGACTTAAAGATAAACTGCCTTATTTTGATGATCTAGGAATTAATTTTCTACATCTAATGCCTATTACCACCCGGCCAGATGGTGAAAATGACGGCGGTTATGCCGTAAACAGCTATCATGATATTGATAGTAAGTATGGTACCAAGGCAGATTTTTTGGATTTCACCAAAAAGGCACGTAAAAACAATATGTTCTTAATGCTTGATTTTGTTGTTAACCATACTTCAGATGAATTTGAGTGGGCACAAAAAGCAAAAGAAGGTGATCTACATTATCAAAACTATTACTATACCTACCCTGACCGTCATATCCCTGACGAGTTTGAAAAAACCATGCCCGAAATTTTTCCGCAATCTGCACCTGGTAATTTTACCTATTGCCCTGAAATGGAAAAATGGGTAATGACCTGTTTCAATAGTTACCAATGGGATTTAAATTATAGAAACCCAGAAGTGTTCATTGAAATGCTCAGTAATTTAGTTGGACTTGCAAATTTGGGGGTAGATGTTATCCGTTTTGATGCTCTTGCCTTTCTATGGAAAAAACTAGGTACACTGTCACAAAATTTACCGGAAGCCCATACCCTAATTTCCCTTTTTAGAATGTGCTTACAAGTTGTGGCACCTGGTGTTATTCTTTTAGCGGAAGCTATTGTAGCTCCTAGAAATATTATAAAGTATTTTGGGGAAGGCATATTAACCGGTAATGAATGTGAAGTTGCTTACAACGCCTCTTTAATGGCGTTGCTTTGGAATTCAATAGCCACCAAAAAAGCCTCTTTATTGGTAAAAAGCGTTTCTGATATTCCTACAAAACCAGAGGATGCCACTTGGATCAATTACATACGCTGTCATGATGATATTGGTCTTGGCTATGATGATGATTTTGTAAGGGCTATGGGTTATGACCCTACGGCACACAAACAGTTTATTCTTAACTATTATTGTGGAAAGTTAGATTGGTCGCCAGCAAAAGGGCTCATGTTCATGTACAACCCTAAAAATGGAGATGGTAGAATAACCGGAAGTGCCGCATCCTTATTAGGTTTAGAAACCGCACTTGAGCAAAAGAATGATAAAATTATTGACTATGCCATCGCTAAAATTTTAATGATGCACGGCATAATTTTAACCTACGGTGGAATACCCATGATTTATGCTGGTGATGAAATCGCCACTTTAAATGATTATAGCTATGAGCAAAACCAAGAGCATATAAATGACAATAGGTGGGTTAACAGACCTATACAAAATTGGGATGTAGTTTCTAAAATTGAAAAAGATATAAAAAGTGCCCCCTCTATAGTTTATAACGGATTAAAAGATATGATCCGCATACGAAAAGAGCATAGCGTATTTGCCGACACTAACGACCTTAAAGTACATGGTTGCCCTAATGAACATATATTCGTTTTTGAACGTACCAATAAAAACGAAACTATTTGGGTACTGAGTAATTTTAACGAGGTCACCGAGATGATAAACGTAGGCTGGCTACTTTCTATAGGTATTCACACGGGCAAAAAATCTACTGATTTGCTTTCCGGAAAAACATTAGAATTAATACGTAACGAATTACCTTTAAAACCCTACGAGCAACTGTGGATTAAGAATATTTAACTTTTCGTAAAACACGAAGTGCTTCTTTGAGCGAAGCATTTATATTAGGATACTTAGGTTTTAAAATCTGTCTTGCTTTTTCCATGCGCTCCTTTGCTTCTTCAAATCCGTTTAAAAAACATATCAAATAAGAATCTGCCAAATATTTTAATTGCTTTATTTCTGCAATGGTCAGTTCTACATTTTTCTTTGCCTTAATCACCAAGGCATTGTTACTTTCATAGATTTTCTTCAATTCCTCTTTATCATGTACAGGTGGATCAAACAACAAATCGCTTTTAATTTGATAGGTGCCATTTTCACTAAAATTAATGACAACCTTTTCTAACGGGTAATATTTTTGCTTTGCGCCCAAGCCCAATTGCACAAACTCTATTGTGGAAAAAGAATCATTGTCATAGGTTATAGTTACCTCATCTAAATTTGAATAGAAGAGTTTTACTTGCTCGTTGATCAATTCTATATCAACACGATAATAATAGGTAACACCATTGACCACCTTCTTATTACCCGCCCAACAGACTACAAACTGTTCTTTAAAAACTTTATAATCACTTTCAAGATCCTTGTGACGGTGATTAATAAAATCAATTACACCGTCTAACGTAAGTTCAATATTATTCTTGGCGTGTTGCTCAATGGTGGCGACCGCTTCAGAATTAATATCTTTCAATTCAATATCAAACACTTTTGGCAAGCTTATACTGCCTTCCCTAAAGAAAACAGAACCTCCATAATACTTCCAAATGTTTTTTCTGAGCGAGCAGATTTTTCCAATAGATTTTATGGTAACCAAGCCCACAACTTTACCTTCGGGCAAATGTGGAAAAGGAATATTTTCATAAGAGATCAACGGTGGATTATCCAAATAAGCGTTCACTAAATTCTGAATCTTGCTGTCATCAAAAAAATCTACACCTACAATACTATTATCCTCATCTTCAACTCCAATAACAATAAATGAATTATTGGATGGGTTGCTATTGGCCAAAGCACAAACGTGCTTTAAGAATTTACCTTTCCCCTCCTTTTCCCCAATGGCAATGAACCGCTTTTTATCGTAAAAACTGTTCTCATCATTATGTGCGAGCAAGTTTTTTACCAAAAGCCGTTTATTGATCATTTTGAGCTATTTTTCTTAAATGTAAACTTCTAAATATTAATGACCTACGTTTTATCTACAATTGTTGAAGAAGCTTGGGCGGTGGGCATAACTACCAAATCTGCAATATTTACATGATATGGCCTGGTAACTACAAAGTAAATAATATCGGCAATATCCTCTGGTTTTAAAGGTTGAAAACCCTTGTAAACACTATCTGCCCTTTCTTCATCTCCCTTGAACCTTACATTACTGAACTCGGTTTCTACCAAACCAGGGTTAACGGCACCAACACGTACACCTGTACCGTTTAAATCTATCCGCATACCTTGGTTAATGGCATCAACGGCATGCTTACTGGCGCAATACACATTTCCTTTTGGGTACACTTCTTTACCTGCAGTTGAACCAATATTGATGATATGCCCAGATTTACGCGCTATCATTTGCGGTATCAATGCCTTTGAAACATATAGCAAACCCTTTACATTAATATCAAGCATGGCATCCCAATCATCTATACTACCATCTTGTATGGTATCTAAACCATGGGCATTACCGGCATTGTTAATTAGAATATCTATTTGAGAAAATTCACTAGGTAAAGATGCTATGGCCGCATGAACAGCTTCCTTACTTCTAATATCAAAATTCAACGAATGAATTTGTACTTCTTTCCCCAATTCTTTTTCAAGGGCATCTAAACGGTCTTGTCTTCTACCGCACAACACCAAGTTTATTCCTTTTAAGGCAAAATGAATTGCCGTTGATTTTCCTATGCCGCTTGTAGCGCCTGTAATAAATGCTGTTTTTGTCATTTTCTTTTTTAATTATGCAACTTCGTGCCCCTCATTAGCCTCAAGTAAAATAAACCAATCTTGTAACTCCATGTCAATTTCAACGGCATCCATGGCTAGTTTCAACCGTTGTAATGTTGCGGTACCAACCACAGGATGTATAGTACTTGGGTGTTTTAAAATCCATGCCAAGAGCAACTGGTCTTCTGTAGCGCCATACTTTTTGGTCAGGTCTGCCAATACCGTTTTTATCCTAAGATTTGCCTTGGAATCTTCCCTAAAATAACTTCCCAATGGGCTCCAGCTCATGGCTAGTCTGTCAAAAGTTACGCAGTCATCCAATGTTCCATCATTCATTACCCCATTGGACGAAAGTGAAAATTCTACTTGATTGGCTTCTACCTGAATCTCTTTCTCTATCAATTGTATTTGGGAAGGTGAGAAATTGGACACTCCAAATTGTTTGATCTTTCCTTCAATTTTTAGTTTATCTATTGCTTCGGCAATTTCTGAAGGATCCATTAAAGGGCTTGGCCTATGTAACAAGAGTAAATCCAAATAATCTGTCTGTAGCATTTTTAATGACCTTTCTACAGATGAAATAATGTAGCTGGCATTATAATCATAGTGCTTAACCCTATTACTTCTTTCTTTTACGTTGAATTGAATTCCGCATTTACTTATAAGCTGAACATCTTCTCTCTTGATACTACTCTTACTAAAAGCCTTACCAAAATCTTCCTCATTTGTATAATCTCCATAAATATCGGCATGATCAAACGTAGTAATCTTATTTTCAACACAATGGTTCATTAAAGCTATCATTTCAGCAGTAGAAAGTTGTTTTCCCCATTTGCCCCAGGTCATAGTTCCTGCAATTATTCTTGAATATTTCAATATATTGTATTTTGTTTAATGAAATTAAAAAGAAATACCTTAAAACGTTCATAAAAATAAGGGCTTTTCCAATTTTTTAACCTATCATTAACAGCGACTGACTGAATTAATTTTCAATTTGCATAACTGTTAAAATTAGAAGCCTTAACAATCAATAATATAATATTTTAAATGGAAGAAAATACCTCAATTGACATTAGTGCAGTAAATGAGAAAATTGCTCAAGAAAGCGCTTTTATCGATTTATTGATGCTTGAAATGAATAAAGTGATCGTTGGCCAAAAATATATGGTTGAACGATTATTAATTGGACTTTTAGGACAGGGCCACATATTATTGGAAGGTGTTCCGGGGCTAGCAAAAACATTAGCGATCAACACTTTATCAAAAGCTGTTAAAGGTAGTTTTAGCAGAATTCAGTTTACACCCGATCTTTTACCCGCAGATGTTGTTGGTACCTTGATCTATAACATGAAACTGAATGATTTCTCAATAAAGAAAGGACCAATTTTCGCAAACTTTGTTCTTGCAGATGAAATTAACCGTGCTCCTGCCAAAGTACAGTCGGCACTGTTAGAAGCCATGCAAGAAAAGCAGGTGACCATTGGCGATGAAACCTTTGTACTTGACAAACCATTTTTGGTAATGGCAACACAAAACCCTGTAGAGCAAGAAGGTACATACCCATTACCAGAAGCACAAGTGGATCGTTTTATGTTGAAAACGGTTATTGACTATCCAAAAATAAACGAGGAGCAATTGATCATGCGCCAAAATTTAAAGGGCAGCTATGAAACGGTTAATCCTGTTGTTTCCATAGATCAAATACTTAGTGCACAAAAAGCCGTTCGTGAAGTGTATATGGACGAGAAAATAGAAAAGTACATACTTGATCTTGTTTTCGCTACCAGATATCCAGAAAAATACAATTTAGAAAGCTTAAAGCCTTTGATCAGTTTTGGTGCATCTCCTAGGGGTAGTATCAATTTAGGTACTGCTGCCAAATGTTATGCCTTTATAAAAAGAAGGGGCTATGTTGTGCCAGAAGATGTACGTGCCGTAGTACATGATGTATTAAGACATAGAATAGGTATTACCTATGAGGCCGAAGCGGAAAATATTACTTCTGTTGATATCATCAACAAAATTGTAAACGAGATAGAGGTTCCTTAAATACAGTACAACTTATTCAGCATGTGCTTTTTATGCATTGATTTATTTTTGTGCTGAACCAATGATACTTAAAACGGAAACTGTAAACTGTTTACCTTACAATGGATACCAAAGAGCTACTCAAAAAAGTACGTAAAATAGAGATTAAGACAAGACGTCTTTCTGACCATATATTTGGTGGGGAATACCACTCTACCTTTAAGGGTCGTGGTATGACGTTTAGTGAAGTACGGCAGTATCAATTTGGAGATGATGTTAGAAATATAGATTGGAACGTAACCGCTCGTTATAACGAACCCTACATTAAGGTCTTTGAAGAAGAAAGAGAGCTGACCATGATGCTAATGGTAGACATTAGTGGTTCAGAATTATTTGGTACTACCAACCAGTTTAAAAATGAAATTGTGACGGAGATATCTGCCACTTTAGCTTTTAGCGCCTTACAAAACAATGATAAGGTAGGTGTAATATTATTCTCCGATCAAATAGAACTTTTTATTCCGCCCAAAAAAGGTAAAACGCATGTTCTGCGAATCATTAGGGAGTTATTGGAGTTTAAGCCTAAAAGTAATAAAACCAACATTGCCCAAGCGCTGAAATTTTTGAGCAGTGTTATGAAGAAAAAAGCCATTGTTTTTGTGCTTTCTGATTTTATTGATGAAGGATATGAGAAAACTTTAAAGATTACAGGTAGCAAACATGATGTCACGGGTATCCGTATTTATGATGAGCGTGAAGAATCTATTCCCAACTTGGGTATGGTACAAATGGAAGATGCCGAAACGGGCAAATTGCAATTGGTGAATACCAAATCTAAAAAAGTACGCAATGCCTATGCTGAGTTTCACAGAGAGCGTGTTACCTATTTCAAGGAGTCTTTTACAAAATCAGGTTGCGGTGTTTTAGACTGTAGGGTAGATGAAAGTTATGTGAAAAAATTATTGGGCTATTTTAAAAGAAGAGGTTGATACGAATGAGTTATACTAATAGAACAAATAAAATAGGTGTATCGTACTTTTTACGTGTATTACCCGTATTCGTATTTCTATTATGCGGCTCTAAAATGAGCGCTCAAGAAAGTCCACGAATATCCACTGAGATAGATACAACTTTTATAAAAATAGGTGAACAGGTTCAATGGAAGGTTACCGTAGATATAGATTCTACAGACTTTGTAATTTTTCCTGAAGGGCAAACATTTTCGCCATTGGAAACCGTTGAAGCCTTTGCAACGGATACCACTAGAAATAAGGATCGGCTTACGCTCCAAAAAATATACGCATTAACCCAATTTGATTCCGGCGCCTATAAATTACCATCTCAACGTATTGACATCAACGGCACCGGTTTTATGACCGATTCTTCTTTGATCAATGTAGCTACGGTTCCTGTAGATACCCTGAATCAGAAAATGTATGACATAAAACCAATAATCAATGTAGAAAAAAGTAATTATACCTTTTGGAAATACCTACTTATCGGTCTTTTGATCCTTTTGATTTTAGGAGGACTTTTCTACTGGTTCGTCTTACGCAAAAAACCATTGACCGAAGAAGAAAAAGTAGCACTGTTACCACCATACGACAGGGCATTACTTGAACTTAAAAAGTTAGAAAACTCCAAGTATTTAATTCAAGATGAATACAAGCAATATTATTCTGAATTAACCACCATTGTACGTTCATACTTAGAAGAAGATGCCCACGTAACTGCTTTAGAGAGTACCACCGGTCAACTGATCGAAAAGTTAGAACTACTAAAGGATGCTGGCGAATTAAAACTAGATGATGATACTATAAAACAGTTTCAACAAATTTTACAAACGGCAGATTTAGTAAAATTCGCAAAGAACAAACCTTCTACAACTGTTGCTGAACAAGATCGAAAACTGGTTGAGCAAATAGTAGAAAAAACACACGAGGCTTTACCTGAACCTACAGAAGAAGAATTGCTGGAGCAAGCTGAATACCAAGAAGAATTAGAGCGAAAGGCAAAAAAGAAAAAAATACAAATTGCAGTAATATCCGCAGTAGCAGTAATATTGATAGGTATTACCATTGCCGGTGTTAAATTTGGTTTCGGTTATTTAAAAGACACTGTTCTGGGCCACCCAACAAAAGAGCTTTTAGAAGGTGAATGGGTACAAAGTAGCTATGGTTTTCCGCCAATACAATTAGAAACCCCACAAGTACTGGTACGCCAAAAGATAAAATTACCGGCAGAAGCAAAAGCTGCCATAGCGGATATCCAAGCTTTTGAATATAGAAGTCCAATTGCACTTTTTAACATTGGTACAACCAGCATCACTTTAGCACAACAAGATATAGAACCAGAATTTGATAAGACCATTGAACAAATACTATCAAATTTTGAAAGTCAGGGAGCTAAGAACATCATTACCAAACAAGAGGAATTTAGCACTATTAGCGGGGTAAAAGGTGTTAAGGTTTTTGGTAGTGGCAAGTTTCCTATGCCCGAATCGGAAGAATTAATTGATGGCGAATATGCAGTATTACTTTTTGGCGGAAAAGGCTTTCAACAATATGTAATACTCACCTGGTTAGAAGAAGACACATACGCACAAGAAATAGTAGACCGTATTTTAACATCGGTAGAAGTAAAAACAGAAGCATAAATGTTCGATAATATATCATTTGCAAATCCTGATTTCTTTTGGCTGTTCCTATTACTGCCATTGGCAATTGTGTGGTATATCTTTAAACAAAAAGAGCAAACTGCATCACTACGAATTTCTAGTGCCAAAGGATTTAGCCATAACAGTATTTTACCAAAACTTAAACCAGTACTTTTCTTATTAAGATTACTGGCTTTGGGCGCCATTATAGTTGCGCTGGCAAGACCACAGACCGAGGATATTTCTACCAGAACAAAAACTACAAAGGGTATTGATATTGTTATGGCCATAGACGTGTCTTCAAGTATGTTGGCACGCGATCTAAAACCCAATAGATTATCGGCATTAAAGAAAGTTGCCGCAGATTTTATAAAAGAGAGACCAAACGATCGTATAGGTCTTGTTGTATATGCCGGTGAAGGTTACACAAAAACACCTATTACCACAGACAAATCTATAGTGCTCAACGCGCTGTCTGAAATTACTTATGGACAATTGGATGACGGTACTGCCATTGGTATGGGGCTGGCAACCTCTGTAAACCGACTTAAAGAGAGTACGGCAAAAAGTAAAATTATCATTTTATTGACCGATGGTGTAAACAATTCTGGTTTTATAGAGCCGCAGACGGCTGCAGACCTAGCTATTGAATTTGGCATTAAAACGTATACCATCGCTATAGGAACTAACGGAAATGCTTTAACTCCCATACAATACAATCCAGATGGTTCTTTTAGATATGGCATGAGACAAGTAGAAATCGATGAAAATCTTCTAAAAGACATTGCAAGTGCTACGGGTGGTAGATATTTTAGAGCTACGGACAATGAGTCATTGGAAGAAATCTACGATGAGATCAATAAGTTAGAAAAAACCGAAGTAGAGGAATTTAAATATTATCGTTACGAAGAGAAATTTAGATTTTGGGCACTTTTGGCACTAGGGTTGCTTTTGTTAGAATGGATATTAAGAAACACGGTATTTAGAAGCTTTGTATAATATGATACAGTACGACGAAAAAATATATTTCTATTTGCTTATTATCATTCCGGTGATAGTGGTACTGTTCCTTTTGTTATTGGTTTGGAAAAAGAGAACACAGAAAAAATTTGCAAATACCGATCTATTAAAAAGGCTAACGCCCAACCGTTCATACAACAAAGGTGGTATTAAACTTGTGGTATTTATATTGGCCTTGGCTTTATTGATCATTGGTTTGGTCAACCCTAAAATTGGCACAAAACTAGAAACCGTTAAACGTGAAGGTGTAGATATTGTTTTTGCTGTTGATGTCAGTAAAAGTATGCTGGCAGAAGACATTGCCCCCAATCGTTTGGAGAAGGCCAAACGTTTGGTCTCCGAAATTATCAACCAACTGGCAAGCGATAGAATAGGTATAATTGCCTATGCCGGTCAAGCCTACCCGCAACTACCTATTACCACTGATTATGGTGCTGCAAAGATGTTTTTGCAAAGTATGAATACAGATATGCTAACATCACAAGGTACGGCAATTGACCAAGCTATTGAATTGGCCACTACTTACTACGATGATGCCGAACAAACCAACCGGGTTCTATTTATAATTTCTGACGGTGAAGATCACTCAGAAGGATCAACTATAGACGCTGTTGAAGATGCTGCAGATGAAGGAATCATTATTTATACTATTGGTGTTGGTAAAGAAAAGGGAGCTCCTATACCCATTAAAAGAAACGGTATACTAGAAAGCCTGAAGAAAGATAGTCAAGGTGAAACCGTAATTACAAAATTAAACGAGAGTGTTCTAGTAGATATAGCAAGTGAAGGTGACGGACAATATATTGACGGGTCTAACACTGATGCTGCCGTAGAGTTCATAAAAGAAGAATTGTTGAAAATGGATAAAAAAGAATTTGAAGCCAAACAATTCGCAGAATATAAAGATCAGTTTCAATGGTTTATTGGCGGGGCACTATTGCTTCTCTTTTTAGATATTTTTATCTTGGACCGCAAGACAAGCTGGTTAAAGAAACTCAATTTGTTCAATGAGAAAAGAAATGAATAACACAAGCACAATTTTAGTATTACTTCTTGTTTGCTTTTCATCTTTTGCTCAAGAGGTAGACGAGAAGGAAAAAGAAAAAGCTTTAAGGTTATCTACCAATTTAACTTGGGATGGTAACAAGGCTTTATCAGAAGACAATTTTATTGCCGCCGAAGTAGATTACAGAAAAGCGATTTCCAAAAGCCCGGATAATAGCGCCGCACCCTATAATTTAGGTAATGCTTATTATAATAATGAAACGTATAATGAAGCATTTAGCAGGTTTAAGGAAGCTGGTGAGACCTCTACCTCCAAAGCTGACAAACACAAAGCCTACCATAATATGGGCAATGTTTTCATGAAACGTAAAGATTACGCCAAGGCTGTTGAGGCATATAAGGAAGCATTGCGTAACGATCCAACCGATGAGGAAACCCGTTATAACCTAGCTTTGGCAAAAGAGCTTCTTAAAAAAGATCAAGACGAAAATAAACAGAACCAAGACGATAAGGACAAGGACAAAGAGAATCAAGACGAGAATAAAGATCAAGACAAAAAGGACGAAGGAGAAAACGAGGATAAGAAAGATCAAGGTGAAGACGGTGACAAGGGTGATGAAGGGGATCAAGATGAAGAGAAAAAAGATGATAATAGTGAAGGTGACGGGGACAATAAATCTGATCAACAAAAAAAGCCTGAACAAGGTGATGGAGAAAATGAACAGAACCAACAACAACCCAGACCTAACCAACTTTCCAAGCAACAAGTTGAGAACTTATTAAGGGCAATGCAAAATGCAGAGAAAAAGGTTCAAGATAAAATTGATGCCAAGAAAGTAAAAGGTGCTAAAATTAAAAACGAAAAGGATTGGTAGACTTTAAGTCCATAACTAAACTAGGGTTAGTATTAACCGTTTTTCTATCATCTGTTTTGATGATGGCCCAAGGCAATAATGACGTTACTTTTGAAATGAAGTTGAGCAAACCAAAGCTTGGCATCAATGAAAGGTTAAGGGTAGACTTTGTCATGAACCGTGATGGTGATAATTTTAGCCCTCCGGACTTTACTGGTTTCAAAGTTATTATGGGTCCGTCGCAATCTATAAGTTCATCTTGGATCAACGGGGTTAGAAGTTATTCCAAATCATATTCATACACCTTGGCACCTACCGCCAGGGGTAAGTTTACCATAAAACAGGCTACTATTGTTATTGGTGGCGAGACCTATAAATCACTAGCGCAAGATGTTGAGGTTACTGCCGCGGTAGACAAACCAAGCGATCAAATGACCGCTGATGATATTGCCGATGAAAATTTACATTTAGTTGCAGAAGTCTCTAAATCCAACCCATATTTAAACGAAGCTATTACGGTTATTTACAAGTTGTATGTGAGTCCTAATATTAGTGTATCCAACTATCAACCGTTGGACAATCCTACTTACAATAATTTTTGGAGCCAAGACATTAAAGTGAATGCCCTAAGTGCCCAAAATGGTATATATAAGGGAAAACCTTATCGCTATGTCATATTAAAACGTGTAGTATTGTATCCCCAAAAATCCGGTAAACTAGATATAGAACCCTTATCCCTAGATGTTACCGTAGACGTACCCACAGGAAGAAGAGATTTCTTTGGTCAGCGTATGTACGCTCAAACAAATAAAACCGTATCTGCCGGTAATAGGACTATTAATGTGAAACCTTTACCATTAGATAATCAGCCCGCCAATTTTAACGGCGCCGTTGGGGATTTTGATTTTGCCGTAACTACTAGTAAAACAAGTTTAAATGCCTCTGAATCTTTGCAAGCTACCGTAGAAGTTAGTGGAAAAGGAAATCTTAAACTGTTTAAGCTTCCTGAACTTGAACTTCCAAGTGCCTTAGAAGTTTATGAGCCAGAATTTACGGAAGGGGTCAGAACTACATTGGCCGGCATGCAGGGTAAGGTAAGCAACCAATATACCATTGTACCATCATTTAGAGGAAAATACCCAATTCCATCTTTAAACTTTAGCTATTTTAATCCATCAACAGGTAAATATGCCACACTTACCTCAGATGAAATAGTAATCAATGTTTTAGAAGGACCTCTAAGCGCATCTTTCAATGCTTCTGCTTCTACCAATAATCAAAAACAATCGGTTGTCGCCAGTGGAAATCAATTCAATTTTATCAAGTTGAACCCTAATTTATCCGGAAAAGGTTATTCCTATTTTTTTGGTTCCACCTCATTTTACCTTTGGTTGTTATGCCCATTATTATTAATCCCTATTGCAATAGTATTTAGAAAGAAGAGAGATGCAATGGCCGGCGATATTGTAGGTAATAAAATAAGAAAGGCAAACAAATTGGCACGTAAATATTTATCTGCGGCCAGAAAAGAATTGGGTAACAAAGACTCCTTTTATATTGCCTTAGAAAGAGCTCTTCATAATTACCTGAAAGCCAAGTTAAAAATTGAGACCTCAGAGTTCAGTAAAGATAAAATTACCGAATTACTCACTGAAAA
Organism: Maribacter dokdonensis DSW-8; assembly: GCF_001447995.1. NCBI lineage: Bacteria > Pseudomonadati > Bacteroidota > Flavobacteriia > Flavobacteriales > Flavobacteriaceae > Maribacter > Maribacter dokdonensis. The sequence goes on along the minus strand of NZ_LDPE01000002.1, from coordinate 554,814 downwards.
AAATATAGACCCTACCACTGTTGATAGTTTTATAGCATTACTTAAAAACTGCGAAGCTGCTAGGTACAGCCCTTTTTCAAATGTACAGATGCAGGCAGATTATGATAAAGCGAGCGAAGTAATTTCTATAATGGATAAACAATTATAAACATGTTCAAAAAGCTAGTTACTCTTATTGGCCTATTTATGGTTCTACTGTGTACCGCTCAGAACGATCAATTGTTTGAGCAGGCTACCGATGCATATAATGCGGGAGATTATGGGAAAGCGGTAAGTTTTTATAACAATATCCTGGATAATGGTAAGCATTCATCTGCCCTGTATTATAACCTGGGCAATGCTTATTACAAACAAAATAAGATTGCAGAAAGTATCTATTTCTATGAAAAAGCCCTGCTACTATCGCCAAATGATCAAGAAATAAAAACCAATCTTAGCTATGCTCAAAATATGACCATAGACGCTATTGATACCATGCCCGAGACTGGTTTGGCTAGACTTTATAAAAACGTTACCGGTAAACTAACCTTTGACCAATGGGCATATTTGGGAATAACCTTCATGATCCTTTTTGTACTACTTTATATTTTATTTTATTATTCCAACTATTCAACTAGAAAAAGATTTACGTTTATTGGTAGTTTACTCGCACTGTTTTTCTGTATAATTTCGGTATTGTTTGCTTACGTGCAAAGAGCTGATTTTGACAAAGACCAACCAGCAATTGTTTTTGCAGAAGAGAGTACCGTTAAAGCGGAACCCAATACCACCAGCGCTGAAGTTTTTGTAATACATGCCGGTACAAAGGTGAATGTTCTAGACCAATTGGAAGACTGGAAAAAAATTAAACTAACGGACGGTAAAACGGGTTGGTTACCGCAAGATGATATAAGATTGTTAAAGGATTTTTAGTACCTTGTTAACAGTTTATACCCGTTTGGGTACTATCTTTACCTTTCTTATTTTAGTATATGCAATTAATCGCACGTTTAACTCTTTTAATATTTTGGCTTTTTGCAATTACTGCACCAAGCATTATTACCCTGTGCGATGTTGAAAACCCTATTGTTATTACCAATTTAAACGAAGAAGAGCAAGAATCCGGTAAAAAATCCTTAGGGGAAGAAAAATTTGTAAATGAAAATTTTATTGATTTTTCATTCATTTCAATTTATGAAAATTCCGTAATTGGAAACAACAATAAAATAGGATATCTAGATTTATATTTAGAAGTCTTTTCTCCCCCGCCAGATTATATTAGTTAATTGTACCGTTTTCAATATTTTAACTAATCTGCCCTTAGTTTAGGGCAAAATTTTGTATTTCATGTTCAAACATATTAAAAGTGATATTCCAGCGAGTATCGTTGTATTTTTCGTTGCGCTACCTTTATGTTTAGGTATTGCATTAGCTAGTGGAGCTCCCTTGTTTTCAGGTTTAATTGCCGGTATAATTGGAGGTGTCGTAGTCGGCGGACTTAGTGGCTCTAAAATTGGTGTTAGTGGTCCAGCTGCCGGATTGGCGGCAATAGTACTTACTGCCATTGGTACTTTGGGCGGTTATCAAAATTTCTTGGTTGCCGTGGTTTTAGGTGGAATTATCCAATTAATTTTCGGTGTTTTAAAAGCAGGTGTTATTGGTTATTATTTTCCGTCTTCTGTTATTAAAGGTATGCTTACCGGTATAGGTATCATTATTATATTAAAACAGATTCCTCACTTTTTTGGATATGACGCCGACCCAGAAGGTGATTGGGCATTTTTTCAAGTTGATGGAGAGAACACCTTTTCAGAAATTCTAAATACCATCAACAATATAAGTCCGGGTGCAACCCTTATTGCAATTATAGGACTATCTATTTTGTTACTATGGGATAAGGTGCTGTCTAAAAAAGGAAAAATCTTCCAATTGGTACAAGGTCCTTTGGTAGCGGTTGCCGTTGGTATTATATTTTATATCGTCACCCAAGATAGTGAAGTACTTGGTATATCTAAAGATCATTTGGTGAGTGTTCCAGTTCCTGAAGATGCAGCATCATTTATTGGTCAGTTCAGTTTTCCAAACTTTAGTGCCATAACCAATCCTCAGGTATGGGTAACAGGATTTACCATTGCCTTGGTAGCAAGTTTAGAAACATTACTGTGTGTTGAGGCTACGGATAAGTTAGATCCACATAAAAATGTTACTCCAACAAACAGAGAATTATTAGCACAAGGTACCGGTAACATCATATCTGGATTGATCGGTGGTTTGCCTATTACACAGGTAATTGTTCGTAGTTCCGCGAACATTCAATCTGGTGGTAGAACCAAGTTATCGGCTATCATACATGGATTCTTGCTGTTGATTTCGGTGATTTTAATACCAACTTTGTTGAATATGATTCCGCTATCGGTTTTAGCTGCAATTTTATTTATTGTAGGTTTTAAACTAGCAAAACCATCGTTATTCATGAAAATGTACAAACTTGGCTGGAAACAATCTATTCCATTTTTTGTAACCGTATTAGGCATCGTATTTACGGATTTACTGATAGGTATTAGTTTAGGTCTTGCTGTTGGTATTATCGTTATTCTTTTAAAAAATTACCAAAACTCTCATTTTTTGCATATTGAAGATAATAGTGATGGTAAAAACAAAATAAAAATGACTTTAGCAGAAGAAGTGACTTTTATTAACAAAGGAGCTATTTTAAAAGAACTTGACAGTTTACCAGAAGGCACCTACCTAGAATTGGATGTTATGAAAACTAGATATTTAGATTATGATATCATTGAAATTTTAGAGGATTTTAGCCTAAAGGCAAAGGAGAGAAATATTGATATTAAGTTAATTTCCAAAAGAGGTGTGGTTGAAAACCCTCCTAGCTATATTGAGTTTTTTAAGCAAAAACCAAAATCTAATTTAAGCTTAAGTTAAACAGTACCTTTAACACACAATAAAAAATAATGTCCATATGACTTACCCAAACTTTATAAACGCTTAAGTTTATAACGCTATTATAGCAGTAGTATTAGGAAAAAATTACTGGACAAATTAAAATATTAAAAACATTATGAAAGCACATACTAAAGAAACACAGGCTACAATGACTCCTGAAAAGTCATTAACTTTTTTAAAGGAAGGCAATGAAAGATTTCAAAACAACCTTAAAGCAAACAGAAATCTGTTAGAGCAGGTAAATGATACTAGTGAAGGACAATTTCCATTTGCAACCATATTAAGTTGTATTGACTCTAGAGTTTCTGCAGAACTGGTTTTCGACCAAGGACTTGGCGATATATTCAGTGTTAGAATTGCAGGTAATTTTGTAAACGAAGATATTCTTGGTAGCATGGAATTCGGTTGCAAATTAGCCGGAACCAAATTAATTGTTGTTCTAGGACATACCAGTTGTGGTGCCATCAAGGGAGCTTGTGATCACGCAAGGCTAGGAAACCTAACGGCATTGATCAATAAAATTGAACCAGCTGTAGAAGCCGTAACTGAACCAGCAGATGAAAGCATTAGAAATTCAAAAAATTTAGAATTTGTAGATAAAGTAGCAGCTAAAAACGTGGAGTTAACTATAGAGAATATAAGAAAACAAAGCCCGGTACTTGCAGAAATGGAAGAAAACGGAGAAATTAAGATTGTAGGTGCTATGTATGATATTGCTTCTGGAGCTGTAGAATTTTATGCATAACCGCAAATACATTTTAACAAAGTATTTAAAAAAACCGATGTACATACATCGGTTTTTTTATTAATGAATGTTCTATCTACATTTTTAATATAAAGGTATTTGTATCATTTTAATTCTATAAACTCTACTTAACCTATATAAACCGCCAAAAACATATTAAACCTCTTGTAAAAGTTTTAAATTTGCGGCTTTAATCAACATTTATGATTGATAATATAAAGAAAGAAATTGCCACAGTAGCTTCGTTCACAGCAGATAATATTGACGCTGTTGAGACATTTAGAATTAAATACCTTGGTAAAAAGGGTATTCTTAATGACTTTTTTGCTGAATTTAAAAATGTACCCAATGAACAAAAAAAGGAATTTGGGCAAACCATTAACGAACTTAAGCAAGCTGCAACCGCAAAAGTTGAGGAATTAAAAGAGGCTTTAGAGAATTCAAAAACAGATGAGCAGTTATATGGTGATTTGACTAGACCAGGCAATCCTATTGAATTAGGATCGCGCCATCCAATATCTATTGTAAAGAATAGAATCATTGATATTTTCTCAAGAATAGGTTTTAATGTTTCAGAAGGTCCTGAAATTGAAGATGATTGGCATAATTTCACCGCATTGAACTTACCGGAATATCATCCGGCAAGAGATATGCAAGATACATTCTTTGTACAAACTGATCCAGATATACTATTGCGTACCCATACCTCATCGGTTCAAGTACGTTATATGGAAAATAATAAGCCGCCTATACGAACTATTTCTCCTGGAAGAGTATATAGAAACGAAGCCATTTCGGCTAGATCACATTGCTTCTTTCATCAAGTTGAAGGCTTATATATAGATAAAGATGTCTCTTTTGCGGATCTAAAACAGACACTTCAATATTTTACCTCTGAACTTTTTGGGAAATCTAAAATTAGACTAAGACCTTCATATTTTCCATTTACTGAACCTAGTGCAGAAGTAGATGTTTATTGGGGATTAGAATCAGAGGCAGACTATAGAATAACCAAAGGTACAGGTTGGTTAGAAATTGGTGGCTGTGGTATGGTTGATCCAAATGTATTGACCAACTGTAAAATTGACCCCAATGAATATTCTGGCTTCGCCTTTGGCGTAGGTATAGATCGTATTGCTATGCTTTTACATCAAATTACCGACATTCGTTTATTAAGTGAAAATGATGTTAGATTTTTAGAACAATTTAAAAGCGCCCTGTAAAACCATTACGTGAAAAAAGATATTGAAATACCGGTTGCCAAAGATGTCCATGTTGCCATGATCCGTGAATGGAACAAAGAGTTTTTGGATAAAGATTGGAATGCCTATATCATTAACGATCGCACCACACCTATTGAGATGACCATGGTCGTTTCAAAAGGATATGATAAAGATCGCAAATCTTCAACTATGAGACATGGCATTGGTGATATGCAACCAAAGTCTTTTAGAAAAATCGAAGTTGTTCAAGAAGATGTTCTAGGTTTGAACAATGAATTTTTTGTCACATTTTATGCCGATAATAAATTGTACGAAAAACGTTTTGTGTTTGAAAAGAATACCGTGACAGAAAATAACTTGGTTAATATTCAATTAATCAATAAAGAGGGCATTTTGGCTAAGTAAGATTTTAAAAGCAACCTATGCGTCATGCGGCTATCTAGTAAATAAAACATGAAACTTAAAATTGTAATCTTATTATTCATCATTATTTTAAACAATGCCTGTGATGTTTCTCAGGAGGGAACAGATTGTGCTTTAGTTGATTGTGCAGTTGGACAATTATTTTCTGTTGAGTTGATCGATAATGACGGTAATAATTTGATAACGAACAACACCTACGCGATTTCAGAAATATCAATAACCACTAATGAATCTAAAATAGATTTAATACCCTTTAACTCTAACGATTTTCTAAATTTTATAGTTGAAGATAAAAGTGGAGAAAGCATTTATACCATACGATTTTCAGAATCTGAAATTGATACGTTAAATCTCAATTTGGTTGAATTGAACCAAACTTCCGTTTGCTGCGGTCCCTACTATGCAGTTCAAAGTGCTACTTATAATGGTGCCGATCATGAGATCCTGCCTAACGAGAATGATGATTTTTTTAAAATTACTGTAGTCAAGTAACAATGGTAAATACTGTAGCATACTACTATTAAAAGCCTACACAACAGATAGTTATTTAAATTATATTCTACCAAATACCGCACAAAATATAATTTTAACACTTTTTAAGTTCTTTTGGTTTGTTTGATACCGAACTAATCATACCTTTGTGCTTTCAAATTAAGAATGATGAACAAAGAACAAAGAAAGCAAGTGTTAATAGAGGAGTTAGGAGTATACTTTGAAACAGAGTATGATCTACCACCTCTTGCTGCCAGAATATTTGCCAATCTTGTGGTAACCGATGAAGATGGATTAACGTTTGATGATTGCCTTGAAAAAAGAGGTGCTAGTAAAAGTTCTATTTCCACATCTTTAAACCTTTTACAACAAATTGGTTTTATCAACTATTTCACTAAATCTGGTGATCGTAAACGTTATTTTAAAGTTTCAGAAAAGGATGCATTCTTTAGTAACAAATTAAAACAATCATTAAAAAAATTAGAAACTGAATGCAAAATGATTGATAAAGTCGCTGAATATAATAAAGAGCACAACATTACAAAATATGAGGAAAACAAAGAGAAAAAAGAAATCTACCTTAACTGTTTAGAAGAAACTAGAAAGATTTTTAAACAAACTATTAATAATCTTAAAAAATTAGATGACTAATTTTTTTATTTAATTAGTTCGTTTATTACCGAACTTACAGAATTAACAAAACCTTAACACGCAAAAACAATCATACAAACAACAACTATCTATCATGAAAAAATTATCGATTATAGGAATATTAAGTTCTGCTCTACTATTGAGCTCTTGCTTTGGCTCATCTGAGCAACCGGCACAAGGTGCTACGGCACCACCGCCACCTAGTTTAAAAGTAGCGTCTCTAAGCCCCGAAACTATAACCGTTTACAACGAATTTTCAACCACCTTAGAAGGAAAGCAAAATGTTGAAATATGGCCAAAAGTATCAGGATTTGTACAAGAAGTTTATGTTGAAGAAGGGCAGAAAATAAAGAAAGGACAATTACTTTTTAAATTAGAAACCCAAACCTTAAATCAAGATGCAAATGCTGCTAAGGCTTCTGTTAACGTAGCACAAGTAGAAGTAAATAAATTGAAGCCTCTTGTTGAAAAGAACATTATCAGTGAAGTTCAATTAGAAACGGCAAAAGCCCAATTGGCTCAAGCAAAAGCCAACTATGAAAGTGTAGCTTCTAATATTGGCTATTCTAGAATAACTAGTCCTGTTGACGGTTATATTGGTGAAATTCCATTTAAAGTAGGCGCATTGGTCAGCTCTAATATGACCCAGCCTTTGACTACAGTTTCTGATATTAGTGAGGTACGTGCATACTTTTCCTTAAATGAAAAAGAGCTTTTGAAGCTTAAGGAGTCTATGCCAAAAAATGAGAAGAACCAAATGGACCTTAGCCAAGCTCCTAAAGTATCTTTAATTATGATCAACGGCGAAGAATATCCCGAAGAAGGAAAAATTGCAATGATCAATAACATTATTAATAGTTCAACGGGCAGTGTTACCGCTAGAGCGGATTTTGACAATAAAAACAACATGCTAAGCAGTGGTAGTACCGGTAAAATTAAATTACCCACAGTTTATGAAAATGCATTTGAAATACCACAATCTGCTACCATAGATTTACAGGGTAAAAAACTAGTTTACATTCTTGAGGATGATAACACAGTAACCACACAACCGTTGAATATTATTGCAAATACGCAACATGGTTTTATCATTAAAAACGGATTGGAACCAGGAACACAAATTGTTCTTGAAGGTGTTACAAAAATTAAAGACGGTATGACCATTTCTCCGGTTAAATAAACATCCGCTATTTCATAATACATAAATAAAGAACAATGTTTCAAAAATTTATTGATCGGCCCGTATTATCTACGGTTATATCGATTATTATAGTAATTCTAGGTGTCTTAGGTTTAAGTACCTTACCTATTGAGGAATATCCAGAAATTGCACCGCCAACAGTACAGGTAACTAGTACTTACACGGGTGCCAACGCAGAGACCGTACTAAAAAGTGTAGTAGTACCATTAGAAGAACAGATAAACGGTGTGGAAGACATGCTGTATATGACATCTAATGCCAGTAACGATGGTAGTGCCACCATAAATGTCTACTTTAAATTAGGAACCGATCCAGATATTGCGGCGGTTAACGTTCAAAATAGAGTAGCTAGGGCAAATAGTGTATTACCGCAAGCTGTAATACAAACAGGTGTAATTACACAAAAGTCACAAACAAGTGCACTACTGTTCTTTTCATTATTCTCAGAAAATGATAATTATGATGCTACGTTCGTAGAAAACTATGCTCGTATTAACCTAGTACCTAAGCTTCAACGTATAGAAGGTGTGGGTAACGTAACGGTTTTTGGTGCCAAAGATTATTCTATGCGTATTTGGCTAGACCCAGCTAAGATGGCCGCCTATAAGCTTATGCCTTCTGATATTCAAGCAGCCTTAAACGAACAAAACCTTGAAGCAGCAACTGGTAAAATCGGTGAAAATGCAGATGGTGTTTATGAATATGTTCTTAAATATAAAGGTAGACTTTCTGAAGAAGCAGAATATGAGGACATCATTATTAGAGCTCAAGAAAACGGACAGTTTTTACGCTTAAAAGATGTTGCAGAGGTAGAATTAGGAGCATTTAATTACGGTACCAAAAATGAAGGTATGGGTAACCCTGGAACAGCAGTTGGGGTTTTTCAAACTTCCGGGTCAAATGCAAACGAAATTATTGACCAAATACAGTCTATATTACAAGAGAGTCAACCAGATTTTCCTGACGGATTAGATTATGTAATTCCATATAACACAAAAGACTTCTTAAGTGCCTCAATAGAGCACGTAGTACAAACCTTAATTGAAGCTTTTTTACTTGTATTCTTGGTTGTATTCCTGTTCTTACAGGATTTCAGATCCACCTTAATTCCTGCAATTGCAGTACCTGTGGCCATTATAGGAACATTCTTCTTCCTATCCCTATTTGGTTATTCTATTAACATGTTGACCTTGTTCGCTATGATTTTGGCTATTGGTATTGTTGTAGATGATGCCATTGTAGTTGTAGAGGCGGTTCACGCTAAAATGGAGGAAGGTGCCACCAATGCAAAAACGGCAACGAAATCTGCGATGTCCGAAATATCCGGTGCCATTATTTCCATTACTTTGGTAATGTCAGCAGTATTTATTCCGGTATCATTCATTAGTGGTTCTTCTGGGGTATTCTACCAACAATTTGGTATTACATTGGCCATCGCCATATTAATTTCAGCAGTTAACGCTTTGACTTTGAGTCCGGCATTAGCAGCACTGTTCTTAAAACCACACAATCCATCAGAAGAACATAAAAAAGGATTGAAGCAACGTTTCTTTACAGCCTTTAACACCGGTTTTGACACTATAACCGACAAATATGTAGGATCCGTAAAAGTATTTGCCAAAAATAAATGGCTTACCATTGGTAGTTTAGTAGTATTCACGGTATTAACCATTTTCATGTTTAGGACCACACCTACCGGGTTTATACCAAATGAGGATAAAGGAATCATTTTTGCCGATGTTACTATGCCTCCTGGTACTACATTGGAAGAAACACAAAAAACCGTTAAGCAATTAGATTCTATTTATGAATCAATGGATATTGTTAAAGCAAGAATGAACATTACTGGCTTTAGTATATTAAACAGTGTTAACGGGGGTTCTTACGGCTTCTCTGTAATTCGTTTACAAGATTGGGAAGAAAGAACAGAACCTTCACAAACAGTAGAGGCTACCATTGGCCAGCTTTTTGCTAAAACGGCAGGGTTAAAAAATGCCCGTATCTTTTTCTTTACACCTCCAGCGGTTAGAGGTTTTGGTAACTCGGCCGGTTTTGAGCTGAATCTACAGAATAAAGATGCAGAAGATTGGCAGTCTATTGGTCAAACGACCAATGAGTTTTTGGCAGCTTTAAATGCACGTCCGGAAGTTCAATATGCTATTACTTCCTTTAACCCTAATTTCCCACAATATGAGCTGCAAGTAGATATTGAAAAAACCAAGTCTGCAGGTTTAGCAGTAACTGATGTATTCAATGCTATGCAAGGATATTATGGAGGACTGTATACTACCGACTTTAATAAGTTTGGTAAGCAATATCGTGTCATGATACAGGCGAAACCCGAAGATAGGGCGAATGAGGAGTCACTGAACCACATCTTTGTGACCAATGCCAACGGAGAATCTGTTGCGGTGTCTCAATTTGTATCGCTACAAAAAATATATGGTCCTGAAATTGTTAGTAGATTCAACTTACTGAATTCTGTAAAGATTAACGGTGCCATGAACCCAGGTTATAGTACCGGTGATGCCATTACCGCTATAGAAGAAGTGTCTGCTCAGGTATTACCCAATAATTACACCTATGAGTACTCCGGACTTACCAAAGAAGAGAATAGCGCTGGTAGTCAAACCATCATCATATTTATATTGAGTTTGGTATTCGTGTATTTCTTGTTAAGTGCACAGTATGAATCTTATATACTGCCATTCTCCATTTTATTATCGCTTCCGGTAGGTATTGCAGGTGCCATTGGGTTTGTTAGCCTGTTTGGTCTAGAAAACAATATTTATTTTCAAATTGCATTAATCATGTTAATTGGTCTGCTATCTAAAAATGCCATTCTAATAGTTGAGTTTGCGCTTCAGCGTAGAAAGCACGGCATGTCAATAATGGAATCTGCCATTGATGGTGCAAAAGCAAGGCTTAGACCAATTTTAATGACATCCTTTGCTTTTATCCTTGGTCTTTTACCATTGGCACTATCCAGTGGAATAGGCGCAGTAGGTAACAGGTCTATCGGTATGAGTGCCGTTGGCGGTATGTTGATCGGTACCATTTTCGGTGTATTCGTAATACCGGCACTATACGTCATTTTCCAATCTATTCAAGAAAGATTTACCGGTGCTCCAAAAGAAGCCATAGAAAAATAAAGAACTATAGAAATCATGAATAAAATAATAGCAAATAAACTTATACTGGTAGCCATACTGCCACTGTTATTACAGTCTTGCTTTACGGCAAAAACGTATGAACGCCCTAGTGTAGAAACAGAGAATCTGTACAGAACAGATAATCTGCCACAAGACAGTATTTCTTTTGCCTCAGTGTCTTACAAGGATCTTTTTACAGATACTTACCTAAGAACTTATATTGAAAGAGGTTTACAGAACAATTTAGATATAAGAATTGCACTGCAGAACATTGCGGCCGCAGAGGCTTACGTAAAACAAGGCAAGGCTGGTTATTTACCTACCTTGAACGGTGCCGCAAGTGCTACAAGAACAGCTAGAACTAGTGAGAACGGACAATTCGGTAGCTTTTTTACGCAACCTTTTAACCAATTTGAAACCTCTGGAACATTGTCTTGGGAGGCAGATATTTGGGGAAAGATCAGAAGTACAAAAAGGGCCAGTGATGCAAGTTACTTACAGACTGTTGCCGCTCATAGGGTGGTAAAGACAAGTCTGGTATCACAAATAGCAACTACCTACTATCAATTATTGGCTTTGGACAAACAAATTTCAGTTACCGAAGAAACTATTGAAACCCGCTCTAAAAGTTTAGAGACCATTACAGCTTTAAAAGAAGCCGGGCAAGAAAACCAGGTAGGCGTAGACCAAACAGCAGCGCAATTGTATAGTGCACAAAGTCAATTATTGGATCTTAAAAATGCTCTTTACAAAACAGAAAACACTTTAAGTATTCTTTTAAGTGAGGCACCACAAGATTATGACCGTGGAACTTTAGATGATCAAAAATTATCTGCCAACATGCAACTTGGTGTACCTGCACTTTTATTACGTAACAGACCAGACATTATGCAGGCGGAATACGGATTGGTAAATAGTTTTGAATTGACCAATGTTGCCAGAAGTAACTTTTATCCATCCATTACCCTATCCGCACAAGGTGGATTTCAAAGTTTAGAATTGGATAATTGGATAGATTCCAGCTCTATTTTCGCAAATTTAGTAGGCGGTCTAACCCAACCTATTTTCAATGGCAGAAAAGTAAGAACTGCCTATGAAGTAGCAAAAGCACAACAAGAGCAATCGCTATTAAGCTTTAAACAATCGCTTTTGGTTGCCGGAAAAGAAGTGTCCGAAGCCTTATATGACTACAATATATCTGTTGAAAAAGAGGCTTTTGTAAGCAAGCAAGTTGTTGCCTTGAAAAGAGCTGAAGATAATTCTGAAGAGTTATTGAACAGTGGCTACCTTACGTATTTGGACCTATTAACGGCAAGAGAAAACTCTTTGAACGCAGAACTAAGTTTAGTGGACAACAAACTTGATCAATTATCTGCTACAGTAGAATTGTATCGTTCCCTTGGCGGCGGATGGCAATAAATCTTTGCTCATAAAAAATGCAGAAAAAAACTGAATATATAGAACAGGCATTACTGCTTTTCTCTAAATATGGATGCAAAAGGGTCGGAATGGATGATGTGGCTGAGACCCTTGGCATCTCTAAAAAAACATTATATGAAGTTTTTGAAAATAAGAATAATCTAGTTCAGGAAAGTGTTTCTCTTTTGCTTAATCGTACCCATGATAAAATAAGCAGGTTTATTCAAATTTCTGACCAAGAGCCAAATCCGTTTAATAATATCATTCATATTTATAATGTAGGACTTAAGGAACTTAGAAACCTGAGTCCTACATTTTTTTATAGTTTAAAAAAATATTATCCCCAGTCCTATATTCTTTACGAAAATTTTACCCAAGCCGTTGTTTGGACCTATGTATTAGATTTGCTTGAAGTGGCAAAGAACAAAGGCCTTTTAAAAGATAATATCAATCTTAAGCTCATATGCGAGTTATTTCTCATTCGAATAAATGAGGTTATATTGCCAAATAGAGACTTTTTTGATAGCTACAGTACAGAGGAACTACTGGAACACTTAATTATGGTACCCTTACATGGTATCAAAAAATAAAATGTGAATTACCGAAGTCCAAAACCTTTGGCCGCCCACCACGGGTGAATTTCTATTTTTAATCTACCCGCTTTTACCATGGGATCTGCGTTGGCCAAACTATCGGCAATTTCCATACTTGGTGTATTGTAAATGGTTATTCCCCTTATATCGCCATCATCACCAAATGGTCCAGAAATATCCGCATATCCCAATTCATACATTTTACCCAAGTGTGCCATATGTAGCATTTGCAAACTATCCGCTACAGCTTTTGGCTGATTACGGTTTGGACCACTTTTTAAAAAAGCAATATAATACTCCTGCATAAGTACCGTGTCTTTGGTTTTCTCATCTACATAATCAAAAATCTGAAAACCCTTCTCAGTTAGTTCTGTTTTCAACTGTGTCGCCGATTTCTTTTCTTCATTGGGCACGTTAGGGCTTAATTCTACTTTCTTTTGATTACATGCCAAAATGAGCATCAATACCAGTATGCCAAAAAAAAGATTCTTACTTCCTACCATAGATTAAAAGGTGTTTTACTTAATTGGGAGTTATAATATTTTACCTCACCGGTGACCTCTACCCCCAACCAAGCTGGTTTTTCAAATAATTCATTCTCATCGTTCAATTCAATTTCAGCTACTGTCAACCCTTCATTTTCATCACGGAATTCATCTACCTCATAAACATGGTTCCCTACCGGCACTTCATATCTATATTTATCTAGAATTCCTTTTTCACACAACTTCAACAGACGCTCAGCATCTACTATAGAAATTTCCTTTTCCCATTCAAACCTAGATGTACCTGAAGCATTGGATTTCCCCTTTACGGTAATAAATCCGGTATCGCCCTTTATTCTAATTCTAACCGTTCTGTTGGGATCTGTATTTAAAAAGCCTTGTACTATTCTAGTTTTAGACCTTGCTTCAGATTTATAATCTTCTGATCCTACCAAAAATTTACGCTCTATTTCTAACATATGAATGGATAAAACTACTATTCATAAACTAAGATAAGTCTTAAATTTGCTTATGCCCAATGAAATGCCTCTTCGAAAAATTATTCATGTTGATATGGATGCCTTTTATGCGTCCGTAGAAGAGTTGGACAACCCAGATTTAAAGGGCAAGCCCTTGGCCGTTGGTGGTAGTGAGAAAAGAGGCGTGGTATCGGCAGCTAATTATGAAGCCCGTAAATTTGGTGTGCGTAGTGCTATGAGCGGATTTCAAGCTAGAAAAAACTGTCCTCACCTTATTTTTGTAAAACCCCGGTTTGATCGTTATAAGGAAATCTCAAAACAAATACGGGCCATTTTCTTTGAATACACAGATTTGGTAGAACCATTGTCACTTGATGAAGCATACCTAGATGTAACCATAAATAAAAAAGGAAACCCTTCTGCCACCATGCTTGCCACAGAAATCCGGCAACGTATTCTAGAAAAGACAGGCTTAAATGCATCCGCAGGAATTTCGATCAATAAATTTATAGCCAAAGTAGCAAGTGATATCAATAAACCTAACGGACAAAAAACGGTTAATCCAGAAGAGGTAATTCCGTTTTTAGAAAATTTAGATATACGCAAGTTTTATGGCGTTGGTAAGGTTACTGCAGAAAAAATGTATAAGCTGGGCATTTTTACGGGCAAGGACTTAAAATCAAAATCCATTGAATTTCTTGCCGAAAATTTTGGCAAAAGCGGTCCATACTATTATCATGTAGTACGTGGCATTCATAATAGTGAAGTTAAACCGCACCGCATACCAAAATCTGTTGGAGCGGAACGTACATTCAACGAAAACCTCAGCAGTGAAATTTTTATGCTGGAAAGGTTAGAGCATATTGCTCAAGAACTAGAAAGAAGACTAACGAAATCTAAGGTAGCAGGAAAAACTATTACGCTAAAAATAAAATATAGCGATTTCACTTTAAACACAAGAAGTAAAACTATGCCCTATTTTATTGCGGACAAAGACCTCATTTTAGAAACGGCTAAAGATCTTCTCTATCAAGAGGAGTTACAAAACTCTGTTCGACTATTAGGCATCTCCTTATCCAATTTAAATACAGAAGATAAGAAAACTAAAAAAGTTGACGATAAATCGATTTTAGTGCAATTAAAGTTTGATTTTTAATTATTCACCCCATTTTTTCGCCTTTTGACCAATAATTGAAAATGTTAACAAAAATTAACGGCTTTTAGTTGTACAGCAACTATAGCTAGAATAATTTTGGCTCCTTAAATGAAAAAGAGTTTTTTAAAATTTCTTCTTTCCATCTGTATACTACTAACTGGTATATACAGCCCTCTATACGGTAACTACAATATAGAGCATACCTCTTTTCAAAACATTCAGCAATTTCAACATGCTATAGGCAATACTCAAGAAACGGTTGCTTTACACAAAACTGTTCTTAAAAACTCATTTGGCAACCTAGATAAGGTAATGGCAATTGAGGCCATTGAAATTGAAGAAGAAGAAAGTAAACAATCTCATTTTCAAAAAGATGTAGCGCAGCAACAAGCTTCTGCTTCATTTTATTTATTAGCTGTTTTATTCTTATTCAGCTATTTTACAAATAGCAGCACACTACAAAAGCTATTTACTTTTCTACCCATAGCAAATAGGCGCTTTGTCCTATATCAGGTATTTCGTATTTAAAATTTCTTCAGGTCAAGTCTCTATTTGACCCAAAACACGTCTACATTTTTTTAGCAGCAGCCAATTTTAAGATGTAATCATCTTCTGCTTTATGAATTGTGCGTGTCTCCACATATTCACATTTTATTTTCCAATCAATTAAATATTATACTTATGACCAAGAGCGTACTCCTGATCGCTACCGCATGCACTTTGTTCATTGTGGCAAGCTGTAATTCTAAAAAAGAAAAAAAAGAAGAGCACACCAAATTCTTAATTACCAATCCAATTAAAAAAGACACTTCTATTACCAAAGATTATGTATGTCAAATACATTCATTTAAACACATTGAACTTAGGGCCCTTGAAAAAGGATATTTGAACGAAATTCATGTAGACGAAGGACAGATAGTGAAAAAAGGGCAAAAAATGTTCAATATAATGCCCAACATTTATGAAGCAGATTTACAAAAAGCAAAGGCAGAGGCTAAAGTTGCCGAAATAGAACTACAAAATACCCAACTTTTAGCTGATGGAAATGTGGTTTCTGAAAACGAATTATCCATGGCAAAAGCCAATTTTGATAAGGCCAACGCAGAAGTTTCTCTCGCACAGACCCATTTAGGCTTTACCAATATTCGGGCTCCTTTTGATGGTATCATGGACCATTTACATGTTAGGGAAGGTAGCCTTTTAGACGAGGGAGAACTACTTACCACCTTATCCGATAATTCTAAAATGTGGGTCTATTTCAATGTACCCGAGGCGGAGTATCTAGACTATATCATGAGTACGGACAAAGACTCTAAAAAAGAGGTTCAACTATTAATGGCCAACAATAAAAGGTTCAACCAAAAGGGAATTGTTGAAACTATTGAAGGAGAATTCAATAATGAAACCGGTAACATTGCCTTTAGGGCCACTTTCCCTAACCCAGATCAGATTTTAAGACACGGTGAAACCGGTAGCGTACTCATGACCATTCCTTTCAATGAAGCTTTGATCATACCACAAAAAGCAACTTTTGAGATATTGGACAAACGCTACGTTTTTGTTCTTGATAATGATAATGTTGTTCACCAAACCGAAATTTCGGTTGCCGCTGAATTGCCTCACCTTTTTGTAGTCAACAAAGGTCTTCAACTAAAAGACAGAATTTTGGTAGACGGTATCAGAATGGTTAAAAACAATGAAAAGATTGAAACCCTATTTGCCGAACCTACCAAGGTAATGTCAAAATTGGCCGTTTACGCCGAATAACCAAAAAACAAAGAACATGTTCAGTAAGTTTATAAAAAGACCGGTATTGGCTATCGTCATATCGGTAATCATAGTATTCGTAGGGTTGCTCTCCATAAAGCAATTACCTATTTCACAGTTTCCGGATATTGCGCCCACAACGGTCAATATCTTTATAGCCTACCCGGGCTCTAGTGCAGACGTATTGGTAAAATCAACGCTTATTCCATTAGAAACCGCAATTAATGGTGTACAAGATATGCGCTATATTGCTTCTGATGCTACAAGTGCCGGTGAAGGCACCATCCGTATCATCTTTGAGCCTGGCACAGACCCTGACCAAGCAGTTGTGAGGGTCAAAACAAGGGTGGATCAAGTAATGCCGTTATTACCAGAACTGGTACAACGTGAAGGTGTTATCATTACTCCTGTACAGCCAAGTATGCTTATGTACGTAAACTTGTATAGTGACAATGCAGATGATCACGAGCTGTTTCTATACAACTATGCATACACCAAAATGATTCCTGAAATTCAAAGAATAGATGGTATTGCAAGTGCACAGATCTTAGGTAGCCGTAAGTTTGCCATGCGCGTATGGTTAAAGCCTGATCGTATGCGTGCCTATAATATTTCTGCCGAAGAAATTCTTGAGGCTATGGAAGAGCAAAGTATTTTGGCACGCCCCGGTAGAATTGGGCAAAGTTCCGGCAAAACCTCACAGTCCCTGGAATATGTTCTCATGTACCAAGATAGGTATGATGAACCTCAACAATACAAAGACATTATTCTTAAGGCAAATGCCGAAGGCGAAATTTTAACGCTTGGTGATGTAGCAGACGTGGAGCTTGGTAGCGAATTTTTTGATATCTACTCTAATCTAGATGGAAAACCATCAGCATCTATAGTATTGAAACAAACTTTTGGTAGTAATGCCAGTGATGTTATAGATGAAGTAAAATCCAAGTTGAACGAACTTAAAAAAGACCTTCCCACTGGTCTGGATTACAAAATTAGTTATGACGTTTCCAACTTTTTAAATGCATCTATAGAACAAGTAATACACACACTAAGAGATGCCTTTATTCTGGTTGCCATAGTTGTATTTCTCTTTTTGGGCGATTGGCGCTCTACCTTAATTCCCATTATTGCCGTACCCGTTTCCTTGATCGGGGCATTTTTTATTATGCAGTTATTTGGACTCTCCATTAACCTAATTACCCTTTTTGCATTGGTACTGGCCATTGGTATTGTGGTTGATGATGCTATAGTAGTGGTTGAAGCCGTACATGCCAAAATGGAAGAAACCCATGTGGGACCTTATGAAGCCGTAAAATTAGTAGTCAACGAAATAGGGGGTGCCATAATAGCCATTACTTTGGTAATGGTTTCGGTGTTCATTCCTATTGCTTTTATGACGGGACCTGTTGGGGTTTTCTACCGTCAGTTTTCTATAACCATGGCAGGCTCAATAATTCTATCGGCTATTGTAGCCCTAACCTTAACACCTGTGCTCTGTGCCATGATTCTTAAAAACAACCATGGTAAACAACGTAAAAAAACAATTGTAGATAAATTCATTGATTGGTTTAATAGAGGTTTTGAAAAACTTACGGGTAGGTATGGTAACATCCTTAATAAAATTGTTGCAAGAAGAGTATTGACCTTTGGTATTCTGGGTGCTTTTTGTGTCGCCATATTTTTCACCAACAAAAGTTTACCTGCTGGTTTTATTCCAAATGAGGATCAAGGTATGATTTATGCCATTATACAAACACCACCAGGTTCTACCTTAGAACGTACCAATGATGTAGCCCATAAATTACAGCAAATCTGTGAAGAGACCGAAGGTGTGGAGTCCGCCTCTTCATTGGCTGGTTATGAAATTATGACCGAAGGGCGTGGATCAAATGCCGGTACGGTGTTGATCAACCTTAAACCCTGGAGCCAACGTCATCATTCCGTTCATGAAATCATGGAAGAGCTAGAGGAAGAAACCAAAGATTTAGGTGCGGTAATTGAATACTTTGAACCACCTGCGGTACCCGGTTTTGGATCCTCTGGCGGATTCTCCATGCGTCTTTTAGATAAAACGGACGGAACCGATTATCACGAATTTGAAAAAATCAACAATGATTTTATGGAAGCGTTGTCTAAACGGGATGAGCTTACCGGACTGTTTACTTTTTACTCTGCCAATTACCCTCAATATGAATTAAAAATCAACAATAAGATTGCCATGCAAAAAGGGGTTTCCATTGATAAAGCCATGGAAAACCTGAATATATTAATTGGTAGTACCTATGAACAAGGTTTTATTCGCTTTGGTAGATTTTTTAAGGTGTACACCCAAGCTGCTCCTGAATACAGGGCATTGCCTTCTGATCTAGAAAAACTGTTCGTAAAGAACGAAGAGGGAGAAATGGTTCCATATTCCGCCTTTATGTCCATGGAAAAGAGACTGGGACCAAATGAGATCACCAGATATAATTTATACAATTCTGCTTCGATAAGAGGGCTTCCTGCTAGTGGTTATACCAGTGGTGATGCTATACAAGCTATTAACGAAGTTGCAGAGCAAACTTTACCTAGAGGCTTTGATGTGGCTTGGGAAGGTCTTTCATATGATGAGGCGCAAAGAGGAAATGAATCGCTCTACATTTTTATGGTGGTATTGATCTTCGTATACTTTGTTCTAGCGGCCCAGTATGAAAGTTTCCTACTTCCGTTCGCCATCATACTATCACTACCGGTAGGTGTTCTTGGGTCTTTCTTTATGCTAAAGGCAATGGGACTAGCAAATGATGTTTATGCACAAATCGGACTCATTATGCTTGTTGGCCTACTGGGTAAAAATGCCGTGCTTATCGTTGAATTCGCAGTTCAAAAAAGAAGACAGGGGAGCACTATTCTAGAAGCCGCCATTGAAGGTGCAAAGGTGCGTTTTAGACCTATTCTAATGACTTCCTTTGCTTTTATAGCTGGACTAATTCCTTTGGTTATTGCACATGGCGCAGGGGCAATAGGCAATAGAACCATTGGTGGGTCGGCAATGGGCGGTATGCTTATGGGTACATTAATAGGTGTACTTATTATCCCTGGCCTGTATTACATTTTCGCAAAAATGGCAGATGGTCGTGGACTTATTAAAGGGGAGTCGGACGAACCCGTATCGGAAGAGTTTATGAGACTAAGCGAAGGTGAAAGTAAAACACGCCAAAAGCTTCGCGAATTAAAGCAAATGATTAAAAAACTAACCAAAAAAGAAGATAATGATTAAGATAAACAATACCATGAAGCATGGTAAGATCCTATTGCTATTTTTAATACTAATGGGTCTCTTCTATTCTTGTGTGCCCACAAAGCAATTAAAATCGGCAAATACGGACTTACCTTCAAGTTTTAATGGTTTGCCCGTAGATACTTTAAATAGTGCTCAATTAAAATGGAGCCATTTCTTTGAAGATGAGCATCTTATTGCATTGATAGATACTGCCTTGGCAAATAACCAAGAGTTGCGCATTATGATGCAACAAATTGATGTTGCCCAGAACGAAGTGAAGGCAAGAAAAGGAGAATATTTGCCTTTTATAAATTATGGTGCCGGAGCTGAAGTAGAAAAAGTTGGCGAATATACCCGTAACGGTGCTGTTGAAAAAAACTTGGATATCAGGGAAGGCGAAGAATTTCCTGAGCCTTTAACAGATTACTCCGCCGGTCTATTTGCTACCTGGGAATTGGATGTTTGGAAAAAACTACGCAATTCCAAAAAGGCCGCCACCTTAGAATACCTATCTACTATTGAAGGTAAAAACTTTATGATTACCAGGTTAATTGCGGAAATAGCCCAATCATATTACGAATTGATCGCATTGGATAATCAATTGGCAATCATTGAGCAAAATCTAGAATTACAAGGTAATGCCTTAACTATGGTCCGGCTACAAAAGCAAGCAGCTAGAGCTACCGAATTAGCGGTAAAAAGATTTGAGGCAGAAGTAGCTAAAAACAAAAGCCACAAATTTGAAGTTCTCCAAGAAATTGTTGAAATGGAAAATAAGCTGAATTTTTTGATAGGTAGACAACCACAGCATATTGCCCGTAATTCAGATAATTTTATAGCAACAGCAATAAATACTATTGATGCCGGTATACCATCACAGTTGCTTTTAAATAGACCGGATATTAGGCAAGCGGAATTTGAACTGGAAGCGGCAAAATTGAATATAAAGGTTGCCAGGGCAAATTTTTATCCTTCAATAGGATTGAAGGCTGGCGTTGGGCTACAGGCATTTAAACCAAAATACCTGACACATACCCCAGAATCTTTGATTTATAGCGCCGTTGGAGATATTGTAGGTCCTTTGATCAATAGAAATGCCATTAAAGCAGATTACAATACTGCAAATTCCAAACAAATACAGGCAGTCTATGAATATGAAAAAGCTGTTTTAGGCGGTTATATTGAAGTTGTAAATATGCTTTCTAAAATTGAAAATCTTGAGCAGAGTTATATGCTGAAAGAGGACCAAGTAGAAGCTTTGACCGCTTCGATCGATTTGTCTACACGGCTGTTTCAATCTGCAAGGATAGAATATATTGAAGTATTGTTGACACAACGTGAAGCATTGGAATCTAAAATGGAATTGATCGAAACCAAAAAAGATCAGTTACTTGCAAAAATAAATGTATACCAAGCTCTTGGTGGCGGGTGGAACTAGCAATACTCTTGTTGAAAACTTAGCAGATAAATCCCCAAAAGTGATAACACACTATTGGGGATTTCTATAAAACCACCAATTTTCAACAAATTTTGGCCATGGGTTGTTCAACCTTTTAAAGATCTATTGCCCAATTATCAAGGATTACTTAAACATTTATAGTAAACCATTATTAAAGTTATTCCCGTAGCAAGTATTTTTCATAGCTTTAACTTCCAAAAACCATGAAAAAATATAGATATTTTTAATCTAAACTATACAAGATGATGGAATTAAGAGATTATGATAATGCACATATCAAGTTTAGAAATAGCTTAAAATTCACCATGTTACCTATTCTTTCATGGGATTTTTATGCTTCTAATTATGAGGAGATCAAAAACCTTGATGAAGATTATAACTCATTGTTATCTTTAGTTTCTACTAATTCTTGGAATATTGATACAAGCATTTTAGATAGAAAATTAAGAACAGAGAAAAACATTGTTGTTGTAACAGATACTCACCTAAACATTGTTTTTGCCACAAAGAACATGTGGAACATGAGCCAATATAGACCTGATGAAATAGTAGGTAAGAACCCTAAAATGTTTCAAGGCGACTTAACTTCTAATTCTACATTAAAAATAGTTTCAAGAGCAGTAAAAGAAAAAAGTCCTTTTGAAGTTACTGTTGTCAATTATAGAAAAGACGGTACTACCTACAATTGTAAAATACAAGGAGAACCCGTTTTTGACCATAATGGCAAGGTGGTTAATTTTATAGCCTTTGAAAAAGAAGTTGCTTAACACTTAAACAAAAAGCATAAAAAAAGGACCGCTAGTTAGCGGTCCTTTTATTTTATGAAAATGGATTCATTAGATATCCTTGGATTCAATTTCAGTAACCCTTAAGGTATTTACCATTCCTTTTTCTTTAATAGGCATGGCCGCAAGACTAATTACCATATCTCCAACCTGTAAATGTCCTTTATTAAAAGCAATGTGGTTAACATCTTCTATGGTATCATCCGTTGATACGAATTTATCATAATAGAATGCTTTAACACCCCACAATAGATTCAGTTGCGTTAAAATTCGCTTATTGGATGTAAATACTAAAATGTAAGCACTAGGTCTCCATGCAGAAATCTGAAAAGCGGTATATCCACTATTGGTCAATGTAGAAATTGCTTTAGCCTTGATATCATTGGCCATTAAGGCTGCATGATAGCATATAGATTTTGTGATAAATCTTTTAGTACGAATGTGTGGCGGATTTTGTGGTACCTGAATTAAATCTGAACCTTCAACGCTCTCTAAAATGCTAGACATCTTTTCAATTACCTGTACCGGGTAATTACCCACCGATGTTTCTCCAGATAACATTACCGCATCCGCACCATCCATTACCGAGTTGGCAACGTCATTTACCTCTGCTCTTGTTGGTGTAAGACTTGTAATCATAGTTTCCATCATTTGAGTGGCTATAATTACAGGTATTCTGGCCTTTTTAGCACGCAACACCAATTGCTTTTGAATTAATGGAACCTCTTGTGCAGGAACTTCAACACCTAAATCTCCACGAGCAACCATTAAACCGTCACAGTATGCAACGATCTTATCTATATTCTCAACAGCTTCCGGCTTTTCTATTTTTGCAATAATCGGAATTTTATGATCAGAATGTTTGTTGATGATATTCTGTAGATCAATAAGGTCTTGACTGAATCTCACAAAAGAAAGTGCGATCCAATCTACTTCCAATGAAATTGCAAATTCCGCATCCTTAATATCTTTTTTGGTAAGTGCAGGTAAAGAAATATTGGTATTGGGCAAGTTTACCCCTTTCTTGGATTTTAAAGGTCCGCCTTGAATTACTTTGGCCAAAACTTCGTCTTCACCATTGGTCTTTACAACCTCGAACATTAATTTACCGTCATCCAATAAAATACGCTCCCCAGCTTTAACATCTCTAGGAAACTCCTTGTAATTCATGTAAACACGTTCTGCACTACCTTCAAAAGGCTCACCTGTTACAAATGTTATCTCATCACCAGGGCTCACTACAACGTCACCTGCCATTACGCCTACACGCAATTTAGGGCCTTGTAAATCCGCTAAAATAGAAGTGTTGGTTTCCATTTCGGCATTTAACTCACGTATCATATTTACACGCTCCTTAACATCTTCATAATCAGCATGTGAAAAGTTTATCCTGAATACATCTACTCCAGCATCAATCATGCTCCTGAGCACCTCTTTCTTGCTAGTTGCAGGACCCAGGGTCGCTACAATTTTCGTCTTTTTTACAGTTGGCATATTTAAAAAATTAGATTGTTCTTTGATTTTAGTTTCTCTGTACTTATTTCATACGCTGCCATAATTCTTGGCAACGATTGTATGTTCTTAATAATAGAATTTATATCTAAATCCTTATCCGTTTCAATCTTTAGAAGATAATCAACATCTTTATACTCAGGAAGTAACCTTGGCGTCTTAAATGTTGTTTCGTTCTTAAATAAATCGTCATGTACAATGCTTTCTTTTTCACTGCTATGGTTGGCAATCAACACCCAGTACATATCATTATACTCGTCATCCCATTCAAAGATTGGAAACGATTTATTTTCAGCAAGATTAAAATTCTTTTTTGCCCTTACAAATTTTGCCTTCATACTTTGGTTTAAACCGTAGGCCAAAGCAAAATCTTCTAAGGTAGTGTGTAAAGCTATAAGGCTAAAGGATTCATCGTAAAAATCATCATTTATTTTAATAGTTGCAGCCATAACTCAACAAAAGGGTAAATATAGAACTTCTAAGCTATAATGCCTAGTTTCATAAATTGATAAAAACACTCTAAAAGTTATTAAAATGTTAGCATTTTACCTTTTGGTAAAATGATCAGCTATCCATTTTATCCTGCAGTGCAAAAAAGGCCCTTTTAGCTGCTCTTTCTTCCGCTTTTTTCTTTGAGGTGGCTCTTGCTTTTGCAACTACATCTCCCCCAATGGAGAGTTTAACGGCAAAATGTTTTAAAGGATCATTTCCGGTATCTTCATAAACATCAAAATCAAAAGACTTCTTTTGTTTCTGACACCATTCGATCACCAAACTCTTATAACTAATGACCCGGCCTTCTAACTGTTCTATATCTACGTAAGGTTCTACCACCCTTTTTTGAATGAACTTTTCACAGTATTTATAACCGCGATCTAAATAAATGGCACCTACCAATGCTTCAAAAACATTGCCGTGTATGTTCTGTCCAAAATGGGATTTAGGTATTCTACTCTGTACAAAATCTATTAATCCCAAGTCTTTACCCAACTCATTTAAATGCTCTCTACTTACTATTTTAGATCGCATTTTAGTAAGGTAGCCTTCATCCCCTGCAGGTACCTCGCTGTATAAATGTTTAGATATTATGGTACCTAGCATTGAATCTCCCAAAAACTCTAGGCGCTCATAATTCATTGCATTACCCTTATCATCCTTTTTGTTCATTGACCTATGAAGAAAGGCCTTTTTATAAATAGATAAGGTTTTAGGTTTGAAACCTAAAATTTTGGTAATTCCCCAAAAAAAATCCCCATCCTCTTTAGGATGGGAATTAAATAAGTTCGTGGGAAAAGGCATATAAAAAATTAATCAATTTTCTTAAAAACTACACATGCATTATGCCCACCAAAACCAAATGTATTGCTCATTGCAACTTTAACATCTCGTTTTTGTGCCTTGTTCAACGTTAAGTTTAAACTAGGATCTATATTCTCATCTACCGTAGTATGGTTTATGGTAGGTGGTACCATACCATGCTCCATGGCCAATATTGAAGCAATTGCTTCAATAGCGCCCGCAGCACCTAACAAATGACCGGTCATTGACTTGGTAGAATTAATGTTTATGTCTTTAGCATGCTCCCCAAATACTTGAGTAATCGCTTTTAACTCTGCCACATCTCCCAAAGGGGTAGATGTACCGTGAGTGTTTATAGCGTCTACATCTTCTA
Organism: Maribacter dokdonensis DSW-8; assembly: GCF_001447995.1. Taxonomy (NCBI): domain Bacteria; kingdom Pseudomonadati; phylum Bacteroidota; class Flavobacteriia; order Flavobacteriales; family Flavobacteriaceae; genus Maribacter; species Maribacter dokdonensis. The sequence continues at coordinate 529,398 of NZ_LDPE01000002.1, read as the reverse complement.
TGGACAAGCCTGCATCCCTTAGACAATTTTCCATTACCCTAACTACCCCTATACCATCTGGATGCGGTGCGGTCATATGGTAAGCATCACTTGACATACCTCCACCGGCAACTTCTGCATATATTTTTGCTCCTCTGGCAACGGCATGCTCATACTCTTCAAGAACCAAGGCTCCTGCACCTTCACCTAGAACAAAACCATCCCTGGTTGCATCAAAAGGTCTTGAAGCTGTTTCAGGACTATCGTTTCTTGTTGATAATGCGTGCATTGCACCAAAACCGCCCATACCTGCAATAGTTACTGCCGCTTCACTACCACCTGTTACAATGACATCGCAATGACCCAATCGTATATAGTTCAAGGCATCGATCATTGCATTTGCCGATGATGCACAAGCGGAAACGGTAGTGTAATTAGGTCCCATAAAACCATGCTTAATGGATATGTTCCCCGGGGCAATATCAGCGATCATTTTTGGAATAAAGAACGGATTGAATCTTGGTGTACCATCTCCGTTGGCAAAATTCATTACCTCGTTCTGAAAAGTTTCCAAACCTCCAATACCCGCTCCCCAAATAACGCCTACGCGAAATTTGTCTAATTTCTCTAAATCTAATTTAGAATCACGAATAGCTTCATCTGAAGATACAAGTGCGTACTGCGCAAATCTATCCAGCTTACGGCCTTCTTTTCTATCAAAGTGATCTTCTGTCTTGTAATTCTTAAGCTCACAAGCGAATTTTACTTTGAATTTTTCTGTATCGTAATAAGTAATGGGCGCTGATCCACTTTTACCGTTTACCAAAGCATCCCAATACTCTTCAATATTATTACCAATTGGGGTAAGTGCCCCCAAACCTGTAACTACAACTCGCTTTAACTGCATTTAACTTTGTATTTGTTTAAATCTAAACCAAGCGTAAATTAAAAAAAATTATCCATGCGGAGCATTTACCACATGGATAATTTGAATTCTATTTAAGAAAACATGTTTTACTTAGCTTCTTCTATATAGCTGATGGCTTGACCAACAGTTGCGATATTCTCAGCTTGATCGTCTGGAATTTGAATATCAAATTCTTTTTCGAACTCCATTATCAACTCTACCGTGTCTAATGAATCTGCGCCTAAATCGTTAGTAAAGCTAGCCTCGGTTACCACTTCGTTCTCATCAACTCCTAATTTATCAACGATGATAGCTTTAACTCTTGATGCAATGTCTGACATAATAATATTTGTTTTAAAAATTTAAATTGAAGGCAAAAATAAAAAACTTTGGTTTAATTACACTAATTGTCGTTAAAATGTATGGTAATTTAATAAAATTAAAGACATGTGCTGTAATTTTACCGTATTAATATTTTGTTTCGGTAACGTTGATTAAAGGTATTGAAAAGTAGTGAGGTATTAGAACTATTCTATTTAATCGTTTTTTTTCTAAATTCTGACAAGCTTTAAATTTGCTTTATTTGCCAAACTTAATTTCATTGTTCGTTATCTTATAAAGACCCTTTCTATTGAAAACCAAGAAAATTATACTATTTGCCTCAGGTTCCGGATCTAATGTTGAAAACATTGCCAATTATTTTAAGATTCGCAAAGATGTTACTATATGCTGCGTACTTACTAACAAAAGCGATGCCAAAGTCATTGAGCGTTGTAACAGACTTGGAATCAACGCCTTGTTTTTTAATAGGCAAGCATTTTCAAAGAGTAATTTTATTCTAGATATGCTACAATCACTAGAACCGGACCTAATAGTGTTGGCCGGCTTTCTATGGAAAATACCCGAAGCCATTACCAATGCCTTCCCCAATAAAATTATAAACATACATCCTGCCCTACTACCAAAATACGGCGGTAAAGGTATGTACGGTATGCATGTTCATAATGCCGTAAAAGAGGCTAAAGAGGCGGAAACCGGTATTACCATTCATTTCGTTAATGCACATTATGATGAGGGCGCTATTATACAACAGGTAAAAACTGTAGTGAACCCAAAAGATTCGCCCGAGGATATCGCATCAAAAGTACATCTGTTGGAATATGAATTTTTTCCAAAGGTCATAGACGAATTATTATCTAAGCAGTAATGGGCAAAAAGAAAAAGTTCTATGTTGTTTGGAAAGGTAAAAAGCCGGGTATTTATGAAACATGGAAAGAATGTAAAAAATCCATTGACGGCCATGCCGGTGCCGAATACAAATCATTTGAATCTTTTGAGGTAGCCAAAAAGGCATTTAATGGCACTTACGCAGATTTCAAGGGAAAGAAAAAAACTGCACCTACTTTATCCAAAGCAGAATTAGAAAGAATTGGGCTACCAAATTATCATTCCATTTCTGTTGATGCTGCTTCTAGCGGCAATCCCGGTATTATGGAATACCAAGGGGTTGATACCAAAACTGGTAAAAAATTATTTAAACAAGGTCCTTTTCCTAATGGAACCAATAATATTGGTGAATTTTTAGCCATTGTCCATGGTTTAGCTTTTCTGAAAAAACATAATAGCGCCCGTATCATTTATACAGATTCTAGAACGGCCATGAGCTGGGTGCGTAAAAAAAAGTGCAACACCAAACTTACTCCTAACGCAAAGAACAAAACACTTTTTGAATTTATTGATAGAGCGGTAGATTGGCTGAACAAGAATGAATACAAAACCGTTATCGTCAAATGGGAAACGAAAGCATGGGGAGAAATTCCTGCAGATTTCGGTAGGAAATAAATGGCAATTTATATCAACAATTCGCCTTTGATAACTATTACAATTTGTATTCCATAAACCGTTTTAATTAGCTTATCAAAATCGTATATTTGCAGCTTAAATTTTTTCACATTTATGGGCAAGCTTTTAATAGTAGGTACTGTCGCTTTTGATGCAATAGAAACTCCTTTTGGTAAAACGGATAAAATATTGGGCGGCGCAGCTACCTATATTGGCTTAGCGGCATCTCAATTTGATGTTGATTCTGCTATCATTTCTATTGTAGGTGATGACATGCCTAAAGAATATTTAGACCTTTTAACCGATCGCGGTATTGACATTTCTGCCTTGGAAATTGTTGAAGGCGGTAAAACCTTTTACTGGAAAGGAAAATACCACAACGACCTAAATACCAGAGACACCTTAGTAACGGAGTTAAATACTTTAGAGGACTTTAATCCTGTTGTACCGGAAAGTTATAATGATGCAGATGTGGTTATGCTTGGTAATCTTCACCCAATTGTTCAAATGGGTGTAATCAACCAGATGAAAAAGCGACCAAAGTTAATAGTATTGGATACCATGAATTTTTGGATGGACAATGCTTTAGATGATTTAATGAACGTTATTAAACATATAGATGTAATAACTATTAATGATGAAGAGGCCAGACAATTAACCGGTGAATATTCACTTGTTAAGGCAGCGCAAAAGATTTTTACCATGGGGCCTAAGTATGTAGTGATCAAAAAAGGAGAGCATGGCGCACTTTTGTTCAATGAAGATCAGATCTTTTTTGCACCGGCGCTACCTTTAGAAGAAGTATTTGATCCTACTGGTGCCGGAGATACCTTTGCCGGTGGTTTTTCAGGCTATTTGGCAGCAAGCGGAGATAGCTCTTTTGAGAATATGAAGAAGGCAATTATACACGGTTCTAATCTGGCATCCTTTAGTGTAGAGAAATTTGGAGCGGAAAGAATGTTACAGTTAGACCGAAAAGAAATTAGAGAAAGACTGCATCAGTTTAAGAAATTGACCCAGTTTGACATAGAATTACAATAATCCCCTAGCCCCAAAATATTTTGGGGTTTTTTTAATACCAAAAACAATGAGTGACGCAATTAAGCATGAGTGTGGTATATCTGTAATACGGTTATTAAAACCTTTAGAGTATTACAAGGAAAAGTATGGAACAGCATTTTATGGTGTAAATAAAATGTACTTAATGATGGAAAAACAACATAACCGTGGTCAAGACGGTGCAGGTTTTGCCAGCATTAAATTAGATGTTAAGGCAGGTGAACGTTACATGAGCCGTGTTCGTTCTTGCCAGCAACAGCCTATACAGGACATTTTTGCACAAATAAATGAGCGTATCAATACCGAGATGAAAGAGCATCCGGAGTATGAGCATAATGTTGCCTTGCAAAAAAAGAATATACCTTATATAGGTGAACTCCTTTTAGGTCATGTGCGTTACGGTACCTTTGGCAAAAACAGCATTGAGAGTGTTCATCCTTTCTTAAGACAGAACAACTGGATGCACCGTAACTTAATTGTTGCCGGTAATTTTAATATGACCAATGTTCATGAGCTTTTTGACAACCTGGTTCAACTTGGCCAGCATCCTAAAGAGATGGCAGATACCGTTACGGTAATGGAAAAAATAGGTCATTTTCTTGATGATGCCGTTGCTAAACTATATAAGCAGATAAAAAAAGAAGGATACACCAAACAACAAGCTTCGCCTATTATTGCAGAACGTTTAAAGGTGTACAAGATATTAAAAAGAGCCGCCAAGAATTTTGATGGTGGTTATGCCATGGCAGGTTTGTTAGGCCATGGTGATGCTTTTGTCTTACGGGATCCTAGTGGTATTAGACCGGCTTATTATTACAGGGATGATGAAGTTGTTGTAGTTGCCTCAGAAAGACCTGCTATACAAACGGTATTCAACGTACCTTATGACGAGGTAAAAGAACTTGACCCTGGTGCCGCCATTATCATTAAAAAGAACGGTACTAGCGTCATTCACCAAATTCAGGAACCTAAAGAACGTAAAGCATGTTCTTTTGAACGTATTTACTTTTCTAGAGGTAGCGATAAGGAGATTTATCAAGAACGTAAAGCTTTAGGTAAATTGGTATTTCCACAGATATTGGAATCTATAAATGAAGATATCAAAAACACTGTCTTCTCCTATATACCGAATACTGCAGAAACTTCTTTTTACGGTATGGTAAAAGAGGCTCAAAACTATTTGAACCAGAAAAAAGAAGAACAAATACTTGCATTAGGACCTGCAATTACCGGCGAGCAACTTCATGAAATACTAGAGGTTCGTCCAAGAATTGAAAAAGTAGCCATTAAAGACGCCAAGCTAAGAACCTTTATTACGCAAGATAGCAGTAGAGATGACCTAGTGGCACATGTATATGACATTTCTTATGGTTCTGTAAAAAAAGGAGACAACCTTGTTATTATAGATGATAGTATTGTAAGGGGTACTACCTTGAAAAAGAGTATTCTTAGAATTTTGGACAGGTTATCTCCAAAGAAAATAATAGTTGTATCATCTGCACCACAAATCCGCTACCCAGATTGTTATGGTATAGATATGGCAAAGCTTGAAGATTTTATTGCCTTTAAAGCAGCCTTGGCGTTGCACGAGGACAACAACTCCATGCATATTGTAGAGGAAATTTATAAAAAATGCTTAACACAAGTAGAGAGCCGTGATCAAGATGTCATTAACTATGTAAAGGATTTCTATGCTCCATTCACTGCAAAAGAAATTTCTAAAAAGATCGGAGAGCTGTTGAGTCCAGATGATATCAATGCAGAAGTTTCCATAATATACCAAACCATATCTAGCTTACATGAGGCTTGCCCTAAGAATTTAGGTGATTGGTATTTTACCGGCAACTACCCAACGCCTGGTGGAAATAGAGTTGTAAATAGAGCGTTCATCAACTTCTACGAAGGAAACAATGAACGCGCTTATTAAATAATAATTCGATGAAATGCACACTTTTTATGTATTTCATCGACGAATATAGCATTTTAACGACTGAATAGTCGTTTTGACTTAACCCTGTTTACTTTTAAAGCTACCATAGCATAAGTAGGTTAAGTTCATGGTAAGATTTGGGGCAAAAAAGGTGGAGACTTCTCCGCCTTTTTTATTTTATACAGATTACAGATTGTTATTTTGTAATCCAATTCTTCACAAAGCCCCCTTTAACGTTTTAACGGTACGTTTAACTAGTACTATTTTCAATTGTAGTTAAGCATATTACATTTACAGAACCATAGCATAAGTAGGTTAAGTTCATGGTAAGATTTGGGGAAAAAGGCGGAGCAATGCTCCGTCTTTTTATTTTTGAACCTATTTCATCAAAGCTCTCGTTACCTAAGTATCATTTTCATCTAAAATAGTAGTACAACCTAGGTTTACGACGTACATCGATTAGCTTGCCCAACCACAGTAACATCATTTATATTTACAGAACCATAGCATAAGTAGGTTAAGTTCATGGTAAGATTTGGGGAAAAGACGGGGCTATGCTCCGTCTTTTTATTTTAATGCAACCTAGTTTACTTTCAGGCTGTTATCTATCATAATTCACTAAGAGAAATATAACACGACATAAATAAAAGTGAATTTTTTTCTTAAAATTCCTTTTTTTATTTACTCAATACCAGTAATTTAGTATCGCCATAGCATAAGTAGGTTAAGTTTATGGTAAGATTTGGGACGAAAAGGGTGGAGACTTCTCCGCCCTTTTCTATTTTAAAAACAAAAAAACCACCTATGAAATTTTCACAAGTGGTTTCCTACAAGTTAGTTAGGATTTACTTTACCTTTTCCTTATTTGTTACTAGCATAAAGTTTAGATACCTCATCCCAGTTGATAATATTAAAAAACGCTTCAATATAATCTGGTCTCTTATTTTGATAATTTAGGTAATATGCATGCTCCCATACATCTAATCCTAAGATAGGTTGCCCACCACATTCTACTCCTGGCATTAACGGATTGTCTTGATTTGGTGTAGAACAAACTTCTACTTTACCACCTTCATGAACACATAACCATGCCCAACCAGAACCAAATCTAGTACCTGCAGCAGCAGTAAACTTGCTTTTAAACTCTTCAAAAGAACCAAAAGCACTATCAATAGCAGATGCTAATTCTCCACTAGGCTTACCACCACCGTTTGGTGATAATATAGTCCAGAATAATGAGTGGTTATAAAAACCACCTCCGTTGTTTCTAACTGCACCATTACTCATATCCAAACCTGTTAAGATATCTTCAATAGATTTTCCTTCTAGATCTGTACCTTCAATAGCGGCATTTAACTTAGTTGTATATCCGTTATGATGTTTTGTATGATGTATTTCCATCGTCCTTGCATCAATATGAGGCTCAAGAGCATCATAAGCGTAAGGCAATTTTGGTAATTCAAAAGCCATAATTTATGTGTTTTTAGATTTATATTAATTGTATTTCAAAGTTACGGATTTTAACATTTATATTCACGTAATAATTTGTTAAGAACTGTACAGTAATCCTTAATTTGCAGTAAAAATCAGTGTCTAATTATCCGTTTACCATATATAATGCTTCTGCCGGATCAGGCAAAACGTATGCGCTTGCCAAGGTGTACTTGAAGATTATACTGGCTTCTCCTCAAAATTTCAGAAAAATATTAGCGATCACTTTTACCAATAAGGCGGTAAATGAAATGAAACATCGTATTCTTAACAGTCTTTTTGAGTTTTCAAAAACGACTTCTATGGACCATGCAGCACCATTGTTCAAAGATATACTGAATGAGACCGATTATACTTTTGAGGAATTGCCCGCTTTGAGCAAACTGCGTTTAAAGCAAATTTTGCACAACTATGCTTTCTTTGATATTTCTACCATAGATAAGTTTACCCATAGGCTTATTAGAACATTCGCCAAGGATTTAAAGATCCCTCAAAATTTTGAAGTGGTTCTAGATGTGGACCTGCTTTTACAAGAAGCCGTAGAGCGCGTCATAGGCAAAGCTGGTGAAGATCCTGAATTTACCAAGGTTCTTTTAGATTTTGCACTAGAAAAAATAGAGGACGATAGAAGTTGGGACATTGGTTTTGACCTTTTAAAAATCGGAAAATTAATTTTCGACGAAAACAATGCTGCACATTTAAAGAGCTTAAATGCTATTGAGCTAGGTGATTTTTTAAAACTTCAAAATCACCTTAAAAAACAAACTAAGGATATAGAAAAAAAAGTTGAGGAACTTGCAACCGCTTGTCTTGAACTCATTACCAATGCCGGATTGGATTTTAAAGATTTTCCAAGGGAAACCTTACCCAATCATTTTAAAAAAATAGTTGCCGGCAACTATTTACCAACTCAACTTTACAACAATAAACTAGAAGACAATTTAATTGAAGGTAAAATTCTAAAAGCCACGGTAAAAAATGCCCCTATTGATTTAGCACCTCAACTTTTAGTTTATTATCAAACTATAAAGCAACTTATTTACAAAAGAGGGCTGTTTGCCAATATTAACAGAAACATTGTTCCTTTTGCGCTCTTGAACGCTATTCAAAAAGAATTAAAAATCATTCAAGAAGAAAAGGATCAGTTATCCATATCTGAATTCAACACATTAATTGCAAAGGAAGTAAAGGATCAACCTGCCCCTTTTATTTATGAACGCTTGGGAGAAAAATACCGCCATTATTTTATTGATGAATTTCAAGATACCTCGCAAATGCAATGGGAAAACCTTATTCCTCTTATAGGGAATGCCATGGAAGGCCAAGATGAGTTAGGCAATACGGGTTCTCTATTTCTTGTGGGTGATCCCAAACAAGCCATCTACAGATGGCGTGGCGGTAAGGCCGAACAATTTTTAGAATTGGCGACCCATAAAACACACCCTTTTACCGTACCATCTGATTTGGTTACATTACCAAAGAATTATAGAAGTTACGCGGAAGTCATTAACTTCAACAACAACTTCTTTCAAAGTGTGAGTCCTTTTTTGGAAAATGAGGTTTATCAAGAATTTTTTAAAATAGGCAACCAACAGGAAATCAACCATAAAGAAGGTGGCTATGTTCATATATCTCTTTTGGAAGAGGATGACGATGAGCTTTATGCCGAAACCACTTTAGCGACCATTCAAAAATGTATAGCACAAGGTTATACCTATAGTGACATCTGCATTATTATCAGAAAAAAGAAACACGGTCTATTGCTTGCAGATCAGTTGATGCAGCATAATATACCGGTAGTTTCCTCAGACTCTTTATTGTTGAGCGAGAGCAAAAAGGTTATTTTTCTTGTACAGCTAATTAGGCACTTGGTACAACCCACGGAATTGGAAATTCAATATGAATTACTTCATTTCCTTTCTGAAAACAAAGCTGACAAACACGCTTATATTTATGAGAACCTAGATAATCTAAACAACCATTTCCTAAACGTTTACGGCTTTGATTCTTCTAGATTACGACAAACATCTGTTTATGATGGATTGTCATATGCCATTAAAACCTTTGACCTTATACCTACTTCAGATGCTCACTTGACTGCTTTTATGGATCTTGTTTTTGATGTAGAGCAGAAATTTGGCTCAGATATGCAGTCTTTTTTAGATTACTGGGACAAAAAAGGACATTCGGCAAGCATTAGCACACCAGAAAATATTGAATCTGTACAGATAATGACCATTCACAAATCTAAAGGTCTGGAGTTTCCAGTGGTCATTTTCCCCTATGCAAATTCAAACATATTTGAAGAAATAGACCCTAAATTATGGCTGCCGGTTGATAAAGATGAGTTTCTTGGCTTTTCTGAAATACTGATCAATAAGAAACAGGAAGTTCAAGAATACGGAGAAACCGAAGCCTTGTTGTATTCCCTTGATCACCAAAAATTACAGCTAGATGCGTTCAACCTTTTATATGTTGTTTTAACCAGAGCCGTAAAGGCACTTTTCATAATTAGCGAAAACAAACTTGATAAGAAAGGGGAACACAATACCAATTACTACTCTGGGCTATTCATTCATTTCCTAAAAAGTATTGGTGCGTACCAACAAGATAAATTAGATTACCATTTTGGTGAGTTCCCACTTAATCAAGCCAAAAAAGATCTGGATAACGATCCTCTGACCATACCTTATATATATACCAATAAAGACAGGGAAGATTTTAAAATACTGGCACTGGCAGGAACCCTTTGGGATGAAGGTTTAGATATTGCCATTAATCAAGGTAATGTTATACATTTTATACTGGGTGCCATCCATACCGCAAAAGACCTGGAAAGAGCCATGCAACTGGCATTACAAAAAGGTCTGATCAAGGAACAAGAAGTCAATGAGATAAAGGAAGTTGTAAAAAAGGTCATCTATCATAAAGATTTATCGCAATTTTACACTCAAGATTTTGAGGTGCTGAACGAAAGAGATCTTTTAATGGCAGACGGTTCTACCCAAAGACCAGATAGGGTTGTGCTTAAAGATAACCATGCAACCATTATAGATTATAAAACCGGTGAACGCAATAAGTACTATCACCAACAGGTGAACGCCTATGCCCAAAGTTTTTCAAATATGGGCTACACCATTGATCACAAAATCATTGTGTATATTAATACTGAAATAGAACTAGATTATATATAGAAGGAATATGTACGGAAAAATCAAAGAACATTTACAGCAAGAAATTGAAACGATTAAAAAGGACGGACTTTTTAAAGAGGAAAGAATTATTGTTTCTCCACAAGATGCCGTCATTAAAATAAATACCGGGCAAGAGGTCATTAATTTTTGCGCCAATAACTATTTAGGTTTATCATCACATCCAGAGGTTATACAAGCGGCAAAAGACGCTATGGATACCCATGGCTTTGGTATGTCATCTGTAAGGTTCATTTGCGGTACACAAGATATCCATAAAGAATTGGAGCAAAAAATAGCTCATTTCTATGGTACCGAAGACACTATTTTGTATGCCGCTGCATTTGATGCCAACGGTGGCGTATTTGAACCTTTGCTTACCGCAGAAGATGCCATCATATCAGATTCGTTGAACCATGCCTCAATCATAGATGGTGTTCGTTTATGTAAAGCAAAACGTTATAGATATGCCAATAGTGATATGGCAGATCTAGAAGCACAACTTATTAAGGCAAACGAAGACGGGGCACGTTTTAAGATCATTGTTACGGACGGTGTATTCTCCATGGATGGCATTGTTGCCCCGCTGGACCAAATATGTGATCTAGCCGATAAGTACGATGCCCTGGTGATGATAGACGAATGCCATGCAGCCGGTTTTATAGGCGAAAAAGGAAAAGGTACCTTAGAAGAAAAAGGGGTAATGGGTAGAATTGATATTATAACCGGCACGCTGGGCAAAGCCTTAGGTGGTGCCATGGGCGGTTATACTACAGGAAAAAAGGAAATCATTACGTTATTGAGACAACGCTCTAGACCTTACCTATTTTCAAATTCCTTGGCACCCGCCATTGTAGGTGCCTCTATAAAGGTATTTGATATGTTGGAGAACGACACTTCTTTAAGAGATAAGTTGCAAGAAAATACTGCATACTTCAAAAAAGGCATGATAGCGGCTGGTTTCGACATTGTTGATGGCGATTCTGCCATTGTACCGGTAATGTTATATGATGCCAAACTATCTCAAGAAATGGCAAATAAACTTTTGGAAAAAGGCATTTATGTTATCGGGTTTTTCTACCCTGTTGTTCCAAAAGACAAAGCTCGTATTAGGGTACAACTTTCAGCCGCGCATTCAAAAGAGCATTTAGACGCTGCCATTACCGCATTCACAGAGGTAGGCAAGGAATTAAAAATCGTTTAAATGCACCATTTAATCTATTAAATGCATTAAAAAAAATAGGAAATTGATTTTGTTAATAATATTTAACAAGTTACATTTGCAGCTAATAAACACTTAAACTTAAAAATTTGAACATGAAACATCTTAGCAAATTATTGGTTGTTGTACTACTTGTTGTAGGTATCAACAACATACAAGCGCAAGACGAGAATAACCCTTGGCAAGTGCAATTTGGGGTTAATGCCATTGACGTATATCCAACTTCGGATGTAAGTTCTTTCGGTAATGAATTCTTCAATGCAAACGATCACTGGAATATCTTACCTTCTATTTCTTATGTAGGAGTATCTAAATCTATAGGAGATGGTTTCTCTGTTGGAGCTAGAGGTTCTCTTAACAAAATTAGCAAATTAGGTGACGTTAGTGTTGACGATCTATCTCACTACGCTATAGATGGTACAATTAAATATGATATCATAAAAAGACAAACTGTTCTTGACCCATTCATCGAAATAGGTGGTGGTTATACTTGGATCGATGAAATCGGTGCTGGTACTGCAAACGGTGGTGTTGGTCTTAACATCTGGTTCTCTGAGAACTTAGGTCTTACTTTACAATCTTCTTATAAGCATGCTTTCGAAGATTACTTAGCTCCTCATTTCCAACATTTAGCTGGTATCTCAGTTAAGTTTGGTGGTACTGACACTGACGGTGACGGTATCTACGATAAAGATGATGCTTGTCCAGAAGTTGCTGGTCTTGAAGCATTCAACGGTTGTCCAGATTCTGACGGTGACGGTATAGAAGACAGCAAAGATGCTTGTCCTAACGAAGCTGGTTCTAAAGAAATGAACGGATGTCCTGATGCTGACGGTGACGGTGTTGCTGACAAAGATGACGCTTGTCCTAACGAAGCTGGTGTTGCTGCTTTAGCTGGTTGTCCAGATGCTGACGGTGACGGTGTTGCTGATAAAGATGATGCTTGTCCTTCTGAAGCAGGTCCTGCTGAGAACAAAGGTTGCCCATGGCCTGATACTGACGGTGACGGTGTATTGGACAAAGACGATCAATGTCCTGAAGTTGCTGGTACTGTAGCTAACGCTGGTTGTCCTGAAGTAACTGAAGAAGTTCAAAAGCAATTGAACGATTACGCTAGAACTATCTTATTTGATACTGGTAAATCTTCTATCAAAGCTGAGTCTACTTCAGTAATGGTTGACATTATCACTATCCTTAAAGAATACCCTAACGCTAAATTTACAGTTGAAGGTCACACTGATAGCGTAGGTAGCGAAAAATTAAACCAAAGTCTTTCTGAGTCAAGAGCTCTTTCTGTAAAAGAATTCTTAGTTGACAAAGGAATAGAAGAGTTCAGATTATCTGCAGTTGGTTACGGTGAGTCTAAGCCTATCGCAACAAACAACACTAGAGCTGGTAGAACTCAAAACAGAAGGGTAGAAATCAACTTAGTAAAATAAGTAAAAAACATACCTAAGTGTTTTAATAAAATAAAAGCTCCGCAATATTGCGGAGCTTTTTTATTTTTACATCATGCAGAGCTTTATACAAGATGTAGTACAGGATGTTTTAAAACACAATTCTAACATTGCCAATACCATTTTTATCTTACCCAGTAAACGGGCTGGTGTCTTTCTTAAGAAAGCACTATCCAAATCATTGACCAAAACCATACTTGCTCCTGAAATTTACAGTATTGAAGACTTCATTGAAAAAGTATCCAACCTGGTAACAGCCAATACTACTACCCAGTTATTTGAACTGTATAATGCTTACTTGAGCGTTGGTGACTATGACAAAGAATCTTTTGATTCTTTTTTGAAATGGGGACAGATACTATTACAAGATTTTAATGAAGTGGATCGCTACTTAGTAGATGCCACTGGTCTGTATCAAAATGTTGCCGCTATACAAGAGGTAAATCATTGGTCATTGAACAGTGACAAATCTGAAATGATCGAAAATTACCTTCATTTTTGGCGCCATCTTGAAGAAATATATACCAAATTCAATAATAACCTCATACAAAAAGGTTTGGGACATCAAGGTCTTATATATAAAACATCGGTATCCCAACTATCTGGTTATCTTGAATCCAACAGCAAGAAACATATTTTTCTTGGCTTTAATGCCTTGAACACTGCCGAAAGTATTCTTATACAAACCATTCTTGAAAAAACAGATGCCGCTATCTATTGGGATATTGACCCTTATTTTCTAAAAGACAATATTCATGATGCCGGATACTTTATCCGCCAGTATCAAAAAACATGGAATGTTCTAAAAGACAAACCTCTTGCCGGTCTAACCAATTACTACAATACTGATAAGCACATAGAAATTATTGGTGTACCCAAAAATGTATCCCAGGTGAATTATGTAGGTGATATTTTAAATCACATTCAAGGTAACGCACCAGAAACATTGCAAAACTCAGCCATTGTTCTTGGTAATGAAGAATTATTAAACCCACTATTAAATTCTATACCGGATCATATTCCGGCAACGAATATTACCATGGGTCAAAAGCTAGAGTCTACTACCCTAGCAAGTTTTTTTATAAACCTCATAGAATTTCATGAACAAAAAACAGATCGTGGCTGGTTCTATAAACACCTATTGAATCTTTTGACGCATTCATATACTGTCATATTATTCGATGCAAATGAGGTTTCTACCCACCAATTAATTTCAAAAATAAAGTTGAATAATTGGACCTATATCAACCATGGACAAATAAATGCGCTTTTACCTGAGCATGCCACTGTTTCTTTATTATTTGAAGAGATCAGCAACGACCCCAATAAACTTTTAGAAAACTTTCTAGCCTTAATCACTTCTATGAGAAGCATAGAGGCGGTAAAACAGAATTCATTATTGTTAGAGCAGTTATATAAATTCTATACCTTGTTCAATCAGCTCAAGGATCTTTGCAATAACTTTACCTACATAAACAATTTAAAAAGTCTAAAACACCTTTTTAAACAGTTGTTAAGCTCAGAAACCTTAGATTTTCAAGGAAATCCTATAGAAGGCATACAGATTATGGGTATGCTAGAAAGTAGGTTGTTGGATTTTGAGACCATTATCATCACGTCTGTAAACGAAGGTGTACTACCATCGGGAAAATCCAATAATTCCTTTATTCCGTTCGACTTAAAGACGAAAAACGGATTACCCACCTACAAAGAAAAAGATGCGGTGTACACCTATCACTTTTATCGATTATTACAGCGTGCCAGAAACGTATACATCTTATATAATACTGAGCCAGATGCTTTAGAAGGTGGAGAACGTAGTAGGTTGATCACCCAATTACTAACGGATGATAATAGAAGCGATATCAAAGAAGTCATAGCCACACCTACCATACAACCTATTGCCAAAGAAATTGAGCAGATAGCAAAGACAACTACGCTTACACAACTTATTCGTGAAAAAGCCGCTAAAGGATTTTCGCCAAGCTCTTTGAGCAACTACATTAGAAACCCAATTGATTTCTATAAGCAGAATCTATTGAATATCAATGAGGTCATGCAGGTTGAAGAGACCCTTGCCCCTAATACTTTTGGTACTATTGTCCATGATAGCTTAGAAGAGTTGTATACACCTTTAGTTGGCACAACCCTTACCAAAGAGTCTCTAAACGATATCCGTAAAAATGTAACTACCTCGGTAGCCCGTAACTTTGAAAAAACGTATAAGGAAGGGAACATCAGTTCTGGTAAAAACTATATTTCTTTTCATGTCATCCTTAAGTACATTCAAACATTTATAGATGCGGAAATAACCGCTATTAAAGACCATAGCATTAAAATAATTGCACTGGAACAGTCACTATCAGTACCCCTGGAAATTGCCGGTTTGGACTTCCCCATCACCTTAAAAGGAAAATTAGACCGTGTTGATGAATTTGATGGCGTTACCCGAATTATCGATTACAAAACAGGTAAGGTAGAACGACGAAATGTTGAATTAATGGATTGGGACGTACTTACCGAAGATTATCAATTTAGCAAGGCTTTTCAATTGCTTTGTTACGGATTAATGTTTTTTAAAATGCATCCTGCAGATAACTTAACCATTCAAGCAGGTATTATTTCTTTGAAGAATTTTGCCGATGGTACGTTGTTGTTCGCGCAAAAAGAAACTGCCCGAGGACCCAAAAATCACCTTATTACCAATGAGGTCATTTCTGATTTCGAGCAGCTACTTGGTCAGTTAATTACAGAAATCTGTAATGCCGACATTCCTTTTACTGAAAAAGAAGTCTAAACTTATTTCTTGTCCGGTCTTGTTGGCCTTACCTCTATTTTACTAGGTAAGGTTCTTTCGTTCATCTGTAATAGATCTAACACCAATTCACCAATGTCCTCTGGTTGAATTTTCCATGCATCTTTATCACCTGGCTCATTATGGTTAAAATGTGTTGCCACAGAACCCGGCATTATGGTAGATACTTTTATACCGTACTGTCTAAGATCTAGCATTGCCGCTTGTGTAAAGCCTACCACACCAAATTTTGATGCATTATACCCAGCACCTTGAGCAAAGAAATTGGTACCTGCCAAACTTGCTAGGGTAATATAATATCCTTCTGTTTTCTTCAGGGACGCTACAGATGCTTTTAGGGTATGAAAAACACCACTAAGGTTAACATCTATCATTTGGTGCCATTGTTCTTCGGTCATTTCATCTATGGGTGCAAAATTACCTACACCGGCATTTGCTAGAACAACATCTACTTGACCCCATTTATCCGTTATTTTAGCTACGGCATTTTCTTCGTCTGAAAGTTTAGCTACATTAGATACAATTCCTAAAACATTATCGTTATTAAAATCTTTTAACGCCTGATCTACACTTTCTTGAGATCTACCGCTAATGGCCACTTTCATGCCTTGACCCAATAATGTTTGTGCTACGGCAAAGCCTATTCCCTTAGTGCCTCCAGTTATATAAGCTACTTTATTTTTTAAATCTTTCATTGTTCAATTTTAAAATTGATACAAGTTACCAATTCTTTGATTTTTATGTTAACCCAAAAGATTATGATTTTACGATTTTCATTCATTATATTTAACAACAACTTAACACTCAACAATGAACAGAATTATCGTATGGTCCATTACCGTGGCCCTCGCAGGATTTTTATTTGGTTTTGACACCGTTGTCATCAGCGGCGCAAATGAACCTATTAAACAAATTTGGAACACATCACCTTTATTTCACGGCACCTTTATCATGAGTATGGCACTCTGGGGTACCGTAGTAGGCTCTCTTTTTGGTGGCATTCCCACCAAAAACCTAGGGCGTAAGAAAACGCTGTTATGGGTAGGTATTCTGTTTCTGGTCTCCGCACTTGGCTCTGCCTTGGCGCAAGATCCATATTCATTTTCCCTATTTCGTTTTATTGGTGGTGTAGGTGTCGGTATTTCTTCGGTTGCCGCTCCTATTTACATTTCTGAAATTACATCTAAGGAGAATCGTGGAAAGCTTGGCGGACTTTACCAATTTTGGTTGGTATTCGGTATTTTAATCGCCTTTGTATCTAACTGGTTATTAAAAGGTTTTGATGGTGCAAATGATTGGCGTTGGATGCTTGGTGTAGAAGCCATACCCGCTTTCATTTACACCGCAATGGTATTTACCGTACCTGAAAGCCCTCGTTGGTTGGCTTTACACAAAAAGGATGATGCAGGCGCCTTAAAAATATTAGAGATCATACACTCTAAAGAAAAGGCCGCGCTACAATTGGCAGAGATTAAGACCGATTTACAGCACAGCACCAAAAGTGAAAGCCTTTTTCAAAAGAAATACTCAAAAGTACTTTGGCTCGCTTTCTTTATAGCATTCTTTAATCAATTATCAGGCATCAACTTTGTACTGTATTATGCCCCTGAAATTTTAGAGCAAGCCGGGTTAGGCGGTAAAGAGTCTCTTTTCAACTCGATCGCCATTGGTATCGTAAATCTTGTATTCACCTTTATTGGAATTCGCTTATTGGATAAACTAGGAAGACGACAACTGATTATTATTGGTTCTATAGGCTACATTATTAGTTTGGTTATGGTGGGTCTCTGTTTTCAAATGGATCTGGGATCTACCCTTACACTTACCTTCATCTGTACTTTTGTTGCCTCTCATGCCATTGGGCAAGGTGCGGTAATATGGGTCTTTATATCAGAAATATTCCCGAACAGTGTTCGTGCTTACGGGCAGTCTTGGGGTGTTAGTGTACATTGGGTATTTGCCGCGATCATTACATTGATCACTCCCTTTTTCCTAGATGCTACCCAAGGTGTTCTTAAAGACCATGTTTGGTATATCTACTACTTCTTCTGTGCAATGATGGTATTGCAACTTATTTGGGCAATGACCAAAATGCCGGAAACCAAAGGAGTTTCTTTAGAGGAATTGAGCAAGGAATTGGTGAAAGAATAAAACATCAACCTGTTAAATATTCATCAATTACAAAGCCCTCGTTACATCTGTAATGAGGGCTTTGTAGTCTTTTCCCTTTAATAGTAATGGAAGTATCTAATTCACACTAAACTTTTCACGATAAGCCGTTGGGCTAATACCTTCTTTCTTTTTGAACAACCTTGAGAAATAATGCGGATATTCAAAACCCAACTCATAAGCTACCTCAGCAATACTTTTACTGGGATGCAACAACATATTCTTTGCTTCATCTATTAACAACAACTGCAAATGTTCCGTGGTGGTCTTACCGGTCTCCTTTTTTAAGGTATCGCTAAGATAACGTTGCGAAATTGCCATTTTATCGGCAATCTGTTCTATGCTAGGTATACCATTTTCCTGTAGCTGACCAGATTCTACGTACTCCAACAACTGCGTATTAAACTGTTCTAACAAACTTGTAGAAAGTTCTTTTCTGTTTAAAAATTGACGCTCATAAAATCGATTGGCGTATTTCAACAGGGTGCTCAATTGAGATACAATAATGTCCTTACTGAACTCGTCTTGATTGTTTTGATATTCAATTTCAATATTCTCGACAATGGATTCTATCTGCTTTTCTTCTTTTGGTGAAAGGTGCAATGCCTCATTGACCGAGTACGAAAAGAAACCATATTTTTTGATTTGATGCGCCAACTCCGTTCCTTTTAAAAAGTCCTCGTGAAAGCTGATCGAAAACCCTTTTTGTTCAAATACCGCTGCCTCGTTCCATTGCAATACTTGCCTTGGTGCAATAAAAAATAGCGCTCCGTTATTGAAATCGTATTTTGTACGCCCATAGTTTAAATCGCCCTGTACAAACTTCTTAAAACTAATGGTATAACAATCGTTGGTAATGGGTGGCGAACTTTCCTTGGGGCAAGGTAAAAAACCATCTCCCGTTGCCGAAAATACACTCAACATAGGATGTTCCGGACCAGGTAGTTCCAAATACGCTATATAGGACGATAATGTTTTAAAATGCTGCATACTACTTGTTCATTTCTTTAGCTGCCAATTGTAATTGTTTATTATACCCATCTATTCTTGCGTGGGCAGTACCATCTACCAATAAAATAACCGTCAACATGGCTATGGTGGTAATCATACTTGCTCTCCAAACCGGTGTGCTTACAAACAACAGTAGTATGGCACAAGCTATGATTATGATAGGTATCGCCTTAAAGACAATAGTATCGTATTCTTTTAAAGTAGCTTCGGCGCGTTCTAATTCTGATGCTACAAACGCCGGTGCATCCGTTTGGTAGGCTTTTTCAAATTGGGGAATTCTTGATTTATTGGTAAAAAACAACCCAACACCAATGATTAAAAGTAAACTGCCCGCTACCAATGTAGGAATTATATATGCTCTGGCGATATCTGTTTTACCCAATTGCCAAAACCCCAAGCTTGCCACTAAAAATGCCAGACCGAAGAGCATGAAGAACGGAGTTGAAAATAGTTCTGCCTTTGCCCAATCTGTTGCCGCTTTTAATATATCCATGTCTCTATGATTTAATTGCTCTATTCTACTAAATTAAAATTTAATCTATTGTTTTTGTCTATTTCCTAGACCCTATATTATTTACAATTTTTGCCGGACCTTCTGGAAACCATGTTTTTGCCAAGAAATTAGGAACCGAACCCACCGGAACATAATCTGCATTATAGGTGATTTTAGTGCTTGTATTGTCTACCTTTTCAAATTCGTAAACAACTTTATAGTCCGTCATTCTTTTTACATCATCTTTCTTGTAATCATTTGCAGCAGCTATGGCTGTAAAAACAAGTTTATCCTCTTGCTTTGTCCTATTGATTTTTATCACAATATCACTATCTGCCATGGGCCATGGGGCATCAAAATAATAGTAGGCCAACCATGCATTTTCCGACACTTTTTCTATCTCATGGGTTACCGGGGTTCTCTCCAAGAAGTTTTTATGGTTGGCCGTATTTGAAAAATAGGCATCTAGCGCTTCTAAACTTATATTGGCAGTGGTCTGGGCAACATAATAAAAATGCGTTCCTTCTTCTTCCTTTACCAATTCGTATTTTACTATCGTTTTACCGTCCTTAGCAGTTTCGGTCTTCCAGTTTCTTTCTTGTGAAAAAACGTGTAGTGATGCTAATAGCATTACTACGATACCAATGGTTTTTATCCTCTTCATTTTATTCCTATTTCATTATTAGTTAACTACTACACGTTCCATTCATAACCAACGGCTTCTTCTGAAACTTCCCACAGTTTTTCCATAACGGGTTTGTCCTTGGCGTGAGGTTCTAATTTGCACTCCCCTACGGGACCTGTCCAATAATTTTTACCTGTTGGCCCATAAAAACCAGATTGATCTAAATCTGGCTCGGTGGCACACATGACTTCTGGGTATGCCCCTTTCTCTGCAGATTGTACCATGGGCGTTAATTTCATGATCTGCCAAATAAATCTTGTCAACAAGCTACCGCTGGTCTTGATCAATGATGTTGAAGATGCACCCGGGTGGCATGCGTATGACTTTACACCTGTTTTGCCCGCCGCCTTAAGTCTATCTTGCAATTCATAAACGGTCATGATCTGTGCCAATTTACTTTGACTGTACACGCCGTTTGGGCTGTAGTTCTTGTCCCAGTTCATATCATTGAACTGTATGGTCTTTATGCCCAAATTGTAGCCCATACTGCCCACGGTCACTATTCGCCCTTTTGATTCTTCTATACGTGGGTACAGCAAAGCCTGTAATAAGAAATTACCGTAATGGTTTACCCCTAACTGACTTTCAAAACCATCTTCCGTAAATGTTTGTTTGGGTACTTGCGCAATGGCGGCATTGCACATTAGTGCATCTATTTGTGGAACGTTTTTCAGTATTTCATCTGCAGCTTTCCTAACCGATGCCAATGATGCCAAGTCCATTTCTATATTGCTTACCGGTATGGCATTGCCAAGTTCTTGTTTTAAGGTTGACAACGTATCGGCAACCTTTTTGGGGTTACGGTTTAGCATGACCACTTTAGCCCCTTTTTTCAACAGTATTCTTGCCGCCTCAAAACCAGTACCACTGGTTGTACCGGTAATTATGAATGTTTTGCCCTTGAGGCTTTTGATTCTATCTGGGGTCCACCCTTTTTTACCAAATTGTGTTGTACTCATATCGCCTATTTTTTAAATGTCTAAAAGAATAGGACAAAGGTATATGCGAAGTTGCCGTTAGGACTTACACACATTTTCGAATGTTGTGTACTTTTTGGTGGGATAGTGGGATAGTGGGATAGTGGGATAGTGGGATAGTGGGATAGTGGGATAGTGGGATAGTGGAGAATATTAAATACCTTCTAATTTACATAGCTCATCTCCTGGAACCAAGTCTTTTTTATGTTCACAAACCCAAATTACTTTTCCATTATAGAAACTTTCAAATTCTATGGTAACGGCTTCATTCCCTAATTCACATAACACATCACCAGAATTTACCTTATCGCCAACTTTTACATACCACTTTTCTAAAACCAAAGGCATCTGATTTCCTAAATCTGGAGTTGTACATACACTTACTTCTCCTGTTTTTAGTTCTGGAATGACCACCCTATTCGGTTTTGGACCTTCTCTCCCTATTTCTTCCCTAGTCTTAAAATGAGGATTAGCTTTAAAATCCTCCATATATTGGGCGTTTTTCTTATTATACTCAAAAAGCTTAGCTAAATATGCTTCTATTATTTTTCTCAAATTGTATATGGTTTACTTTTAAGGTGAACATATTTAAGCCAATTCTTCAGATACGAATTCTATAATTTCTCCGTTATCATTTGTTGCCCAAATATGTAATGAATCATAGCCATTACGTTTTACACTTTCAAAATCTATTTTAGTACCGTCTATGAGTTCTAACAGCCCATTCTCATCTACCTCTTCTCTAAACTCATCTTCATAATCAATACCATAGTAAGTGCTTATAGTTATTTCAAAAATTTCATTGCCATTACTATCCTTATACAGATGCTCTAATGGTCTATTGGTAATTTCCTCTTGTGTAAATGTATCGCAAAACATAGCATTGTAACCATGTTTGCAACCATCGAATAACAAAATTTCTTCACCTGAAATTACATCAACAGCTATTAGCAAAGCAGGTGCAAAATTAGTTTCGACAATAAGGTAATTATAATCTTCGTGAAGTTCTCCGTAGTATTTAATTTTAAATTTATTGTTACCTGATGTAGATTTCAATTTTCTGCACCATTCATACGAGTGTAACTCTTTAGGATTTTCAATATGATTGGTAAAACCTTCAAGAAAAGTGGGACCTAAAATGCCATTGTCCGTATTTAATACATGGGACTTACTACTCCCTTTTTTAGACATACCGAAAATGCTCATTACTTTATTTTTATCTGTTTTACCACAGAAGTAAGGGGTATTGCAAAAACACCGTCATCATTCAATAAAAAAACAATATCCTTGGTTTTGCCAATGAGTTTACCCTTCTTCATTTCATTATCTACCATAGTAATGGTAATATCTATTTGATTGGTTATTTTTTTCTTCGTGTATTTACCGTAAAAACCAGCAGATAAAAACAAGTATATAATAAAACTTATAGCTATTACTGTAATTCGGTATTGTTTAAACCACTTCTTTTTATCGCGCCCAAAATTCATTTTTGAATATGATTTAGGCCATCTCTTTAACCAAACATAATCAAGGTAAAATAGCATGGAAATAAATAATGTAGATGCGGCTGCAAAAAAAATGATATAAACATCTGCAAATGGAGCTATTAAAAAATCAAAAACGTCTCCGTAATCAAAAATATTTATACCAAACTCAGCATACTTTTTATAATTAAAAATCATACCTATACCAACAGCCACTAGATAACAAACCGTAATAACAGTCTGTATTTCTTTTATAATTAATTCATAGGTATCTTTTATAAAGCCTTCTTTCATTATCTAATAATAAGGATTAAGGTTAAGTGGAGTACTTTGTCTAGATACATATAATAATAATGTCAAAGAATCTGATGTTAGAATCTATGAGTCCAGAATAATAGTGTTCCAGATACTCAAACAAAAAACATTCCTTTTAAAAAATATGTACTCGATTCCTCCACTAATGATTTATAACCAACAAATGTAAATATGTAACCTATAAAAAGGTACACAATGTAGAAATTAATTGCGCCTTTTGTTATTCTAAATCTAACGTTTAAATAAAAAATCTTAATTTCTTCTTTAGGTAATCCTGTAAGTTTACTTGCTTTTTAATTGTAAAATTCTTTTGCATTATTTGAAGCATTTCGTTTGTTAGAAAAACCTCTGATGAATCTTGATTACAATTATGTACAACATTTGACCTAAGCAGAATGCTGAGGCATGAAAATTTTACGTTTCCGTCTTCGGACGCAGCTATAACTTATTGTCTAATTTTATTTTGCCTTGTCCAAAGCTAAATACAAAAACTTTAGTTACATCATAAATATACACAAACCTTTCGTTTAAGCCCGAAGCCTTTATTGTTCATAGGTTGTGTTAGTATTGGTTATTTTTTACGTTTTGAATTCACAAACAATTGGTAAATGGTCGCTAACCACAATCCATTTTTCCAAAGCACCAACCTCCATTTTTTTGATTCCATTTTGAAAGTCCAAACTCCCAAAAATATAATCAATATGATAAGGTTTTTCTATTTTCCGATGAAGAAAAAATGTTGGTTGAGATTCTTCGCCTTGCTTCTCATTCCAATAGTGGTGATAAAGACTTTTAATTCCTATTTCTTCAAGTTCTTTTACCACATCCGAATGATTCCACCATCTGTCCAATTTATCCCAACACACATTGCTATTAAAATCTCCCAGAATTAAACTTTTGCGGAGTTTCGGTTTGTGAATTTGAAGATATTTCCACAATTGACCAATGTAACCAAATGTTGGTGATTTATTACTATGAGTCCAAACTGCCAATAAATCAAAATCATTATTGACTCTACAGGGTAAAAAATGCTTTACTCTTAAGTCTCGATAAACGTCTGTCCAATTTTTTTTATCTAATTCTATACCCTTCTTCGCGAAAATTCCAATTCCCTTATTTTTTGTGTCCCCAATCCAAATATGATTTTCAGCCCAATTCTTATATTCTGTATGTTTAGTTTCTAATGGATTTTCACATTCTTGAATTACGCATATGTCGGCATCGAAGTCTAGTAAGTGTTTAAACTTATTTCTTAAAGCTCCGTTACAATTCCAAGTTATAATTTTCAAAATGCTTGTTTAAAATGAATGCCAACAACTGTATAAAGCATCTAATTAATTCATACCTAAATTTAAACTCCAAAACGGCAGGGGGAAGTAGTGTTTTAGAACCGACCAACAAGGTAGTATTTTTCTTCCATGGAAAATTACGGGTAACCGTAAAAGAAAGAGAAAAAAGGTATGAGGTAAGAAGTTAAAAGTTCAACATAAGTGCTACACTTTTCGTATTCGTCAAAATGGCAACCTTTTAAGTGATAATACCCTATTTTTCACCACTCTATTCTAAACAAACTGCAAGCATCTGTTCAGGTGTCGTTGAATTTTTTACACCATTTGGGCATTAAATACGGTTATACAGCCATCAAATTGATAAATATTAGCAGGTTTTGCCATATAAATAAGATGCTTCATAATTTGACAAAAACCTAAGCTTAAAATAACATTGAACATCTGAACAAAACCTGAACATACTACCTAGACCAGCACTCTTTATGCTATTTCCAAATACCGCTAAACCTACAGTAAAATGCAGAAATAGCTTTGTTTTCCGCAATTTTTACTTGGCAAAAAAATCAACAAATACTGAAATTCAAAAATTTTAAGAATACACAAAAAAGAACCTGCCAAATATTCTGAATTCTTTGTTTAAAAATAGCCCAAGATTAAAAATAGTAAAACAGTGTCTAGTTTTTATTGAGGGCGTTTTTTATTACTCCTTTTCATAATATGATAATTTCATACCTGAATTTTTTTCAATAATTAAATTATTAATCTATTTCAATGACATATTAATAGTGTCATTAAAATACCAACTACCTAACTCATCATTATGAAAGGACAAAAACCAAAATTTATGAAAATGAGTGCCTTTGTGCTCTACCTATTTTTAGGAATAGGCTGGGCTTACGCACAGAAAACCGTTTCAGGTGTGGTAACGGACCAACAAAACACCCCATTGCCGGGCGTCTCCATAGTTGTTGAAGGATCAGGCAAGGGAGCCGTAACCGATTTTGATGGTAATTATACCATTAATGCCAACGTAGGCGAAACTTTAGTGTTCTCTTACTTAGGTTTTAAAACTATAAAACAAGTAGTTTCCGCTAATACCAGTACCATGAACTTAGCCTTGGAAGAAGACTCCCAACAATTAGAAGAGGTCGTTGTTGTGGGTTACGGTACACAGAAGAAGAAAGAAGTTACCGGTGCGGTTGCTAAAGTAGATTCTGACGAACTGGTTAAAATACCTGTATCTGACATTGGAGCTGCCATTCAAGGTAAAGTTGCCGGTGTAAACATACAAGCGGCAAGTGGTCGTCCAGGGGAAGCCGCAAACGTACAAATTCGTGGATTAGTTTCCTTGAACGGTGGAGAACCGCTATACGTGGTAGATAACATACCCCAAGAAGGAAATCCAAATCTTGCTCCTGAACAAATTGAGTCTATAGACATCTTAAAGGATGGTGCCTCTGCATCGGTATACGGTGTGCGTGGTGCCGGTGGTGTAATCTTGATTACAACAAAACGTGGTAAAAAAGGTAAAATGAAGGTAGACGTAAATATGTTTACAGGTATCCAAAACATTACCTCTGGTACACCATTATCTAACACAACCGATTTTCTTTACGTTACGGAGACCAGTGCAGAAGCTGGGGGTGATGAGCCACTAAATTTTTTAATAGATAGCAACGTATTGGATTGGGATACAAACTTTGTTGATGAAGTACAAAACGATAACGCCGTAGTGCGAAATTTCAATGTAAACTTATCTGGTGGTGCTGAAAATTTAACGTATAACTACAATACTACTTTTTACGAACAAGAAGGGGTTTTGATCAATTCTGGTTTTGATCGTTTAACCAACCGACTTACAGGGCAGTTCACCAAAGGAAAATTTAAAGCTTTTGCTTCCGCTAGTTTAACTACAGAAAATCGTGAGCAAGAACCTTGGAATATATTCGGTTTTGCTATTGGTAATGCACCCCACAGTGCGCCTTTTAGCGTATTTCAACCTAATGGGCAAAATACAGTTCAGTTAAGCGTACAAAACGAAATATTTTATGGCTTTTTAGCGCGCCAGTTAGACAATATTGATGAAAGGGAAAACAAAAGCAATAGTATTGCCTTGAATTTGGAATACGAAATTTTAGATGGGTTAACCTACAAAGTTAATATAGGACGTAATGAGAGTCAGTATTTCAGAAAGTTCTTTCAGCCTCAGTATTTAGCTTTAGATCGTAACGGGGAGTTAAGTTTATCCGCTTCTACACCCAATGCTATTCTACAATACAACCAATGGTTTTCAACAAGAGAAACCATTGAGCACATTTTAAACTATAAAAAATCTTTTGGAAAGCACAATTTAGATTTCTTAGCGGTTGCTTCTTACGAAAAGTACAAATATAGAACCTTGAACACGGGTACGGTTTTTGCCGACGATGCTTCAAATGACGTGCAAGTACTAAATGCAGGAGCTAATCCTACAACTCCAAGTGAATTCAGAAATGTTAATACGTTAGCTGGTAAACTAGGTAGAATACAGTACAATTATGATAGTAAGTATCTTTTAAGTGCAAGTATTAGACGTGATGGTTCTTCTAAATTTGCTCCTGAAAACAGAAACAATAACTTCTATGGTTTTTCAGCAGGTTGGAACGTAAGCGATGAAAATTGGTTTAACTCAGGTACTGTAAACAATTTTAAAATTCGCGGTAGTTGGGCCCAAGTAGGTTTTAACGGTATTCCAGATTACTCTTACATACCCGTAATAGAACCTGGTGTAAATTATCCATTTGGCGCTGATGAAGATTTACAAAACGGTCTAGTACAACGTAGATTTCCTAATGTTAATGTACAATGGGAAACCCAAATTTCATCTAACATTGGTTTTGAGTTAGGCATGTTCAACAACAAGTTAAACCTTACGGCAGATGTCTATAGAAATGATAAGAAGGATATGTTAATTAATGAGTTATCCCCTCCTTCTGCCGGTTTATGGCAACCACGAGCGCAAAGCGTTTATGGTGCCGTGGCGGTCAATGCCGGTAACATGCAGAATAAGGGTGTTGAGGTAGCCGCAAACTATAAGGGTAGCATTGGTGATGATTTAACCTTTGGATTTTCAGGTACCTGGACACTTAACGATAACAAGATCACCAATTTAAATGGTAAAACACTTGGTGCTTCTGGCGGTACGCTTACCAATGCAGATGGTAGTACAGGTAGTGACCCCACTACTTTTTTAAGCGTTGGAGACCCAGCGGGATCATTCTACTTGATCCAAAATGACGGTGTAATTAAAACTCAAGAAGAGTTGGAAGAGTACCAACAATTAGATTTAAGCGCAGTTAGTAGCCCACAACTAGGGGATATAAAATATATTGATGCCAACGGTGATGGCGCTATTAATGATAGTGACCGTGTATTCTCAGGTTCTGGTATTCCACAATGGGAAGCCGGTCTAAATTTTGATTTAGGTTATAAAGGCTGGGATTTTGGTGTGCAAAGTTATTTGGCATACGGTGCAGAAATTTATAACGGTGGTAGGCAAATAGCTTTTGCCGGTGGACGCCATCAAGAGCAAGTATTTCAATGGACACCTCAAAACCCTGATTCTGATATTCCTACCTATAGACAAAGTGGTACCCACTCTAATGTTAGGGCATTTTCAGATTATTTCCTAGAAGATGGAACCTACCTACGTATACGTAACATATCTATAGGATACACTATTCCAAACACACAGGATTTCGGCGTAGATAAAATAAGACTGTATTTAAATTCCGTAAACCCTTTTACGTTTACAAATTATACAGGATATGATCCAGAAGTGGGTGGCGATAACCTATTTCAAAGAGGTGTAGATAATGGTAATTACCCAATTACGCGCCAGTTTATAATGGGAGTTCAATTAAGTTTCTAAAAAAAAGACTATGAAATCATTAAAAAAAATAATTGTAAAAAGTTTTGTTCTTCTTACGCTGGTTGGTGTTAGTTGTAACGAAAACACATTTTTAGACGAACCAAATCCAAATGCGCTTACAGAAGCTAGCTTTTGGAAAACAGAGAGCCATTTTAACTCTGCACTTACATCAGTATATGGTGCGTTGCAATACCGTTCTGTTAGTGGCTCTGAATTGGTACAGGAGTTTGTAATGTCAGATTTAGCTGGCACAGAAGCTTGGTATAGACCGTTTCCGTTTAGAAATTTAACCTATACCAACGGTCAAAATCACTTATCGGAAAAGTGGCAAGAGCTATATGTTGGTATTTTTAGGGCAAATACAATTCTTACTCAGCTACAAACAGTTGACGAAGATATTTTAGATGAGACAACTAAAACTGAAATAGAAGCTCAAGCCCGCTTTTTAAGAGCATTCTTTTACTTTCAGCTTGTGCACACCTATGGTGGTGCAATGATTCATGATGAGGTGGCACAATCTCTAGAAGAGTTAAGTAAAGAGCTATCTTCTACGGCAGATGTGAACGCACAAATTATTATTCCAGATTTAGAATTTGCAATGAGCAATTTACCTGAAACCTGGGAAAGTACCGCGGCAGGTAGAGCTACTTGGGGCGCTGCCACTTCACTTTTAGGTAAAGTATATCTTTATGATGAACAATGGCCGCAAGCCGCTAGTTTATTCAAAGAAGTCATAGATTCAGGTATATATAGTTTAACCAGAAACATTGAAGACAACTTTACGCATTTCAATGAGTTTAACGAAGAATCTATTTTTGAGGTCAACTACTCTTTTGATTTAAATCCTGGAAATAGTGGTTTTGCAGAAGATGATACCTCTATCGGTGGAGCAGGTGCGGAATCTACCACACTAAGTACAGAAGTTGGTCATATTCAGTACGGTGCTTTTAATACCGTATTGGCTTCATATAACCTTCATGAAATGTTGGTGAACGACGAGGTTGACCCTAATAATTCAATTAATGACGGCAACCTAGAGTCTCGTAGAATGAACTATACCATTGCTCCTAGAAACGGTGAAGGAGATTGGTACCTAGCACCTTTTTCTGAAGCAAAGGCAACTTGGGGCGGTGGACAAAGTGCTTACGTAAAAAAGCACTCTAACTGGTATCATATGGACGGTGAGCCTGTACGTGGACGTAGCGGTATCAACTTTAGACATATTCGTTATGCCGATGTTTTACTAATGTATGCAGAAGCTGTAATTAATGCCAACGGTGACTTTGCCACAGCTATTAGCTATGTTGATATGGTGAGAAGTAGAGCTGGTGTTGTCACTTTACAGCAATATATGGATATGAACGGTGGTATGTTTCCACAGCTTCATGTTAGTAAGCAGGTTCATGGCGATCAACCAATGGTTACCGCTAACGCGCAAACTGTTTTAACACATATTCAACGTGTGGAAAGAGCCATTGAGTTATGTTTTGAAGGACATCGTTATAAGGATTTAGTGCGTTGGGGTATCGTAAAAGAAGTTTTTGATGATTTACGTGCCGATGAAATTTGGAGAGAAACAAATCTAGATATTACCGGGCAAGGTGTAGCACCTTTATTTATTTCAGGAAGGGTAAGACCAGATTTTAGTCAATCATCTCAAAACTACAAACCTGAAGAACATAACTATTTCCCTATTCCTTCAGGAGAAGTATTAAACAATCCAAACTTTAACAACTAAAATTACTAGACATGAAAAAATGTAAGTTTTTAAGTATACTTTTTGTTTTCACCTTACTTCTAGTAAGTTGTGAAAAGCAAGAAGAACTAAATTTAAATGACCCTAACCACAGAATTATTGTTACCTCTGAAATGGACTTTGAAAACAAAGTAATTGTTGGTGGGGACATAGACTTTGGAGACATTTCACGTGGTGTAGAATCCAGAACTTGGATCTTACCTAGCAATGCCCTTATTGTTGGGGAAAGTGGAACAACGTCATCTGAAAAAGTCGTTAAAGCGATATTCAATAAAGCAGGCGTATATGATGTGGTGTTGAACCAAACATTTAAGGGTAATGTATACCCAAATGATGATAGTACATCACCTATTGACTCTAGAGAGTTGGATACCACTATTGTAGTAACGGTTATTGATTCTATACAATCGGTACTTAAAGCATTTAGAATAAACCCTGATGGTTCTACCGGTGCTGAAATCAACTTGGCAGACGGTGCTGAAAATGAATTGGAAGCCAGCAACTCTATTCGTCTATCTTATACAGCTATAGGAGAGCCACAAAGTGTATCTTGGAAGTCTGTAGGCGGTAAGCCAAATGCCGTAACCATTAGCGACGATTCTGATGTAGACATGAGATTCAATAGATTAGGGTCTTGGGATATTGAATATATTGCTTCTAGGTTTAGACCAACAGATGCAGATACCCTTTCTTTTGAAAACGTAATAAAGGTTATTCCTTCTACTGCGCCTGTTACTTTGGATAGAGTAGCGGAAAGAAATGATAAAGTTACCCTAGAGTTTAGTAGAGAAATAGATGGTACTTCTGTTAATGCTGGTGATTTTACAGTTAGAATAGAAAACAATACGGATGAAATGAATCCTAAAATACTTACTCCTACAGTTGTATCGGCAACCGTGGATAAAGATGAAGCTACTATTGTTATCCTAGAACTAGATGGAGAACAGCTTTATAATGACGACCAAGTTTTTGTAAGTTACACTCCCGGAGCCTTAAGAACGGTAGACGAAGTAGAGTCTGAAGCTATTTCCGATGCGCTATTAACAGAATTTGATCCTCTAGATAACTTTTATACAACTACTTCTTATGATTACGGTTTTGAAACAACAAATGTTAGTAATTATGTTTACCAAGGATGGGGTGCACCATGGGATGGATTTGATATAAGTATGGACTTATTGAATACCCATACAGGATCGCAAAGCCTTAAGGTTAATTTGAGACCTAATGGTGGTATGATCATTAGACCCGAGTCTGGAGGAAATCCTATTACATTTCCATTAGAAACTGGTAAAACATACGAATTTGGCTATTGGCTATACATTGAAAGTGATTTATCCAATTTACCGACCGGAACCCAATCTGCAGATATTCAGCTTTATGCAGATGACTGGGGTGGACCAGGTTTGATACCAACTACATTTACTTCTGACATGCCTACAGGAAAGTGGATCTACCAAAAGCAAATATTCAAAGCAGGTGCCGGTAGAGATATCTCATGGTTTATAAGAGGGTACAACGAATTTCATGACAATAACCTTGTCTTCTATTTAGATGACTTTTTCTTAGCTGAAGTTCCCGTTAGGCCATAATTATAGACTACGCCATAACTGGTGTATTTAATATTACAAAAGGGCAGCCTTAAATAGGCTGCCCTTTTTATTTGCCAATGTTTAGTCTCATCATTACAGGTACGGTTTTAGAAAAACCAACGGCAATACGTGTCTGTACGTAAAGACCTTTTCTGCCCTATTGTCATTTACAGCGAGATGGCAAAAACAATTAAATCTTTGTGAACAATACTTTTAACTTACCATATTACCCTATGATCAGGCATGTAAGTACCAAATTCAACTACCAAAATGAACTACAAGGATATAAACCTGCTTAAATAAGACTAAAGCTTGGTTGTTGACACCAATTTGTTCATGTTATAAGCCTTAAACTTTACACAGTAATTACTTAAAAAAGAGATTTGTACAGTAATTAAATAGTAGACATAAAATCTATTAGGTTTTCACCTTTTTCCAAATTTAGTTTCTTACGAAGTCTATATCTTGAGGTATGTACACTTTCAATGGTAATACCCAACAGAGACGACATTTCTTTACTGGAAAACCCCAACTTGAC
The DNA here is from genome assembly GCF_001447995.1 of Maribacter dokdonensis DSW-8. Lineage (NCBI taxonomy): Bacteria > Pseudomonadati > Bacteroidota > Flavobacteriia > Flavobacteriales > Flavobacteriaceae > Maribacter > Maribacter dokdonensis. Next base: position 497,286 of record NZ_LDPE01000002.1, on the reverse strand, counting down.
CAAAGCACACAATTTTAGATCCGTTTGGCCCAAATTTGGATATTTAGCCCTAATCTTTTCATAAAAACTTTCGTTAATAGAAGTAAACCTGGCTTCAAATTCTTTCCAGTTACCACCTGGGGTGTTTTGAAAACCCTTCAGCATATTATGAATGGCCTTTGTATCTACAGCATCACTCTTAGAGATATTCTGTTTTAATTTAGAAATAAATTCTTCTTTTTCAATCAACTGAAGGGCAGATGCCGTTAGCTCTCTATTTTTAAGCATCATTACCTCATTGGTCTTTTGTTTTTCAAGTTTATGTTTTCTCCTAAGATTTCTAAAAAACAGAACACCGTACAAAAACATAAAAACCACTACCACGCCCATTAAGATATTTTGTAAAAAACCAATTCTTTTCTGGTCTTCTAGCTTCTCTATTCTTACCTCTTTTAGTAATGCCTTTTCTTTTTCTTTTTGAAGTCTATATCTATCTTTTATTCCAAATAAATGTTTGTGGTTTTTACTTTTTCTCCCAAATATGCTTTCATTTAACGCTTGTGCTTTGTCTTTATAGAAAAAGGCTTCTTTAAAGTTATTCTGATCATAATATAACTTAGATAACTCTTCATAATTGAATAGTTTGTAACCCAGATGTTTATTATACATTTCTGAAAACCTCAACGATTCTTTGTAATTTTTTATTGCTTTATCATATTCTCCCCTAAACTTATATACCTCTCCCATTAAGAAATGAACCACCGTTAAATATGAAGGGTTTTTCTCTTCAAAAAATAGCTTGGTCTCGTTCAGTTTGCTCAAGGCTTTTTCATAATTACCCGCTACCGCATCAAAATATCCCTTTTCTGTCTCTACGTAATATGATCTTTTATCTGAACTGATCTTTTTTAATGACAGTTCACAACTATCCAAATATGTTTTTGCCATGACATAATTACGATTTACCCTATAGCAGTTTACTATGGCAAAGTAGTTACTTACCAGATAATCCCTACTTATCTTTTTCTCCTCGACTAGTTTCTTCTTAAGCTCCAACGACATATTGAAGTATCGTAAAGATTCTTCTTCCTTTCTATAGGCGGTATATAGCCAACCCAGTTCTTGATATATTCGTGATTTAGAAATATCATCATTAGATTCATCGGCTAATATCAATGCCTCCCAATACCCATCATAAGACTTACCATAATCCAATACATTGTCATACAAACCAGACAATTGGCAAATACTATTAATTAAATTAATGGTATCCTTTTCTATTGAATAATGAACAATACCCTTTTTAAGATAATAGATGGCGCTATCCAAATTTTTAGCTGTAAGCTGGTTTGCCTTTTCTATGTACTCATTAGTACCATAAGGTTGTTGGGCGGTTACGCACAAACAAAAAAGAAGTACCACTATACTGGCCGGTTTTTGAAATGCTATACGTGTCTTCATATCGTGAAAAATATTAACTGAACAATTTTAAAAATCTAAACACTGTCAAAAATTGCACTGAACATATAGCAAAGTGCAGTTGTGAAAATCAATATAATATTTGCTCAGCTTAAATTCATGTAAATAAGGACTGTTTTTAAGAATGTTCAGTTTTTATTCATTAAAAAATCGAAGATTTTACCCGTATATAGTTAATATTTGTCAATATAATGGCAACATAATTATTAATCCAATATGTAATCGTTGCTTTTCATAAATCACGATCATCACATTGAAAAGCAAAAAATTAAAACGGGGAAAGTAAACACCAATGTGATAAAAGCCAAAAAAATCAAATAGACAGATTAGAAATATTTAAAACATTGAACATGAATCTATGCAGTACAACCTAACAAATGAACATTTTGCAAAATGCAATTATCCATATTATGTACTAAGCGAAAATCTGGATTTAATCATTCGGCTTAACCAAAAGATCCATGCAAACTTTCTATAAAATTCGTATAAATTAAACCACAAATACAATGATCAGTAAAACCAAAACAACCTTATATTCCTTTCTATTTTTCGCAATGTTTATCCTTCAAAGTACAGCCCAGGATACAACATATGACCAAAATATTTTAGACTCTTTGGGGGTAACACAAGAACAGATAGACCACTTGGGCATTACAGATATAAACCACTTGAGCTCAGCTTCTAAAAGAGCTTTAAAATGGCCCGTAGACCTAGGCAATGAATGGTTTATCGAGTTTTCCAATCTAAAGCCCTTAAAAGGAGACTTAGCCTATGAAGAAGGTGTTGTGCGTAGAGATCCCAGTGCCGTCATAAAGGAAAATGGAAAATACTATGTATGGTATTCAAAAAGTACTGGGCCAACACAAGGGTTTGGCGGCGACGTTGAAAACGACAAGGTATTTCCGTGGGACCGCTGTGACATTTGGTATGCAACTTCAGAAGACGGTGAAACTTGGAAAGAAGAAGGTTTAGCCGTTCCTAGAGGTAAAGCCGGAGCATATGATGACCGATCTGTTTTTACCGTAGAGATCATGAAACATGAAGACAAATATTATTTAAGCTACCAGACCGTAAAATCTCCTTACACCGTTCGTGTAAAAAACCAAATTGGCCTGGCTTGGTCCAATTCTCCAGACGGTCCTTGGACAAAGAGCAAAGAACCTATTTTGAGTCCTGCCGATAATGGTATTTGGAAAGGTGAAGAACAAGATAGATTTGCGGTTGAACGAAAAGGTGACTTTGATAGCCATAAAGTTCATGACCCTTGTATTATTCCTTTTAATGGTAAGTTTTATCTGTACTACAAAGGTGAACAGATGGGTGAGGAAATTACATTTGGCGGTAGACAAATACGCCATGGTCTTGCCATAGCGGACAAACCTGAAGGACCATATATAAAATCTCCTTACAATCCAATTAGTAATAGCGGACACGAAATATGTGTTTGGCCATACAATGGCGGTGTAGCAGCTTTAATTACGACAGATGGACCAGAGAAAAATACTATTCAATGGGCGCCAGACGGTATTAATTTTGAAATAATGTCCGTTATTCCCGGAGTTAGCGCACATGCCATTGGCTTAAACAGATCAGCTGACAATGAAAAAGAACCTACCGAAATATTACGTTGGGGACTTTCTCATATGTACAATAGCTGGGATTACCAGAGCATTATGAGCTTTACTTCAGAAAGAAAGACCCAACATAGGGCCAAAGGCGAGTAAAATAATTGTTGAGTTTGTTAAGATAAGGACAGTACGCCATAAGAAGCTACTGTCCTTTTCAATATAATGAATTTTCATGTGCGGCGCATAACCATAAAAAGCCTATCAAATATAAAACCAAAATCTACTTTTTTTATGACAAGAAGAGCCTTCATCACAGTAGTAACCATGATATTTTACGCCATATTAGTGGTAAATTTGACTTCATGCCAGAACCAGGAACCTAAAACTTACGAGAGTGCTTCCTATAAACGTTTTCGTGAAAACCACATTTCTTATGAAAAGTACAACGAGTTCAATACTCAATTTAAGTTTCAAAAAATAGAAGGATTCGAAGATGGAGCTGAACGCTATTACCCGTCTAGCATAATAAAGGCAGACGATCAATATTATATGTGGTATTCTAAGCCCCAATCCAACAGTGAGGTTGTAGGTCCTATTGATGCCAACGATACACTAAGGGCTTTTCATTGGGATCTGTGCGATATTTGGTATGCAACTTCTACCGATGGGCTAAAGTGGGAAGAACAGGGACTTGCAGTTTCCCGTGGCACAGCGGGGCGCTATGACCACCGCAGTGTTTTTAATCCAGATATTTTATTTACAGATGGTAAGTACTATTTAGTTTATCAAGCTGCAAAAAGTATAGAAGATGCACGCTGGTCAAAACAATTTAGAACATCTGGAGATTTTACGCCCAACGTAATTGGTATGTCTGTGGGCAACTCGGCAGCAGGACCATGGAAAGCTTTGGACGAACCAATTTTAAAACCCGGTTCTGAAGAAAGTTGGGATGCGGAAGTAATACATGAACCAACCTTTTTTGTTAAAGGAGGGCAATTTTTTCTATACTATAAAAGTCATGGCCGATTACCATGGACCCCCAATATATCTCCGGGTAAATTTAATAAAGATTATGCCGATATACCTTTAGCTACGGGTGTGGCAATTGCAAATGACCCTAAAGGTCCGTATACTAAATCTAAATACAACCCAGTATTAATGGGCGGGCATGGCAGTATGGTATGGCCCTATCGTAACGGTGTATGTGCAATATTACCAGAAGGACCTGAAAGAAACAGCATTCTATTTTCTGAAGACGGAGTAAATTTTTACCCAAAAATTCAAGGTTTAAACATTCCTAAGGGTGGCGGTGCTTACCGACCTGGGAATTTTACCGATGTAAATACAAGCCCAGGAAAAGGGATAACTTGGGGAATTAGCCACCAATTATATCCTAATTACCATTTTGTTCGTTTTGAATGTGATTTATCTTTAGAAAAAGGCAACAGGGTTCGTAAAGAATACAAAATGATCAAAGAGTACATGAATAACGACTCTTATGATTATAATCCAAAATTAAATATCGATTAAACAACTACTCCCTTAGTGTAATACGATTTTTAAGAAAGATGGGGTCAACATAACATTCGTTTTTCTTAATATATTTCCCGTTGTTTAAACACCCAAGCAACTCTTGTGAAAAAGATAAGATAAACCTACTTCTCCATTTCACCATCAATCTAAAGAATCTATAAAACTTAAATGTATTTAAATAGAAAGAGGCATGGTTTTAACCATGCCCCAAATCCATTTTAAACTAACAAACTGCTTCTTTATTTCATTGTTTCACACTACGTGAATAATTGATGTATTACTACTTTGATTCAAGTTTCCAAGTACGTACCCAATCTACACGCATAGTGTTTTTAGAATTGTCATTTAACTCTTCCTTTTGTGGTAAACCTCCTAAATAACACTCTTCAGATGTCCATAGATCAAATATCAACTCTAATTCTCTTGTGAAATCTTGGTTAGTAGTGACAACACCAGCAGGCTCTCCATTTAAATAAAACTGAACCGTTCTGGCATCTTTCCACCAAGCACCAACAATATGGTAGGTTTCATCCCAAGTTTTTCCTTTATTAGGATTGGCATCCGATAACATTCTAGTATCAAAATTATCTTCATGCCTTTCTGTAACACCACTTTTAGCTATAAAATACTGTGAGTTCATTTGGGTAGGAAAATCCCATGGAGTCCATGGATAGTTACTTGGTTTGGTAGATTGATCACTACACTCAGGAGTAGGGTTTGCGTTGCTTTCCACAATATCTATCTCATCCCTATCATTGATATCGCCATTGTTCAACCAAAATGTATTGAACGCCGAAATGCTGGAAGTTTTCATACTACACTCTGTATACATAGGATAACTTATTTTGGTTTTAGAATGTACCCTAGCCGTTTGAAACCATTGAGAACTGTTCTCATCTAAAGTGGCCTGTATATTTAATTGGCCATCTACCACGCTAGAGTTTTCACTACGCATAGAAACTGGGGTGTTACCGTAATTCCAAAATGAATTAAACCACTTGTCCTCGTTCCACGTATCAAACTCATCTGACATGGCTTCTACTTTCACCCACTCCATACCTTCTGGAGTTTCATCTACAACAGACACGAAAGAAGGTAGATCAGGGTCTAGATCAGAAAGTTGAAATGGTTCAATTTCATCTGCCTGGTCTTCATCATTTTCCTCTACTTGTTCTGGGTTTTCCGGATCTTTTACCATTTCCTCTTCATCACTAGAACTTGATGAACATGCAATAAATGCACTAATAATACTTAAAATTAGAAATACGTTGAATTTCATATGATGCTATATTAATTGTTTGATCTGTTTAAAAAAGTGCCTTTTGCTGCTGTGTTAGCGAATCTATCTGCCTTATTTTGATGTCCTTAAAAAATAACTCTGCAGCTTCACTCTGTAATTGAATCTTTCCTTGGATCAGTGGTATTTTTTCACCGTTTTCACCTATGTATCTTGAATTTTTTAAAATCATGACCACCTCTCCGTTTACAATATGCAGGCTTTTGCCTTCGTAACATATTAGATCTAGCGTGTTCCACTCGTCATGGGGTTTTTCATAATTACCGCTTCGTAAACAATAATTGTTGTACTGACTACCCATGCCAATAGGCAAATACTCTTGTGATTCATGTGCCAATGGATCTAAAACAGATTCTGGTTTGTATGCCCTAATATCCATTGCAGAATTAGCTTGACTCCAAAAATCTCCTGTATGCCCTTCCATTATTTGAAATTCTTGAGAAAGCATCCATGAACGCCAGTACTCAACAGCCATAGGCCCTACAGAGTGATATAATATTCCGGAGTCTTTCAACAGATCCTTTCGGTAGGCCCATTTTTTATCTCCCCACTTGTACTTTAATTGAAAGTGATAATTCTTATACTCCTTTTTAGTTATCAGGCAACCATAATATTCTCCCGTATTCTTGATAATGGTTTCTTCGCCCTCTTGTAATGTTGAAAAAACCGTATAATCTTTATTGTTTAACCCAATTGGGGCAATTTCTTCACCATTTTCATCTAAGGGTACAGAACCATCATAACCTGGTTGATGTTGGTAACTTAAATAAGTATCCCACTGAGTTAGATCCTCATCTATTAATTCTTCCCACTCATATGTTTCTTCTAGATTTTTTTGTTCTTCATTTTTTACCTCTGAACAGGAAATCACAAGGAAAAAAAGTGGTAAATAAAGTGTACAATGTTTCATATTACTTGTTGTTGATTAAGTTATATGCCTTGTAGATTGCCGGTCAATATAGAGACCCAATTTCATTCAAATAATTGAATTTTATTGAACATCCCAAAGCGTGTGAGTATGGTAATTTTACAAAGAAATATTCACCAAGAGATAAGATTGAACATGTAAAGCTTCATTGTTCAGTTTTTATTGAAGCTCTCTTGATTATGTTTAAGTTTGCTCATTACAAGCATTGTAAATGTTCAGTTTTTGTTAAGCCATTTTGAGCTTAAGGTTCATCCATAATATCATAGTTTTAACAAAACGATATTTATTATGAAATTTGATTATAACCACAGTACAAAAAACCATGAACTACAACGTCTAATTTGTAAAACTTGCTTCTTTATAGCTTTTGTTTTAACAAGTACCTATTACGGCTTTGCACAAACATCTGATTCTTCACCTAGCGAAATTGAAATGATAGGTTCTGAAAAAGCAAGGGTTACCGGTTTAAAGTACATTAGTGTACATGTATTGGAACTTGAGAAAACCCTAAAATTATATCGAGAAATATTAGGTTTTAAAATGGCTGATGCCGAAGTACTTCACGGACCCGGACTTGAAGGTATGTTGGTAATGAAACTTAAGGCAGATGATCTAACTATTGGACTATCTTTAACGGCTCCAGAATTTATAGACACCATTGGACCTATAGGAAACACCAACCATAACCACTTTATGCTAAAAGTAAATGATATAGCTCCTATTGGTGATATGCTGAAAGAAGAAGGTTACGAACTGGAAAACGAAAACTACGCTCGTGACAAATACACCTTTTTTGTAGGACCCAATGGAGAAATTATTGGGCTTTCCGGTTGGGATTAATGTATATTGTAATCAATTCACTAGATAGTATTTTCCTTTAATGTAAAAAGGGAATGTATAAGAGAAAATGGTACGAGGTACGAAGATTTAAGTACCAAGTATTTAGTATAACGTGATTAGGAGTTAGAAGTTAGGAGTTAGGAGTTAGGAGTTAGGAGTTAGGAGTTAGGAGTTAGGAGTTAGGAGTTAGGAGTTAGGAGTTAGGAGTTAGGAGAAAAAATGGTATAAAGTTCTTAGTACAAAGTATTAGGTAAATTATTTTTAAAAGTAACATCTAAGTACTTCGTACTTAATACTTAATACTTGATACTTGATACTTACTTACTACTATAAACTAAACCACTATCTATATTCCGGATTTTCAAATTCCCAGCGCTTGCCATCGTCCCATTCAGTGCGAGAGTTTCCGTAATTGGGGTAGCCTTTATTGTCTTTCATCATTCTGGCTAAATGTAACAGATTATAGGTCATAAAGGTGGTATTTCTGTTGGTGAAATCGCTATCAAAACCTACAGGTTCTTTAAGGTCTTCGCCTTTCCATTTGGTATCGCCATAGCTTGGTCCGGGTCCTACTTTACCGATCCATCCACTATCTGCTTGCGGCGGTATAGAGTAGCCCACATGTTGCATGGAATATAAAATACCCATGGCGCAATGTTTAATACCATCTTCATTTCCGGTAATAATACAGCCCCCTACTTTACCATAAAATATATACTGACCCTTTTCGTTGGTCTCACCACTCATGGCATACAAACGTTCAATAAGCTTTTGGGCTTCAGATGATTTTTCGCCCAGCCAAATTGGTGTGCCAATAATGGTGATATCCGCATTTAAAATACGCTCGGCTATTTCTGGCCATTCATCAACATCCCAACCATGTTCTGTCATATCTGGATATACACCACTTGCCACCTGATGATCTATAAGCCTAACCTCATCTATTTTTACCTTTTCTTTGGTCATGATCGCTTTTGATACTTCCATCAACTTTTGAGTATGACTTTCCTGTGGCGATTTCTTTAGCGTACAGTTAATGTATATCACTTTTAAATCGCTAAAATCTGTCTTTTTCATACCCTATGTTTTATGGAATTTTATGGTGCTAGTACCATGGGCAATTTCGGGATATTAGGATTAATTTATGTGTCCGTTCACATATAAAATTATCCTATTTCATTATAATTTTCTGAATATCAATATGTTTTGAGTAGTTTTCTACCTTAACGGGCAGATGTCTCAATTATTTACAGCATAGGGAGTTCCGCATAAAAATTTGACGTTTTAATACCCATTGCAAAGTACGAGGTACTGAAAATAAACGAGGTTAAAAGCACTTAGTGATAATTCCTTGCTTTTAACCTCAATTATAATAGCTCTACTTAACTATGTAGAGAGTTTTATCTTCTTTACGGATACTTTTTAATCTCCGTCCGTATCATTAAACGTTACTACAATACTGGCCGCACTGGAAAAATCTGTTTTAAGCAGGCCAATAATGGTTTGCAGGTCTGTTCTAAGGGTTTCAAGCGCGGTAACATCAGACACCAAAATATCTTCAATAGCGCCATCCATAGCCTCTAAATCGTTCATAGCTACCACGAATGCTTCTTGCAATGCCGTATCGATTTCAGGCCTGTCCAAAACCTCTATCAAATAATCGTCTAACCCAAAACCAGATTCACCTTCATACTCGCCCAAATAGCTATTATACAATGTATTTAGGTTTACGATCAAGGCTTCTTTACTAGTTCTACTCCTATACGCTTCAAAATAGGTTACAGCATCTGTTTCCGCATTTAATGCTTCTTCTATCTTGGTGCCTTTCATACCTTCTAAAGAAGCTATTATTGCATTTACCACTTGGTTCTGACTACCATTGACACCAGTCTCTAAGTTGCTTTTAAAACTAGGCTCCACCCCTTCCCAAAAGGTTTGTAAAAAAACGGCTTGTTCCGCTAAATTCTCTATCAATGCCAACAGGTACTGCATACGTCTTTCAGCATGTTCAGCTATGGTCAACTCGGTAAGTATATTTGCATTGGTATCATGAAACAACAAATACTCAATGGCGCTATAGCCCTTTGTATTTGCGCCTACGCTAGAGACAAAGGCACTATTCAATGTTTCTTCACCTTCAATATTCTCTTCCAAAGCCTCAAAATTTGTAGGCCATTGATTGATTCTGGTATGGATAAACGAGCTCTGTATAGCGCCTAAGTTAAATACTTCATTGCTTTTCCAGTTTAAAAATGCCGTTTTCCACGCCTCTTGCAAAGCAACCAGCTCGCTTTCCGTAGCATTAGTTTCAAAAGCTAAACTTTGTGTTACCAAATTATTTAAAACGGCCACATGTTCTGCCTGGTTTACTTTGATCTGATAGTCATATAATGCTGTGATCTGTTGGCTACGCCCTTCTTCAACGGGCAATAATGTGGGTTCTTCATTGGTTACGCTATCATCATTACCACATGAAAATGCGAACAAAATCACCGCCATGCCTAAAATTTTCTTTTTCATAATCTTAAAGTGTATTCAAAAACTGAATAATTTTATCTCTTTCTTCTGCTGAAAGTTCCTTGAATTTTTCTTTTGAAGCCAAAGCTTCACCTCCGTGCCACAAAATGGCCTCTTCTATATTTCTTGCCCTACCATCATGTAATAGATTGGTATGGCCGTTTACTGTTTCTATTAATCCTATGCCCCATAATGGCGGTGTTCTCCATTCATTTCCGTTGGCCTCAAAATCTGGCAGTCCGTCCGCTAGCCCATCTCCCATATCATGTAACAACATATCTGTATAAGGGCGAATGGTCTGGTTGGCCAAGGCATCTATTTCATAAGTGCCTGTCTCCAACTTTGGAATGTGGCATTTGGCACAGTCTATACTTACAAACAGCTCTTTACCCTCTAACACATTTTGATCATCTACATCTCTTCTTTCCGGTACGGATAAAGATGCGGCATAAAAAGTGACATTTTCTAAGTTATCATCGGGAATTTCAGGTGTTCCACCATTGGGGTAATCATCACAATCTAAAGGATCCGGACAGTTTTCATTAGGGAAAAGAGATGACGTTATACCCAAGTCGCCAGAAAATGCAGCGGCTACCTGTTGTTTTATATTGGGCTGATTGGCTTTCCAACCAAAACGACCTACAACACGGGTACCCGTTTCAACATCGTAGACCCTATTGATCTTGCCTGAAATACCATCACCATCGGCATCATTGGGATCGGCATAGCTCAATAACGTTGCTTCCGGTATAGCATCTAAAAGTCCCAAACCGATCATTTGATTGGCCACTCTGGGCGATATTCTTGTTGCTGCACTTAAACCCCCATAGCTTAAACCGGTAAACGAATATTCCGGCACCTGTAAAGCTACTTCTGTACCGTCAGCATACGTTTCGACCAATGGTGTATAGGTAACAATAATAGTACCTTCTTTATCTACGCTTAAAATAGAATTGTCTTGAAATTGTGTACCGTAAATGGGATCACCTATGTTTTCTCCATTTTCATTGGTTTGCAAAATACCCAAACGAAGTAAAAGTCCGCTAGAAAACTCGCCGTCATACACTGGTGGTCTGCCCCTGCCATCCTTAAAATGGCAACCAGAACAATTTCTTGCATTGAAGAAAGGACCTAGACCATCTCTTGCAGTAGTAGATGCCGGTGCAGTTACCCAACTTTGGTTAAAGAGTGAATTGCCCACCCCAAAGGTTACACGCTCATCAAATGTTAGATCCGGGGAAGCAAAGCCAAAGGCTTCTGCAGAAAAATTACTTGATGATGTGGTACCGCCCGAAAGTTCTTCACCTTCCTCTGCCATTAATGGAACCATTACCTCATCTGTACTACATGAGCTTACCACCACACCCAGTAAGCATAAAAACCCTATTGAAATTTTGTTCATTTTATATAACGACAAAACTGGATTCAAAAAAAATCCAGTTTTAATTTATCATTCTGCTATAGAGGATTGCACAACACAATCCTTTAAATAACAACTCTATAGACTTCTTTTAGTTGATACCCAAAGCAACTTTAGCCTCTAAAAGCTTGTCACCAAAAGCAACCAACGCCTGTACCGCTGTTTGTACCTTTGCACCTTCTACACTAGACTCACCATCAACGATCGCCAAATCAAATGGATCCAATGTTGCATCAACATCGGTAACCGCGGTTGCCAATAAAGCATCTAGTTCAGTTGCAAGATCCGCATCTGCCTCTTCTATCAAATCTTGTAAAGAGTTACCATCTACACTACCGTAAGCTCCAGTGTATACGTTTACGATACCTGCCAAATTCAATCTAATGTCCCTGTGGGTGTTATCACTAAAACATGAGTGCTCATCTTCTTGATCTTGGTTCTGTAGGGCCACTGCCATACGCTCAATAGCCAACTCACTTCTAGAAAGCTCAGCTATACTACTGATGATGTTATCCAATGCTTCATCTTCGTCCAAAGCCAAAAAGGTTGATCTGTAGTCACCGCTCCACTCATCAATAATAATCTGCAAGTGATCCGTCAACAAATCTGCAACGATCGCTAAATACTCTCTTCTACGATCTTGGTTGGCAGCCGTACCACCATCTACAAAGTCTGTATATGCTCTTTGACCTGCTAAATTCTCAGAAGGTGCCGTTAAATCTTGACCCCAAAGCAAAAATTCAATGGCATGGTAACCAATAGCAACGTTTTCTTCGCCACCATTACCGTTTTCACCAGTTAAGATTTCTTTTGTCAATGTTGGAAAATCTGCAAGGTTGTTTATAATACCGGCATCAACATCTCCTTCAACATAATCAATATATGCCTCGTCTAAAGGCCAAGAGTTTAAATACCCTTCAATTTCTTCGGTATCACCCGTATCTATAGGTCCGTTTGCAAATCTAAACGCCTCTGAAGGACCATAGCTTTCCCTTGAAGTTAACCATGCTTCTTTGGCCGCCTCAAAATTTTCTTCTGTTGGTGTTGCCACAAAAGTTTGTATAGCTACGTTCATAGCTTCTGCATCTACCAAAGCTGCTTGATAATTGGCCAATACCAAATCTGCGTAGTTTTCTATTACAGATGATGCCTCAATAGCTTCGTCTACTACAACTTCTGTTGTTGAATCATCATCTGATGAACAACCTAATACTATTAGACCGATAAAACCTACCGCCAGAATAACTCTTTTCATTATATTTTATTTAGATTTATTTTAAATAGACGGCAAATCTAAATCATCACCTAGACAAGAGCAAATTATTTTTAATTATTCTAAATTAACATAACAAATTTAACATTTGGTATCAACATGACCTTATTTTAGAAAGAGAAATAACGTTGAATAGGTAATTAAATAATGTCTTTTTAATACTTTGGTCTTGTCATACACATCACATAGAAAATAAACGTTTCATGCAAAAGCTATTCTTTACCCTTTTCTTGTCTTTTTCCCTGTGCTCAGCAATAGCCCAAAACACTTTTAAAGATGTGTTCTCCAACGCTAATAGACCATTAAAGGAAAACATACGCATAGCATTTCAAGACGCTAGAAATAACAAAACCTTCTTGCCCATATCTATACTAAAGGGAAAAAATAAAGGACCGGTTTTCACCATTGTTGCCGGCGTTCATGGGTTTGAATATCCACCCATTGTTGGCGTACAAGAGCTCTTGAGAGAAATTGATGTTGACAAATTGAACGGTACTTTAATTATTATACCCATTGCAAATACCAGCTCTTTTTTCTCGAGAACCTCTATTGTAAATCCGCATGATCAAGTGAATTTAAACGGTGCGTTTCCTGGAAAATCTACCGGTAGCGTTACGCAAAAAATAGCTGATTTTATAACAACGGACATTATACCCGCAAGTGATGTTTTTATAGATATACATGGCGGAGGTGTCAATGAAGATTTAATTCCGTTTGCGCTTTTCTACGACAACCCCAATTATCCGGAACAGACTAAAAAGGCAAGGAAACTTACAGAGATCAGCGGGTTCGAGTATATAGTTTCATACCCTTTTAGTTTAAGGGACGATGAGCCTGCTAAATATGTCTTTAAACAAGCTTCCCAAGATGGTAAAGTAGCCTTGAGCTTTGAAAGTGGCAAATTGGGCAATGTTCAGAAAGATGCCGTACGTTTCATAAAAAATGGAATCTATAATATGCTTGACCATTTAAACATGTACGATAACGATTCCGAGCCAAGTGACAATCTTGTGCAACTCAACAATCAAACCTATTTAAGCGCTACCGAAACAGGGCTTTTCTACAGTAATCTGAAAGCGGGAGATACCGTTAAAGAAGGTGATATTGTAGGCTACACCACAAATGAATTTGGCGAAAAACTTAAAGAGTACAAAGCACCTACATCAGGTATTATTTTGTACAAAATTTCAACCCCACCAGTTAATATTGATGATACTTTAATGTGTATTAGTAAGCGTTTGTAAATAATCAAAGTGAATTCAAAAATTGGTTTAGATCGGTTTCTTTATCTAGCCCAAGTTTCTTTTTTAGGCGGTATTTAGATTTTAAAATACTATCTGGTAGTACGTTCAAGGTGGCTGCAATTTCTTTTGTGGTCAGGTTCATTCTGAGAAAAGCTGCTAATCGAATTTCTTTTTCTGAAACGTCAGAAGATAAAGTCTTTAGTTTCTGGTCAAAGTCGTTATGCACTTCAGAAAAATAAGTTTTGAATACCTCCCAATCTTTGTCAGAAGCATTCTCTTTCTTTAATAGCATGACAATACGCCTAAATTCTGTTTTAAATTTATCTGGCGAATTTTTTATATTCTCCAAATTCTCTTTTAACTCTTGAATAAACGTGTTCTTTTGAACTAGATGCAAGGTCTGGCTCGTGAGTTCTTTTTGCTTATACTCAATTTCCTTCTTATAAATTTCCTCTTGTTTTTCCCTTTCGGCCTTATTCTTCTTCATGCGTTGCCGAAACCCAAAGAAAAGTAATCCTGATAGAGCCAGTCCAGATATGGCTCCACCGGCATAGAGGCCTTTGGTCAATTTATCCACTTTGGCTTTTTCATTAAGTGTTTTTATCTCCTCTAGTTGAAGTACTATTTCTGCTTCTTTTTTTTCTGTCTCGTAGGATATTTGAAGCCGCTCAATTTGTTTCGACTTTTCCGAGGTGAAAAGGCTGTCACTAAGTATTTGAAATTGCCTCTGATCATCCAGCGCTTCTTTAAATAACCATCCTATTTCGTAAGCTTTTGAGCGATATCGTAAAGCCATCTTTAACTGATCCATGGATCTAATCGAATCAGCAAGGTGTATTGTTCGGTTCAAGTAGGTAATAGATTTATTAAAATCACCTTTCATCGCATATGCATTCCCTATTTCCCCCATTGCACTGATAATGTTGAAGTATGAGTTGCTGGTTTTATTCATTTCGACACACTTCAGTAAATTTTTAATTGCCAAATCATAGTTACCTTGTTTTGCAAGGACCATACCTATATTGGCAAGGGCATTGGCAGTATTATCATCAAACCCAAATTTCTCGCTAATCGCTTTACTTTGTTGATAATATTCTAGAGCTTTTTCATGTTCTTCCATTTCTACATAAGAATTGCCAATATCCACCATTGTATAAGCTTTATAGAGATTGTCGGCAGTATCCTCATACACCCCTAAGGCCAGATTAAAGTTTTCGATAGACTTGGTGTAATTTCCTTGATAATAATTAACCTTTCCTAATTGTCGATATAGGTCCGCTTTTCGGAAAGGTTCTCTATCGATTGTATCCAGAACCTTTAATGCCTTAATCGTACCTATTATTGCTTTTTCGTAATCCCCTTTATTTATATAGGTATTTGCTATATCCCCTATGGATATACCATACTGTAGATAACTCTTGCTTTGTAAGTACATATTTGAAACTGAATCCTTAAGCTTTATGGAATAATCATAATTACCTATGGCATCCTCAATTTGTGCTAGGTTGGAAAGGGAATTGGTCAGAAGTAATTTATCTGTTAGTTTTTCAGCGAAATCTATGGCTTTTCTATAATAGATTCGAGCTGAATCATTGACATTGGTTATATAAAAATAGTTGCCCATGCAATAGTTTCCAATGGCAATTCCCTTTGAATAACCTGTATTGTTTGACAGCTCCAAAATCATATGAGCATTTTTTTTTGCGACTGACTGATTATTGTATAATTGCATATTAAATAATTCTTTAAGTGTTGCAACTTTTTCTTTGTGCCCCAATTGCTTTTCATAAACCTGACTAAGACTGTCTATTCTCTCTTGACCTTGGAGTTGGGCTAGAATTGAAATTGGCGTTGCAAGAATTATTAAAAAAATGATTTTCATTTTCATAATTACAATGGTTTGGTTTTCACTAAGATAAATCATAATTCTCTTCATAAAACATGTGCATCTTT
Source organism: Maribacter dokdonensis DSW-8 (assembly GCF_001447995.1). NCBI lineage: Bacteria > Pseudomonadati > Bacteroidota > Flavobacteriia > Flavobacteriales > Flavobacteriaceae > Maribacter > Maribacter dokdonensis. The sequence goes on along the minus strand of NZ_LDPE01000002.1, from coordinate 481,255 downwards.
GCTAGAAAAATCCTTTGTCCATAAAAAGGTTATACTTTCTTGGAGATCATAGCTATAAATAAAATATGTAAACCGTTGAATATAAAGGGTTTTTGAATTTTTTATGATTTTAGGTTTTTTATGCTGTCCATGGTGTAGTTCATCGAAATCCAAGTTGCTTGTCCATACTTTGTCCATGGACAAAATTAGGGATGGGATCATTTCTACTCTAAGTTTGGAATGTTGAATCCTGAAAAACAAGAAGTTATGAAAACAAATCATTTAAATTTTAAAACCATAAGCGTACTATTGTTAAGTACAATATTATTGACCTTTGTAGGATGTAATAAAGATGAAGTACTTCCTGATGACCCAAGCTCACCAAAGTTTTCCAATAATGATGCCGATGACTTTAATTCTGCAGTGGCCAATCTAAGTGGATTCAACCAACCTGAGGAGTCGAGTATCGTTGAGACCGCCTCGACCAATCCCGAACGTGAGGGAACAACGGAATTTGAATGCTTTACCCAAACATTCAAGGGAGCACCCGGTTTTAGTGAATTGTTCACGTTGGATCCAACTACCGATGTCATATATCCAGGATCTATGTTAAAAGGGGAAACCATACCTACTGGGGAATATGCGAGGATCAACAAGGATCGTGCGCCAATTACCATGTCAATTTCGCTAAACAATGTCAAAGGAAAGACTAGTGTAACTGTTAATAACCCAAATTTGCTAAGTGAGGTTAGAGCTGGTGTTAATGAATTGCTCAACCTTGAAGTTAAAGGTGCTACTCCTGCACAGTTAGAATTTGATAAGTCTCAAGTCTATTCTGAACAGCAATTATCTATAGCCCTTGGAGCAAATTATCGCGATAAAACCAAAGACATTTCGGGTAGTTTTGATTTCAATACCACAACGGTTAAGAAAAAGTACGTGCTAAAATTTATTCAAAAATATTTTACTATTGATTTGGACTCCCCAGGTCAAGTTCCAAGCGATCTTTTTACTGATCTTCCTAGTATTGAAAGTTTGGGATCCACAAGCCCTGTCTATGTTTCAGCTGTTACATACGGTCGTATGGTATTGTATACCGTGGAGTCTGATTATAGTATAACGGAAGTAGAAACAGCCTTTAATGCGGCAATAGAAGCGGGTGAAAAAGGAGGAGATTTTAACCTTGATGTTGATTCAAAGAATGTTCTTGAAGAGTCTAACATTAAGGCATTGATAATTGGAGGCAATGGTGCTAGTGCGGCCCAAACTATTGGCGGAAATCTTGAAAAAATTTATGATTATATTGCAGCTGGCGGCAACTATTCACCAGAAGAATCTCCCGGTTCCCCTTTATCCTATAAATTAAATTATGTAAAAGAAGGTTTTCCTGCAGCAAATGTAGTTCTTGCAACGGAATATCAATCACGAAATTGTGATGTTGCCTATCCAGAATATCTAGCAACCATTGTTAACATTACGGGTACACAATTTACCGATACAGAGGTAAATGGTAAACTAAGGGTGAAAATGTGGGTTGGAGGGGAACGCCTTGACATTAATGAGAACGGCATAGATGATGGTAAAACTTGGAGCGTGGATACCGATAATTTTGTTGATGTACAAAACAATAAAACACATACAATTAATGAATCATACACCTTTAGGCCATACAGACCAAATATGGCAACGGATTATGTTGAATGTTCAGGAGAATTATATGATTATAATGGTATTTTTGGTAATGAAAGTTTGGGTAATGCCGGAGGAATAAACCCTGTTGTTCTGAATAGTTTAAAACTCAACGTTCCTGATACTACATATTTAAATTTTAAAAAGGGAATTACAGCACAGTTTATTATTATAAGAAAAAAATAAAACAAAAAAAGCTTCCAATATGGAAGCTTTAAGTGGAGAATACCGGATTCGAACCGGTGACCTTCCCGAAAGCCTTCGGGACGCTATTCCTTTAATTACACTATTTACATAAAACCAGAAAAAAGCCCTCACTTTCGTGAAGGCTTTAAAGTTGTGGAGAATACCGGATTCGAACCGGTGACCTCTTGCCTGCCAGGCAAGCGCTCTAGCCAACTGAGCTAATCCCCCTTCAATATTGATTGCTTAAAATTGCTTGATATTCACATGGTGAAAACCCCAATTTTCAAGAGGATCAAAGGAAATACATTTTAACAACGTATCAAAGTACAATTTAATCTTTCTTTACACTGAGCACCAATACGGGTACAGGGGCAAAGAACTCTGATTTTGAAATGGTACTTTTTTCCCATAATTTCTTAAAAAAACCTCTTTTTCTTCTAAAAACACATAATAAATCGGGGTGTTTTGCTTGAAAATGTTCCAAAACCCCATGATATGTGGTTGGATTATCCGTAAAGGTTAATTGTGAACTAATGTCCATTAACGCCGTATTGATCTTTAAATCATCATCTGAATACCCAGGCGTTTTCACCATTAAAAGATTCACTTTTGCATTATGCTTGTTCTTTATTTCAATTAACGGATCAAGTATTCTCTTTCTTTTTAAAATACCTGATTTAAAGGCTACCAATATATTCTCAAATGATTTATAGGCAGTTCCTTTAGGGACGATCAGTGTAGGTATATTGGTTCTTTTGATAATGGCCCCAGAGGTATGCCCCAGGTAATATTCTTCTTGTATATCATTACTTCTAGGTGCTAAAATGATAAGATCAATACCTATACCCTTATCAATTTCCCTTAACCCATCTTTAAGCTCGCCATTAAAACTTGCAATTTTGATAGATACATCTTTGGTATCTACCGTAGCTATAACCTCCTTTAATCGTTCTTTAGAATTCTCAGTAACTTTTTGGGTAACGTTCGTAAGGGTTCCCGTTTTTCCACTGACGTTGAAAACTTCCATTACATAAATATCCGCACCAAAGTCTTCTGCAAAATTAACGGCATATTGTAAAGTTTCGTTCGCATTTGTTGAGGTCCCTATAGGAACAAGAATATTCATCATGATAAAAAGTATTGATTATAACTCTAAATTTACAATTTAATTAAATGGCTTTTATGATAGCACCTGCAAAGATATCGCAAATACCCGAAATTTTAACCATGACCAATGCCTGTAGAATTGCCATGGAAGAAAAAGGTATTTACCAATGGACAACGGAATACCCTTCTAAAAAAGCATTTGAAAAAGATATTGAGCGTAATGAACTTTATGTACTTTTAGAAGAGGATGCCATTATTGGCTGCATTGTACTATCGCAAGTAATGGACGATGAATATAAAAATGTTGTCTGGTTAACAGAAAACGGCAACAACTACTATGTTCATAGACTAGCGGTACACCCTAAATATCAAGGCAGGGGCCTTGCACAGCAATTAATGGATTTTGGCGAAAACTTTGCACGTAAAAATAACGCCCTATCAGTAAGGTTAGATACCTTTAGCCAAAACAAAAGAAATCAGAAATTTTATGAGCAACGTGGTTATGTTAAATTAGAGGATATCTTTTTTCCCAAGCAAAGCGCACATCCTTTTCACTGCTACGAACTTGTACTATAGAATCTATATTTTTTGAAAACTTCCGTTAATTTTAAATCTATAAATGCCTTGGCCATACCCGCAACTATAGCAGGTATAGCAGAACCTTTATTATCCATTACCGATACCGCTATAGTGGGGAATATTCCGGTTGACGGACTAGAATCTCTTGCCGCAGCCGGTATAGTAGGTTCTTTTCTTTCTATGCTCATTTGGATTTTAGGGCAAACACGTAGTGCTATTTCTGCCATAATATCACAGTATTTGGGCGCTGGTAGAATAGAAGAGGTCAAAACCCTGCCCGCACAGGCCATTTACCTCAATATTGCTCTAAGTATTTTAATTTTGCTCTCTACCATTTTTGTCATTCAAGAAATTTTTGAGTTGCTAAATGCCTCGGGAAAAATACTGCAGTATTGCATTAGTTATTACAGTATTCGCGTTTGGGGATTTCCCTTGACCTTATTCGTTTTTGCCGTAATGGGTATATTTCGTGGATTACAAAATACCTATTGGCCCATGGTCATTGCCATTACAGGAGCTCTATTAAATGTAATTTTCGACTTCGCCTTTGTATACGGTATTGATGGCTTTATACCAGCAATGTATTTAGATGGTGCGGCCTATGCCAGTTTATTGGCGCAAAGTATTATGGCCATTATGGCATTTTATTTACTTTGGACAAAGACAGATATTAGTCTAAAGCTAAGGCTACCCATTCACCCAGAACTTGGTAGATTAGTGGTTATGAGCCTAAATCTTTTTGTTCGTGCCATAGCATTGAATACGGCTCTTATCCTTGCTGTTAGAGAAGCAACTGCACTGGGCGATAAGTATATTGGCGCACATACCATTGCTATTAACCTTTGGTTGTTCTCAGCTTTTTTTATCGATGGTTTTGGTGCCGCCGGTAATATTATGGGCGGTAGATTGCTGGGAGAAAAAAATTATGATGCACTTTGGTTATTGGCTAAAAAAATAACAAAGTACGGACTCGTAGTCAGTGTAGTGATTATGGCATTTGCCGGTATTTTTTATAAACCTTTAGGTGCCCTTTTTTCTAATGAAAGTTTGGTGCTATCCGCATTCTATGCCATATTCTATATCATTATTTTAGGACTGCCCATAAACACCATTGCCTTTGTGCTTGACGGAGTCTTTAAAGGTCTGGGCGAGATGAAATATTTACGAAACACCCTGCTCGCGGCTACTTTTTTAGGGTTTGTTCCTATGTTGTTTTTAGGTAAATACCTCCATTGGGGGCTAACGGGCATATGGCTGGCCTTTACCGTTTGGATGTTTATTAGAGGTGCCTCTTTAGTGTGGAAGTTTAGAAACAAAATCAAACCTTTATTGCAAAATCAGTAATTTTGTATTCAATACCTTAGGGCAATCCCTAATACAAATCGTCTCGATTATCGAGCAAAAAAAGATGCTATGGTCACCACAAGAAAAAATGGAAGTTTATATACAAGAATAGATGGTAAAGTTGCACATGTAGAATTTGGGCACCCTGCCAGTAACTCTTTTGTTTCTGAACTTTTAGAACGCCTAACCGATACTATTAATGAACTTTCAGAAAACGAGGGTATTTCTGTTATCCTTTTAAAATCTGAGGGAGAAAAGGCTTTTTGTGCCGGCGCTTCTTTTGATGAGCTGTTAGAGGTTTCCAACTTAGAAGAAGGTAAGGCATTCTTTAGTGGTTTTGCCCACGTGATAAACGCTATGCGTAAATGTAAAAAGGTCATTGTTGGCCGTGTACATGGTAAAACTGTTGGTGGCGGCGTAGGTCTTGCCGCAGCTTGTGATTATGTGTATTCTAACGTGAACTCATCAATTAAACTTTCTGAGCTTAGTATTGGTATTGCTCCGTTGGTTATTGCTCCTGCCGTTGCCCGTAAAATAGGAAATGCGGCTATGGGCGAAATGTCTTTAGCCCCTACGGAATGGAAGAGTGCTTATTGGGCTCAAGAAAAAGGACTGTTTAACAAAGTATATGACAATGCCCAAGAAATGGACAAAGAACTTGATTTCTTCATTCATAAATTGGCAAGCTATAATCCTGATGCATTGACCGAGTGGAAGAAAGTTTTATGGGAGGGCACCGACCATTGGGATACTTTATTGACAGATCGCGCATCTATTACCGGAAAATTAGCGCTATCGGAATTTACCCGTAACGCGTTGTCAAAATTTAAAAAATAGACAATAACCGAAACAGCCTGTCGTTCTGTTTCTAAATCATTATTATGGAATTCTTTCAATTTTTAAACGGTAACCTTGTATTTCCAATTCTAGCACTTTTTGTTTTGGTCATTTATTTTGTAAATAAAGTCCGCGCAAAAAGAAAATACAAAAGGTAATGCTGTACCACCACGCAACTAATCGGTATTTATTCATCTTTTAAGAAAATCCGTTTTTATGTTCGCAAAAATTACATTGATACTTCTATCCTTCTTTTTATTGACATGTAGTGATAAAAATGAACCTGATACTGAGGTAGTAGATTGTTCCTCAACGGTATGTACCTTAAATTTTGTAACTATTACCGTGAGCATTAAAGATACATCTGATAATGCCGTAGTTTTAGATAGTTTTGAAGTACTAGACACTGCAACCGGTGAAAATTTGGCAAAAGATATAAGTGCCGAAGAATACCACAGTGATCAAGGCATAAACCCACTGATAAGCGATGCACACCGCATTCAATATCAAAATAAGACTACTACCCTAACTTTTAAGGGTTATATTAATGATGAGTTAGTGGTAAACCAAGAATTTAAAGTGGGAGCAGATTGTTGCCATGTTAGCTTAATCACAGGAAATAGAGAGATTGTATTAGATTAATTTCTTCTGTATAAATACGTTTATACTTTCCCTACCTTTGCCATATAATTATTGGTTATGAGCAAAATTCGCATTACAAAACAATTTAACTTTGAGACCGGTCATGCACTGTATGGTTATGATGGTAAATGTAGAAACGTACATGGCCATAGCTATAAATTATCCGTAACCGTAATTGGAAGCCCTATTACCGATACCAACCATGTTAAGCTGGGTATGGTGATAGATTTTGGAGACCTTAAAAAAATAGTGAAAGAAGACATTGTTGATATTTTTGATCATGCTACCGTGTTCAATAAAAATACACCACACGTAGAACTGGCCAAAGAATTGACCGATAGGGGACACAATGTTATTTTAGCGGATTACCAACCTACCAGTGAAAATATGGTGATAGATTTTGCAGCCAAAATAAAATCGAGGTTGCCAGAGAATATTTCTTTGTTTTCCCTAAAACTTCAGGAAACGGATACCTCTTTTGCCGAGTGGTACGCAAGTGATAATTAAGTTCATCTAAACTTTACACTTCAAATGCCGTTCATCATTATAAATTGCTTTATTTTGAGAGTAATTCCTTAATATATAGCAACATGACCAAACATCATATCTATTGGTGGAATCTTGAAAATTTGTTCGACATTGAAAATTCGCCTAGAAGAAGCGAATTTTTAAACAACCATTTAGGGAACGAACTTAAAGGTTGGGATGCTACCATTCTCAACCAAAAAATTGCCAATCTCACCGCTATCATTTCCAAATTCAAAAATGGTGAAGGTCCGGATATTCTTGGCGTTTGTGAGGTAGAAAACGAACATGTAATTGAATTGCTGATATCTGCCATGAGCACGGCATTACAAAAAAATTACGGTTTTGTTATTTCTGAAGGGGATGATAAACGAGGTATAGATACTGCACTTATTTATGACAAGACCAAATATGGACCAGAACAGTTGACCTTTAGCCTTCGTATCATTAAAAGAAATACTACACGCGATCTATTTCAGGTACATATAAATACTGCCAACGGCAATAAGCTTATTTGTATTCTTAATCACTGGCCATCAAGATCAGGAGGTGAGCTAACAAGCGAGCCTTTTAGAATAATGGTCGCGGAAAACCTATCATATTGGATTGAACGCATTTACGAGGAACAGGGCAGCGATGCCAATATTCTATTAATGGGCGATTTCAATGACAACCCTTACAATAAAAGTATAACCAATTATTTAATGGCCATTAACAACAAGGCATTGGTTAAAAGCAATAGGGTGCGGTTAAAGTACTTCTATAACTTAATGCATCGGTTTTTAGATGCACAGATCGGTACTTTTGTATTTGGCAACACCTATAATATGCTAGACCAGTTTATGATCTCTAAAAGTATTTTATCAGAAAAATCAGGTTTGCCGTTTAAATTGAGTACCGTAGAAATTATTGCATACCCTGAACTAACTTCCGGTGCTTACCAAAAACCTGTAAAATTTGGTAGACCAAACGCTTCAACCTTCAACGTAAATGGTTTTAGCGATCATCTCCCCATTAAAATTGTATTGAACGAAAAAGACCCAACTGTTTAAACCAAGTTCACAAACACCTGTATGTACTTATTTTGATCAACGTATTCCCTAGGTACGCAAAACAGTTATTATATTTACATTCTGATGACGAACATTGAACTTCCAGCAGGGAAAAAAGTATACTTTGCCAGTGACAACCACCTAGGTGCACCTACTATGAAAGAAAGTAGAGTGAGAGAACTTAAGTTTGTGCGTTGGTTAGATACCGTTAAAAAAGATGCAGGAGTCATTTTTTTGATGGGCGATCTGTTCGACTTCTGGTTTGAATACAAGACCGTAATACCAAAAGGATTTACCAGAACCTTGGGGAAGCTAGCAGAACTGTCTGATGCAGGTATACAAATACATTATTTTGTTGGCAACCACGATCTTTGGATGAATGGTTACTTTGAGGAAGAACTGAATATACCTGTTTATCATAAACCACAACAATATACCATTAACGGAACATCATTCTTTATTGGTCATGGTGATGGTCTTGGACCGGACGATAAGGGGTTTAAAAGAATGAAAAAGGTGTTTACCAACCCCGTAGCAAAATGGTTCTTTAAGTGGTTACACCCCGATCTTGGCGTTCGTTTGGCAAAACATCTATCTGTTAGCAATAAATTGATCAGCGGTGATGACGATGCTAAATTTTTAGGAAACGATAAAGAATGGCTTGTACTATATGCCAAACGAAAATTAGAAAGCCAGCATTTTGATCATTTTATTTTTGGACACAGACATCTGCCATTGGAAATTGAATTAAAGAAAGATTCAATGTACACCAACCTAGGAGATTGGATAAAATATTACACCTATGCCGAGTTTGACGGTTCAAAACTTTCGTTGAAAGAATTCAGCTGAATTCCATCAAAATCATCGATGAAATGCAATATTTAATTTGTAATCCTTTTCTTACAACAAGAATTGAGCAGTTCACAACAATAGTTTTATAAAACTTAGCTTTCAACATACCTTTACAGTGTTAGTTAGTTTAAGTGTTGTATCCCAAATCTTCACATTACCTACAAGTTTCCCCACTTGAAGATTTAAACCCTTAAGTGTTACTTAAAAGAATAGCCCCTACGTTTAGGGGCTTTTTTTATGACCTAATACTTGCAAGTCCCACATATCAAAATTGTGTAACTACTTGCATCAACTTCCCATAAAAATTGGCAAAAAATAGAATTTGGTTTTATCTTTACGCACAAGTTTAGATAAAGTGTTTATTCCCAATACTATAACTGACCTACGAGAATGCTACCACTTTACGACGAAAGTCTTAAGTACTACTTACAATATAAAAAAGCCCTTTCATTAGGGCTTTTTTTAATAACACTATAAACCATTAATTTTCATGGTCTTCTACATCTTTCTGTAGATCTAATTTTCTAAACTTGGGCGAAACAATTGCGGTAAGACCTACCGTAAGTAGCGTCATGCTACCCCCAAAAACCACCGCTGTTACCGTACCCATTAGCTTTGCCGTAACACCGCTTTCAAAAGCACCTAGCTCGTTAGATGATCCTACGAACATAGAATTTACCGATGCTACGCGGCCTCTCATATTATCGGGCGTTTTTAATTGTAAAATTGTCTGTCTAATGATCATGGACACTCCATCTACCGCACCACTTAAAAATAAAGCAATAACGGATAGCCAAAAATAGGTAGACAAACCAAATACGATCATACATACACCAAAACCAAATACAGCAAGCAACAATTTTTTACCTGCATTCTTATGCAATGGAAATCTCGTTGATCCTAACATGGTTATTGCGGCGCCCACTGCCGGTGCTGCCCTAAGTACCCCAAAACCTTCTGATCCAACATGCAGTATATCTTGTGCAAATATGGGCAATAACGCTACGGCACCACCAAATAATACGGCAATCATGTCTAAGGTAAGGGCACCCAATACCGCTCTGGTCTTAAATACAAATGTTAGGCCTTCCTTTAAACTTTGAAAAACGGGTTCTCCAATCTTAGGATTAAGAATTGGTTTCTTTGAAATATTGAAAAGTGCCGTTAACGCCAACAAAGAAAATCCGAAAATTACGCACATTGACCAGTGTACTCCTATAATACTAATGGAAAAACCTGCCAATGCCGGACCTAATACTGATGCCATTTGCCAAGTAGTACTGCTCCAAGTTGCTGCATTAGGGTATATTTTTTTTGGAACGATCAATGCAATCAATGAAAATATAGTGGGCCCTAAAAATGCTCGTACCAACCCACCACAGAAAACCAAGGCATAAATACCATATAAAATGGTTTTGGTTTCATAGGTTTCTAAGACCGAAGGCAGACTTAACATAAACAGTCCAAAACTAATGACCGAGAAACCAAATATACATTTTATCAGTAGGTTTCGTTTTTCTTTCTGATCAACTATATGACCCGCAAAAAGCGCCATGCCCACTGCCGGTATTACCTCCATTAAACCAATGATGCCTAATGACAATGGGTCTTTGGTAATGGTGTATACTTGCCATTCTATCACTATAAATTGCATAGACCAAGCAAAGACCATAGCAAAACGAACTAGTAGAAAAATATTGAACTCCTTAAATCGTAAGGCAGCATAGGGATCGTTCACGCTCATATAGCTTTCGGTAAATTGACCTCAAAGATATTTATTAATAAAATGGTCAAATATGATTTAGGCAACAAATATGGTAATTAATGATGCGTGGATTTTTGCATCTTATTCAATACCTAATTCACCAAAGAAAGAATCCAATTCTAACCTAAACATTGTGCCGTTGATCAGATCTCTAATCTCAATAGCTTCTTGATAGCTTACGGCAAAAGTTATTTGATGTGCAGGAGAATTTAAAAGTAATGATCGGCAAGATTCCTTTGATTTACAGTCGCCGCATAAATTACCCTTTCCATTTTCAATGGTATGTGCAATGCATTTAGAAAAATAGCGTAATTCACTAGTGGTCAATAGTAACCCAATATCCCTGAAAATCACCTGAACTTTGTTCGATTCACGGGGTTTATCACGTTTCCATTGAAAGGCAATACCAAAATCGTTCTGATAAATGGGGTTTATATCGTTCATAAGATGTAAATATTTATATAAAAATAACAATCTTATTTAGAACAATTATAAATAATAATGTTAAATGGTGATTTCTATCTGATTTCCTTCAGGATCCAAGATGACACTTTCGTAATACCCATCACCGGTAGTTCTTGGTTCTCCTGCAATAGTAAACCCATCTTTTCTAAGTTCTTCGGTCAAGGTATTTACCCTCTTTTTTGAGCCAACCGATATGGCAAGATGGGCGTAACCAGTGTAGGTAACGTTCATGTTACTAGTTGGGTCAATTTCTGGTTTATGCATAATCTCTAACCGGGCACCTTCATCAAAGCTCAAGAAATAAGAAGTGAAGTTTTTACTAGGATTATGGTATCTCTCCCCTGAAACAGCATTAAAATATTTTTCGTAGAATTTGCGCATCGCCTCTACATCAGATACCCAAATGGCGATATGTTCAATTCTCATTTGATATCCTTTAGCTTCAATTGCAAACTAACATTGCCCTGCCATTCATTTTCGTCAATAGAAAAAACGGCGTTAAAAGGTTTTCTTCCTGTTACCAACGATAGCTTATCCCCCATATTAAAACCAATGCCGTCAATTTTATGACTTTCTTGCTGAACCACGGACAATTTCAAATGTGCTTCTTCTTTACCCACTCCCTTGGCATAACCGGTATCTTGCAGATTTTCTGCCATAAAAACCGGTGACATATTCCCTGGACCAAAGGGTGCAAATTGCTTTAATATGCGCATTAGCTTAGGATTAATATTCTTTAGCTCAATAACCGCATCAATGGTAATTTCAGGAATCAGCATTTGTGGGTCAATAGTTTCTTTGACCACTTTCTCGAACTGATGCTTAAAATTATTATACTGCTCTTCTAATAAAGTTAAGCCCGCAGCGTATTTATGACCGCCAAACTGTTCTATATAATCTGAGCATCCTTCCAAGGCATTATACACATCAAAGCCTCTAACGGATCTTGCAGAAGCGGCCAATTTATCGCCGCTCTTGGTAAAAACCAAAGTAGGTCTATAGTAGGTTTCGGTTAATCTTGATGCTACTATACCAATAACGCCCTTATGCCAAGTATCTTTATATACCACAGAGGTAAAGCCTTCTTGCTCTTCATTTTCTTGAATCTGTCCTAAGGCCTCTATCGTAATTTCTTGATCCAGCCCTCTTCTATCCGTATTGAACTTTTCAATTTCAGAAGCAAATTGAATGGCTTGATCCATATTGGTTTCCGTTAAAAGATTTACGGCATGTTGCCCATGCTTCATTCTACCGGCAGCATTTATTCTGGGAGCTATTATGAACACTACATCTGTAATGGTCAATTCTTTTTTATTGATTTGATCAATTATAGCTTTAAACCCAATTCTGGGCTGTTGATTGATAACCTGTAAGCCATAATAAGCCAATATCCGATTCTCCCCAGTTATCGGTACAATATCCGCTCCAATTGCAGTTGCCACTAAATCAAGGTAATAGATGACATCATCTATAGTTTCTCCTCTACGTGAGCCCAATGCCTGGATCAGTTTAAAACCAACACCACAGCCACATAACTCATCATACGGATATGAACAATCTTCTCTTTTAGGGTCTAAAACAGCTACAGCACTTGGTAATATTGTACCAGGTCTATGGTGGTCACAAATAATAAAATCTATTCCTTTTTCTTTAGCGTAGGCTACTTTATCAATTGCCTTTACCCCGCAATCCAGAGCAACGATCAAAGTGAAATCATTATCCTCGGCAAAATCGATTCCCTTAAAAGACACTCCGTACCCTTCATCATAACGATCAGGAATATAGGTTGCTACATTAGGATAATAACTTAACAGATAAGATGACATTAATGCAACTGCCGTGGTACCATCTACATCATAATCGCCATACACTAGAATGTTCTCTCCGTTGGCAATAGCTTCTTCAATTCTTTCCACGGCAATATCCATATCCTTCATAAGAAAAGGATCGTGTAAATCACTCAACTGCGGGCGAAAGAAATGCTTTGCCTCCTCAAAGGTCGAGATACCCCTTTGCAATAATAATTGCGCCACCAAACTATCAACATTAAGCGCATTGGCCAAAGTGTCAATATCTTCTTGTTTCGGTTTTGGTTTAATTGTCCAGCGCATTCTTTAAAGTTCAAATTCAAAAATCAAGTTCAAGTTCAAAAAACATCAATTCAATTCTGCTTTTTGTTTTTAATTATTGTTGCTATAATTCTTATTAATTGTTCTAATTCACCTAATAATTCAGTTCTTATTACTTGCTTACCATAATCAACTTTAGATAAGATTTTAAGATTGACTCTAGATTCCTTTAATTCTTTTAAAGAAATAGAAGCTTTATTTATATAATCTCTATCTGAGTTTGTCCCCTGTGCCTCTCCAAAATTAAGAGCAGAACTACCTGTAGATCGTAATAGTTGATTACCATAATACTGACCAGTCATATCAGATGGTAAGTCTTTGCAAAAAAGTACAATGTTAGCTGCAAAATCAACTAACCTATCTTCAAGGTCAAACTTTTTATCCGGCATAATGTTTTATTTGAACTTGATTTTTGAATTTGTATTTGAGTTTTTCTAGTTCTTATGAAAAACAGTCTTAATCTCCAATTCAGCAAATTGTCTAAACATCTCCATTACTCCGCAATACTTTTCAATGGATAGGTCTACTGCTCTTTGCAGTTTTTTCTCCGCTAAATCTGCACCGTGAAAATGATACTCAATCACTACCTTATCGTAGTACTTGGGGTGTTCATCCGTAAGATTTGCAATGGTTTCAATATGAAACTCATCTACCTCTAACTTCATTTTTTTAAACATGGCCGCAACGTCTAGTCCTGAACAACCGGCCAATGAAGAAAGCATAAGTGCTTTTGGTCTTAACCCACTACTGTCACCACCATCTTCTTTGGCAATATCAATTTTTAATGAATGCCCAGATGGATTGTTACTTTCAAAGGACATGTTACCCAACCATTTCGTGCTAATATGATTTGTTGTACTCATAATTTTTTGTTTCTTGTAGATTACAAAAATACAACAATAAAGGCTGTTTTAATATCCAATGTGGTGAACTCAATGGCCAATAATCAATTAACACAACTTAAATAAATACTTAAACAAAACGTATGGCATTAGTTACACCTCTTGACCCAAATCATGATCCAGAAACCAAAGAATTGGCTGCATTTTTCAATGAAACTTTAGGATTTTGCCCTAATTCCGTATTAACCATGCAGCATAGGCCTGCAATTTCAAAAGCGTTTATAAATTTGAACAAAGCCGTTATGGCAAATGAAGGCCGCGTAACCTCTGCCCTAAAAAGAATGATTGCATGGGTGAGTAGCAACGCTACGGGTTGTAGATATTGCCAAGCTCATGCTATACGAGCTGCAGAACGTTATGGTGCGGAACAAGAACAGTTGGATAATATTTGGGAATACAGAACACACCCTGCGTTTTCCGATGCAGAACGTGCCGCTTTAGATTTCTCCTTACAGGCCTCACAGGTACCTAACGGTGTTGATGCCGAAATAAAAGAACGTTTATACCAACACTGGAACGAAGGGGAAATTGTTGAAATGCTAGGCGTAATCTCCCTCTTTGGATATCTTAACCGTTGGAACGATTCTATGGGCACATCTATTGAAACGGGAGCTGTTGAAAGTGCCGACCAATACCTAGGTAAACATGGCTGGGAAAAAGGAAAACATGACGGATCGGTTTATTAGCAATTAGCAATTAGCAATTAGCAATTAGCAATTAGCAATTAGCAATTAGCAATTAGCAATTAGCAATTAGCAATTAGCAATTAGCAATTAGCAATTAGCAAAAGTTAAAAATTTTGAATAACAGGAGCTAGTTGACTGCTGAAATAATTTCATTGAATAAGAAAATGTATCGAGAACCCTTCGACAGAGCTCAGGACATCGCCTTTTGGAACACGAAAGCTTCTCGATACTAATTTTCTCGTGCCTCAAAAATTTACTCGAAGTGATCATTAAATACTTGTATCGATTACATAAGTCTTGTTTTAAACTTTATTGAGAAAGTAGCCGTAACCATCTAAATTTGGTAACGCTATTTACCATATTACAATATGTATATATAACCTTAAAACTCTTTACTATTAATTAATATAGCTATTATTTTTGTCATTATGTAAATTATTATGTACTTTTAGTCTATAATAATAGACTATGAGTTTACAAATACTACCTAATAAGTTTAAAATAGTTGGACTATTTACTTTCTTTATTTTCTGCGGAATACCTTCAATTATTTCTTTTTTTATGGGATTTACCCAACCTTTTGAAAGCAATGAAAATTCACCATTTCTTTATGAATTATTGAACCCTACCATAATGAAATATGCGAATATTTTGACGATTCTAGGGATGCTGGTTTACATGCTAGCTAAAGAAAAGATAGAGGATGATTACATTACCAAATTAAGGTTAGAATCATATCAATTAGCCACTATAATATGTTTAGCGATTACCTTCATTTTACATTTAATCAATGCTGAAATGATGTTTAATCTATCCTATCCCCTATATATCTTCATTATTATATTTCTGATTATATTTTATTTCAAAAAAAGACAATTACACTAATGAAAAACCTGGTAAAAGTAGAACGAGCTCGATTGGATCTTACTCAAGCAGATTTAGCAGAAAAACTAGGGGTTTCAAGGCAAACTATTCATGCAATTGAAAAAAATAAATTTAACCCTTCAGTAATTTTAGCAATTAAAATGGCAAAATTGTTCAGCCTTAGTGTAGAAGAATTATTCTTAGTAGAAGAATAACTCATTCATGTTTATAAAATTAGCCTAAAATTTCAGCAACCAATTTCTGCAATTCCCCAACCACCTTTTCTTCGAACCAAGGATTTTTACTTCGCCAAAAACGATTTACTGGTGATGGATGCGGTAAAAGGAAATACTTTGGCAAAAACTCTTCGTAGTACAACACATTCTCCGTCAAGTTCTTTTTAGCTTCTTGGCCCAAATATTGGTCTTGCGCATACTTGCCAATAAGTAGAATGAGTTTTACATTCTTGAACTCTTCCCACACTTTTGGGTGCCACAACGGGGCGCATTCTTTCCTTGGGGGTAGATCACCTGTTTTACCTTTGCCAGGATAACAGAATCCCATCGGTAATACGGCAAAATTTCCGGGATTGTAAAATACTTCGTCTGAAACACCTAACCATTCTCGTAGTTTTTTACCGCTTGGGTCGTCCCATGCCTTATTCTCGACATGGGCTTTTCTACCAGGTGCTTGACTCACCAATATTATTTTAGAATTCTTATTTCCTGCAACAATTGGTCTAGGTTCTAATGGCAAGTGTGCCTCACAAACCGTACAATTTCTTATTTCAACCAATAATTCTTGCATGGGTTTATGATAAAGATTCTTTACTTATTCTATAATAACTTCAATGCTTCGCCCTCAAAATGCAAACCTTCAAAACCGGTCTCTATAAAATTTCTAATATTCTGATGAGAGTCTCCTTTTAAATCCAATAATACCTCATCAAAATAATAAGAACCAAAACAAACCAAGGTCTCTTCTTTTGTAAGACCTTCTTTGATTGCAAACGAAAATAATTTGCACGAACCAGAGTTTTGGCCAGCTTCATTTTTCACTTCTCCATTGGTAAATGCCGTAGGCGTAAAACTATATTTAGAATCTATTACCTGCATAGTGTCTGAAAAAGATATTTCTTTTGGTGCTGCAGTTAGTTTTTTCTTAAACTCGACTAATGTCATGGTCAGTTATTTAGGTTTTTAAAAGGTTATCTATCATATATTGATATTCAAATATAATGAAACCCTGTTTTTTACCTCAACTTTACCTTCATTCAAATTTTGCGAAATGGGCAGCATACTAGAAAACCCAAGTGCATACCTGTTATAATTTAACTCTACGCCCAATCGCCCAAAATAGACATTGCCACCGGTATCTGGTACCGCTAAACTAAACTGTAAATTCTCTTCAAAAAATTCGCCTCCAACACCTATTTGCGGAGTAAGGGATACAGATGGGGATACATAGTAGGTCTTATATGTATTTAAAGCTACATTCCATTGATTTCCAAATTGATACTTTTTACTGTTCTCCGTTTTAATGGTATAGTTTACTAAAGTGGACAAGCCCCAATTTCTATGGCTAATACCATAATTGGCAGCCAAAATATAATCCCAACTTCCGGTACCTAATTGAAAACTTGGATTTACACTACCCTCAATATTTGTGGCATCAAAACTACCCGTAGGCAATTTTAGACCTCCACCAATTTGCAAGGCATGTTCCGGTTTTATAGAAATAATACTATCTGGTGTTTGCCGTAGTACATTGTAATATGCCAAAACAGTAGCATCACCTATGCCCGTTATGGTCTGCTCTGTATTATCTGCAAAGGTTCTGTTATGAAAATGATACGGCAACAGGGCATTGATCAATACCCTTTTCCCAACCGGGAATTTTCCCCAGGCCTGTACCGTATTGAAGTTTTCGTTGATCCAAGGGGAATTATCAAAAATACCATCTCTTGAACGATACTTCTGACCTATATATCTCAAACCTACGAAATTATTGTTCAGCCCTGTTCCAAAACCCATGCTACCACCGTTACCCCCGCAGCCACAGGTGTCGCAGAAATATTCAAATTCGGTATTTTTCCAAATACAATCAGATCCTACTTCTGGCAAATCATTTGCTTTGGCACTAAATAGTCCGCCAAGCAACAACATATATATTATAATCTTGTTCATTTTTTAATATTCTGAAAATCGTTCGTCGTTTATAAAAGTCTCATCTGTCAGTAGTTCAAAGAAGGCCAATAGTCCTTCTTTTTCTTCATTGTTTAATGCTAATCCAAGTCCGTCATCCGTTCTTAAAGAATCATCCAATGTTTCTGAATCTACCACGCCATTGGCATAAAAATTCAGTACGGATTCTAGGCTACCGAACCTACCATCGTGCATGTAAGGAGCCGTTAGTGCTACATTACGTAAACTGGGCACTTTAAACTTGTAATTATCATGAACACTACCGCTAACCTCAGCCCTACCAACATCGTTCAATTGAGGATTGGGAGGCAATCCATTGTTTCTAAAACTACCATCGGTAAATAAATCAGTGGCATGGCAAGTAGTACACTTTTGTTGAAAAACCGTTAAACCATATGCTTCAACTTCGGTTAATTCCCCGCCCTCTTCATTTCGTACAAACTTGTCATACTTAGAATTTGAGGAAATCATCATGACCATAAACTGGGATAAGGCCTTTAAAAAATTCTCCGCGTTTACACCACCTTCTTCAAAAGCATTTTCAAACTGTTGCTGATATTCACTGTCCGCTATGAGTTTATTGATGACTCCCGTCATGGTCTCCCCCATTTCTACCTCATTGGTTATAGGTATAATTGGAAAAAGGTCTAAATGCGATGTAGCTCCATCCCAAGCAAATTCATTAAAAAATGCCATGTTAGCAATGGCAGGCGTATTTCTTGTGCCTTCCAAATCATTTACACCGTGACTAAATTGATGACCGTGGTGAGTGAACGCAAAATTTTGCTCATGGCAGAACCCACAAGAGATAAACCCGTTGGAAGAGAGTTTACCATCATAGAACAATTTTTTACCCAACTCAAAACCTAATTGTGTTGGCGGGTTGGCTTCTATGTCATACACCAAATCAGGGAAATTCTCAGGAACTTCTACCGTCAATAAGGAATTCTCCAATGGTAGATATTCCTCATTATTGCAGGACACCAAACACACTAACAGCAATACCCAAAATAGATATTTCATCTGTTTTAATTTTAAAACAGGGCCGCTAAAATTTAGCGACCCCATATGTGATTAATGTGAGTGATCTGATCCGTTATGGACGTGATCTACCGTAAACATACTTGCCGTATTTAAGGCCACCAATGGCGACTTTTCTTCGCTTACCATAATTACCGACTGTTCAGAAAGTGATAATTTATGCGCTCCGTCTAAAATAGCATTGGCATCTGCCACTAGGTGAACAATGGGAGACATTTCATCACTCACCAAAGCATCTGTACCCAGGCTTAGGGTAACTTCCTTATAATTATCCAAGCTTGAACCATGACTACCCATATGCACCTTAAAATCTGTTGTTTCGGTCACGGTTTCCGAAGTAAACGTTCCTTCGAAATTCAAAAACTTATAGCCTGCCTGCCATGACCACATCATATTGGTCTCTTCGGCTACGGTTAAAAAATCGCCCTGACCTTCAGCACCTTGAAGGTACTTTTCTTGATCTACACCCACACCAAAAGTGATAGACACATAGGTTCCCGCAGGTATGTTCTCTAACACTACCTCTGTATTACCGGTTTCTTCACTGGTAACAAAGTAGCTGTCATCTTTTTCATAAATAAAGGTTTCACCTTGATCATTGGTTAAACGAAAATTACTGACAATATAATTGAGCCTTGTAATTGTCAATGTTTCATTTTGGGAATTGGTATAGCTAGATGTTGCCAGTAAAAGATCATCTGATCCCACACTGTTATCAAACTCAAGCGTTACACTGTTCTCGCCAGTTAACTCCGTAGCAGTATCATCATCGCTGCTACAACTAACGAATACGGTTAATACTAAGGTTATTGCTAATATTTTATATATAGATTTCATCTGTTGATATATTATTGTGAATGCAGAAGCCATGTAAAACTGGCTTGTTACATTCTTGTCATTGTAATGGTTTCACCTTATGCACAGGCATAAGATATTTTTAAATAAAATAATTGATCAGTTACCCCCGACTTCAGGATTTGAGCCGTGGTAATAACACATAGCTGGGCATCACTTTAAATAAGCTTGCCTAATCTACAATGCTATTTAGGAGATGAAATTTGGTGGACGAAAAACAGTAGATATAAACTGTTGTTCGTTCAAGTTAGGGTGCATTGAATCCAATGCTGTTTTGATCAATACACTTTCAAAATCAACATCAAGAATATTTACAAAGCCAATAGGATATTCGCGAAGATCGGCAGAAGGTATATCTTGATGATCTTTTTCTTGTTGCTCTTTAATCATTTGTGCCAAGTAACATTTACCATCACAATTAAGCATGGGCTTGTCTTTATTGATACACAGTACTTCAGCAATATAATCTTGATTTAACACATACTCTAACACAGGCAATACCGGCTTTACCATTGCAGTGAGGTAAAGAAGGATAAAGGTATATGTGAGAATTTTTTTCATGCTAAACTGGAGTAAAGGTAATTCTCATTTTGAAAATTTCTTATTTATTTCTCCAAATTAACACTTAGGGCTATTGATTTTGAATGATTTGGGTGAACAGCGTTTTATGAGTATCAGAAAATCAGAAAAGAAACGTTATATTTCAATATACAAACCCTTTTGCATTTATAATATGAGCAATAGACTCCTAAGGTTATCTTCGATTAAATTCACATTTTCATTCTTGTTTATCTTTATTATAGCCTGCTCTTCAAATGAGGACATCGTTATTGATAATGATGATGATCAAATAACCGAGGAGGTCGAAGAACCGGAAGAAGAAATTGTAGAACCTTTACCAGAAGGACCATCAGAGCAAGAAATATTGCAATCAAAGAATGATTTACTTCAGCTTTTAATTGAGAATACATTAAACAATGGAGTAAAAAAGACTTGGCACATTTCAAGCGCTTCATTAGTTAATGCTACGGGGACATTAGATGTTACCGCTAATAGCAACATTTTGGATGATGAATTTATTTTTACGTCTTCTAATTCTTCCGATGAAGTATCAGGTATTTTAACCTGGAAAAAGAGAAAAGGTATAAACCATATTGCTGATGCAAATTCATCAATCGCGAATGATAATTATTCGTCGCCTGTGGAGCTTGACTTTATTATTAATGATAATATAGAAATAGTACATCCAGATTTCACACTGATTAAGGACACTGAAAATACAATTTCCGGTGAAATTATAGTTGATGAAGCCACTAATTCCAAATTAATGGTTTCATTGGTCCAAAAAACTAGTGACGATTATAAAATAGCTCCCACTAACATTAACTTTAAATCATTTGCAAATTTCAACAATATTACCAGCTATGGTAAAACTACTGGATTTGTAGGGAGCAATAACACCAACAGTTTATATCTATCTTACCGTGATGATAGCAGTTACCCAAGAGTTAGAAGGGTCTACAAATATGATATTAATTCGCAGGTTCTGGATTCTACCGAAATAACGTATACTGGTTCCGAATTTACCTCAAGCAGATTACATTTAATTGATGATCAATTAGTGGTTGTGGGTTCAGGACGAGTATCAACAATGAAAAATACATTGGATTCTGAAATTAGTACCTACCCATATGCTTCTAATTTATCAAGAGCTGGTTCTGCAGCCGTTGATTCTCAAGTGTATTTACTTGGAGGAGATTTAACTGTTCTAGACAATCCAAAAGTTCCTTTCAAAATTCGAAGTTTAAACAACAGCACTTATGATTTACAAGATGTTTTTACCATAGAGGAATCAAGGACTATTGCAGAAGGAGAAATAGTTGATTCTGATTTATATGTTTTTGGCGGATTAGTTGAGAACTCAAATCCATATGAATTAATTAAAACCGGTTTTAAATACAACTTGGATAATGGCTCTTTAGATTATTTTGATTTACCTAAAGGAATATTTGAAACTACAGCTTGCAGATATGAGAATCTAATCTTTGTTTCAGGTAAATTACCTTTTGTGGAGAATGAGCCAAACTTCTTTTTTGGTGTCTTAAATGTAGAAACAAATTCTTTTATAGAAACCTCTATCAATTTTGAAAGTATAGATCCGAGTTTGGTGGATATTGAAGGCTTAACTATTGTTAACGATACTTTATATATTGCTGTAGAAAATATTTCAAATTCTAAAATTGTTGTAGAATATGTAGATTTAAATTCACTTTAATTTAAGTGTAAAACTATTATTTATTCCCCCCAACAATAATAACAATCTCACCTTTTGGCGGTTTTTCCGTAAAATGATTTAAAACTTCTTCGGCAGTTCCACGAACGGTTTCTTCGTACAACTTAGTTAATTCCCTTGATACGGAAACCGGTCTTTCTGCACCGAAATATTCAACAAAATTTCCTAATGTCTTTACAAGTTTATGTGGAGATTCATAAAAGATAATGGTGCGTGGTTCTTCTGCCAATAACTTTAAACGTGTTTGCCTTCCTTTCTTTACCGGAAGAAATCCTTCAAAAACAAATTTGTCATTTGGCAAACCACTGTTGACCAATGCAGGTACAAAAGCCGTGGCTCCCGGTAAGCATTCTACCTCAATACCTGCTTCTACACAGGCACGGGTCAATAAAAATCCAGGATCTGAAATTGCCGGCGTGCCAGCATCGGAAATCAATGCAATATGCTCCCCTACTTTTAGTTTTCCCACTAAAAAATCGACCATTTTATGCTCATTATGCATATGGTGACTCTTCATTGGTGTACCAATTTCAAAATGATGCAAGAGCTTTCCACTGGTACGGGTATCTTCCGCCAGAATCAAATCTACCTCTTTAAGAACCCGTATGGCCCTTAAGGTCATGTCTTCTAAGTTTCCTATAGGTGTTGGCACTAAATACAGCTTTCCCATTCGTTTTAAAGTGAACAACCTCAAGGCACGACCTCGAAGCATTGTATTGAAAATTTAATTTAGATTTAGATGCAAGCGTAGATTTGATTCAACTCTTGATTATCGTATAAAAACCCCAACACAAGTGCTGGGTCTATGATATTTAGTTTTATAACTCTTAAGAAAATCTACGAGAAACCAATTCTATGAATCGTTCTTCAAACGCTTCTTTTCCTACCCAATTATTGTAATCAGGTTTCACCATATTCTTTATAAACGCAATTGACCTTTCTTCAGTATCAATAGTATTCAATTGCGACAACACACGGTTATAATCTTCCATACTATCATTGAACAAATGCTTTACAAAAGCCAAGCGATCATTTAAATCTACCTTTACATTACTTTTTGCCAAGCGATCATTAAGCGACTTTGGTAATGCTTCGGCCTGCTTTAGATCTGCTTTTGTAGGGGTGAACAATTCTTTGTCATTCTTCATTAAATCGGGCTTTGACATAAATTCTGTCAAAACATCTTCTAATTCATCTGTGCTGGGCATTTCAGAAACAAAACCTTTAATGGTATCCATACCTGGGTATTGAATAATATCCTCTTCATGTGGATTACTTTCCGGTACAGATTTATTAGAATCCAAAACGGCATTTGCCATTTCCTCAAATTTTGCCGCTATCGCATTTTTAGAAACATCTACTTCCATGTCATTGAGCTCTACCTCAATGAATTTTAATACTGCTAATTTTTCATACAAGTTCTTAGAAATCTCATACAAACTTGTAACATCATCTAAGTTCTCCGCAGTCAAAATTTCTGTAGATAACTTTCTCAATTCCAGTTTCAACTTGTTTTTCATAGTACAATTTTTAAGGTCAAGACCTAAATAGCAGGATTTTTAAATACCTTTATCATCTTTAAAGAATAAACGAAAATCCACTTATTTTCGTCTAAAATTACAAAATGTTTCTTGAAAACACAGTTAATCATAAAGAACAATTCGGCTGGATAGAAGTCATTGCCGGGTCTATGTTTTCTGGAAAGACAGAAGAACTGATCCGTAGACTTAAACGTGCCCAATTTGCCAAATTAAAGGTTGAAATCTTTAAGCCAATGGTTGATACCCGTTATGATGATGAAATGGTGGTATCGCACGATGCAAATGAAATTAGGTCTACTCCGGTACCCGCGGCAGCCAACATTCGTATTTTGGCAGACACTTGTGATGTTATAGGCATTGATGAAGCTCAATTCTTTGATGATGAAATAGTTACCGTTTGCAACGACCTTGCCAATAAAGGGGTAAGGGTTATTGTTGCAGGTCTGGATATGGATTTTAAAGGAAAACCTTTTGGACCTATGCCTGCGCTTATGGCCACTGCAGAATATGTTACCAAAGTACACGCCATTTGTACACGTACCGGTAATTTGGCCAACTACAGTTTTAGAAAATCGAGCAACGATAAATTGGTGATGCTAGGTGAGGTTAATGAATATGAACCCTTAAGCCGTGGCGCTTATTATAAAGCCATGCTTAAAGAGAAAGTGAAAACGATCGATGTAAATTCCGAAGAGGTAAATACGATCAAAAAAAGCGAAAATGGCTAAGGCAGAAGAGACCGTTTTAGAGATCGACCTAAAAGCACTTGGTCATAATTACAATGTACTCCGATCAAAAATAAAGCCCGAAACCAAATTTATGGCGGTCGTAAAGGCATATGCCTATGGTAGCGATTCGGTCGCTATTGCCAAACACTTACAAGAGTTGGGTACAGATTATTTTGCAGTTGCATATGTTAACGAAGGCATTACCCTTAGAGAAGGTGGTATTACCGCACCCATTTTGGTTTTACACCCACAAAAAGTACATTTTACAAGTCTAATTGAACACCGGTTAGAGCCTAGCATATATTCGCAATCTATTTTGACCGATTTTATTGCTACGGCAAATGCTATGAACATCGTAGACTACCCCGTACATTTAAAATTTAATACTGGACTAAACCGATTAGGGTTTTCTGCAGATGAATTGCCCATAATTGCAAGTCTTGTTGAACAACAAAAAGCCATTAAAATTGTGGCGGTATTATCACATTTGGCAGCAACCGAAGATCATGATGAAAGAGCGTTCACCAATTTGCAATTACAACGATTTAAGAACATTTGCCAGCAGGTGGACCAACTTTTTAAGGATAAACCGATTAAACATGTATTAAATACTTCGGGTATTATAAATTACCCAGAAGCGCAGTACAATATGGTGCGAAGTGGAATTGGCTTATATGGTTACGGAAACGAACCAGAAGTTGACGCTACGTTACAACCCGTAATGACCTTAAAAACCATAATTGCCCAAAAACACGTTATTTCTGAAGGTGAGTCTGTGGGTTATAACAGAAAATATACCTCCAATTCCAAAAGAATTACCGCAACTTTACCCATAGGGCATGCAGATGGTATAGGTAGAGAATACGGTCATGGTAAAACTTTTGTAAGCGTTAACGGTCAATTGGCTCCAATAATAGGTAATGTTTGCATGGATATGATTATGATAGATGTTACTTCTATTGCATGCGATGAGGGCGATGAGGTTATTATTTTTGGAAAACCCTTACCGGCAAACGAATTTGCCGAAACCGCACAAACCATTTCATATGAACTTTTAACAGGTCTTTCACAGCGAATTAAAAGAATAATCGTTCACTGATTTGTTAACATTTATTTAAGGAATCGCTTTTTTTTGTAAATTGCCTCACTTATTATATTTAACCATTAATAAAAACAATAGAACATGTTAAAAGAATTTAAGGAGTTTATTATGACAGGTAATGTCATAGATTTAGCCGTAGCCGTATTACTTGCAGGCGCTATGGGATTAGTTGTTAGCGGTTTCGTTAGCGATGTAATGATGCCAATTGTTGGTCATTTTAGTGGTGGACTTGATTTCGCCGATATGAAAGTTGTATTGGATGAAGCTGTTGTTGCTGCCGATGGATCAGTGACCAAACCAGAGAATGCTATTCTTTACGGTAAGTGGATCAATGCTATCATCAACTTGGTTATCGTTGGTTTTGTATTATTTATCATTGTTAAAGCTTACAACAAAACTAAAACTCCTCCTGCTCCAGTTGAAGAGGCTCCAAAAGGACCTACTGCTGAAGAATTACTGGTAGAGATTAGAGATGCTTTAAAAAAATAATTTAAGATATACCCTTGGAAAAGGGAACCGTTGCACTGCAACCTATTTTAATTTAAACCGTCAACGTTGTTTCGCTAACAACATTGACGGTTCTTTTTTTATCCACTATCCAAGTCCACTCTACTAATTAATTGTTACAAATAAAACATTTTGTTATATTTTGATTATTCTTTTCTTTTTTGCTTGTGCAAGTACTTGTAATACGTATTTTTGCCGCTTAATATAATTGTTTCACAAATGAAAGTAGCTGTTATTGGTGCCACAGGCATGGTAGGCGATGTAATGTTGAAAGTATTGGCAGAACGTAATTTTCCGTTAACGGAATTATTATTGGTTGCCTCTGAGCGTTCCGTAGGTAAGAAAATGACCTTTAAAGGAAATGAATATACGGTTATAGGCTTAGCAGATGCTGTAGCTGCAAGACCCAATATTGCCATATTTTCTGCCGGTGGCGACACTTCTTTAGAATGGGCTCCAAAATTTGCCGAAGTTGGTACTACGGTCGTAGATAATTCTTCAGCATGGAGAATGGACCCTACAAAAAAATTAGTGGTTCCAGAAATCAATGCCCATGAGCTTAGCGCTGAAGATAAAATTATAGCCAACCCCAACTGTTCTACCATACAATTGGTCATGGCGTTACACCCATTACATAAAAAATATAAAATGAAACGTGTGGTCGTTTCAACCTACCAGTCTGTTTCTGGTACGGGGGTAAAAGCAGTTAAACAGCTGGAGAATGAAATTGCCGGTGTTCAGGGCGAAATGGCATACCCTTATCCTATTGGTAGAAATGCCCTGCCCCATTGCGATGTGTTCTTAGAAAATGGTTATACAAAAGAAGAAATGAAACTGGCCCGTGAGCCACAGAAGATTCTTGATGACCGTACATTCTCAGTTAGTGCAACCGCTGTTCGTATTCCTACGGCAGGTGGGCACTCAGAATCTGTAAACGTGGAATTTGAAAATGATTTTGAATTAAACGAGGTGCGCCAATTATTGAACGAAATGCCAGGTGTTACGGTACAAGACAACCCAGATACCAATACCTACCCAATGCCAATTTATGCTCATGACAAAGATGAGGTATTCGTTGGGCGTTTACGTAGAGATGAAACTCAAAGAAACACTTTGAATATGTGGATCGTAGCAGATAATCTTAGAAAAGGTGCCGCAACAAACGCTGTTCAAATTTCTGAATATTTAGTAGAAAAAGGCTTAGTTTAATTTATACCCTTAGAACGTTAAAACCTTCAAAACTTCACAGTTTTGAAGGTTTTTTTATGGTATTTTAGTACAAACTGAACTACACATGAAAAATGTTATACCGGCGCTCTTTGCTGTTGCGCTAATTTCTTCTTGTAAAAACGAATCTAAACCAGAACCCATTATCGTGAATTACCCTGTTACCGCAAAAGTAGATACCGTAGACACTTATTTTGGCACCGAGGTCAAAGATCCATACCGCTGGCTTGAAGATGATAGAAGCCCAGAGACAGAAGCTTGGGTAAAAGATCAAAACAAAACTACATTTGGCTACCTAGAAAAAATTCCATTTAGAAACGACCTTAAAAACCGATTGGAAAAATTATGGAATTATGAGAAATTAGGGTCTCCGTTCAAAAAGGGAGATTACACCTATTTCTATAAGAATGACGGCCTACAAAATCAATATGTTGTATATAGGGCTAAAGGAGATGAAGAACCTGAGGTTTTTTTAGACCCCAATACCTTTTCTGAAGATGGCACCACTTCTTTAGCAGGATTAAGTTTTACCAAAGATGGATCTTTAGCTGCCTATCTCATTTCAGAAAGTGGTAGCGATTGGCGAAAAGCTATTATTCTCAATGCCGAAACCAAAGAGGTTGTAGAGGATACCTTAATTGATATAAAATTCAGCGGACTTTCTTGGAAAGGAAATGATGGTTTTTACTATTCTAGTTATGACAAACCAAAAGGTAGCGAACTCTCTGCCAAAACAGATCAACATAAAGTATACTATCATAAACTGGGTACTCCACAAAAAAATGATGAACTTATTTTTGGCGGTACACCTACAGAAAAACATCGTTATATTGGTGCCAGTGTTACTGAGGACAACAAGTACTTATTGATCAGTGCATCGGTTTCTACTTCTGGAAACAAATTGTTTATAAGAAACCTTGAAGATCCAAATGGATTGTTGATACCTATGGTTGAAAACACGGAATCTGACAACTATGTAATTGACAATGTTGGTTCAAAACTATACATTGTAACCAATAGAAATGCTCCCAATAAAAAAATAGTAACGGTAGATGCCAGTAACCCCGAAGCTAAAAATTGGGTAGATTTTATCCCAGAAACCGAAAATGTATTGAACCCCAATACAGGTGGTGGCTATTTCTTTGCAGAATACATGGTTGATGCTATCTCAAAGGTTTTTCAGTATGATTATGAAGGCAAACTTATACGTGAAGTAGAATTACCAGGTCTTGGTTCTGTTGGTGGTTTTGGTGGTGAAAAGGAAGATAAGGAATTGTATTTCTCATTTACCAATTACAATACGCCGGGATCAACTTTTAAATATAATGTAGAAAGTGGTACATATGAGCTGTATTGGAAACCGAATATAGATTTCAATCCTGAGAACTATACTTCGGAACAGGTTTTCTATAGTTCTAAAGATGGCACTAAAGTACCAATGATCATTACCTATAAAAAAGGAACCGAACTTAATGGTGAAAATCCGACTATTCTGTACGCCTACGGTGGATTCAATGTTAGTTTAACTCCGTCTTTTAGCATCGGTAATGCCGTTTGGATGGAACAGGGTGGAATTTACGCCGTACCCAATTTACGTGGTGGTGGTGAATATGGCAAAAAATGGCATGATGCGGGAATAAAAACTAAAAAGCAAAATGTTTTTGATGACTTTATCGCAGCTGCAGAATATTTAGTGGACAACAACTATACTTCAAAGGAGTATTTAGCAATTCGTGGCGGCTCTAATGGTGGTTTACTTGTTGGCGCAACAATGACCCAAAGACCAGATTTAATGCAGGTAGCGCTACCTGCAGTGGGTGTAATGGATATGCTTCGTTATCATACATTTACCGCTGGTGCCGGTTGGGCCTATGACTATGGTACCGCAGAAGATAGTGACGAAATGTTCCAGTATTTAAAAGGCTACTCCCCTGTACATAATGTAAAAGCAGGTACTGCATACCCTGCAACCTTGGTAACTACCGGCGATCATGACGATAGGGTAGTGCCTGCACATAGTTTTAAGTTTGCGGCAGAACTACAGGAAAAACAAGCAGGGTCTAACCCAACTTTAATCCGTATAGAAACCAATGCAGGTCATGGAGCAGGTACACCAGTTAGCAAAACCATTGAACAATATGCCGATATTTTTGGGTTCACCCTATTTAATATGGGATACTCAGAGCTACCCAATAAAACTGTTTTAAAGGAATTTAAGGAGTAAATATTTTTTTAAATCAATAAATCATCGAAAAATCCGTTTCAAATTGGAACGGATTTTTCAATTTTACAGTTCTAAGCACAAAAGCATGTTACGAGTAGAGAACCTATCATTTTCTTATGACAAACTTCCAGTATTAGCGTCTATCGATCTGCGTATTCAACGTGGTGAACATGTGGCTATCATTGGAGAAAGCGGTTGCGGAAAAAGCACCTTGTTGAAGTTAATGTATGGGCTAATGGATCTGGAACAAGGTGAGATTTTTTGGGAAGATGAGCCAATTTTAGGTCCTGCATTCAACTTGGTTCCAGGTATGCCTTTTATGAAATATCTTTCTCAAGATTTTGATTTAATGCCTTTTATCTCTGTGGCAGAAAATATTAGCCAATACCTTTCTGTTTTTTATCCAGATGAATTAAAGGAAAGAACTCAAGAGCTTTTAGAGATGATAGAACTCACAGCATTTGCAGATAAAAAAGTAAAGACACTTAGTGGCGGTCAACAGCAACGTGTAGCACTGGCAAGGGTTCTGGCTCAAAAACCAGAGGTATTGCTTTTAGATGAACCTTTTAGCCATATTGACAATTTTTTAAAGAACAGTTTACGCCGTAACATCTTTAATTACTTAAAAGAACATAGAATTACGACTATTGTTGCCACGCATGATGTTAACGATGTTCTACCGTTTGCAGACAGAGCTGTTGTACTACGTGATAACAAGATCATTGCAAGGGCAAGACCTATGGAGTTATATAAAAACCCTAAAAGCTTATATGTAGCATCGCTCTTTGGTGAAGCCAGTATGATCTCTATAGATGTGCTTAAAACGTATGCCAATACCAAAAGAAAAATAATTGTTTATGCACATGAGTTTAGGGTTTCACCCTCCTCTGGTTTTCATGTTACCGTAGAAAAAGCATATCCTATGGGCAGTCATTATTTAACCGAAAGCAAGAGTGATGACAATGAAACTATCTATTTCAATGCGGACAAGCTATACCCTAAGGGGAAAGAGGTGTTTTTAAATGTAGCCATTGAAACCATCAATCAGCGTATACAAGAAGCTGCATCTAATCTATAGAGTAATAGCTATGTTTTCAAATTCATAGTATAGTATCTATTACGCCACTACATAGAACGCTTTACTTTTTGACTACATTTACAAAAAGCATATTGTGAACCAAGAACAAATTCTTAATGAACTCCAGTTTAAAGCTATTAGAAGTAGTGGTCCCGGTGGTCAGCATGCAAATAAAGTATCTTCTAAAGTAGAATTGTCGTTTCAGATAGCAGCTTCTGACGGACTCACAGAACGACAGAAAAAAAGGCTTCTTTTAAAATTAGGCAACAAACTCAGCAAAGAGGGCGTTTTGATTTTACAGTGCGATGAATCCCGGAGCCAACACAAGAATAAAGACTTGGTCATTAAAAGATTTTTTAAGCTTCTGGAAAAATCATTGATCGTACCCAAAGCACGAAAGAAAAGTAAGCCCACCCGTTCTTCTATAGAAAAAAGATTGAAAAGCAAGAAAATTGCTTCGCTCAAAAAAAACAACCGAAGTAAACCAGATTATTAAACGCTGTATTTTTAAACGAATATAGTGTAGAATACAAATACAGTTATTGCTCCTGTAAGACCAAGAACGCCCGTACCTAATCCAAAAAGTCGATATCCTGTTTTTACGTTCATACCACTCATTTGTGTTACTACCCAAAAAAAGCTGTCGTTCGCATGGGAAATTACCGCAGAACCCGCCCCAATAACCACTACGACCAAAGCTTTTTGTATTTCTGTATCAAAACCCAAAGAGGACATCATAGGCATTATGATAGATGCCGTAGTTACCAATGCTACGGTAGATGAACCTTGTGCAGTTTTTAAGGCCGCAGCTAAAACAAAAGGAAGAAAGATACCCATATTATAATCGGTCAAGGTTTGCCCTAGAATATCGGCTATGCCCGAGTTCTGTAAAATTTTACCAAAAATTCCTCCAGCCCCAGTAATTAAAAGTATAGACGCAGCGTCTTTGATAGCCTTACCTACCCACCCCGCAGAAGAAAGCATATCGTAATTTAATTTTTTGGGCAAGAGCAGACATAAGAATACGCCGATCAATAAAGAAATAACCGGCTCACCCACAAAATTGATGAAATCCAAAAGTCCGTTTTCTTGACCAATGTTCATGGAATTCAAGACGGATTTTAAGACAATTAATAAAATAGGGACCAAAATAGGAATAGAGGCCTTTAAAGCGCTTGGCGAATCTTTAATTTCTTGTTCTGCTTCTAGCGCATCTTCAACATTGGGCGTTATCATTGTTTTTGAAGCATACTTTTTGGCAAATATGATACCGACAACCAAAGCGACTATACTGGTGGGAAATCCAAATGCGATGACCAAACCTAAATCTGCACCCAAAATACCTGCCGCCGCTATAGGACCGGGTGTTGGTGGTACCATAGTGTGCGACGCCATTAAACCCAAACCCAATGCTATTGCCGGACCGGCAATGGAGATTTTGGCTTTCTTGGAAAGACTTTTATTCAGAGGATGTAGCAACATAAAACCACTATCTGCAAATACCGGAATAGATACGATATAACCAATAATACCCATTGCCGTGGGTACCCGTTTTCTACCTATCCACCCCAAGACTTTTTCTGCAATTG
Source organism: Maribacter dokdonensis DSW-8 (assembly GCF_001447995.1). Classification (NCBI taxonomy): domain Bacteria; kingdom Pseudomonadati; phylum Bacteroidota; class Flavobacteriia; order Flavobacteriales; family Flavobacteriaceae; genus Maribacter; species Maribacter dokdonensis. Next base: position 449,263 of record NZ_LDPE01000002.1, on the reverse strand, counting down.
CAAATGCACCACCGGTATGCTCCAAAAATGCACCAATAATTACTCCCAGTACAATAATCAGCCCTATTTTACCAAGTGTACCCCCAAAACCATCATTTATAGATGTAATGATATCGCCATAAGGCATACCAGCAAAAATCCCATATAAAATAGATATGATAAACAAGGCTAAAAAAGCATGGATCTTAAGCTTAGTCGTCAATATAATTATGGCAATGACCGCAATAAGTAAGTAGAATATTTCCATGATTTACTGACTAAAAATTTACTTGAATCAAATGTTACCTGTGATTAAAAAAAGCTATTTAATATAGCACTATAAGTTAGCTAAAATTTAAGCACAAAGGTTCATCAATGAACATCAATGATAGTTAGTTCTTTACCATTAAAACTAAAAACATCCCCTACTTTTTTACCAAAGACAAGCTTACCAATAGGCGTTGCCGCAGAAATACAGTAGACGGACTTACCCGTACCCTTAAATTCGCCTGCTGATATAGCAATGAAATATATGAACGAGTCTGTAATGACAAGACTTCCCAAACCTACAGTTTCTGCATTTCCTTCCTTTGGGACCTTAGATAATAGTTGCTGGGTTTTTTCAAGTTCAGCCAGCTGCTGCCCTAGTTTTTCCCGTTCTAACTGAATCATGGCACGACCGGTTTCATGCTTGTCACCAGCACTACTTTTGGTCTCTGAGGTTAAAGCCGTTTCAAGTTCCTTGATCTGACCTTGAATTCTCGCCAACCTCTCGTTAACGAAAAGAACACAAAAGTTGTAAGCGTCTTTTTTTAGATTTTTAAGTGAATCAATTTCCTTCAATGTGATACAGATCTGCCAGTTTATAGATCAAGTAATTTACAATTTGATTATCACTTTCACCAGCACTGAGCATCTTTTGAATCTCAATTTCATTTTCTGCCTTAAAATATTCCAAATCACCAGAGCGGTCTTCGCTAAAAATATTCCAAGATTTTAACCCGCTAAGCATTGCTTTATGTGCTTCATAGCGATTTGTAATCGCTTGTGCCCTCTTCTTGTCTACTTTTAGTGCTGTTTCATTATCCTTTAGCATCTTGTAGTCTGCTGTAATTTTAGCATCTGCTTTTTCCGCTTCGGTAATAATTTTAAAATAGGCTTTTGAAACTAAAGACTCATATGTGGCATTGAATCCGGAAACCTTTGTTTCCTCTTCTGCTAAAGTCACTTCAGTGTCTGTACTGGCATATAAATCATCTTTGGCATACTCATTATTTGAAATGAGAGATTGTTTCCATGCTTCGCTCTTAATATGCTCTTTCCATACCCTGGCATATTCTCGCTGATAATCGGTTTTTGTCAATCCACAACTTGTTAAACAAGTAAAACCCAATACAACTGATAGCACAGCCGTAGCAATTCTATTAAATAATGTTCTCATATAGTATACATGCTATTACAAACCTTCTTAAAAGTTCACTGTTCTAGGGCAAACTTATAAGCGCATTTAGGGTAATAGATAATCTGAGGGGGCATACAATTTATAAATAAAAACAAGAGTACACCTCTCTTTTGGACAAGATTTAAAAAAACAGGTTAAATGGTGCATTTATTCGCTGACCAAACGTGCTAATTTTTTACCAATTGTGGTACCTATGGCAATGCCCATACCACCTAAACGCACACCACAAAATACATTAGCAGATACTTGTTTTACAATGGGTTTCTTTTGTTGACCAACACCCATAATACCGCTCCAACTATAATCTATTTCAAATGCCGTTTCAGGTAAAATGATATTGGCAAGCAGCTCTTTTAGTTTATTTCCTACCAAACTTGTAGTTCCAAACTCGGTAGTCTCCTCTGTTTTAAAATCTAGATTTCTTCCGCCGCCCAATAAAATACGGTCATCAATATTTCTAAAATAATAATACCCTTCTTCTAAGTGGAACGTGCCTTTAATGGCCAAATTATTTATCGGTTTTGTAATTAACACTTGTGCTCTTGCCGGTTTTACATTTTCCGATAGTAATTGGGCGGCAAAACCATTTGTGGCTATTAACAATTTCTTGGTCACAAATTCTATGTCGTCTGTTTTAACCGTTACGGACGAGCCTGAATCTTCAAATGTTTTTACCTGTGTAGAATTTAGGATTCTGATGCCTTTTTGATGCGCCAATTGTACCAAAGAACACATCATTTTACCCGTGTTTATTTGTCCTTCAAAAACTTGTGAAATGTAGTTTTTATGAAGCCCTTTAAAACCAAAATCATTTGGAGCTATTTTGAAAGCATTCTTCTTAAACACAGGGTATAGTAACTCATTGATGGCTTTCATCTTCTGTATACATCTCTCATATAAGGCTAAATCTTTTTCCAGAAATAATTCATGTCCACCATTATTTTGATATCCTATGGCAGCATCACCCAAAATAGTACGAAGCGATTGTATGCCATTGAACCTATCTTGTACCAATTGCACCACTTCTAGTTCTGTATGTGTTTTAAGGTCCGATAAGATTTCCGAAATACTGCCAAAACAGGCAAAACCAGCATTCTTTGTACTAGCGCCTTGCGGCAGTTTTCCTTTTTCCAGTACTAGAATATGTGCTTTTGGATGTTGCCTACGCAATTCTAAAGCACAATTTAAACCTACTATACCACTACCCACGATTGTAAAATCGATATTAGAAAACCATGATGTACGTTCCCAGTAGCTTAGATTCATTGTACTATTTTGATTGTGATATAAGATAGAAATTCCATCACAAAATAGAACAAAAAAACTCCAACATTGCTGTTGGAGTTTTTATTAATGTTCTTTTGGAGGATCCATTTTAAAATCATCCATAAAGGCCGTAGTATAATTACCCGCCAAATAATCTGGGTGATCCATTAATTGCCTATGAAAAGGTATGGTGGTTTTGATCCCTTCAATTACGAACTCATCTAAGGCGCGTTTCATTTTATTGATTGCCTCTTCCCTAGTTTGGGCGGTGGTAATCAACTTAGCGATCATTGAATCGTAATTTGGAGGAATACTGTACCCACTATACACGTGGGTGTCCATACGAACTCCATGACCACCTGGTGTATGTAAGGTCGTAATCTTACCTGGCGATGGTCTAAAATTATTATAAGGATCTTCTGCATTAATTCTACATTCTATAGAGTGTAGTTTTGGAAGATAGTTCTTACCAGAAATTGGCACACCAGCGGCTACCAATATTTGCTCACGAATTAAATCATAATCTATAACCTGCTCCGTAATTGGGTGCTCTACCTGAATACGTGTATTCATCTCCATAAAATAGAACTTACGGTGCTTGTCTACCAAAAATTCAATGGTACCTGCACCTTCATATTTTATGTACTCTGCAGCTTTAACCGCAGCCTCACCCATTTGCTCCCTTAACTTGTCTGTCATGAAAGGTGAAGGAGTCTCTTCCGTTAACTTTTGGTGACGACGTTGTACTGAACAGTCTCTTTCTGATAAGTGACATGCCTTACCGAATTGATCACCGACAATTTGAATTTCAATGTGACGAGGTTCTTCGATCAGCTTTTCCATATACATACCACCGTTACCAAAGGCAGCGGTAGCCTCATTTACGGCACTATCAAAAAGCTCTTCCATTTTGTCTTCAGACATTACGGCACGCATACCTTTACCACCACCACCGGCAGTTGCTTTGATCATTACCGGGTAGCCCATTTTTTTGGCTACTTTCTTGGCATCGGCAACATCTTTTAAAAGACCATCTGAACCAGGTACACAAGGTACACCTGCCTCTTTCATGGTTTGCTTGGCCGTAGCCTTATCACCCATACGATCAATTTGATCGCCAGATGCTCCAATAAATTTTATATCGTGTTCTGCACAGATACGTGAGAACTTTGAGTTTTCAGATAGAAAACCGTACCCTGGGTGTATTGCATCTGCATTGGTTATTTCAGCAGCAGCAATAATGTTAGGGATCTTTAAATAAGATTCGCTACTAGCGGCAGGACCAATACATACAGCTTCATCTGCAAAACGAACATGCAAACTTTCTTCATCGGCCTTGCTATAAACGGCTACCGTTTTAATACCCATTTCTTTACAGGTACGGATAACACGCAAAGCGATTTCTCCCCTATTGGCAATCAGTATTTTTTTAAACATCTTTTAAATTTTAAGTTCTTGGTTCTACATGATTCTTACACACCGTTCAATAACGGCATCTAACAATGACTACTCAAAATTTAGTTAAGAAGGGTCTACCAAAAATAATGGCTGATCAAACTCAACTGGAGAAGAGTCATCTACCAAAATCTTGACAATTTTACCAGAAACTTCAGATTCTATATCATTGAACAATTTCATTGCCTCAATAACACAAAGTACATCGCCGGTCCCTATAGTATCTCCTACCTCAACAAATACTGGTTTGTCAGGAGAAGGTTTTCTGTAGAAAGTACCAATGATCGGAGATTTGATCGTGATGTATTTATCATCATCCGCTTTTTTCTGCTCAGCTTCAGATGCGGCCGCTGCAGGTGCAGCTACTTCTGCCGGTGCAGCTGCTACAGGAGCAGGTACGGCAGGTTGAGCCATAGGCATTGTATGCACATAGGTTGGCTCAGAATTACCAGTTAAGCTTCCGGTACGGATGGTAATCTTTATATCATCCGTCTCGAGTTTTACCTCGCTAGCGCCAGACTTGGCAACAAACTTGATAAGGCTTTGAATTTCTTTAATATCCATATTTCTCTAAGTTATAATTGGTAGTTGATGTTAGTTATACGCCCATTTAAGGTAGATAGAACCCCAGGTAAAGCCGCCACCAAAGGCTGCGAAAACCAAGTTATCCCCTTTTTTAAGCTGTTTTTCGTAGTCGAAAAGTAAAAGTGGTAATGTACCGGATGTGGTATTACCGTAGCGCTGAATATTCATCAACACTTTTGAATCATCTACACCCATTCTTTTTGCTGTGGCATCAATGATTCTCTTATTAGCTTGATGTGGCACCAACCAGTCAACGTCTGACTCGGTAAGATCATTTCTATCCATGATCTTGGCCGCTACATCTGCCATATTTGAAACCGCAAATTTGAACACTGTTTTTCCTTCCTGAAAAATATAGTGCTTTTTATTGGTTACACTTTCAATTGTGGCCGGCATTAAAGATCCACCGCCTTCCATGCCTAAAAACTGTCTTCCTGTACCATCTGCCCTAAGGTATTCATCTTGTAGACCCAAGCCTTCGGTATTAGGTTCAAAAAGTACTGCTCCGGCACCATCACCGAAAATTATACAGGTTGTTCTATCTGTATAATCTATTATAGATGACATTTTATCTGCACCTATAAGTAATACCTTTTTATATCTACCTGTCTCAATATGCCCGGCAACCGTTGACATTCCAAAAAGAAAACTGGAACATGCCGCTAATAAATCATAAGCAAAGGCGTTTACAGCCCCAATTTCAGAAGCTACGAAAGCTGCCGTAGAAGCTACCATACTATCTGGTGTAGCTGTTGCTACAATGACCAAATCTATTTCGGCAGCATCAAGCCCTTTCTTTTCCATAAGGTCTTGGGCCGCTTTAATGGCTAAATATGAAGTACCTTCCCCTTCTTCCTTTTTTAACACCCTTCTTTCCTTAATACCTGTTCTGGTAGTAATCCATTCATCATTGGTGTCAACCATTTCCTCAAGCATTTTGTTCGTCATTACAAACTGGGGAACATAGCCTCCTACTGCGGTAATAGCTGCTGTAATTTTGGTCATACTTTATTTGCTTTCTTGTAAAAAACTTAAAAAACGAGTCAAAAGTCATGAAAATTAGTGATTTTCAACGACTTTTCGCCTAAAGTTATCGGGTTTTTGAAAAATTGCAATTGATAGCACTAAGGCTATAACCTTTTAAATTATCTGAGTTACAAGGTGATAAAATACAAATTGGACTAAAAAAAACTCCCTACTTCTAATGAAGTGGGAGCTTAGTATATTGTAAAAAAGTCTTAAGCTTCTGCTTCTTCGGTTTTATCAACCAAAACTTGACCTCTATAATGTAATTTACCTTCGTGCCAATGTGCTCTATGGTAAAGGTGTGTTTCACCTGTAGTAGAATCTTTTGCTAAAGTAGGTGCTACCGCTTTATAATGAGTTCTTCTCTTGTCTCTCCTTGTTTTGGAAATTTTTCTTTTAGGATGTGCCATTTAAACCTTATTTATCCGTTAATAGTTTCTTTAATTCATCCCATCTGGGATCGTTTTCTTCTTTGTTTGATCTTTTCTCTTTTGGTTGAAGCTCGTTCAATTTATCCAACACTTCAGATTGTAAAGTGCCATCTTCAATACCAGGGTGTATTCTTTTTTGCGGAACCGCCAACACCAACATTTCATACACATACTGTGCAATGTTCAATTGATGTTCACCATGAGGAAGAATCAAAATTTCATCATCTTCATCGTTATACTCCTCACCGAATTTTACCACCAAATGTAAATCTCCACTTATGGACTGATCGTATGGTTCACTGGTAATATCACAAGCTACATTAACTGTTCCCGATGCGTTCATATCAACCTCCATCATTGTACTTGTTTTATGAAGTACTACATCTAAACTGATGCTGGCTGCGTTAAATTCATCGTATCCAAAAGAATCAAAGAACGTATTGTCAATCTGGTAATTAAAGTTGTGTTTTCCTTGCTTCAAACCTGAGAAAGGAATATTGAACTCCTTTTGCTTCATCACGTACACACTTAAATTAACACTAATCGCCCATAAAAGGCGGGTGCAAAGATACTATTATTTTAATAAAAGACAATAGTTATCAACTATTTATCTTTATAACTTTTTTATTGTACCAAAATTTAACGTTCTCTCTTTAAACGCTGCTTTTTTAATACATCTTGTGTTAGCTCTTGATATTCTGTTCTGTTCTTAAAAATGTTCAATGCCATGAACACAGCTTCTTTAAAAGAACTTTCATCTGCAACACCTTTACCAGCTATCTCAAATGCGGTACCGTGATCGGGTGAAGTTCTTACTTTATTCAATCCGGCGGTAAAATTGACTCCTTGCCCAAACGATATTGTTTTAAAAGGTATAAGACCTTGATCGTGATATGCCGCTAAAATGGCATCGAATTTTTTATAGGCGTCAGAACCAAAAAAACTATCGGCAGAATATGGACCAAAGACCAAATGTCCCTTTTCGGCCATTTCTTTTATGACAGGTTTTAAAACTTCATCATCTTCTTTGCCTATTACTCCATTATCACCACTATGCGGATTAATACCCAGCAAAGCTATTTTTGGCTTGCGAATACCGAAATCCATTTTCAATGATTTCTCTATGGTGTTGATCTTATCACGTATTAACCTAGGCACTATAGCGGCAGATACGTCTTTTACGGCCACATGATCTGTAAGCAAACCAACCTTTAACGTATCTGTAACCATAAACATTAAACTTTCACCTTCTAGTTCTTGCGCTAAAAAATCTGTATGCCCTGGAAAATTAAACTCCTCAGATTGTATATTGTTCTTATTTATGGGTGCCGTTACCAATACATCTATATCTCCATTCTTTAAAGCCTCCACTGCTGCTTTTAATGATTTAATAGCATACTCGCCACCTGCTTTGGTCGCTTGACCAAAATCAACCCTAGGCACTTCTTTCCAAACATTTACAATATTGATTTTATTATCTATTGCTTTTGAAGCATGAGGTATACCATTGAAAGCAATATTTAATTTTAATTGTTTCATTTGAAAGGAAACGGTCTTATTTGAGGCAAAAATAACCGGTGTGCAAAAATCTAACATTCTACTGTCCTCGAATGTTTTTAAAGCGACCTCACAACCTATACCATTTAAGTCTCCTATAGAGATACCTAACCTTATTTTCCTATTTTCGTCCATGATAATCTGTACCTTTGTACTCAATTTTGAATTTTCAAAATTACTTAAATTAAACGACACATGTTTACGGGAATTATTGAAACATTAGGTAAGGTCACCGCTCTTGAACCTAAAGGTGGCAACTTGGACATTACGATAGCATCTAGTTTAACTCCAGAGCTTAAAATTGATCAAAGCGTAGCTCATAACGGTGTATGTTTAACTGTCGTTAGCCTTACGGATACTACTTATACGGTTACCGCAATTGCCGAAACGTTGAGTAAAACCAACCTTGATACACTTAAGATAAATGATACGGTCAACCTTGAACGTGCTATGATCTTGGGCTCTAGATTAGATGGGCATATTGTTCAAGGCCATGTAGATCAGACCGGGGAATGTACAAGTGTTCGAGAAGATAATGGAAGCTGGATTTTCTCTTTCACCTATGATGCGGCAACTGGTAACCCCACTATTGAAAAAGGTTCTATTACTATAGATGGTACAAGCTTAACCGTAGTTAATTCTGGCAAGAATACTTTTGAAGTTGCCATTATACCTTACACCTACGAACACACTAGGTTTAACACCTATAAACCGGGCACCATTGTAAACTTGGAATTTGATGTTATTGGCAAGTACGTAGCAAAATTGATGATTAAGTAAGCCTATTGCTACACCTTTATAAATATCTTTTTCTGATATAGGATATAGCCCACAAGACTATAGAACAGTACTACACTTAGCCCATATAATAAGGATGAAGTTTCTAGCGCAAGAAAGTCATGGACATATACTTTTTGAAACAACCAACCGTGTAATGAGGTGTCGCCCACTTGTATTTGACCCATCACCTTGCTAATGAAGCTAGAAAGAAAATATATTACAATAGCATTTGCTCCTGCATATCTGAATATAGATCCAAATTCAATTTTCTTTACATCTGTCAGGTAATATATAAGTGCCAAAATAAGGTTTGCCCAACCTGCAGTGACCAATACAAAACTGCTTGTCCATAGTGCTTTGTTAATGGGGAACACTAGATCCCACATATGCCCTATGATCAAGAAGCTACCGCCTATGCCCATTAGAATAGTGGCTTTCTTTTCTTGCTTAGCGGTTAGTATCAATCCTGTAAATACCCCTAATAAAGAACTGGCAATAGCTGGTACTGTACTTAACAAGCCTTCTGGATCGTAATCTGCCTTATAGTTATGCGTACCAAAAACTTTTACATCTATCCAGTTTGCCAAATTATTGGGTGCTCTTTCCAAGGTGGATGCCACTCCTTCTACAGGAACGAACGTCATTAATAACCAATATCCTATTAGTAATACCGCCGTTACCCAAATTAGTTTTTTCCAACTTAGGTTAATAAACAAAATAGCTGTTAAAAAGAATACCACTCCTATACGTTGTAATACCCCAGGAAATCTAATGTCCTTGAAATTTTTAAAGAATGAGTAATGAATTAAAAATGCCCCTAAGAAAAGACCCAAAGCAATTAACTTCAATGCCCGGATCGCAATTTTTTTATATGCTTTTACATCAACCGTTCTGTTCTTATAGGAAAAGGCTATTGATGTACCAACAATGAACAAGAAGAACGGAAAAACCAAATCTGTTGGTGTATAACCGTGCCAATCTGCATGTAAAAAAGGCCCGTACACATTTGACCATGTTCCTGGTGTATTCACCAATACCATTAACAGTATGGTAGCTCCTCTAAAGATGTCGACCGAAACAATTCTGTCCTTCTTCATGCTGATCTTATAAAATATTGCCTTTTAAGCGATTCCATGCTTTTACCAGCAATACACCTGCTATTATTGAAACAACCGTTAATACGATTGCTTGGGTAGTTCTACCATAGATCCAATATCCGGTAGCGAACATGATCGAATAGATCAATAATACACCTAATAACATTGCGGTTACCCCTGCAGGCACGCTCCATTTTTCTTTATCCTTTACAATTTCCACTGCATCGGTTTTTGCTTCATCAACTACTTTGGACCAACCCGGTCCACCTGGTTGTATTTTTCTGTAGAAGCTTCTCAACGTTTCATTAGACTCTGGCTGCGTCATAAATGTAGCGATCAACCAAATAATGGTTGTTACCACTACTATAAATATATATTCTGACCAATCTGGCAACAAACCTGTTTCGGTAGCAAATAAATATGCACCTACTGGAGTTAATTTTAAGATGATCGAAATAATACCCGATGCAAACATTGCCGTAATCTCACTCCATGCATTAATCCTCCACCAGAACCATCTAAGTATAAAAATCAGCCCTGTACCTGCTCCGAATGCCAATAGCACATCGAACAGCTGTAATGCGTTTTGTAGCAATAATGCCAGTGCAGCACTGAATATCATTAATACTACGGTTGAAATTCTACCTACTGCTACCAATCGCTTTTCAGATGCATTAGGATTAATCTGTTGTTTATAAAAATCATAAACGATATATGAAGAGCCCCAGTTCAATTGGGTACTAATGGTACTCATGTAGGCCGCCACCAAAGATGCTAAAACAACTCCTAACAATCCGCTTGGTAGTTTGGTCAACATTGCCGAATATGCTAAATCATGACCTAATTTATCTGCCGTTACATTAGGGAAAGCTTCTTGTATACTTGCTAGATCCGGGTATACTACAATAGATGCCAATGCCACTAAAATCCATGGCCAAGGTCTTAATGCGTAGTGCATAATGTTAAAAAAGAAGGTTGCCCCAATAGCATGGTTCTCATCTTTTGCTGCCAACATACGTTGAGCAATATAACCACCACCGCCTGGCTCAGCACCTGGATACCAAGAACTCCACCACTGTACGGCCAGCGGTATTATGAATAAAGTTATCAATGCTTTCTTGTTACTGAAATCTGGCAATATGTTCAATTTCTCTGTTACATTTTCATTCGCCATTAAAGCTTCAATTCCTCCAACTTCAGGAATATTCACTAAATAATATGCTGCTCCTATGGCACCGGCCATGGCAACAAAAAACAAAAGGAAATCTGTATATACCACACCTTTGAATCCGCCTAAGGCACTAAAGGTAACCGTTATAAGACCTGCACTGACCACGGTTTGCCATGGTTCTAGACCCAGCATTATACTACCTATTTTAATTGCTGCCAAAGTTACCGCAGACATGGTAATCACATTAAAGATAACGCCCAAATAAACTGCCCTGAACTTTCTTAAAAAACTTGCCGGCTTACCACCATAGCGCATTTCATAAAACTCTAAATCTGTATTTACGTTAGATTTACGCCAAAGTTTGGCATAAACGAAAACGGTCAACATACCGGTAATCAAAAAACACCACCACACCCAGTTCCCCGAAACTCCATTAGTACGAACAATATCTGTCACCAAATTGGGGGTATCTGTTGAAAATGTCGTCGCTACCATTGAAAGACCTAATAGCCACCACGGCATAGTACGGCCTGATAGAAAAAATTCTGAAGAGTTTTTACCTGATTTCTTTGACACATATACTCCTATTCCTAAGACAAGAGAGAAGAAAACTATAATAAATGCATAGTCTAATGTACTGAGTTCCATAAGTTGGTTTTAGGTTGATTGTTAAAGATATATTATTTTAGGACATTTTTATATCTAATACGCTAAACGTACTACGTGCTACTATCAATAACTTCTGAAATTACCCCAACGGCCTGGATTCTTGCTTCTATAGCCACCTTTATCATAGGATTATCCAAAGCGGGAATAAAAGGCATTGCCGTTTTAAACGTTACGATCATGGCGTTGGCATTTGGCGCAAGACAATCCACGGGTATGGTAGTACCGTTACTGGTTCTCGCCGATATTTTTGCAGTAATTTACTATAACCGATACACACAATGGAAATATGTTTTTAAAGTATTGCCATGGATGTTGGTCGGACTTTTAATAGGGGTTTTTATTGGCAATGAATTGCCTGAGAAATTTTTTAAAATAGGTATGGCCATCATCATCATCATTACCGTAGGTATGATGTTCTATTGGGACCGTAAAAAAGACAAGAACGTACCATCACATTGGTCGTTTGCAGGTTCTATTGGTACCATTGCAGGTATTACCACCATGGTGGGAAATTTGGCGGGGGCCTTTTCCAATATTTATTTTTTAGCCATGCGCCTACCTAAAAATCATTTTATTGGCACTGCGGCTTGGTTGTTCTTGATCATAAACATTATTAAACTACCCTTTCACTTTTTTGTTTGGAAAACCATTTCCGTAGAGTCGTTACAATTAAACTTGATGCTCTTGCCTGGCATTCTATTGGGTTTCTTCGTAGGGGTCAAATTTATTAAATACATTAAAGAAGCATTTTTCAGAAAAATGATTTTGGTGTTGACCGCTGTAGGTGCGGTGCTTATTATGCTTAGTTAAATCTTGCTTATTTTCAAATAAAGCTTAATAAAGTCCACATATTTCAGATTAGGGTTAATCTTTATCTCTACCCAGACCTACCTTTATAGCCATTAATCTAGAAACACTTTTGGCTCATGAATATCATAGGAAACTTTATTAAAGGGGTTATCAATGTTACCGATAAAATTGCCGGTGAAGACAACCCTATTGAAGATCAAAAGTCTGTGCTTCAAAACCTATTGGAAACGGCAAAAGACACTTCTTTTGGTAAAGCGTATGCGTTTGAAGATATTCTAGAGAGTAACAACCCTCAACAGGCATTTCGTAATGCTGTTCCTTATTTTGATTATAATCAGATCAATGACGCTTGGTGGCATAAATTACATGAGGGACAAACCAATGTCACATGGCCGGGTAGTCCCGATTATTTTGCACTGAGTTCCGGTACTACTGGAAAAACAAGTAAACGTATTCCCGTAACAGATGCCATGATAGATGCCATAAGACAAGCAGGTATAAAGCAGGTGCTGGCCATTTCAAACTTCGATCTTCCGGCAGATTTCTTTGAAACCGGCATTTTAATGCTGGGCAGTTCTACGGATTTGGTTGAAAACGATGATCATTTAGAAGGTGAAATCAGTGGTATTAGTGCCAGTAACATTCCGTCATGGTTTAGTGGTTATTATAAACCTGGAAAGGAAATTGCCCAAATTGATGATTGGGACGAACGCGTTGCAAAGATTGCCGAAAAGGCTGCGGACTGGGACATTGGAGCGTTAAGCGGAATTCCTTCTTGGATAGAACTAATGCTGAAGGAGGTCATTAAAAAACACAACCTTAACAACATTCATGAAATATGGCCCAATCTACAGGTCTACACATCTGGTGGAGTGGCTTTTGGTCCCTACGAAAAGAGTTTTAACGCCTTAATGGGCAAACCCGTTACGGTAATTGATACCTATTTGGCATCTGAAGGGTTTATCGCCTTTCAAGCAAGACCAGAAACCGATGCCATGAAGTTGGTGACCGACAATGGTATTTACTTTGAGTTTGTTCCTTTTGATCCAGATTATATTCTTGAAGATGGTTCTCTTGCTCAAGATGCACCATCATTAACTCTTTCTGAAGTTGAAAAAGGACAAAACTACGTGCTCATTATCAGTACGGTCAGCGGTGCTTGGCGTTACCTAATTGGAGATACCATAGAATTTACAGATGTGGAACGTGCCGAAATAAAAATTACGGGGCGCACCAAATTTTTCTTAAACACCGTGGGTTCACAGTTATCTGTCAATAAATTGGATGATGCGCTACAAGATATCATGGAAACCTTTGACATTGAAATACCAGAATATACCCTTTGTGCAAAAAAGTACGATGATGGTTTTTACCATACATGGTACCTAGGCACTACCACTACTCAAAACCCTGAAAAGATTGCGGAAAAACTTGACAAATCATTAAAAGCTGCCAATAAAAATTACAAGGTTGCCAGGTCTAAAGCTTTGAAAGGAGTGAAAGTATTCACGGTAAATCCAGAAGTTTTTTACGATTGGAACGATAGTAACAAAAAGAAAGGCGGACAAGTAAAAATGGAGCGAGTTATGAAAGAGGAAAAGTTTGCCGAGTGGGAAGAGTTCGTTAAAAAACATCATAATATTTAAGCTACTCGTTAAGTGCGGCGTCTCTCTCTTCTACCAATACCATTATTTCTTCTGGGGATAGATAGAAATTCTTAATTCTATCCACATATTTTTGGGTTAAGCCAGCTTTCTTTAAAATGAACTCTTTTGTAGCTAGTATATAGGTTTCCATACCGTGGTTTACCGCATAAGAATCTGCACGGCGTTCTGCTTCACGTATATAATTTTTAGAGGTTATATATTTAAACCCAAATGCAATTAAATTCAAACCACTCCGCTGTTGATAATCCATCACATGCCCAAGTTCATGACCCAACCATCCGATCATAATTTCTGACGGAATGTCTTTGGTATAGTACACAGAATCGGCAATTTTTATTCTTTCGCTTATCAATATTTTATATGACCTGTTTTTCTTTGATTTAAAAACACTCCAAAAAGAAGGTTGTGCCTGCATGGTAGACTTTTTAATGTTCTTCTTGAACTTAAATTCAATAGCAACATCTGTAAGTTCCGGATAATGGGAAAGCGCAATTTTTGCTTCTTGGGTTATTACTTCTGGAATTATATGTTGTGCAGATGCAACCATAGGGAAACTGAATATAAATAAGATTAAATAGTTTAATTTATTGATGGATGCTGATGTAATCATAAAAGCGGACTAAAGAATTTGGCAAGCCCTTCTAAAAATTTACTGAACGGTGACCTCTGCCTAAATTTTTCTAAATCTACTTTGACTTCTTCCGTACAGTGTTTTGTAAACAGTTTTTCTATATGCGATGCTTTTTCTTTATCGTATAAAATAGCATTGGTCTCAAAATTGTGCTCAAAACTTCTGTAATCAAAATTACCTGAGCCTACGGATACTATTTCCCCATCAATAATAATGACCTTGCTATGAGAAAAATCTGGTCTTAAATATATATTGGCGCCCACTTCAAGTAATGCTTCAAAAGTTGAAAACATACTATATTGTGCTAACAATGAATCTGAAATCTTAGGGGTCAACAATGTGACCTTTACTCCGCTCAATGCCGCAATTCTTATGGCTTCCAAGACCGGCTCACCAGGGATAAAATAAGGGTTGGCAATGCAAATACTCTTTGTGGCTATATTGATCATTGCCAAATATTGCTGCATAATTGCAGGGTATCTAGAATCTGGTCCGCTTGAAATAATCTGCGCAACCGTTTTGCCAGAAGAGTCTACTTTGGGAAAATATTTATCCTGTAGCAACAATTCTTCTTTACCTGCAAAATGATAATCCTTTACAAAAACACGCTGCAAGCTATTTACTGCCGGCCCTTTGATCTGTACATGCAAATCTTGCCATATTCCCAGCTCTGACACTGGCTTCATATACTTATCGGACACATTGAAACCACCGGTAAAACCAACGTTACCGTCTATGATTACAATTTTTCTGTGATTTCTATAGTTAAGGGTAAACAGAAGGTTTCCAAAACGAATGGGCATCGTAGAAAATGCTTTTACCCCAATATCCTTAAATCGCTGTACTCTTTTACCTCGCATTGAATTACTACCAAAAGAATCATACAACATTCTAATTTCTACACCTTCTTTTACCTTCTCTTTGAACAGTTCATAAAACTTGTCTAACAACATTCCATCTTCTAAAATATAGTATTGGATGTGTATGAATTTCTTAGCCCCTTTAATGGCTTTGAATATGGCTCCAAAGGCTTCTTCTCCACTATTGAGCAAGGTTACCTCATTACCTTCATAAGGGGCAAAATAACTGTTCTTTCTTATTAGTGATGCTAATTTATCTCTCTTGTAGTCATCAAAATCATGAACGCTTTGTTCGCCGCCCTCCAACTCTTTATAGGTTTCAGAATATAATCGTCTTTTCTCTGTTTGTTTTAATTTAAACAGCTTGAACTTTCTTCTGTTAATACCGAACAAATAGTATAACAGCGGACCCAAAAAAGGAAATATTATAACAGACAAAGACCAACTAATCATCTTAGTTGCCCTTGATCCATTGAAAATAATATTGACGATACTCCACACCGTTACCGCTATATATGCAACCCAAAAAAAAGTATTCACCACCTTATAAATTGTTTATCAACAATATACTATAAAATCGCGCGGCGTACCCCCTAATTAACCTTTCAAGATATTTTTAGTTTTAAACGAGTTAATTACTCGTTGTGGTTGTGAGTACTTTTAAAAAAAAGTGATGGGAGTAATTGCTATGGATAAAAAACAGATAACCCTTTATTACAGTTCAGAAAATTCAATTGGTAAGCAATTGAACGCTTACGTGGAATCTTCTGGTAAAGAACATTTAACAATAGATATCTCTAAGACAAATGTCACCGGCACCCAATGGGCAGAGCTGGCAGATGGCCTAGGCAAGACCATCTCTGAATTGATAAATACCGACCACCCGGATTTTAAGGATGAGTATGGCGATAAAACCGTTAATTTAGATGATGATGGTTGGTTGAAAATTTTAGATAAAAAACCTAGTCTTTTAAAAAATGCCATTGTCATTAAAGGAAAAGATTTCATAGAACTTACCAGCGCATCGGATTTTAAACAATATATGGACCCTGACAGCGCGGGTATAGAAAAGCCTTATAAGTAGCAAGGTCCTAAATCCCATTTTAGAATCTACTTCTCAACAAATAGGTGCTTTACCTTTTGTTACGCTCTAACTTTTACCTTATGTCAAAGATTTTAAAGTGGCTAGTTGTTATTCTCATTTTCTCCATAGGTAGTTATATGCTTGCCGAATGGAAAATGAAGCATGAAATCATCAGTTTTTTAGAGCGAAAAGTACCCGATCACATTAATTTTTCATATGATGAACTTGCAATAAACCTATTAGAGGGCAACATTGCTTTTACCGACGTTGCCGTAGTCAGTTTAGGCAAGCAAACCTCTTCGTGCGAAATAAGAGTAAATGCCAACGAGCTTTCCATTGAAGGATTTAGTTACTGGAAAATACTTTTTCAAAAGTCTGTTCATATAAAAACCTTGACACTGTCAACACCTCATCTTCATTTTAAAACTTGCCCAAAAGACCCTAACAACGTAGTTGCCAACAAAAGCAATCCCATTAATCTCCTGAAAGAAATTTTTGTTGAAGAATTAAAGTTCGAATCTGGTGTTGTGGAAATTTGGGACGCCAATGAAGAAATTGAACTCATTTCAGTAGCATCTTTAGGTCTTCATTTAAAAGATGTAGCTACCGACCCCGAGACAATTACCAAATATGTTCCGTTTACATTTTCTAATTATCAAATAGAAATAGCGCAATTTAAAGCTCCCCTTGGGGAATACGAAAATCTGCAAATGGCCTCTTTAGTGATGAACAATTCTTCTATAGACATGACTGATATTTCTCTTTTAACCAAGTATTCTAAAGCAGAACTCAGTAAGCAAATTACCTATGAGAGAGATCATGTAAGCTTAACAATTCCGGCTATTTCTATCAACGATCACAATTATGTGGCCAACAAAGATTCACTTCAAATTAATTTCAAAGAAGTAAAATTCATAGAGCCCAACTTAGAAATTTATAGGGATAAGTCTCCATTGGAAGATTTAAGTACAAAGCCACTTTACGGTACACTATTAAGAAAATTACCCTTTATGATCGCAATAGATACCATTTTAATTAAGCAAGGAACAATTGTTTATAGAGAAGATGCACCTAATAATGTAAAAGCGGGTGCTTTACGATTTACTAATTTAAATGCAGATATTAATAATCTATCCAATTTGACAACAGTTAACGATACAGTAAGCATAAAACTCAACGCGAATTTAATGGATGCCGGTGCACTGCACTTAGATTGGAAGTTCAATGTGAACGACCCACATAATTCTTTTTTAATATCTGGCAAGCTTTCAAATTTTTATACTGAAAAGCTAAACGATTTTCTTGTGCCTAACTTAAGAACTCAAACTACCGGAACCATTGAACAACTCTATTTTACCATATCGGGTGATAAATACACCTCTAGCGGAGACATCAAAATGCGATATGAAGATTTTAAATTTCAATTGTTGAACAAAGAAAGGAACGGTGTAAAAAAAGTGCTTTCCTTTATTGGTAATTTATTTGTTAACGATGGCTCAAAAGCAGATGAAAACGGTTTTAGGTATGGTACAATTTCCGTTGAACGCACACAACATAAATCGTTTTTCAATTATTTGTGGATAAACCTACAAGATGGCCTAGTAGATGTACTTACCAGCAATGGCAAAAAAGAATAGTCTAAAGGTCAAACATAAAAAAGCCAGATAGAAAATCTATCTGGCTTTAAATTTCATAGCAATTTTTATACTAGTTGTCGTCAGTAGCATCTTCTACCGCATCTTCAACTTCTTCTGCACCGTCTTCAATACCATCACCAACATCTTCAATACCTTCTTCCATTTTTTCTCCTGCTGATTTTTCTTCTCTACAACTGATTGCAACGCCAACAGTCATAATAGCAAATAAGAACATTAATAGTGACTTTCTCATAATATAGATTTTAATAATTAGGTTAATATTTTGATTGTTCATAATGAAATGCTCTAAACAGTATCTCATTATTGTTGGTACAAAAATGACACTAATACCCTGTTTTGCTTGGTTGTAAAAAATTAAATCTTAACTCATCCAAACAATATGGCTAATTGACTAACATATAATTCATTACCTACATTTTTGTGTTAATCTAAAACCTTATTAAGCCAAATATCCTTTCGTAAATTGACTTATCTTGTACACATAATCCAATTAGTATGGGTACAAAAAAAGAGTTTAAGGAGTTGAACGTGGTTGATATCGTAAAGGATATTGCCCACAGATTAGATGTTGATTATAGGGAAGAGAACAATGAAATTTGTATGGATATCCCTAAAGAGGCTGGTACCGGTCATATAAAAGCAATTAGTTTTTCTCATGGTGTGGGCATTTTAGATGTTGATATTACCCTTAAGAAAGACACCCGGTTTGTGCTTAATCAATCTTTAGTGCAGCCATTGGAAATTGTATTTAATAGGGAAAAGAGTATTTGGCATGAGTTTGAAGGCCAAGAAAAACTAACAGAAATAAAGCATTTAGAAAGTGCCATTTTTTCTTGTAACAGTAAATACGGAAATGTACTTACACTTAAAGCCGAAGAACCTGTTTGCTTCTTTAGCTTAGAGATCAACAGAAAATTGTTCGAAGAAAAAATTGAGTCTTTTTTACCGGAAATGAACGAAGACCTAGAGGGTCTGTTTAGAGATGTTAACGGTATTAACCTTTTTTTTCACAAAGCTCATTATAGCCTTGATATTGCAAAATGTATTGAGGAAATCAACCAAACGGAAGATCAAGGTTTTACAAAAAGTGTATTTATTGAAGGCAAATGCTATGAAATACTGGCACACCATCTAAGGCAATATGTAGATGATGCCTCCCCAAGCGAAAAAAGAACAATTCTTAGACAGTCTACCGTTGTTAAAATAGAACACGCCGCAAATATTATAGATGAGAGTTTAGACCAGGCACCAGATGTTTTAACACTTTCAAAAAAAGTAGGCTTAAATCAAAATACACTACAAAACGGTTTTCAAAGCTTATTTGGACTTTCGGTCAAAGAATATTTGCAAAACAAACGCATGGAAAAAGCCAGACATTTAATGGAAAGTACTCATTTGAACATCACTGAAATTACTTATAGAATTGGTATTACCTCTAGAAGTTACTTCTCTAAATTGTTCAAAGAACGATATTCAATGTCGCCAAAACAGTATATGCAAAAATTAGAAGCTACCAAGGAAAAAGATGATACCACTGCTATTTAGATATGCTTTTTAAAATTAATCAAAGTTGCTTTCATTCATTTTTTAACATTTCATACAAAATTAAAAGTACCCATTTGTGTCAATTAACATTTCAAAAGTGTTAACCTAATTCTGCTTTTTACAGTTGTTTTGTAGTATACAATTACCAGTGTATACCAATGATAAAACAATGAGGGAGTTGATTATAAATAGTACTAAGTCAGAAAACATTTTTACCCAGATACAAACGTGTTTGCAGGGTAAACTTAAAGGTGACTGGGGCGAAAAAATCATAACCTTCAATAATAGCACAGGAAAAGGTACGCTGAGAACCATTGATTTTAATTGGGGCCTATCTCTAATTGATTGTGATATTAAGCTCAACGAAGATGTAAAAATTGTGTTTGATACCGATGAACTATCTCCAATTGAATTCATTTTTATTACAAAAGGCTATTTTGAGTATAGCGAAAACTACACCGATGCTTTCAATAGGCTTAAGCAGTTTCAAAATACGATTATCTCCCATAAAAGAAATGCCAAAAAAACATTTCTATTTCCAAAAGGTGAGCATTTAAAAATCAATTTTATACGGGTAGAACGTCAAGAGTATCTACAAAAGAAGAACAATGACATTTCGCAATTAAATCAATTATTGGTTTCAATTTTCAATGACAATGAATGCAACACCGCTTTTCAGCACGGTGGTAGTTATAGTCTAAGAATTGCGGAAGAAATAAAATTGCTCAACAACATAGATATTGACAACGGCATGCTAAGATCCTTATCACTAGAGGGTAGGGTCTATCTTATACTATCTCTACAATTATTAGAACATAAAAATTTTGAAGAAAATATGAATTTACCTGAAGCTATTTCTAAAGAGGATATTCTAAAAATTCACAAATTGACCACTTATATTATTGAAAATATATCCGAGAATATATCAATTACCACCTTAAGTGAAGAGTCTGGACTTAGCCCTAAAAAATTACAATTAGGTTTTAAAATTTTATATTCAAAAACAGTCAATGAGTATGTACGATCTTTAAAGCTTGAAATTTCCAAGAATTACCTAAAAAATTCCGATCTCTCCGTTTCAGAAATAGTCTATGCCATAGGTATTAAAAGTAGAAGTTATTTCTCTAAAATTTTCTTTGAAGCATATGATATACTACCAACCGAGTATAGAAAGCATATAAAGAACAAAAACTCATCTATACGTTAATTTTCAGGATACTCGCAAGAGTTGAGCATGCTATCGTATGATATGTCTTGATTAAAAAGACTTTTAGCAATCGGTCTTACCGCAAGATCTGTTCTATGCGGTGGTCTTAATAGTGCTTTAGCTTGTTCTACTGAAATATCACCAGATAGCCATTCTTGTTTATCTTCATGGTCTATAATGCTAGGCATGTAATCCACTAAATTCTGATAGTCTATAACCACTTCTTCCAGTGGTCCTGTAAGTAACGAACATGTTAAAAACCCATCGTCCAAGATGGTATAAATACCTGCCAGGTATAATATTTCACCGTTTGTTCTACTAACGTGGTACGGATAAATTTCTCCATTTCTTAGTACTGATGTAAAGAAACCTGTAACGGGTATTATACACCTTCTGTTTAAAAAAGAATCATGATACCAGATTTCAGTATCCATCTTATGGGTGGGTATATTGAGTGTATTGTTCAGTTTTTGAAAAAGCTCCCAATCCTCATTAAAACTACTGGGCAATAGACCCCAGATAGCTAAAGATATGGTGTTTGGCTCATCCATAGTTACTATGGGTATAGACACTTCCGTTAGACCGCTGATAACAACTTGGGGGGTATATAAATTGGGATATTTGAACAAAGCATTTACGTCTCGCTCTATCTCCTTCATCTTTGCTGTATTCGAAATTTTAAAATACATATCAATCTTTTGCTTTAGACATAAAGTTCAGTTATTTAGCAAGGATCTCTTATTGCAGAAACTAAAAATGATGACGCATTAAAAATAAGTTTATGTACTACTTAAATTCTTGCATACAATCCAAAAAAAAGAGGCTTAAATAAGCCTCTTTCATTAGTTTAAACACTATTGTTTATCGTGCGTCTTCTAAAATTTTAATATTGGACAAACCATTTTTGATCGCCTCTTTTTGACTTCTTAAAATTGTAGCCGTGGTAGACGGTAAGGAGGTATCTTCCAATACATCTTCATACTCTTCAATAGCTGCTTTTTCACCTCTAATAGCTTCTTCTAACATGGATTCTGCATTATCAAGTGAAAATAAGGCTTTAACGTCCATCCAAGCTCTGTGTGCTTTACCGGTAATACTATCACCCTTATCAATTTTCTGACCAAATGACATAATTTCTGTTTTTAACTCATGACCAAAATCATAACGTTGTTTTGCCTTTGATTCAAAAAACGCCTTTAATTGAGGGTTATCAATGTTTTCGGCCGCTTTTTTAAAGCCTTTCTCGGCATCATAGGTTTTCTCCAACAACTCATTTAATTTATTTCCAACTTCTTCTGTATATGTACTCATTTTATATAGTTTTAATTACGTGACCTCTTTTTTAAAGATGTTGATCACTATTACATCTTGTAAAATTTATTTCTGTTTTTAAAATCTTGTAATTTTCTTTTTAGCTCGTTCAAATCTTTCGCTTTGCTTTGATCGGAATACATCAACATATGATCTAAATCAATTTCGCAAAACTCATCTCTTTGGGTTTTGCTCAAATCATCAACAGTATTATCGATCAAATATTCACTTACCAAAAAACCTAGATACCCTAGACCTATCATTATCGATATCCCTATAACAAAATCTATCATCGTATTGTTTTGATATCAAATATATACGTGATCATCGGTTCTTTTTATCCTTAAAAAAGGAAGCATTAACTCCTTTGAATTGGGTTAATATTCAGGTGTTTAGAGCAAAAAATAAATGCGGCATTTCACACAATAATTTCAAATATTATAGAAATTGCAATATCAAATTTTAGTTCTCGTGTTTGTGCCCCTGAAAAAGGTAATTTCCATCACTGGTTCTCCAAAAAACTAGAAGTGATGGAAATGCACAAACAACAATAAATAAGTATGATAAGAAAAGGTACAGTAGTAAAATGGTCATGGGGTAATGGTACTGCAGAAGGTACTGTTGAAGAAACATATATATCTAAAACCACAAAGACCATAAAAGGAAGTGAGGTTACTAGAAATGGCAGTAGTGACGATAAAGCACTATATATAAAACAAGATGATGGTGATTACGTTCTAAAAAGTGAGAGCGAGGTTGACCGCGCCGATTAAGGTGAAAATACCCTAATTCTTTTTGGACAAATTCAATAACGGATTAAAATCCGAAATTAATTTTATC
Source organism: Maribacter dokdonensis DSW-8 (assembly GCF_001447995.1). Classification (NCBI taxonomy): domain Bacteria; kingdom Pseudomonadati; phylum Bacteroidota; class Flavobacteriia; order Flavobacteriales; family Flavobacteriaceae; genus Maribacter; species Maribacter dokdonensis. The sequence goes on along the minus strand of NZ_LDPE01000002.1, from coordinate 426,172 downwards.
AATGCTTTCTCTGCCGCTGTTTGATATGCTGACGAGGACTGTTTCTCCAAATTCTGAAATACCTTATGTAACCCTCCATTTTCATAAGTGCTTACCACGTATGGGTGCACATAATACTTCTTACAAACATTTCTGGTATTACCAAGAGCTTTGGCCGTGGCGTCAAAAGCCTTGATTACATTCTTTTTAATTTGGGTTTCATCATTGGTTGGTGCATTCTCTAGCAATGACTCAAAAAAGATAATGGTGCCAGACCAAGTTCTAAAGTCCTTTGCAGTAAACAGGTCTCCGCTTATTTCTTGTAGATACTCATTGACCATACCACTATCTACATTGGTTTTAATTCCGTCCTCGTCAAAAAATTGAAAAAGATTCCAACCCGGTATCTCCTCGCATTGAAGTACCAACCTACGCAAACGTTTATTGTTAAGAGTTATGCTATGCTTTTTGCCCTTTTTACCTATAAACTCAAACTTTAATTTGTTCTTACTGGTTTTTAAATGCTTGTTTCTAAGTGTAGACAGCCCATAGGTCTTGTTTCTTTTGGCATATTGTTGATTACCTATACGAATATGCGTTTCTTCCATTAACCTAACTATAAGTGCAAGTACTTTATCTTTTGGCCAGCCTTGTAATTGTAGATCTTCATCTACCTGTTTGCGTATATTGGGCAATGCCTGCCCAAAATGATGCATTCTCAAAAACTTGGTACGGTTTCTTACCCTTAGCCAAAGTTCATGATACCTATATTGCAATCTATGTTTTAAGTCATAGCCCACTGCTTGTAAATGTGCGTTGGCTATCGATGCTATTTTAACTTCTTGCCAGGCAGGTGGAATTACTAACTTTTTTATCCTTTTTAATTCAGTTTCTTTTTGCAAAGGTTTATTCTTCAGCAAATACAGAAACTTGTCTTTTTCTTTCACCCTTTGTATGGTCAAGGCTTCTCTATCTACATATTTTAACTGCATATGGGCAGCAATATCATGGGGCTCACTAGCCAATAGTTCTGAATAATTCATTTTTAGAGAAGTAAAGTGAAACGTATCTATTTTTGTTTATACTTTTTAATGTATCATGAAACAAAAATAAATAATGAGGTCATCTTTTTAGTGCCCAAAAAAACTGTTTTATAGCCTAAATGACTTTTCACTTGCTAGTTGGATTGTGATATCATTTTTATGAAACGAGGTCTTTTTGATAATAGAAGTTCTCTACCTTGCCCCAATATCTTTATACTGCCGCATATGAAAGGATCACCCATGTTAATTTGTATACCAGACATTAGTGGCTTTACTGAATTTATGAGCGAAACGGATTTTGAACTAAGTTCAAAAATTATTCCTGCGCTTTTAAATCAGATCATCTACACGAATAAGATCGGATTAAAAGTTTCTGAAATTGAAGGTGATGCCGTACTCTTTTTTAAGACCGGAGAAATGCCATCATTACAAGCACTCATTGAACAGTGTAGAATATTCTACACTGAATTCTATAAAGAATTGGATGCGTTGAGAGAAAAATATAAGAAAAACAAAGATGCCGCTTCCATACCGGAAATTTTAGGTCTTAAAATAATCCTGCATTATGGAAAAGAAATAGCATTGACCAAGGTTGGCAACAGCATTAAGCTGTTTGGCGAAGACCTTATCATTGCCCACAAGCTTTTAAAGAATAAGGTAAGAATGAATGAGTATTTGCTATTTACCGAAGGCTTGACCAATTTCTACAAAGAGAACAATTTGGATGATCAATTTGATTGGGGTTCCTTAAAACAAAACTCTACCGAGTATGAACATGTTGGTGAAATAAACTATTCATACATTAACCTAAAGCCCCTTGTAAAGCCTTAATAACACTACTAACGTTAAAAAAGGTTAAAGTGTTGATCATTAAGCTTTCTGGGTCAACACCCTACCGTTAACATGATTAATTTTGTACTAAACAATTAAACAAATTTTTATGAGCTACTTAGATATAAAATCAAAGGATATTAAACCAATTGTCAATGAATTAAATACATTGTTGGCAGATTACAATCTCTACTATCAAAACTTAAGAGGCTATCACTGGAATGTGTCCGGTAAAAACTTTTTTGACCTACACATTAAGTTTGAAGAGCTGTATACTGATGCTAGAATAAAAATTGATGAAATAGCTGAACGTATTTTAACGTTAAGAGATAACCCAACCAGTGAATTTTCAAAATATTTTGAAATGTCGTCCATCAAAGAAACGTCTTCCCTGATCTCTGATACCGAAATGGTAAAAAATATACTTGATCAGCATGAGACCTTATTAAAGCAGATGAGCAAGGTTGTTAAAGTTGCAGAAGCTGGTGGCGATGAAGGAACCATTGATATGATCGGTGGATACATTGGCGAAATTGAAAAAGTAAGTTGGATGTTAGATGCGTGGACCAAAGAATAACATCAACAAACATTACACATAAAAAAAGCACCTCATTAAATGAGGTGCTTTTTTTATGCTTTTTAAATGGTTATATTTTATTTGACCACTTTACGTACCAAATAAAGCATTCCAAATTTTTTGGCAGCGGAGATTGCAGTGGAAACCCAGTTGTACGGACTCAAATCTTGTTTTACGTCATTCTTTATGCCCTTAAGTTCTTCTAAAGCAATTTCACGCTCTAATTTCAAGCGCTTTAAATGAAACTCTACTTCCTCAAAATTTTTATACATAGCTCTATTTAATTAAAGAATTTGACCGACAGCTTTTTCACCAACAGATTATCAATTTTGCTCCTAAATAAATAGGCCAATATCAATAAAAGGATAAAGAAAGCACCGGCAATTAGACATGCGCCTACCATACTATCAATAATCTTTGCCAAGTACACAACGCCGGCAACCGTAATAAAAACAAGTGCCATAAAACCAAGACCACCAAATACAGCTGTTTTCAGCAGCATACCAGTGGTCATAGTTAATTGTTGAAACACTTTTAGCCTGTAGTACTCTTGGGTTTTTTTATAATAAACCTCTCCTACATCAATAGCTTTATTAGACGTTTCGTTAAGTGAATCAATTACTCCCATTTATACTGTTTTCTGCAGTTTCTTATTTTTGGTCTTCAACTCGGCCAATTTTTTCTCCAATGTTGAAATAACATCTTCGGTTTTATAACTTATATCTGAAACCAAAGATTCTACCCTGGTATCTAAAGTCTCTCTTTCATCAGACATTTTTGAAACTACTCTGTTCTTTAGATCTAAAGCACTTTCTGTAAAATTATCTCTTGTAGATGCTGCTTGATCTGCAATTAATCTTCTTGTATTCTCACCCTTATCCGGTGCATAAAGAATTCCTAAGGCTGCACCAATGGCAGAACCTGCAATAATTGCTAATAATGTATTTCCACTATTGTTCATATTTTAAATTTTAGATTAAACGTTTCTTTTATTCAATAATAGCGGTCTAGCTATCATCTTCAACAAAGTTCTTTAATACCTATACAATTACTTAACTCAAAACCTTATAATATTGACCGTAACAATACCTAACTTAAAGGGTTAAGAATAATATGGAACGCATTAATACACACAACCCCTTACACCTAAATTTGCCGTTATGAAAGATTACGATTTAAAAAACCCATACACTGGCGATACCATAGCTACTTACACTTTAGATGATAGCAAGTCTATACAATCTAAGTTAAAGAAAGCATTGGAAATCCAAACTTCATGGGCCAACATGGAATTTGAAGATAGATGTCAATTGTTGACCAATGTGGCCGAGTTGCTTATAGAACGTAAAGAGGAATACGCCAAGCTAATGACCCAAGAAATGGGCAAGCCAATATCACAAGGCATTGCCGAAATTGAAAAGTGCGCTTGGGTCTGTGATTTTTATGCTTTAAATGCCGAGGACCTTTTAGCCGATGAACTTATTGATACAGATGCAAATGAAAGTTTTATTAGTCATGATCCCTTAGGATGCATTTTGGCCGTTATGCCCTGGAATTATCCATTTTGGCAAGTGTTAAGGTTTGCAGCACCTACATTGACCGCTGGTAACACCGCTTTATTGAAACATGCAAAAAACGTTACGGGATGTTCTCTGGCCATAGAGCAATTGTTTTTAGATGCCGGATATCCAGAAGGGTGTTTACAAAGTATAAAATCAGGTCATGAAGAAATAGAAAAACTTATTGCCCACGAAGGTATTAAGGCCGTAACCCTCACCGGAAGTGAGAAAGCAGGTAGGTCTATTGCCCGTACAGCAGGTGAAAATCTTAAAAAATCTGTCCTGGAACTTGGTGGGAACAATGCATGTATTATATGGGAAGATGCTGATCTGGACCAATATATATCAACAATGGCCACTGCACGTATGCAGAATACGGGGCAAAGTTGTATTGCCGCAAAAAGGTTCATTGTATGTGCTGATATTTATGATGACTTCATAGAAAAGTTTACCGCAGAAATTAAATCTTTTAAAGTAGGTGACCCAATGGATAAAGATACTTTTATTGGTGTTATGGCGCGGGAAGATTTGGCTGAAGAACTTCAAAAACAAGTACAGGATTCCATTGATATGGGTGCAGAAATTATTTTGGGCAATGAAAGAAATGGCGCCTATTTTTCCCCTACCATACTTACCAATGTCACCAAAGAAATGCCAGTGTTCAAAGAAGAAACTTTTGGTCCTGTAGCTGCTATTACCAAAGTGGCAAATAGAGAAGAGGCAATACAATTAGCGACCAATTCTAGATTTGGACTGGGTAGTATGTTATTTACCCAAGATATAGATAGTGCCATGGATATGATATCACAAATTCCAGATGGAGCATTCTTTATCAATGACATGGTGAAATCTGACCCTAGATTACCATTTGGAGGTACAAAAGCTTCCGGTTATGGTAGAGAACTGTCTAGGGAAGGCATATTGGAATTCGTTAACAAAAAAACAGTATACATTAAAAAATAAAAACATGAAAGAGAATACAAAAGAGACAAAGTTCGTAAAAGAACCCGAAGAAGAAACCAGGGAATTTATCCTTCAGAAAAACAAAAAAACAAAACTGGGCGTAACCATTTTAATATCATTTTTGGTCATTCTCATAATTGGGATCATTGTTTCAAACGTGTTTTTTACCAATTAAAAAAACCTCTTAGACCAGTATCAACTTAAACATTTATATGACCAACCCACCATACCATTCTTGGGCAAATTATTTGACCGTAAAACCTTTTAGTATTCTAATTGCTTTACTGTTTATATCTTCTTGCGCAACATACAAAGAGCAAAGCAATATTCACAGTGACTCAACTGTGGAAAATACAAATGATATCACCCATACCTTCTACATTGCAGGCGGTCTGGGCAATGCATCTTCGGTACCTAACAATGCACTTTTACAGCGCTTTAAAGAAGAGCTAGATCTAGCTACAGAAAATAGTACGTTGGTCTTTACGGGTGATAATATATCTCCAGAGACCAATAATTGGCTGATCGATAGCCTTTTTATTCAACAACAGTTGGATCTTTCATCTAATTTTAAGGGAGAAACCATATTCTTGCCAGGTAATAACGAATGGAAAAGTTATAAGCTAAACAAGATAGAAAAAGTAGAAAACTATCTAAAAGATGTTGAAAGACAAAACACTGCAGTACTTCCAAATAATGGCTGCCCTATAGAACACAAGGTCATAAATGACGATCTTGATCTTATTTTAGTGGACTCTAAATGGTTTGTATCCAACTGGTCCAGAATTGAAGATATCAACAAAAAGTGCTCTGATATTATTACCCGTAGAAGATTTATGGAGGAGTTGGAAGGGTACATAGGCGATGGCCAAGGCAAGAATATTGTCATAGCTATGCATCACCCCGTATTTACCAACGGTACCTACGCTGGTAAAACAACGGTTAAAGATCACGCTACACCGCTACCGTTAGTGGGTACTATTAAAAATGCCGTGATGGACTTGGGTGCGTTTGATCCTGAACATGTAAATTCCAGAAGATATAATTATCTACGTATTGCAGTAAGTGCCTTGGCACAGGCCAATGATAGAATTACCTTGATTTCCGGTCATGAAGAAAGTCTGCAATTATTGGAAGGTGGTGGCATTCACCAAATAGTAAGTGGCTCTTTAGGAGAAAAAAGTGCTGCCAAATTAACAGCTGGTAGAATTACCGCCATAGGTGGTTCTATTGATTATCATGGTGAATATGTGTATGGCGAGCGTGGCTTTGCAAGGCTAGACTATTTTAAAGATGGTAGTTCTAAAGTAACGTTTGTTTCTGAAAACGATCTTTCATCTAGCAAGACCTTTAATGTCCTTTCTAAAAAAGAACCTGAAAAAGAATTTGATCAATTTACAGTAAATGGTAAGGAAATAGAAGAGACCAATATCTTAGACGACCCAAAGGATTATAATAAAAGTGGATTTTATAAATTTTTGTGGGGAGAGCGTTATCGCAACTATTATGGTAAGCCTGTAGAAGCCCCCATAGTTCAATTAGACACCCTTTACGGAGGTCTCTCGGTTGTTAAAGAAGGAGGCGGACACCAATCTTTCTCCCTTCGTTTAGAAGATGCAAACGGCAAACAATATGCCATGAGATCATTAAAGAAAAGCGCGCTTAAGTTTTTAAAATTCAAGATTCCGGGCATATCGTATAATACGCAAGATTATCAAGATACTTGGGCAGAAAAAGCAATTTCAGATTTCTTTACCACTGCCCACCCATACATGCAGCTGGTCATTAATCCCTTAGCTAAATCCGTAGGAATAAACCATTCTGATACAGATTTGTTTTATGTTCCAAAGCAAGACAGCCTTAAACAATTCAATGAAAACTATGGTGATGAATTATATTATATAGAGCGTAGACCGTCTGAAGAACAAGCACATTATAAGGGCTATAGAAGAACAATCCATGAAAATTCCGGTGAAGTGGTAGACTATGAAAGTACTACGGATATGTTAGAAAAAATAAAGAGCGATGAGTCTTATTGGGTAGATGAAAAGAGCTTTATTAGAGCTAGAATTTTCGATATGCTTATTGGCGATTGGGACCGCCACCAAGATCAATGGAGGTGGATCGAATATGAAAGTCCGGATGGTGAGAAAGAGTTTATGCCCGTTCCAAGAGATAGGGACAATGCATTCCCAAGGTTCGATGGCAAAGTAATCCCTTTTGTACAGTGGTTTGTTCCCGGTACAAGAAATTGGGAAACCTATGATGAGGATGTAGATAATGTAAAATGGCTGAACCTTTCCGGTAACAGATTAGATAGAACATTGGCCACTAGTTATGGACCAGAGGCATGGGTAGAAGAGGCAAGAGCCATACAAGATGGAATGACGGCAGAGGTTATAGAAAAAGCCTTTAAACGTTTGCCCATGGCGGTGCAAGATGAAACTTCAGAATATATTAAGCAAAGTTTAAAACAACGACTAGAAACATTGCCTAAAACCGCTGAAGCGTATGCAAATTACCTTAATAAAATTGTAGCCGTACTCGGTACCGAAAAAGACGACATCTTTACCATGACCAGAATGAAAAATGGTGAAACCAAGGTTGTAGTAAAACGTATTTTAAGTGATGAAAAAAATGAATTGGTCTACTCAAGAACATTCAATGATAGTTTAACGAAAGAAGTCTGGATCTATGGTTTAGGTGATGATGATGTTTTTGTTGTTGAAGGTGAAGAAAACCCTAAAACCAAATTAAGAATAATTGGAGGTTATGGTGACGATACTTACACCATAGGCAATAAGAAAAAAGTAAAATTGTACGATTGGGAACATGAAAAGATTGATATTCAAGATCAAAAACCTAAAACCCTATTAACCGATAATTATAAGACGAACACTTTTCATTTTAGATATTTTGAGCCTAATACCAATGTATTGGTGCCCACATTAGGGTTTAGAACGGACGATGGTTTTTTTCTAGGAGCATCAAACACCTATACCCAAAAAGGAATAGACGGTAATTCATTTAGACAACAGCATAGCATTAGTGCCAATTACTACTTTAATTTTAAGGCTGCTGAACTGTCTTACTCCGGTATTTACGGAAGTGTTTTCCCCGGATGGAATTTTGAAACAAGTGCCTACTTTGCCAATGATCGTTATGTAAAGAACTTTTTTGGCTTTGGTAACGAAACTGTAAACAATGAAGATGCCCTTGATAGAGATTATTATAGAGGCAGAATTAGAATGTTAAAGGCAAGTGCCGGTTTAGCATATTACAGCCTTCGTATCAGAGGGTTATTTGAGTCGTTTAAGGTAGATGACAACCCAAACAGATTGTTCAATAGCAACAATCTTAATAATGAAATATTTGAAACCCAAAACTACGGAGGACTAGAATTGACGGGGGAATATGATCGTGATGATGCAGGTGATTTTCCATCAAAAGCTATTTACTTTGGCTTCTCCGCTGGTTATAAAATGAATATCGCCAATAATGACAACAAGTTTGGTTATGCTTCTTTGAAAGTAGGTTTTGACCATAAATTAGAACATAAGGGAAACCTTGTATTTAGTACTACTGCGGAATACAAAGGACTTTTTGATTACAATGATGTATATTTTTACCATACACCCTCTATTGGTGGTGGTAACGGACTTAGAGGATTTAGGGATGAACGTTTTACCGGCAAGTCTTATTTCTACCAATCTTCAGATCTTAAACTGAAACTAAAGCGTTACATAACCGCTGTATCTCCTGTAACCATTGGTATGTACGGTGGGTTTGATTATGGTAGGGTATGGATGCCCAATGAAAGTTCAAATGTTTGGCATACTTCCCAAGGCGGCGGTTTTTGGATCAGCAGCTTAAAGGCACTTACGTTTAATATTGGATATTTTAATTCTAAGGAAAGTAATCTTATTCAGGTTGGTTTTGGTCTATCAATTTAACATAAGCAGATAATTTTTGTACATTTCTAAAGTATTATCTTTTTCATTAAACTTATGTCTACAATAGTTTCAAAAGCCGAAGTATTTGCCACAGATCTCTTGACCGGCAATATTGACCCAAGATTTTTATATCATAATCTTAGGCACACCCAACGTGTTGTAGAGAGTACTAAAGAATTGATCGAAGGAGAAAATATTTCAGACGAAGAAAGTGAACAATTATTGGTTGCCGCCTGGTTTCATGATTTGGGCTACACAAAATCTTACACCGATCACGAAGAGCAAAGTTGCCTATTGGTAAAAGATTTCTTGGCAGAACATAAAATGTCCGTTTCCTTCTCAGAAGTTGTTTGTAGCCTTATTATGGCCACTAAAAAAAATTACGAGCCAGTAAACGAATTAGAGAAAATAATTCGCGATGCAGACTCATCACACTTTCATATTAAAAATTTTGTTGCATCTACAGAGCTTTTACGTGAAGAACTCGCCCTTATTGGCAAACAAAGCTTTACAACGGCAGATTGGCGCAAAGAGAATATAAAATTCTTACGTACCAATCATCGCTTTTATACAGATTATGCCATAAATAATTGGCAAAAGGGAAAAGATAAAAATATTAAGAGGCTCATTAAAGCGAGAAAAAAGCACAAAGAGCTCGTAAAAAAAGAAAGTTTAAAAGCTAAGTTCAAAGGAGAACTGCCAGATAGGGGAATACAGACATTGTATAGAGTTACGTTACAAAATCATTTAAAACTTAGTGATATTGCAGACACCAAAGCAAACATTCTATTGTCCGTAAATGCCATTATCATATCTATGGCGCTCGCTAATTTGGTGCCCAAATTAGACAACCCCACAAACGATTATTTATTTTACCCTACCTTTTTGTTCATCGTTTTTAGTGTAGTTTCTATGGTAATGTCCATTATTGCCACAAAACCTAACGTAACCACTGGGCAGTTTACAGAAGAAGAGGTTACCACCAAAAAAGTCAATTTATTGTTCTTTGGTAATTTTCACAAAATGAAACTAGAGCAGTACAATTGGGCTATGAAAGAACTTATAAAGGACAAGGATTATATATATAGTTCTCTAACTAAAGACCTATATTTTCTGGGTGTGGTCCTGGAAAGAAAGTATCGCATTCTAAGATGGACATATACCATTTTTATGATAGGTATGGTATTATCTGTAATCGTGTTCGGTATTGCTTTAAAATTCTACGGACCAGACCGCATACTTGAACTTCCTGTAATGCAACCATAGTAGAAAACTGGTAAGGCTGATTACGGTGTTTTTTCAATAACTGTAAAGATTAAATACCAAAAGCCATAAACAGTACACATAACATAATACCGATAACGGCAATTACAATAGTGAACTTTAATGCTTTGGCCAATACCGGTTCTTTACGGCTTTCATTTATATTTACCCTGGTCATGAGTGTTGGTTTATTTAGAATAATACCACAAAATTATGGCTTCACTTTTTTAAGTTTTAACTCCAAAAGCGAATTTATTACCTCCATTAAATATACACTAACTTATTGAATATAGGGCAAGTAGAAAATCATATAGTGTTATTAGCCCATTTGTATCATGGCTTCCTTAAACTTTGATTTAGGAGCGGAGCAGACCGGGCACTCATATGCCTCACTTATATCTTGAAATTTTGTGCCGGCAACTATATTGAAATCTTCATCTCCAAATGATTCATCATATACCGTAAAGCAATCTTGACATTGATATAACTGCTGTTTAGTTTCAACCACCTCAACATCTGTAGTTTTTTCCAAATCGTCAACTTGCCCTAGTTGGTCAAAATACATCTTACTCAACTCCATTAACAGACCGGGCAGTTCTATTTTATCAATATCCTGGGCGTAGGTAATATACTTTTGACTATTGGGATCAAAATGTTCAAAATGTAGCACATTGTACGTTGGGCGAACTTCAAACTCTTTAACAATGGTGGGCAAGCTGTTCTTTTCAATAATCACCGAGGCAAAGTGCGAACGCTTACCCACTTCATTGCTTATACCAAAAGTAAGACCGTAGGTACTAATATCATTTTGATCAAAACTTCTGACCAAATATTTTTTAAGCTCAAGGGCTTCACCGTCATCAATTGGTACGTGCCAGTTCATCTCTAACTGAGAGTGCCTAACATTAATTCCCCTTTTGCCCAAAAACCTTTCAAGTTCTGGTCTACTTGATTTTTTAATTCCTTTTACCACGAAAGATTTCCAGGGTGTAATACAGATTTTACCAATACTGTTATCTAAACAAAAACCACAAAACGCCTTTAAAAACGATAGGTCATATTTATTATTTCTCCAGTACAGTCCCAACCAATAAAGATCGGTACCCAACCGGTTCATACCCTCATAGTACGGGAAGGTCTGAAAAGAAACCTTTAATTCCTTTTCCATGGTTTTATTGTTCGTCTCCAAGTTTTTGTTCATTACAAAGAACAACTCATCTATATCTGAAATGTCTTCATGAATTTCCTCTATTTGCTTTGAAATGGAATTTATATCCCAACTATAGATCAAAACCGGATAAAAAGCAGATGATTTCCAGTGTGGAAGTTTAATGTTTAAATACCAATAATCTTCTTGATCAGATGCAATAAAATTGAGATTGCCACTAAAAATAGGTACTAGTCTTTGTTTAGGATCAGTAATATTGATTTTGAGTTTTGGCAAAAAATCAAAACCTTCTAAAATATATAAATACGTAGACCCCTTTAACCAGTGGGTCATGTCAAAAATATCTGCAGATACGTAAGAGCTTACAATATTCTGATACGATCTATTGGCAATGATATCAGTATTGAATTTTGAAATACTTTCCAATTGCTCTTCTTTGGCATCTTTCAACGGAAACAAAATATCTTGTCTTGAACCAAAGTTTACACTGGTTAGACCGGCAGACTCTAGCATGGTAATTATATCCTTTAATTCGCCCGGGGAAGTAACCCCTCCCTTGATCAATATTCTATGAAGATCATCGTTCATATCTTATCATTTTAATTAGCCAATACAAGCTGTTTTTGTAATAACTCCTTAATCTCTGGCTTACAGCTACCACAGCCCAAACCTGCACCTGTTTCTGAGCATAATTTGTTGAACTCGGAACATCCGCCATTAATAGCATCAATAACATTACCTTCACCCACTTGACTACAGGAACAGACCAATTTACCCTTTAACGGAACAGAGGTAGAAGCGCCACGCAACAGCTCATCCCGCTTTTCAGAGAGTTCAATTTCCTCTTCTATGAGCCTTTTAAATTCTGCAAATTCATTTTTATCGCCCATTAAAATGGCACCTTTAAGCGTGTCGTCTTTTACGATACATTTCTTATAAAAGCGCTTGCTGACATCCATTAGAATAATTTCTTCATACGATGGATCCCCTAACGGTGAGTTGACCATGCCAATGCTGCAGAGATCTAAATTTTCGAACTTTAAAATATTCATTAAAACAGAGCCGTTGTAAATACTGCTGAAATCGCCAAGAATAAAATTTGCCGCAATATCAGCTTGTTGTTCAGCTGCCGACGTAATTCCGAAAAGTGAATTTTTGTATTCCGCTATTTCACCTAGTGCAAAAATAGAAGGGTCGCTACTTTGTAAGTATGAATTTACAACGACTCCCCTACGGGTATGAACCCCAGTCTGTTTTGCCAATTCTATATTGGGCCTAGTACCAATGGCATACACAATGGCATTACATTGAATGGTTCTACCAGTTTTTAGATTTACTAAAAGACTATGTTTTTGGCCCTTATCCTCAAAAACGGTACTTACCTCATTATCAAAATAGAGGTTTATGCCGCGCTCCATTACATCTTCTGCCAGTAGCCTACTTGCAACACTATCCAATTGACGTTCCATTAAACGCGGTGCCCTTTGAATAATGCTAATGTTGATGTTGATCTTTTTCAATGCCGCTGCAAGCTCCAAACCTAAAAGTCCGCCACCTACAATGACCACATTCTGATCTTTTGCCTTTAGACCGGTTTCCGCTAAATATTTTCTAAGTTTATCGGCATCGCCTCTTTCACGCATGGTAAAGCGACCAGGTAATTTTATTTGAACATCACTAGGGATAAATGCCCTACTACCCGTTGCCATAATAAGCAAATCATAAGAATGCACATTACCCAAAGAATCTAAAATCGTCTTTTCATCTGCATTGATATTGTCTATACAAATACCGGAATGCAAGGTGACATCTAGCTTTTGCAACTCACCTTCCTTCAATTTTTCCAAAGCTTCCCAAGAAAGTTCATCACTAACATATTCCGGTAGTAGAACCCTATTGTAAAAAGGATCTTTTTCCTTTGAAAACACATGAAGTTCATCTTCTGTATTTTTTTCTCTGTAAGATTGTATGAAACGATATGCAGCGGCACCGGCACCTACGACTACTACCTTCTGCTTCTCTTTTACAAATTTGGAGACCTCAACCGCACAGTATTTAAAATCCGGCTCTTTAGATATTGGGTCTACCAAATCGTTGGTCAGGTTATTTGCCCTACCAAAATCATTGTTCAATACTTTACCCCAATGCATTGGTAAAAAAACTACCGATTCTCTTATATCATAGTTGAGCTGTACCTTCACCTGTACCTGCCCACGTCTGCTTTTGACCACTGCAATATCTCCATCCTTAATTTTTCTTAAGTAGGCATCAACAGCATTCATTTCTAAATAAGGTTGTGGAATATGGGTCAATAACCTCTTAACCTTACCGGTCTTGGTACGGGTATGCCATTGATCGCGAACCCTACCTGAATTTAATATTAATGGATATTCGTTATCCGTTTCCTCTGACTTGTTATAAAGCGTTGATGGGGCATTAAAATGTGCTTTTTTATCATTGGTGAAAAATTTACGGTCTGTAAATAATCTAGGTGTCCCCTTATGTGTTTTGTGCGGTACGGGCCATTGAAAACTACCCTCATTGATCAACCTTTCATAAGATAGACCAGATATATCTATTTCCGTGCCTTTGGTAAGCAAACAATGCTCATCATAGACCTCACTACTATTTGCATAATCAAATCCTGTATAGCCCATTGCTTGTGCAAAACGCCAAATAATCTCTGCATCTGGCAAGGCCTCTCCTGGCGCATCTATTACTTTTGGCAGATAACTAATTCTTCTTTCAGAATTGGTCATGGTACCTTCTTTTTCTAACCAACCCGCCGCAGGTAGCAAAAGATCGGCAAATTTAGTCGTCTCCGAGTTATGTGATATGTCTTGTACCACCACGAATTTTGCCTTTTTCAATGCTCTTTCTACCTTTTTTACGTTGGGCATACTAACTGCAGGATTGGTACAGATGATCCAAATGGCCTTTAGTTTTTCTTCATCCAAGGCATCAAACATTTCTGTAGCGGTATACCCTGGTTCTGCCTGAATTTCCCCACCTCCCCAAAAGTCGGACACTTCTTTTCTATGCTTAGGGTTACCCAAGTTTTTATGGGCTGCCAATAAACTGGCCATACCACCAACTTCTCTACCCCCCATGGCATTTGGTTGCCCTGTCAATGAAAACGGACCAGAACCAGGTTTTCCTATTTGACCTGTTAATAACGATAGGTTTAATAACGAAACATTTTTAGCAACACCTATAACACTTTGGTTCAGCCCCATGGTCCACATACTAATGAACTTTTTGGCATTGCCTATATACTCTGCCGCTTTACGTATATCCGCTACTGGAATACCACATTTTTTAGCCGCCTCTTTGAGCGTTAATGTATAAGCCATTTCTTTACACGCTTCAAAATTTGCTGTGTGTTTTTTAATAAAGGCAACATCTATTTTTCTTTTATCTATTAATCTACGCGCAATGGCATTAAATAAAATTACATCGGTACCCGGTAAAATCTGCAAATGTAAATCTGCCCCAGCACAGGTTTGGGTTTTTCTAGGATCTACGACAATTACTTTAACCTGCGGATTTTCTTCTTTATGCTTTTCCAATCTTCTATATAAAATAGGATGGCACCAAGCCGGATTTGCTCCTGCTATTAAAAAACAATCTGCCAATTCTATATCCTCATAACAAATTGGAACGGAGTCTTCCCCTAAAGTTTTCTTATATCCTACTACGGCAGAACTCATGCACAGTCTAGAATTGGTATCTATATTATTTGTGCCTATAAAACCTTTGGTCAATTTGTTTATTAGATAGTATTCTTCTGTTAGGCATTGGCCTGACACATAAAATCCCACACTATCTGGACCGTGTTTTGCAATGATACTCTTAAAAACCGCCGCAGCACGTTCAAAGGCGGCATCCCAAGAAACACGTTGTAATGGGTGATTGCGGCTCCACTTCATCTCTGGATATAAAATTCTATCTGTAGTGTCTTGCGCTACGTAATTTAGATTACGCCCTTTGGTACAAAGCATGCCCTTATTTGAAGGATAATCAGGGTTACCATCTACGCTTATTGTTCCTTTTGCATCAACGTCTACCAACATACCACAGCCTACACCGCAATAAGAACATATTGTTTTATGAGTTTTAGTACTATTCATTTTACCAGAGATAAAGAATGGTTTAGAAGTATACTGCAAATTATAAAAAGTACGTATAAATAC
This sequence comes from Maribacter dokdonensis DSW-8, assembly GCF_001447995.1. Classification (NCBI taxonomy): domain Bacteria; kingdom Pseudomonadati; phylum Bacteroidota; class Flavobacteriia; order Flavobacteriales; family Flavobacteriaceae; genus Maribacter; species Maribacter dokdonensis. The sequence goes on along the minus strand of NZ_LDPE01000002.1, from coordinate 410,643 downwards.
GTACTTTTTTATGATAAATGTTTTGCCTAAAAACTAGTGATTCAAAATTAAAACGGACAAATACTGAGAATAAGTCAAAGAATAGCATTCTAGAGCTAATACCCGTTAAAGTATTAAACCTCAGCTCTATTTGAAAAAGAGTTGTTTATCATCATATCCGTTTTAGGCTACAGCTCTCTTTTGTAGCACAACAACCTCAAATACAAACGATATTAAATTAAATTATACTTCTGCGATTTTTTAGAAAGATCAATGAGGTTTTTTACATCCATCTTACGCATTAAATTAAAACGATGCGTTTCAATAGTACGCTTACTATTCTGAAGCTTTTCGGAAATTTGCTGATTGGTTAAGCCAGAGAGTACCAACTCTAACACTTTTAATTCTTTATTGGTAAGATCAAAAACATTTTCACCTGTCTTTTTTGGTGTTTCTTCTTTTTTTACAATCTCATTTTTGCTGCCCAAAAGATTGTTTACCAATACATTACTAATATCTCCGCTAAAATATTTACCACCTTCCCTAACGGTATGTATAGCTTTAATGAACTCTGATTTATCAGTATCTTTCAATAAATAACCATTGGCGCCGGAGCTAATGGATTTCAAGATATACTCTTCAGAATCATGCATTGACAAGATTATAGTTTTCACCGAAGATTTGCTTTGCGTCAATTCGGCAACGGCATCAATACCGTTCATAACGGGCATTCTAATATCAATGATCAAAATATCGGGATTTACTACCCCTACCAAATCAATGGCCTCTTTACCGTTAGACGCTTCACCAATTACTTGTAGATCAGACTCTGTTTCCAATAAAGAACGTATACCGTCCCTTACCAAAGCGTGATCATCTGCCAATACTATTCTTGTTATTTCACTCAAAATATAGGTAATTATACGTATGCCGCTAAATTACATATAATTTTAAAAAAATACGGTCTATACAAAAAGTGCTGTATAGACCGTAAAACCAAACTAATTTAAGTTCTAATATTATTCTTTTTTGGTATTCAAAAATTGAGGCTTGATGGTTAACTGTACCCATGCCCAATTTTGGCTACTGGCAGCTAGATCTTCTGTAATTCCCTTAAGTTCATACATACCATCTGCAGCGAACATTTGAGAGTACCCGATTGCCAAACCGTAGCCTTTGAATTTTTTCGCAAATACCAAATCAATTTCAGTACCCAATGATTTCTCGCCACTTGGTAATTCTTGCTCGCCACTAAAGTTCAACACCTTTACCAATAGGCTAGACTGCTTGCCTAAATCGAATTTTGCACTCGCATGAATATCAAAAAGACCTACAGAATTGGCATGGTTACCCACGTAGAAATAATCCATAAATCCGTTGAACTTATGGTTGGTACCGTACAATGGAAAAAATGCCTCAGTTTTGTCCGTAGTATCCGCTTTATTACCACTGATTACTTCTGTACCAATACCCAACGCTACTTTATCACTTGCTTTATAACCCAATTCCAAACCTAATAAATAGGCACTAGATTTTACTTCGTTTTGTCTTTCTCCCGTTTGTAAAAACAAGTTGGCATTAGCATTGAACTTTCCTTGCTTAAAATTTAAGTGTGTACCTATTGTTTGCAAATTGCTTACACCGTCTGCAGCGTCTGTATCATCAAAATTTTGAAAGCCATTGTTCAGGGCTAAGAAACTTGCCGAAAAACCATCCCATTGTTGTTTTGCATATACATATTGCATGGTCTTATAGGTAAAAAATCCTGCTGTATTATATGCCGTACCTACAGACTGAAAACCTGTTGGGTTGTCAAAATCTTGACTAAAGGCCAAACCTATGTCCAAGATAAATTTATCTTTCTTGTACTTTAATAATCCGGCATCATGGTTTCTTCCTTGCTGTGCCCAATCTAACCCGCCAAATATTCGTTGGTCATCATAAGATATCACCTGACGGCCCAATTTAGTAGACCAACCTTTTCCTAAATTTATATTTGCCCATGCTTCAAATACGGCAAAAGAATCGTTTTGATCATCTGGTAGAATTTGTCTGTTCTCTCCCCAAACCATTACATCTTGTAGGCTTAGGTAAAACTGATACGCCTCAGATTCATACTTGGCATTTAAACGAGCACGTGTAGAAATGGCGAATCCGGCATCTGCCGCATCTGGTATTAAACTACCAAAGCCATGTCTGTATTCCGTTCTTGGTCTAAACTGACCATCTAGTGTAAATTGTGCATATATGGCGTTAGCCGTTAGTAATAATAGGGTGATGATTAGGTATTGTTTTTTCATAATCTTTATAATTAAAATTTTGAGTTAGTTAATGGTTAGTGTTCAAGAAAATCTATTAAGTGTTTTCTGTAGGTATAATAATCGTCGCTTTCCAAGACAGATTTGCGAGTTCGTGGTCGTTCAAAGTCAATGGAGAGTATATCCCCAATTTTTGCCCTAGGCCCACTGGTCATCATAATAACACGATCAGCTAAAAAAATGGCCTCATCCACATCATGGGTAATCATGACCGCCGTAATTTTCTCCTTGTTCCAAATTTCTATGAGAATATCTTGCAACTCTCCCCTGGTCAACGAGTCTAGCATTCCAAAAGGTTCGTCTAACAACAATACTTTTGGTTTAATGGCAAAGGCTCTTGCAATACCTACACGTTGTTGCATGCCTTGAGATAGTTCTGATGCTTTTTTATGAAAGGCATTCTCAAGACCTACTTTGTGTAAATAGTATTTGGCAATATCTTCTCGCTGTCCTTTAGTGGCTTGAGGAAAAACCTGGTTGACCCCTAACAAGACATTCTGAAGTGCGGTCATCCAAGGCATTAAGCTTGGAGATTGAAAAATAACCCCCCTATCTGGACCCGGACCTTTTACCGGATTTCCCAGAACTGAAATATTACCGCCAGAGATAGGATTAAGACCTGCTATCATGGAAAGCATGGTTGTTTTACCACATCCTGAATGCCCAATAATGGTTACGAATTCTTCTTTTAAGATCTGTAAATTCAAATCTTCAAGAACTACGTAGTCCCCTTTTGGCGTAGGGTACACTTTTTTTAAGTCGGCCAAATCTAGCATTACCTTGGATGGGTAGATAATACCGTTCTCTGAATATACTTCGTTAGATTGTTCTATTGTATTCATTTTCCAATTCTTTAAGCGACAAAACTTTTTGGTGTAAGCTCTGGCAATTTATATTCTACATTAGATACCGTTTTTCTCTCTTCGCCTATATCCATTAGATATTCTATAATGGCATTTCTGGTTTTCTTGTAAACAGGATTGTCATTCATGGCCGTTTTATCCCTTGGCCTTTCTATATCTATTTTAAACTCCGGACCCAAAGTTGCGTTTGGTCCTGGCTTAAGAGGTATTATTCTATCTGCCATGTAAATACCTTCATCAACATCATTGGTAATCAATAATGCCGTACGCTTGTCCTGGCTCCAAATATTCAAGATCTCATCTTGCAGATTACCTCTGGTCAAAGCATCTAAAGCTCCTAAAGGTTCATCCATAATGATCATCTCAGGGTTCATGGCCAAGGCACGTGCAACCGCTACCCTTTGGCGCATTCCTCCAGAAAGCTCTTTAGGTCTTTTATTGATTGCGGGACTAAGACTTACCATAGCCACATACTCCTTTACCCTTTTCATTAAATCCGCTTTACTTTCTTTTGGAAAAGCTTCTTTTACCGCCATGTAAATATTTTGCCCTACAGTTAACCATGGCAATAGCGAATAGTTTTGAAAAATAACTCCACGTTCATGGCTGGTATCGGTTACCGGTTTTCCTTTAAAAAGTACTTCGCCGCTTGTTGGCTGCAATAAACCGTTGATTAAATTTACCAAGGTGGTCTTACCGCTACCCGTAAACCCTACAATGGCAACAAATTCTCCTTCATCCATGGTGAGGTTAATGTTAGACAGTACTTCTGTACTTCCATCTCCTTCACCATAGGTTTTGTATATATTATTTAGTTCTAAGTATGCCATGCTCTTCTTTTTATAAATTATGCCATCTCGTTTTTGTTGAAAGAAACCATGTTCTGTACGGTCAACATCAACCTATCCAATAAAAACCCAATGATACCTATGACAAACATGGCCACAATGATTTTTGAATTGGAGTCGTTGGCACCATTCTGGAATTCCTCCCAAACGAAAAGACCTAAACCTTGACTTTGTGCAAGCAATTCAATAGCGATCAAAACCATCCAGGCAACAGAAAGGGTAATTCTTAGACCTGTGAAAATTAAGGGTAACGAAGATGGCAGTATTACTTTGAATACTTTTTGAAACGTGCCTAACTTCAATACTTTGGCTACATTGATATAATCTTTATCTACCGATGATACCCCCATTGCCGTATTAACCAAAGTTGCCCACATGGCACATAGCCCAACACTGATAAAAGAAATAACAAAGGCATTATCTGAACTATCGCCTATGTACAAAGTTTTTACGATCATAAAAACCAATAAGTACCATACTACAGGCGATACTGGTTTAAAAACTTGGATAAACCAGTTGAACGCACTACGTAAAGAAGGACTAAGACCTATTATGATACCTATGGGCACAGCAATCAACAATGCCAACAGAAAACCTGCAAATACCGTTTTAATACTAGTAAGTACAATATCTATAAATGACGCCCTACCCGTATAAACAATAGGATCTTTGCCCTGAGCAATTAATTTTTCATTGGTAGCCGACAATTTTTCTGCAAACGCAGCCTTGTCCGCTTTTATAACTTGGTGATCTGCGACCAAAGATTTTAAAGATGCCCAAACCTGTGTAGGTGATGGTAGGGTGTTGGGCTGGCAACTACTGTCACCCGACTCTATACAAGCTCGTTCTGCCGCTGCAGCTTCTTCACCCCGTTCTTGCAACGCTTTTTCTACCTTGTAATCTGCCTCTTTGTTGTAAAGGGCTTTAGATCCCATATGCCATAAACCTATAAACAATAAGATGGATAGAAGTGTTATCCCAGCATTCTTCATAGATTTTATAATGCCATCCTTTTTTACACTTGGTGTAAGTTTTAAAAGTACCTGCTTAAAACTTGCAGACATGCTTTTTTCGTTTTTTAAGACCATTTCTTGCTCCATAATAATTTGTTTAAAGTCAATGAATAAATGTGCTTACTTTTTGTCTTTGTTACCTATAGAAAAACTATTGATATACCCAATTGGATCTTTGGCATCATAGGTTGTACCGTCTATAAAATCTGCCGTAGGGGCTTTGTAGCCATCTGTTGCAGGTATATCCGTTGCAGGAATTTGACCTTCGGCAACCAAAAGATCCGCAGCCTTTTTCCAAATGTCAGGTCTGTAGATATCCTTAATGGTACTAGCGTACCAGTCTGTAGTTTTAGCTTCTGGAATTTGTCCCCATCTACGCATTTGAGTTAAGAACCAAATTCCGTCAGAATAGAAAGGATATGTTGCGTTGTACTTATAGAATACATTGAAATCTGGCATTTCTCGCTTATCTCCTTTTTCGAATTCAAAAGTACCGGTCATAGAATTTGCCAATACTTCTTTTGGCGCACCTACATATTGAGACATAGAAAGGATCTCAACCGCTTCTGCTCTATTAGAAGGCTCATCTAACCATTTACCGGCTCTGATCAATGCTTTTGTAACCGCAATTGCCGTATTAGGGTTCTGCTCTACAAACTGCTTGGTCATTACAAATACTTTCTCAGGATTATTCTTCCAAATATCATAGTTGGTAGTAACCGGAACACCTATTCCTTTAAATACCGCTTGTTGGTTCCAAGGCTCACCTACACAGTATCCGTAAATAGTACCGGACTCCAATGTAGCCGGCATTTGTGGTGGAGGTGTAACAGAAAGTAAAACCTCTGCATCTATTTGCCCTTGTACATTATCTGCAGTATACATCCCTGGGTGAATACCTGCTGCAGCCAACCAATAACGCAATTCGTAATTATGGGTAGATACCGGGAAAACCATTCCCATTTTAAAAGGTTTCCCTTCATTTTTATAAGAGGTAATTACAGGTTTTAATGCATCTGCCTTAATAGGATGAATTGGCTTACCATCTGAATCTGCCGGTACATTTGGTTTCATTTTTGACCAAACATCATTGGATACCGTAATTCCATTTCCATTTAAATCCATAGAGAACGGAGTAACCAATTCTGCTTGTCTACCAAAACCTGCTCCTGCAGCAATTGGCTGACCTGCCAACATATGTGATCCGTCTAACTGACCGTCAATAACACGGTCCAATACATTTTTCCAGTTAGATTGTGCCTCGACCGAAACAAAAAGTCCTTCCTCTTCAAAAAAGCCCTTTTCTTTTGCAATGGCCAATGGTGCCATATCGGTCAATTTTATAAAACCAAAAGTTAACTGTGGCTTTTCAATATCCAGCATTTTTGTATTTGAGGCTACAGCTTCTTCAGAAACCGATTCGGTTTTCTTACTTTTTGTATCTCCACAAGCGGTAAATACCAAAGCGAGGGAAAGGGTTAAAATAGATGAAGTAAAAATGTTTTTCATAATCATATCATTTAGTTTTCTACGTATTAATACTTATTTAAGCAAATATATACGTAAGCTAAATTTTCGTTAATGCTATTAGGTATATTTAAACCTCTTTTTGCACCATATAATTAACCCTTTAAAACACATATCATTTACTGCGAAAAAGCAGTTTTCACAACTAACAATCTCTTTATCAATAGTATATAAATACTGAGGACATTGAGAATAACTACGTAAGTATGTGTGATTAGATAGTACGTACTATTAACTATCCAAATAGAAATTGTGCTCTGAGATTTCTTTTTTAAGCAATGCTATATCAGCAATACCAATTCTTTTGCCTTTGGTAATCAATAAGCCCTCTTTTTTGAGAATAGAGAACATTCTTATGACCTGCTCCTCGGTAGTACCCGCATAATCTGCATATTCCCTCCTACTTAATAAAAGTGAAGAATACCCATTTACCTGTCCAAATTTGCGGTTAATATATAATAGTGTGTCTATAACCCGTTCACGAACCGTCATTTGAGATAAGGATTTTACCCTTATTTCACTACGATTAAGTTCATTGGCATAAAACAACATAAAATCATACGTAAGCCCAGGTGTTTCCCTTAATGTTTCTTGAAGTAACTCTTTTGAAAAATAACATAAGGTGCAATCTACCAAAGCAATGGCACTAATAGGATAGGTCTCTTCTGTGCCAAAACCTCTATGCCCAATGATTTCACCTGGAGATGCAAAACGAACAATTTGTTCTTTACCATGTAGCCCGGTCCTTAAAACTTTAACCTTACCACTTAAAAGAAAGAAGAGTCCGGTTACCGAAGCTCCTTCCATAATAAATTGCTGTCCTTTTTTACACTTTATTTCTTTTCTTGCCTTTACTAGTTTGCCAATACTAGAAGTGTGAATGTTCTTTTGAATAAGACAATTTTCATTGGAGCATAATCCACAGGCACTATCTAGCAGCTCCGATCGATCGGATATACGTGTTGATATATGATTAGCACCTGCTCGCATAGCTACATGAATTTAGATACTACTTGGCGATAAATTGATAACGGACTTATCTGCCTTTTGTAATTCTTCCTTAACTAGTTTTTCATCTTCGGCGGAGAATTTAATGGCCAGCGTAACAAGTGCCGTGACTATAACAAAGCCACCTATAAGTAAATATCCACTTGAAACAGCCCCCGATGCCGCAGCAGATTGAGCCGCCTTCATTGCTTCTTCACCTAAATTAGCGTTAGCTGCCAAGGCATTGGTTTCTGCCAAAGCGGATTTTGATTTTAATAATAATGCCGCCAAAAAAGCACCTACATTACCACCTGCACCAACAATACCAGAGATAGAACCAATAGCTTTTTTATTTATAAAAGGCACTACCGAAAACGTTGCCCCTTCTGCCATTTGTACCGTTAAACTAAAGGTAATTAAAAATATAATTCCCATGGCAAAGCTTGTTGCCATTGAAAAAACGGAGAGCATAACTCCTTCTAAAGCCAATATGACCGTTAAGAAAAGTACCCTACCGCGCAAGCCTTTTAATCTACCGAAACGATCTCCGAAAAAGCCGCCCAAGGTTCGGGCAAATATATTCATCAGGGCAAAAGAAAGTACTAAATTACCCGCAGTGGACCTTGTTAACCCAAAGGTGTTTTGCAAGTAATCATCCATGGTACCATACACCGTAAGTTCCATTCCAAAAGATGCTGCGTATACAATGAAAAGAATCCACACCCTATAATCTTTTAAAACACTTAAAAACGATTCCTCATCTTTTTTTAGCTTCGGCATTTTACCTGCCTCCTTTAATTCCTTAAAATTACCTTCTGGTGTGTCTTGGGTAAAGAAATAATATACAAGCCCCATTAGCATGGCAATGATACCTGCAATGATCATTGAATATCTCCATGCAATTTCATCGGCAACCCCAAAGCTTACCACTGCAGCAGCAATTAATGGCATACCTAAACGGTTGGCACCACCACCCAAATTACCCCATCCGGCAGAAGTTGCATTTGCGGTACCAACAATATTGGGTGCAAACATGATAGATGTATGAAACTGGGTGATTACGAATGAAGCACCTATAAAACCAATAAACAATCTGCAAATTAAAAATTGAAGCGGCGTTTGCACAAAACCGATAAGGATTACAGGAATGGCACCTAGTATCAATAAATAGGTATAACATAACCTAGGACCATATTTATCACAAAGCTTTCCTATTAATAGTCTAGCGAAAACGGTTCCTGTAACCGCCAATATAATTGAGTTCCATTTTTGATCGGGAGTCAACCCTAAATCTTTAACAACATCTGGCATGAAGGGCACAATACCGAACCATGCAAAAAAGCAAATGAAAAATGCAATTGAAGTTATCCAAAAAGTACGAATGGGTAAACTCTTTATATTCGTTAAATTTAAGGTGGTGGACTTTTTAGATTGATTTTCCATAATATAGCAGATTGCGTTATTGAATGCATACAAACCTACTATAAATAATACGTAATTATACGTAGTTTTTAATATAATTTTAAATTACTACGTATTTTTGAGGAATTAAGGAAATGAGCCTGTTACAATTATTCGATTCTAAATAAATGCTCAAAAAAATTGAAATAGTGTAATTTCTGTCACTAAAATACCTTGCCGTTTACCTTTTATTAGACTACTATAAAGGTGAAATCTCCTTTATTTGATTAAATAGCATGGTGTAGAATACGCTGTACTTCTTCTTCAAAAAATGATGGATGATCAGCTACCACGTCTCCAATGACAATAATTCCCGGTTTGGTAACATCAACCTCCCTTATACTATTGTTCAATGTATCTAAAGTAGCTACATAACATTTTTCATGTTGGGTAGTTCCGTTTTGAATTACCGCAATAGGCGTCATTGAACCCCTATATTTACTAACTTCTTTCACTATTTCATCAAGTTTTCTAATGCCCATTAAAACAACCATAGTGGCAGAAGATTTTGCTGCATATTGCAAATCTTGCGAAAACGTACCATCTCTTTTAGTTGCCGTCATCACCCAAAAACTACTACTTATTCCTCTTTTGGTCATCGGTATGCCTTGACTAGATGGTACAGCTATAGCACTGGAAATTCCAGGAACTACACTAACAGGTATGCCAAATGACTCTACATATTCTATTTCCTCATTTGCCCTGCCAAATACAAAAGGATCGCCACCTTTTAAACGTACCACATGACCGTATTCAAAGGCATATTTTACTATTAATTCATTGATTTCATCTTGGGAATGCGAATGTTGACCACATCTTTTACCCGTAAATATCTTAGGTATATCAGTACGTATTTCAGATAATAGATCATCACTGATCAATGCATCGTACAAAATAATATCGGCTTGGTTCAAAACCTTCAAACCCCTTATAGTTATTAGGTCTTTAGCTCCTGGACCCGCACCTACTAAACTTACTTTTGCCGTTTTTTCTAATTCCATCTTCATAGTATTTAGCATTATTAATTATCGATTCTTCAACAAGAATACGTAATTATTTTCATAAAATCAGTATTTATATACGTATTTATACGTAATATTGCTAAGTAGCTAAACAATATGGGTATGAAAACAATAATTGTTGTCGGTAACGGAATGGTAGGATACAAATTCTGTGAAAAATTTGCCGCAAGGGAAGAAAGCAAACATTTTAAACTAATTGTTTTTGGTGAAGAACCACGCGCAGCCTATGATAGGGTTCACTTAAGCGAATTCTTTGAAAATAGAGATGCCAAAGCTCTAGAAATGGCTCCCTTGGAATGGTACGCGGACAATGATATAGAATTAGTGGTCAATGAAAGGGTCACCGATATCCACAGAAGTAAAAAGACCATTACTACCGCCAGTGAAAAAGAATTTAAATATGACTACCTGGTATTGGCTACGGGTTCTGCTCCATTTGTTCCTCCAATACAAGGCGTAGAGAAAAAAGGTGTCTTTGTTTATAGAACCATAGAAGACCTAGAGGCAATGCTAGCATATGCCGAAGAAATTAAAAAAGCTAAACCTAACGGTAAAGCGGCTATTCTTGGTGGCGGACTACTTGGCCTAGAGGCAGGAAAAGCTGTCATGGACATGGGGCTAGAACCGCATGTGGTTGAATTTGCTCCAAAATTAATGCCTAGACAACTAGATTCCAGAAGTAGTAACGTACTACAATTAACATTGGAATCCATAGGTATTGCCATACATACAGGAAAAGCTACCAATAGTATTATGGGCAATGGCGCCATTACAGGTATGGACTTTGGCGAAGATGATAAACTAGATGTAGATATGTTGGTCATTTCCGCCGGTATACGTCCAAGAGATGAATTGGGCAAAACCTGTAATCTAGAAATGGGCGTGCGTGGCGGTATAGTGGTCAACGATAAAATGCAAACCTCTGACCCAACTATATTTGCCATTGGTGAAGTAGCGTTATACAACCAAATGATCTACGGTTTAGTGGCTCCGGGCTATGAAATGGCCGAGGTGGCCGTAAATCAAATTCTTGAGCAAAACGAGGTTGTCATGAAACCGGAAATAGATATGTCTACCAAACTGAAATTAATAGGTGTTGATGTTGCCAGTTTCGGTATTCCTTATATGCCTGCGGAAAAGGGACTTTCCATTATCTACGAGAACAAAACAAAGGGTATCTATAAAAGAATAAACGTAAGCCATGACGGTAAAACCCTTTTAGGGGGAATAATGGTGGGCGATGCAGAAGATTATAGCATTTTACACCAAATGTATTTGAACAATATGCCACTGCCCGATAACGCTGAAGAACTGATCTTTGGTTCTAGAGGTGAAGGCGGCTCTGCTTTTGGTAGTGCCATGGACCTGCCCGATACAGCAGTTATTTGTTCTTGTGAAGCGGTTACCAAAGGCCAAGTTTGCTGTTCTGTATTAGAAGATGGCAATGAAACCATGAAAGATGTAGCCAAAGCCACAAAGGCAACAACAGGTTGTGGCGGGTGTAAACCTATGGTGGCAGATTTAATCAAGGAGAGCTTAAAGACTTTAGGGAAAACGGTAAAAGAGCGCTTGTGCGAACATTTTGATTATTCTCGCCAAGAGCTTTTTGATCTTGCCAAATTAAAGGGAATTACTGATTATGATACCCTATTAGATGAAGTAGGTACCGGGCATGGTTGCGAGGTATGTAAGCCTGCAGTTGCCGCAATATTTGCTAGTCTATATAATGAAACCGCCAACAGGCAAGAAACCATACAGGATAGTAATGACCGTTATTTGGCCAATATACAACGTAACGGTACCTACTCTGTTGTACCTAGGGTTGCTGGCGGAGAGATTACACCTAAACAATTAATGGCCATTGGAAGAATAGCTCAAAAATATGACCTCTACACCAAAATTACCGGTGGCCAGCGCATAGATATGTTTGGAGCAAAACTGCACGAATTACCTCCTATTTGGGAAGAATTGATTGCCGAAGGATTTGAAACAGGCCAAGCTTATGGAAAATCTTTACGTACAGTGAAAAGTTGTGTGGGATCTACATGGTGCCGCTATGGTATGGATGAAAGCGTAAGTTTTGCTATTGAAATAGAACACCGATACAAAGGCATACGATCACCTCATAAATTTAAAGGTGGCGTTTCGGGTTGTATTCGTGAATGTGCAGAAGCAAGGGGCAAAGACTTCGGATTCATTGCCGTTGAAGGCGGATGGAATGTTTATGTAGGCGGTAATGGCGGTGCTACGCCTAAACATGCCCTTTTACTTGCTGAAAAAGTTGACAAGGAAACCGCCATCAAATACGTAGATCGTTTTATTATGTTCTACATAAAAACAGCGCAACCTTTACAAAGAACCGCACCTTGGTTAGAGAAATTAGAAGGTGGTATTACCTATTTACAAAACGTTGTTATCAACGACTCTTTGGGCATTGTTGATGAATTGGATGCTGAAATGCAAGCCTTGGTAGATTCTTATGTATGTGAATGGAAAGAAGCGGTAGAAACTCCAGAAATAAGAGAGCGCTATACACACTTTGTCAATTCTGAAGAAACGGATAACAATATTGAATTTGTGTCTTTAAGAGAACAAAAAATGCCAAAGGAGTGGGCGTAAAGGTTGATGGTTGACAGTTGTTGGTTATTTATAAACCATTATTGCAATCATCTAAGTGTAGAAATTTATTAAAAATCAAAAAAACGAAATTATGTCTTTATCTGTTTTGAATACGTATGCAAGTGTAGCTGCCAGTGATGTTAAGGTTTGGTTCAAGGCCGCGCCAATTTCCAAATTTCCTAAGAATGGCGGAGCTTGTATAAAATATAAGGACAAACAGATCGCCGTATTTAATTTTACAAGAGAAGGTACTTGGTACGCCTGCCAAAACCTTTGTCCTCATAAAATGGAAATGGTACTTTCCAGAGGTATGATCGGTGAAGAAAATATGGAAGCTAAAGTGGCCTGCCCACTTCACAAGAATACATTTTCCTTAAAAACCGGAGAAAATTTAAATGGGACTTTAGATCCCATTGCTACATATCCTGTAAAAATAGAGTCGGACTTTGTGTATGTTGGCTTTTCTGAATAGCTTTGAGTAAATAAAAGACTATGGCGACCACAGATAAATTACTACTAGCATTTCAACAATTTGACGAAGCCAATAAGCAAGATCCTAATACCGAAGTTTTTGAAGGTGCTACCTACCCAAAAGAAGTTTTGTACGGTATACGTATGACAGAAAGGCTAAATGCCTTTGACCCCAATGCATCTGAAGCATTACGCCTAACCGCAAGATGTCAACATATCTGTAGATGGGAAATTCCTAGGGAGTCTTACGAGATGAACCGTGAAGGGTATTTGAGATGGAGACAAGAATTAAAAAAATTTCATGCCACAAAAGCCGCTTCTATTTTAGAAGATATAGGCTATGACAAGGAAACCATTAACAATGTCAAATTTCTTTTACAAAAAAAACAACTAAAGAAAAACGAAGAAACCCAAACTTTGGAAGATGTTATTTGTTTGGTCTTTTTAGAGTTCTATTTTGAACCCTTTGCCCATAAACACCCAGAGGACAAAACTATTGATATTCTTCAAAAAACATGGAGAAAAATGTCAACCAAGGGTCAAGAAGCAGCTCTAAAACTTCCCCTTTCTAAATTCTCTTTAGACTTAATTACCAAGGCCCTACACGCCTAGTTTAATATACGATTGCTTTTTTATGGACCATAACGAGCGTAACATACCATTGGACACCGCTACGTTTATACGTATACGTAAATGGTACCTATTGGCATTGGCAGCTATTGCGCTTACGGTAATTATTGCCCAAGTACTTATTCAACTACATTTAAAGGCACAATCTGGAGATTCTCAACTTATAAACATTGCGGGTAGGCAACGTGCCTTTAGTCAAAAATTGACTAAAGAGACTTTGCTATTAAAAGCACTGAACAACCCTGAGGAGAAAAAATTAGTGCTTTCAGAAATTGCAAAAACCCTAGAAATTTGGAAAGTTTCCCATATGGGCCTTCACTTAGGCGATGCCTCCTTTAACCTGCCTTATGAAGATGACCCCAAAGTACAATCATTGTTCAAAAAACTTGATCCGCATCATAATGCCATGGTCAATGCCATAGAACATGTATTATTCACTCATCAACAAAATATTAATGCACCGGTAGAGCAAGCAGATTTAGACACCTTATTAAATAATGAGCGTCAGTTTTTAAACCTCATGGACCAAATTGTTAATGAGTATGATGCACGAAGTAACGAACAGCTTCAAAAATTAAAACGAAAAGAATATTGGCTGCTTGCTTTTTCGCTACTGATTCTTCTACTTGAAATCTTTGTTATTTTCAGGCCCTTATCCATCCAAATCAAAAATACCATTGGCCATTTAATAGGAAAAGATGCGGAGTCTAAAAATCAGCTCGAAAAAATACAAACCCTCTATGACGAAAAAGAACGCTCGCTAAAAGAACTACAAGAGCTGAATTTCGTAATTGACAATGCCGCCCTTTTTGCCAGTATACGTAAAGACGGTAGCATTGTATTTATCAGTAAAAAATTTCTTGACCTATTAGGGCACACGAACACCCCGGTAAACAAGCCGATTTCAGAAATTCTAACGGTAGAAGAGGGTCAGCAATCGTATCTAAAAGAGGTTCTAAAAATCAACAGAAAAAATATCATTAGAAAAGAGGAGTTGCAGGTAGTGACCACTAAAGGCACAACCATATGGTTGGACATGTCTATTGTTCCCATGCACCATTCTACTCTAGAACAGGATATTTTAATTCTATGTTCAGATATCACAGAACGAAAAGAAAACCAGCTAAAAGTACAAGAATTGACCCAGCAGAATTTTGAGGAGCGTATGCAACAGAAAAAACTGCAGGCAAGTCAAATCGTAGAGGGACAAGAAGAAGAACGCAAACGTATTGCAAAAGATATTCATGATGGTATTGGACAAATGTTGACCGCTCTAAAGTTCAATATTGAGTCCATTGACACTGAGGATAAGACCAAGACAAAAGAAAAAATCGCCTATTTAAAGGCACTGACATCAGATTTAATTAAAGGGGTGAGAACCGCTACTTTTAACCTTACCCCACCAGAACTTGGTGATCATGGTATTTTTCCCGCTTTACAGAAAATGACTGCCGAACTGTCTAAATTGACCGGTAAGACCATTCTCTTCAAAAATAAGACAGATGCCAACATTAGATTTGACTCTTTGGCAGAAACCAACATTTATAGAGTAACACAAGAAGCGGTGAACAATGCTATAAAGTATGCCGAATCTAATTATATTTTGGTTACCTTAAATTACTCTTATCCTATATTAAGTGTGGTTATTGATGATGATGGAAAAGGTTTTGATGACACTTTATTAGCTCAATTGCCAAAGAACAATAGTGAGGGTGGCATGGGGCTTTTCTTTATGAAAGAACGTATAGATTATATCAACGGACGCCTTTTTATAAATTCAGAAATAGGTAGGGGCACACGTGTTACTATCAATTACAAAACAGAAGAAAACAAAATTTCATATGGAACGGAATGAGCTATATCCCATATTTTTAAAAGTATCTAACCTGCATATCTTAATAATTGGTGGGGGCAATGTGGCTCTAGAGAAACTCACTTTTCTTCTAAAGTCTAGCCCTAATGCACAAGTAGAAATGGTGGCACCTATGTTTAGGGACGAAACCATTGAACTTGCCAATAAATTCAATATTAAGATGCACAATGCTACTTACGATGCATCATTTTTAAAAGGAAAACACATTGCCATTGCCACTACCGATAACGTACCCGTAAATGAACAGGTATATCATGATTGTAGAGAAAGGCAAATTTTAGTAAATGTTGCGGACAACCCACCATACTGTGATTTTTACATGGGCGGTATTGTTACCAAAGGGAATGTGAAAGTGGCGATTTCAACAAACGGTAAATCCCCAACCACGGCCAAAAGGCTACGACAGTTTTTTGAAGATGTTATACCGGAAAATATTGATGACCTGGTTAAAAACCTCAACGAATTTAGAAAAACCATAAAGGGCGATTTTGAAGAAAAAGTTGAAACCCTAAATGAATTTACCAAAGGTCTGGTCAACAAAAAAGAGAAGTAAAATTACTTCTCTAAACTTGCGTGATCCTGATCATGGCTACAACTGTAATGTGCATTATCCGCAGCGTAAACAGAAGCATCTGCAGACTCTTGCGCCTCTTTTATTAAGCGTTGCGCAATGCGCATATGATATTGTAAATTTCCTAGGTTACGCGCTTTTGCGGCACTCTTTACATTTTCAAAAGCTTCTGCAGAAAAGTCTCTCGTATCTATAGCATGCTTTTCAGCATCTATGGTATAGCTAATGGCTTCTGCCAAACCGCAACTTTCAGAATCGTATTGCGCTTCAGATGCTAAAATTACTGCCTCATCCGCAGCGTTCACCGCTTGTCCCATTAAAAGCATTACAGTTTTGGTGTTCTTTCTTGCTTTGGTCAAAGAAGCATCAAAAGCGGCAATTTCCGCAGAAGTACTGAGCGAATCCGAAAGCTGACTCACTTGCTGCATATAATGCTGTACATCGCTAATTTCACTCTTAAAAACTTCACATTGGGCGTGTACATATGTAGAAGTAATACATAATACAGCCACCTTTAAACAGGTTTTAATCTTGTTCATTCTTGGGGGAATTATAATTGGTTATGATACTAACTACTTTATTTTCAAAATCGTATTATTATTAGGCCAACTGCATAAATTATAGAATATTCTTACTAAATATTCGCGCCTCATCATCAAACAAGTATATTTATTATACCGCAAAAGCCCCTTTTTCTATACCTTTAAATGCTTAAACTTGTTTCATATAAATGACTTCGGCATCTATCAAAAAAATACTGGTTGAATTCAACCTCAACGGAAATTCTACCCAGTGGACACCGCTAAATAACGGACTTATCAATGACACTTATTTAGTAAAAGAAGATGATGGTGAGCAGTATATCCTTCAGAAAATCAACACACAGGTATTTAAAAATGCCGGTATTTTAATGGCAAATATTCAATTTACATTGCCCGTTCTAAATGCTGATGACTATGAACAAATAACTTTTCTAAAAACGAGAAGCGACAAAAATTATCTTGTTCAAAACGATGAGTTTTGGCGAATGATGACCTTTATTCCCAACAGTACTACGTATAATACCACTACCAACCCAACTACCGCATTTGAGGCGGGTCGTATTATTGGTAAGTTTCATCAACTATTACAACATATTGATACAACTCTTATTGAAGACACGTTGCCAAATTTTCATAAGCTATCTCACAGAAAAGATGAGTTTAAACAAGCCTTGCAAAATGCTACCAAAGAAAAGCTTAATGTTGCCGATAAAGCTATCAAAAAATCACAGCATTTTATAACCGAGCTTGCCCATTTAAATACAGGTAGCCTACCCACTAGAGTTTGCCATAATGATACAAAGCTTAATAATATTCTCTTCTCAAAAACATCTGAAAAAGCATTGTGCCTAATTGATTTGGACACTATAATGCAGGGATTTTTCTTTTATGATTTTGGTGATGCCATTAGAACCATTGTCAATACTGCTGCCGAAGATGAGCAAGATCATAGCTTAATTACATTTAACGAAGCATTGTTTACTTCATTTGTAGACGGCCTGGCATCTAACGGACCCATTTTATCATCAGCCGAAAAGGAAAGTCTTCCGCTTGGTGCTGTATTTATGCCCTTTATTCATGGCTTACGGGCGTTGACCGACTATTTGAACAACAATACATATTACAAAGTCAGCTACGAAAATCAGAATTTAGACCGTTGTCTTAGTCTCTTTAATTTTGCGGAAAAAGCACTGGACCGTAAACACTATATGGCTAGGTACATTAAGAATGCTCTTGGCTAAATTTCTTGCTTTTCGGTTTTTTCTTTTTATCATACCAAATGTAAGCTATAAAACACAGCAAGCTCACTAATGAACCCCATAGCAACCCCATTTTTAAGTTGTCTATATTTTTACCAAAAACGGCTATGAATATGGTCAATGGCAATATACCTGCCAACGTTGCCCCCATGAACCTCCAGTACCCCATACTTAGAACTCCACCAACAAAACTTATGGCATCATTTGACAAAAAGGGATTCAACCTGGTAATAATTACGGCCCAAAACCCATAGTCATCTAAAAATGATACTACTTTTTTTTCAGATTTCTTTCCTATAATTTTCTTCACGAATGCATCGCCAAAATAACTACCTATAAAGTAACCTACCGTAGAAGCGGCAAATACGGAAACAATGATGATTACACTGCCCCAAACGGGACCATATGCCAATACCGAAACAACCATTAGCAAAATACTGGGCACTACCAAAAGAAACAGTTGGGCTACCATGGCCAACACCAGTACTACCGGACCAAACCATCCAAATCCAGATACCCATTGCTGAATGCGCTCTTCATTATCACTTGTTAAAACAGACCATGCTTCATTTAAAAAATCTTGTACACTGGGCACTACAAAATAAGCTATTACCAACGCCACCAAAATACCTATAGAGATATATAATGGTAGCTTACTTTTAGATGTATCGGCTTCTTTGTTTGGCATATAATTAAAGCAACAATTTTAATTTTGTGATGGTGCCCACACCATCTTTTTTTCCTTCACTTGAGATATACAGGTCTCCATCTGGGCTAAAAGTAATGCCTTCTGGTTGCGGAAATACTTTCTTGCTTAAACTATACCCATTCTTAGCCACTCCGTTTTTATCCAATATCAACAGTTTGGGTTTAGCCCCTTCTAGCATGTATATTTCTTTTGTTTGCGGATGAATTGCAATATCAGATGGTCTAAAATTATTATAAATCTTTTTCTCCCTAAAGTGTTTTAATACCTCATCATCCATATCTAGTTGCATTACTGGATTATAACCCATAGTGAACTCGCTTAATGAGAAGGCATAAACACCTTTTGTATTATCAGCATCTATATCACGGTCTTTGGGGATCATCAATAGTTGATTTGCGGATAAATCCAACCAAAGACTTTCCATGTTGTTCTTTTCATTAAACCTGGTTTTATACTCGGTAACCTTCCTATCATTATTTTGAAAATTCTCAATAATGGTTATTGTACCATCACTTTCAAGCGCATAGGCATTGTTTCCTTTTACGGCAAGGCCTTCATAATCACCTGCGTTGCCAAATTCAATTTCCTCTACTACTTTTCTCTGCTCAAGATCATAGATATAAATAATACCGTCTTCATCTTGTATTGCAGCTATTTGATGTTCACTTACCCATGAAATACCTGAAACTTCCCGTAATTCTGCCGGCAACTCCCATCTTTCTGAAATTTCATATACTGCCTTATTAGCACTATCATAGGGTAACCAATCTCTAAAGTTCATAAAAAGGAAACCCATACCTAAAACAATGGCTGCAATGGTCCAAAATTTTACTTTAGCCATATTCAATGTTGCATTCTTAGTTGTCATAATTCCTTTATTTAAAACTATTTATATAAAAATAGCCTTCAAATCTGTAAAGAAATAGGAACTAATGCGCTTTGATCCGTTTTTTATAAAAACCTTAACCCTTTACCTTAAATAGAATCCTAAAATGGTGTTGCCGGCTATAGCTATACCTTAATTGTAGGTTGTATTTATCAGCTATAGCTTTACTAATGGCAAGACCCAACCCTGTAGAACGGCTATCTGCAGAAACCTTTTTAAATCGTGAAAATAATTCGCCGGAATCCAATGCTTTCTCTTTACCATAATTTTTGATGGTTACACTATTTTCATCAATTACAATGGCTACTTCCTTACCTTCTTCGCCATGGATTATGGCATTTTTAATGAGGTTGGTGACCATTATAATTGCCAAATCGGTATTCATGGTATACCGGATTTTGGCATTAGATATTACATTGACCTGCATGTTCTTATGGGTGGCAAAATCTAAAAAATCTGCCGCGACTTTCTCTATAAGTGCATTAAAATCAATATCCTCCTCTTCCAAATACTGACGGTTATCTATTTTAGACAGTAATAATAGCGACTTGTTCAGGCGTGTTAAACGGGTGAGGTTATCAAGAACTCCTCCTATTTCTTGGGTCTGATGCCCTGTAAGTTCATTTTTCTCCAATAGAAGTTCTAGTTTATTCATTGCAATGGCCAACGGGGTCTGTAACTCATGTGCGGCATTTTCAATGAACTCCTTTTGTGCAATATAACTATCGCGAGATTTCTTGGTTAACTTTTCTACACTTTGGTTCAGTAGGTTAAACTCATCTATATCCGTGGGCTCTTGTTGGATTGGTTCGTCTTTTTCAATTCTAAATCCTTTTAATTTATCAATTAAGGAATAGAATGGTTTCCACACCTTTTTCAAGACCAAATTATTAAGGACCACAATACTCAATACCAACGCCAAATACAGCCCCACTAAATAAGTAAACAGGTTCTCTATCTGATCATCTTCTTCCACCATTGACGTTATAAGCTTGATCTTATAATAGGTGTCATCTTGCACAAAAGTACTTTCAAGCATTCTAATGGGCTCAAACTCATCTTCATTCTGCATGTACATTAAAGTATCGCGATAACTATCCTTATTGATGTCGTGACTAACTGGAGCTACCCTTTTAATGGTATAGTTGTTTACCCCAAACTCCGTATCCTGCAATAAACTGGGATCTATTTTTACCGCATCAATAATTAGTTCTTTTTGGTTTTCCAAGCCATCATCTAAACTGTCGTACACCTCATCTATCATGGCAAAATAGAAGATAACCGCCCAAACGGAAATAAGAACTATGAGTAGTAAGGCAAAATATTTTGTGGTGTGGTTTAGAAGTTTCATAGTACCTGCTGATTATAAGACCAGTAATTTGTAACCCACACCATAAACCGCCTCAATTTCAATTGTGGCAGCTGCATCTGACAGCTTTTTACGTAAATTCTTTATTTGCGAATAAATAAAGTCGAAACTATCGGTTTGGTCAATATGATCGCCCCAAACATGTTCTGCCAATGCGGTCTTGGTCACCAGCCTTGTTTTATTAGCTACCATATACCATAGTACATCATATTCCTTTCTGTTAAGTACTACTTCATTTTCATTGATATGTACACTTCTACTGTCTGGATCAATGTTTATATTGCCTATCTCTATAAATTTATTACCGTCAAAAGTTCTTCGACGAACTATGGCGTTTACACGTGCATGTAACTCAGCCATATGAAAAGGTTTTGGCAAATAATCATCCGCTCCTAAATTAAGGCCCTTAATACGATCATCTAAAGAATCTTTTGCCGAAACAATGATTACACCATCATCTTTGCCAAGTTGTTTTACAAGTTTTAACAATTCTAGTCCGTTCCCATCGGGCAAGGTGATATCCAACAAAATACAATCATAATCGTAAATGCCAATTTTAGATTTTGCCGTTTCATAATCAGAAGCCGTTTCTACAGTATACTGTTCACGCTCTAACGTTTGGCGCATATTCTGTAGCATTTGGGGTTCATCTTCTATAATTAGAATTTTCATGGCATCATTATTTGCATCAATAATATAAAAGAATTCTAGAAAGATATGGGAATAATGTTGCAGTACTAAATAGTTGTTAAAATTGAGCACATCAATTCCATTCCCAATTTCTTCTAGATTTGGTTCTTTTCTTTGAACTGAATTTAAAAATTATCTGATTATGAAGAATAGAAATATAATAACTGCAGCTTTTACATTACTTGGTGCATTCTCAATATTTGCGCAGGATATGAACCCTAGTAATGTACCATCAAATTTAAAACAGAATTTTCAGAAAAGTTTTCCTCAGGCTACCGATGTGGAGTGGGAAATGGACGGACAGTCTTATAAAGTAGAATTCGATATGAATAAAAATGAACATGAAATATGGTACGCTACAGATGGTACTACTACGAGAACGGAACAAGAATTGACCGAGGCAGAATTACCACAAACGATTAAAACGGCCATAAGCGGAAGCTATGCCGGGTATAAAGTAGATTCCATTGAAAAAACTACGGTAAACGGAAGTTCAACATATGAAGTAGAACTTGAAAAAGGATGGAACAACGAAAAGGACGTTGTTTTCAATGAAGATGGAAAAGTACTTAGTGAAATGATTGATTGATGTTTCTTTGATTGGGAAATGTGGGAAAGGCCGGAATTCAGTTTTCGGCTTTTTTTATTTTAAACTATTACTTTGCCATCAACTCATTCAGCAAATTTCTCACTTTAGAACTGTTCCAATCCGCTGCTCCGGTCTCCTTAATGATGATGGTACCTTGAGCATCAATTACATAATTGGTAGGTATACTGTTTTCTTGTAAAATTGCCGGAGTCTGCATTTGTGGAAAATAGATAGGTAGCTCATAACCTTTCTTACGAACAAACCGCTCCACTTTTTCTGGTTCTTCTTGGGTCAATAGTATAAAATTGACTTTGTCCCCGTAGTCTTTATACAACTCTTGAATTCCTGGTAATTCTGCAATACAGGGCGGACACCAAGTTGCCCAATAACTAATGAAGGTAACCTTGCCTTCACCAACGGCAATATTTCTTGAAGCGCCTTGCAAATCTGTAACCGCGTATTGAAATGGCGCCACTTGATCTTGGTCATTGGCGTCTTCTAAACTGGGCGACCAAACCGCTACTTTTAGTTTATTGACCGCTACTTGAATAGGTGTTCTGGTCTGTGGTATTAATAGTAAAACAATAAACCCCACAAATATGACATCACTAATTTTGAACTTCCTCTTTTTCATATGGGTGTGAGTCGAAAAACATAGTGTTTGCTAACAGTTAAACGTAATTACCTCTTTGCGTCAGATTAAACTATAATTAGGTTAAATTTGTACAAATTCTTAAGGAGTTATCCATTCTTGCTTTCCTTAAGATACCCGTTAAATACCACACCAAATAGGGCAACCCAAATTAAACGGAAAATCCAGATATTCATGTCAATTCCAAAAAACTGACCTGTTTCACTGTTGCTAACAAAGCTATAGGCTATTTCAATTATTGCTATAACCATACCAATAATAAAAATTGCTTTTCTCATATTACTTTATTTATTGGCACCGCCAAAGGGTATAATATCCCGAGGCTTGCCTCGAATTTAATAGTTTGTTTCCTTTGAATGCCTCATGGGCTTGCTCTGAGGTGTTTTACAATCTGGAATCCAATTCCTTTTTAAAGGTATTCATATGCTTTACATTCAATGGAATAATTGCCGACAATGCAAACGGAACTGCCAATAACGGAGTTAAGCCATCTTGTATAGATACGTAGATCAAAAAGAGTAAAATTCCGAACAATACAATTGCCAAGAGCCATACCATAGTTTTGGCTGCTGTATGCTTTTTAAGCAGTTCTTGGGTACTTAATTTAGCTAAGGCTTCTTTGGTCATTTCATTTCTTTTTTGGCAAGTCCATGATTTAGGTATAACCGCTATTCTTCAACATCGTCCTTAGACTTGTTGTATTTGGTAAACTCTACTTTTTTATCTTCCAATATTTTATAAAACCTACGATGACTTATTTTAAGGTCTTTGGTAATTTGCGCCACCTTTTTAGTTTTCTTTTTGTAGTGTTTTATTTCTGCCGTAACGGCTTTATTGAAGTAGTATTTATGTAGAGCATCAACCACTTCTAACTCGGTCTTATTGCTATTGTTCGCCAGCTGATCTATTTCAGATTTAATTTGTTGTAAGCCTTTCATATCTTATCCTAATTTTCTGGCACTGGGTCAGAGAACCTTGATTTTAAATGCGCATACTTATCTAAATCTTCTAAAGAGTGGTTTCCGTAATCATTGACAATATCAAATTTTACGTTATTGTTTGCCAAGAAAGTGGCTACTCTTTCTAGCTCTTCGGGGGAACCTTTAATTTCAATTTTTGCCATTGTTTACAAATGCATTTATTTTAGTGTTTGCCTAAATTTAGGAATATTCTTTTGAATTTGGGAATTGAAATACCTTACCCAACACATATACCTATTAAAGTTAATTGAAAAATTATTTATTACGCCAATGAATTGTCAATGCTAAACCTCTGCTATATTTACTTCTAGCAGCATTTTCTTTATTGAGGTAAAGGTGAAAAGATTATGCTAAAAAGTTTTTGTGCAATCAAAGGGTAAAAAAAGCCCATTAATAAAGAGCAACACTAATAGATTCTGGGGGAACTTTAGTATACTAATATTAAGGGCAGCCTCAATTTAACATTTAATTAGGAAATACAAAAATTGGATATAAATTCTATGTGATTTTAGTCCCAATAATTATAAAAACAAAAAAAGCAGCCTTATCGGCTGCTTTTTAATTTATCCAATTTATTTTATTTATTCACCTATATAAGAAAATGTGGTTACGTAAGTTTCATTCTCATCTGAATGCTCAGATACTGTTGAAACCGTTGCAGTTGTAGGGTAATCACCGTCATAAGTATATGACATGTTGATGGTGTACTCTATTTCACCTTCCTCATTTTTATATAGTACTTGTGACGGATTGTTGTTTGGGAACAATGCTTTGGCCCTTACAATTTCTTCTGCTTGTGGTGCTGCCGCAAAATTTAATCTAATTTGATCCATAACATCGATCAAACCTGCTGCTTCTGCAGTTTTATAAAATGGGTTTGGCTTATCATCATAAGAGATTTCAGCGGTGTAATACACTACTTCTTCTTCACCGGTCATGTAATCATAGTCATATTCTATAAACTTGATCACTGATGGATTGCCATTTTCATCATATTCCTCAACTTGGCCAGTTTCAAAAGCATCATACGGTGATTCGTATAATTCTTCTACATTACCATTGTCTACATTACCGGAAACATTGGCTAAATTTCCATCTTCGTAAATGAAATTAGTGGTTTCTGTTCCATCAAAAATAGAATTCAACTGTAGCTCGCTATTATAAGAAAATATAATACTGCTGCTATCATCTGAATTTTCGGCAGACGCCACATCTATTGAGCTTATTAGCTTTGTTTCTACTTTACCGTTTACTTCTTCAAACTCGTCTGAGGTAGAATCATCACAACTAAAGTTAAGGATTGCAACAGATGAAAATAATAATAAGTTTTTAATTGATCTCATGCTTAAATTTTGATTTTATTTATTGTTAGGTCTATACTTAACCATTAGCTTTTAAAAATATTGTAATGGATTTATTACGGAAATCCGTAATAATTTAACAAGGTCAACTACCACGGTGTTTGTAGGAATATTTTGATTCAAAAAAAAATTAAATAAAAAATGCCCACCGAAATTCGATGGGCATTTTTGGTACTTAACCTTTCTGTTATTGAAAGATTATATCACTTTATCCTATGTTAATTCATATACTTAATACTATTCTGCGGCTCCTTCAAAAATAGTATTGAATATTAGTTTATAGGTACCTCTTGGTTGTGCTCTAAATTGTGGCCTAAATGCGAACAACACAACAGAACCCTTACCGTATGTTGCTTTGACCATAGCTGGTTTTTTAGCAATGTACTTTTTCTCGCCCATTGCCCAGCCACTCATTAAAAGGTCTTTCTCCGCATAGGTGGCAATTACCTCAACTTCTGGAGCAGGTGCATCTTTTATATCTTCTGTACCACCTTCGCCTTTTTTACTTTGCTTATCAATAACAAAGGCACGACTTTTATTGAAGGAAACAGCAACGGTATCTTGCATACCAAATGCCAACGGATGCGTGGTATCTATACCTGTCTTGATCAATGAACCTGGTATAAAAAATTCTTTGCTATCTGTGTCTTCGGTAGCGTCTTTTAGGGGTAAACCAAATTGCTCTATCACATAATTACTGGCAGCATCAAAAGCCATTAAAGTCCCGCCATTTTCTACATATTTGCTCAAGGCAAGCGAACCTTCTAAACCGATACCACCTGTAAACTTCTCTGGCATTTTTAATGGTGAGTTACCATGTAAAATTGATTTTGCGCGTTGTGATGGTATGATCAGTACATCATACTGCGACAAATCTTTTGTTTGTATGTCTGTATCGTGAAGCGTATCGGTCTCGAACGAATATTCATCCATGATAAAGCGTGTCCACCCTTCATCCATATTGGAAACCCAAGATTTATACAATCCTACTTTTGGCGTATGTACCTTGGTCATTTCCACTTTTGGTTCGGCAGATAACCCAACAACTTCTAAACCATATTCTGCCGCTAAGTCATCTATAGATGCACTACCACCCGAAACAATATATGACCCAGCAGGATACTCAGTTTTACCCGATTTAAACGCTGCTTTGGTTTTATGTGCCGTCCCGCCTGCTTTTAATACTTTATTGGTCACAGCAACAGATGCATTACTATTGGCACTTAATAGATATCCAAAGGAAGCATTCCCCTTTACACCACCTTCATAATACGGTGCAGATACAAGCACTTTTTCTGTACTTACCTTGAACGGTTCTGCAATTTTATCTACTGCAATACCCATTTGCATGGGCAATGTCCAACCGGCTAGATCATAAGGAGTGTCCGGTGGACCACCTGGATATTGAAAACGCGTTGGGTAATTCTGCTTTTCCATCAAATCCATTAAATACGGTCTAAAGGCTTGTGCAGTGTAAATTACATACGAACCTTTCTCATATTTTTTTCCGTTGATCTCAAAATTCTTAGTGGCTTTTTCAATTTCAATTCCGCCTTTTAACAATACGTTTACCAGGTTTACAGATTCAAAAGCATCCCACTGCTCTTTTGCTATTACATATGCGAACGGACCTTCCTCTTTTGATTTCTCAATTGTCGAAGCTCCCATTTTATAGATATTGTACAAGTAGTTGCTCTTACGATCAGCTGCTAAATCCAGAGTTGCCCAAGTTGCGGTCAGCATATAGTCTACGGCATCTCGAAAATGAGATTCGCCACCTTTCCAAGGGTCTGGATACATAATATCGGTACCATCTGTTGGTGTGCCACCGGCAACGGTTTTAGGTAATTTTTCAGGATCGTAAAATCGCGGCGTCGGACTCGTATGACCAACTTCAGTTAAAATACCGATCATATTGTGATAGTAAGGCACGGTACGCCCACCGCCGTTCCAGAACATGGTATAAAAATTATCGGCAATGGCACCTGGCATATTCTCCAATGAAAACCTTTTGGTCATTGCAGAGCCTACTTCACTTACACCGGCAGTGATTGCTGGATGTATTCTTGGGTTTACAGGATCTGCATATGGTGGTAAAGATATTTTTGTCCAAGATGGTGAAGATTGATGGTGGTTATATACTATCTGTGGATACCATTCATTGTACAAAATCTTAGTTACGTTATAGGTTTCTGGCATGGTATTCATAAACCAATCCCTATTATTATCATGCCCCATGTAGTAGTGATATAAAATTGGAGGTCTTGATGTCTCATATGCCGTACCCAAATTCTTCTTGTACCAGTCTACAACAATATCCAACCCATCAGGATTCATTACCGGCATTAATATGGTAATCACATTGTCCCTAATTTTTTTAATCTCGGTAGTTTCTGCAGTAGCCAAGGTATATGCAAACTCAGATGTCATTTGTCCGTGTGCCAACTCAGTAGAGTGCATACCGCCGTCTATCCAAACTACAGCTTTTCCTTCCTCAGATAATTTCATGGCTTCTTCGTCAGAAACCTGAACACGGGCAAGTTTTGTACTAATGTCTTTCCATTTATCTAAATCTTTTAGGTTTTCCTCACTAGAAATAAACAGAATGTACATTTTTCTACCTAGTACCGTAGTTCCAATTTCTACTTTTTTGACACGATTAGATGAAGCGTCTAGTTTAGAAAGATAGTCTTCAATTTGGCTGTAGTCTGCCAATTTATAATCGGCACCGACTTTAAAACCAAAAACGTCTTCAGGTGAAGGTACGGTTTGCGCCATGGTCATGGGCATACACGAAATGGCCAGTACAAGGGTCAGCAATGCCGCCTTGTACCATGAGTTTTTTGTAGTCATTTTTTGAATTAGTTTGTTTGAACTAGGAAATTAAGAAATAGAAAAGAGTTGCGTAAATCTTACAAACAAAGATTATGTTAAAAGAAATGTTAATTTCAGAGTTCGTGATTTGATGGGGGTGTTTTTGAGGAAATGGTTTATCCAAAGATAAAATCTACTTACATGTGGGAAGATTGATATTGTTAAAATCACTTTATTTCAACAATTCTTCTCAACAAGAACCGAAACAATGCACCTATTAGTAGTAGCTCTAAGTGTAATTTATGTTTGTGATTTGTCCATAAATGAAAAAACTCCATTAGATCATTTGATTTAATGGAGTTTTATATGTGGTCCCACCTTTCCAAAAGTTGACCACCTGTCCCGATAGCTATCGGGAGCGTCAGCTGCTCTTGGTTTCATTAAATATCTTGTCTCGTAGCTCGGCATATGTATTCAAGTTCCGAATGTAAACACCGCTCCTCATTGATTTTATTTTTCGTTCTAGGCGAATTGCATGGGCATAATCATCACAATCAAACTTCAAGAATAAGACCCAATCATTTGTATTCGAGGTAAAGCTTTTTGAACCATAAGCACCTGCGTTGTGATTTTCAATACGTTGGTCTAAATCTTCATGACACGCACCAATATAGAATTTGTTAAGTGTTGTGCTGTATAGAATGTAAGTATGTGAAGACATGGTTGGAAATAAAAAAACTCCTTTAAATCTAGTGATTTTAAAGGAGTTTTATATGTGGTCCCACCTGGACTCGAACCAGGGACCACCTGATTATGAGTCAGGTGCTCTAACCAGCTGAGCTATAGGACCGGTTATAATTCAATATTTCAATTCTTAATCTTTTCACCACCTGTCCCGATAGCTATCGGGAGAGTCAGGTGCTCTAACCAGCTGAGCTATAGGACCGGTTATAATTCAATATTTCAATTCTTAATCTTTTCACCACCTGTCCCGATAGCTATCGGGAGAGTCAGGTGCTCTAACCAGCTGAGCTATAGGACCGGTTATCATTTTGTAAGGCGTAACCCGAATTTAATCGGTTAAACTAGTGCTCAAACCAGTTGCATTACAAAACCCGCAAATTGCGGATGCAATATTACTACTTATTTTTAACCAACACAAACAATTTCATCGCTACTTGACAATTTCTTGGCACAACTCTACCAACACCCCATTTGCAGTCTTTGGGTGTACAAAGGCAACTAGCTTATTATCTGCCCCTTTCTTGGGTTTTTCATTCAGTAAAGTAAAGCCTTCAGCTTTTAAACGTTCCATTTCAGCAAAAATATCTTCCACTTCAAAAGCTACATGGTGTATGCCTTCTCCCTTTTTTTCCAAAAACTTGGCAATGGGTCCGTTAGCCGTTGTGGCGGCCAACAACTCTATTTTGTTAGGTCCGTTTTTAAAGAAGGAGGTTAGTACACCTTCCGATGCAACTTCTTCTTGCTTATAGGGTGCCACACCAAGTAATTTCTCAAAAAGGGCATTAGAATCTTCCATGTTCTTTACCGCAATACCCAAATGTTCGATCTTTTTCATGCCTTATTTGCTTCAGAGTGCATTATATAGGGGTTAAGATACATTTTTCTATGTATTTTTGCAGTATGGAAACGCAAAGACAACGTAAGATAGCGGGAGTTATTCAAAAAGATATTGTAGACATTCTACAAAAAGCTGCCATTGATGGTGGGTTACGTAATACCCTTATCTCCGTATCTAAGGTTTCGGTTACAACAGATCTTTCTATTGCCAAAATATATTTGAGCATTTTTCCTAATGAGAAAGCGGGAGAGTTAATGGAGGGCATAAAATCTAACCAACCCCTAATTAAACACGAACTTTCTCAACGTACACGTAACCAATTACGTAGAGTGCCTGAGCTATTGTTCTATTTAGATGATTCTCTAGATTATATAGAGAACATTGAAAAATCACTGAAGCGCGAAGAAAACCCAATAGAGAACAGAGATTTATTACCTAAACGTAAAAAGAGCTGATCGGTTGAATTTTCCTCTCTATATCGCTAAAAGATATGTGCGTTCTAAAAGTACCCAGAACGCGGTCAACATTATTAATTTTATCACCTTTTTAGTTATTGTCATTGGCTCTGCCGCACTATTTATTGTATTATCTGCCTTCGCCGGTTTAAAAACTTTTAGTCTTTCTTTTACCGAATCTTTTGACCCACAATTAAAAGCGTTACCCGTAGCTGGTAAGACCTTTACCTTATCCCCAGAACAGGAAGAACGTTTGCAATCGGTCAACGGATTGGCATTTTACTCTAAAGAAATAGAAGAGAAAGTTTCTCTTGAACACCGAGGAAAAAACCATATTGCATACATAAAAGGGGTAGATAGTAACTACACTAAAGTAACTGGTGTAGATAGTACGCTTTATATTGGCGACTGGACATTAAATGAATCTCAAGTAGTGTCCGGTCTGGGTATTGCCAATATCCTAGGTGTTACCATCAATCAATATAGAAGCCCTATGCAGATCTATGCTTTTAAACCGGGCAAGGGTTCTATATCGCAACAAAGTATTTCATCGCTCTACAATCAATTGCCCATGGTCATTGGTGGCGTGTATGCCGTAGAAGCTGATTTGGATAATAAATACGTTTTTGCCGATCTGCGATTGACACAAGCTTTATTGGAAAAAGATTCGCTCTCCATTTCCGGTATAAATTTTAAGATGGATGAAGGTGTTGAACCTAGCGCCGTGCGTGATGAAATTCAAACAATTTTGGGTGATGGCGTACAACTAAAAAACAGACAGCAACTGAACAGTACACTCTACAAAATGCTGAATACCGAAAACATAGCCACGTATCTCATTTTTACTTTAGTACTTATTATTGCCTTATTTAATGTTGTCGGCGCTATTATCATGATGATTTTAGACAAGCAACAGAATTCTAAAACACTCTACAGCCTAGGTACTACGATCAAAGAATTGCGCCGAATTTATTTTGTACAAGGCATTCTAGTAACTGGTTTTGGTGGATTAATTGGCGTATTGCTTGGCGTATTAATTGTTTGGTCGCAGCTTGCTTTCAGTTGGCTAAAAATAACGGCTACTTTGGCTTACCCGGTAAAGTTTGAATTTATCAATATTGTCATAGTACTGGCAACCATTCTTGTATTGGGCATAATTGCCTCTAAAATTGCAAGTAGCCGAATCAATAAAAAGTTGGTAGACCTCTAAGCATTGGTAAACTGGTGATCGCCGAACTTTTGCAACACCTCATCAAAAGCAGCGAATACCGAAGCAGAATCATCACTGGTTACCATTTTCATACGATACTCCTTAAAATTAGGAATTCCTTTAAAGTAGTTGGTATAATGTCTTCTTGTTTCAAACACGCCCAAAGTTTCCCCTTTCCAATCTATGGACATCTGCAAATGACGACGCGCAGCTTCTACACGTTCTGCCATTGTTGGTGGTGCTAAATGGGTTCCTGTTTCAAAAAAGTGTTTTATTTCCCTAAATATCCAAGGGTAGCCAATACTTGCACGACCTATCATGGCGCCATCCAATCCATATTCATCACGCATTTTCATGGCTGCTTCCGGTGAATCTACATCTCCGTTACCAAATACGGGTATATGCATTCTTGGATTGTTCTTAACCTCTCTAATAGGGTTCCAATCTGCACTTCCCTTATACATTTGTGCACGGGTTCTTCCATGTATTGCAATTGCAGCACAGCCCACATCTTGTAAACGTTCTGCAACCTCAACAATTTTAATGGAACTATCATCCCAACCTAATCTGGTCTTTACCGTAATGGGTAAATTACTATGCTCTACCATAGCCTTGGTCAAGGAGACCATTAAGTCTATATCCTTTAATATTCCGGCTCCCGCTCCTCTAGATACCACTTTCTTTACAGGGCAACCAAAATTAATATCAATGATATCGGGCTTTGACTTTTCTACAATCTCTACAGATTGTAACATACTATCCAAATTAGCGCCAAAAATTTGAATACCTACAGGGCGTTCCTTCTCATAAATATCTAGCTTCATAACGCTTTTTGCGGCATCACGAATCAATCCTTCCGAAGAAATAAATTCTGTATACACCACATCGGCTCCTTGCTCTTTACAAAGGGCTCTAAATGGTGGGTCGCTTACATCTTCCATTGGCGCTAAAAGCAACGGAAAATCAGGTAGTTGTATGTCTCCTATCTTGGGCACTGCTGTCTAATTTTGGGTTGCAAAGTTATATAAAAATACGGGAAGCGCATTACTTAAGCTTTTTGGTAAATTCTATGGTTTTTACAGGCTATTATTACTTGTTAAAAACACTTGTTTGTAGAAACGGCGTAAATTAGTGTCCAAATGACCTCTTTATTTACGCTTCGAAATATATTTCAAATTTTGAAATAAAGCGCTTACAATAACTTCATGACCCATACGCTACTTATTGTCTCGCTACCTTTTGAGCCTATTGTATTTGGTGTAAAATTAAACATGCACCTTATTCTTGAATACCTAGCGTTTTTTGTAGGGTTTAGATACTATGTTTTTCTACGGAAAAAGAGCGCTGATGTCATTTCTTCCAATAACCGACTCTCCATTATCATAGGTGCTATTTTTGGGGCGCTGTTTTTATCAAGATTAGTGGCGTTTTTTGAAAACCCTATAGCCCACTTAGATCAAGGTTTGCTTTACAACCTAAACAACAAAACCATAATTGGCGGACTCTTTGGTGGCTTGCTGGGTGTGGAGCTTGCGAAGAAGATTATTGGCGAAAAACATTCGTCTGGAGACTTGTTTACACTGCCTATCATCTTAGGCATTATCATAGGCAGAATTGGTTGCTTTTTAGCAGGTGTTAAAGAGTTTACCTACGGAAAAGAAACTTCCTTATTTACCGGTATGGACTTAGGTGATGGTGTTTTAAGGCATCCCATTGCACTATATGAAGTGCTGTTTTTATCCGTGCTTTTCGTCATCATCAAAAGGTTACAAAAGTTGAATCTTACTTTTAAAAACGGAGATATTTTTAAGCTCTTTATGGTTACCTATTTCTCCCTTCGGTTCGGTATTGAATTTCTAAAACCCAACTCTTTTTATTTCTTAGGGCTAAGTAGTATTCAAATATTATGTCTAATTTGTTTGGTGTACTACCAAAAATTCATCCTACGGGGAATAACATATGTCAGAAAAAAACTATACCTATTATGATTTTACATTAAGCCTATGCCCAGAATGTTTACGTAGGGTAGATGCCAAAATCGTTTTTGAGAACGAGAAGGTGTATATGCTTAAAAACTGTAGAGAGCATGGTAGGTCTAAGGTGCTTATTGCAGACGATATTGAGTACTATAAGAACATAAGAAACTATAATAAGGCTTCTGAATACCCAAAAACCTTCAATACAAAAACACATTATGGATGCCCTTATGATTGCGGACTTTGCCCTGATCACGAGCAACATTCTTGTCTTACGGTTATTGAACTGACCGACCGCTGCAACCTTACCTGCCCTACTTGTTATGCGGGGTCATCTCCCACTTATGGTAGACACCGAACATTAGAGGAGATTAAAAAAATGTTAGATGTTATCGTTAAGAACGAGGGCGAACCAGATGTGGTTCAGCTTAGTGGAGGTGAGCCTACCATACATCCTAACTTTTTTGAAATTCTTGATTACGCAAAATCGCTCCCTATTCGGCATTTAATGTTGAATACCAACGGAATTAAAATTGCAAAAGATTTTGATTTTGCGAAACGATTGGCAACTTACGCACCAGATTTTGAAGTGTATTTACAGTTTGATTCTTTGGATAACCATGTACTACAAACCTTAAGAGGTGCAGACCTGGCAGATATTCGTCTACAAGCGTTAGATCACTTAAATCAATTGAACCTTTCCACAACATTGGTAGTCACATTACAAAAGGGGCTGAACGACCATGAAATGGGAAGCACCATAGACTTTGCCCTAAAACAAAAATGTGTGCGCGGCGTAACTTTTCAACCCACACAAATTGCTGGTAGATTAGAAAATTTTGAAGTAGATGAAAACCGTATTACCTTAACTGAAGTACGTAGAAAAATTTTAGAGCAATCGCCCATTTTTGAACCAGACGATTTAATACCGGTACCCTGTAACCCCGATGCCTTGGTGATGGCATATGCTCTAAAATTAGGCGATGAGGTAAATCCGCTAACTAGGTTCATTAACCCAGATGATTTATTGAACGAAGGGAAAAACACCATTATTTACGAGCAAGATGAACAACTGCACGGCAAAATGATCGAGCTTTTTAGTACAGGCAATTCTGTTGAAAAAGCATCGGAAAATTTAAAAAGTATTATGTGCTGCCTACCTGAAATTGATGCTCCAGAACTTGGATATGATAACCTGTTTCGTATCATTATCATGCAATTTATAGATGCCCATAATTTTGATGTACGTGCCATTAAGAAATCTTGTGTGCACATTGTAAACAAAGATTATAAAATTATCCCTTTTGAAACTATGAACTTATTTTATAGAGATGATAAAATAGAACGATTAAAGGAATTACAAAACGAAATGATATGATTTTAGAGGTTGGAAATCTTGATGGGCTATTTACTTTAATACTTCTTATAATGTTTGGTCCGGCATTATTGTTTTTAATTATTGGAGTTATTCTATTTTCTCAACAAAAGAAAAAAGCCGGTAAAGTTTTTTTGATTTTAGCAGGTATCTACCTACTAGTTAGTTTAGGTATTTGTGGATCTATGATGACTTAAGCAAATCTATAATCGATTGTTTTCATCTGTGCTTTTACTCTTAGAGTTATCTCTAATTTTTGTGTTACCAAATTTGTACCTAAAACCCAATACAAACAGTCGATTTTCGCGTCTAGTACTTGTAGAATTATTTTGTTCAAGATAGTTTCTTGTAGAATAAATATTTCCCTTATTAAAAATATCTTCTACACCTATTGAAATGCTAGCATCTTTGTTCCAAAATGTCTTTCTGAAATTTATACCCAATTTACTATAGGCTCTAAAACTGGCATTACCTTGTACGTATGGCGAAATATAAGTGAATGCCATGTCCGCATACAATGATTCATCTTTTAATAATGTAAAATAATTATTAACTCGTAGGTATGTGGTCCAAGTAGAGTTGTCAATAATAGCGTTGGTAGTTACATCAACAAATTTATTCTGATTGTAATATTGGCTCACTAAAAAATAAAAATACCAATACGAGGTAAAATATTTAGATACGCTAGCATCTGCACCAAAATTATAATTGGTTTCTAAATTTATATACTGCGCTATTAAAAAATTGGTCGTATTGTCTTGAATAAATTGTTGTACCTGTTGGTCCGATTTTATACTCGTAAATAAAGCAAACTTATAGTCTTTATCATACACATAATCAACTTCTATATAGCTACGATAAGCTGGTTTTAAATTAGGGTTTCCCTCAAAAATAGAGTTTGCAGATAAATAATATTGAAAAGGGTTAATGCTGCTATATCTAGGTCGGGTAATTCGCCTGTAATATTTAACCATGAAAGCATTTTTGTCTTTCGTATAGGACATAGACAAGTTTGGAAATACATCAAAATAAGAATTTGTATTTGCTGATGATAAAATATTTAATTCTCCCTTTGTGTCTGTATATTCTGCTCTAAGACCTACATTTAATTTCCATTTTTCCCAACTGTTGCTAAGGCTTACGTAACCTGCATAAATTTGTTCGTCGTAATTAAAAATTCCAGATTCTGAAGGGTTAATGTTGGTAATGGTCTCATCAAAACCAGACTGTAGAATACTTGACACTGAGTTTATATTTGCAAATTTTAAGCCTGTCTCTAAAGTAGACTGTTTTGATAACGGTAATGTTAGGTCTGTTTGGGCGCTGAAAAGGTTTATAATCTGGTCTGAACTTATATTTAACGTATTCTCAGAAGTATTCTCGGTAAAACCTTCTACAATGTCATTATTTAATTCTTGATTATCCTTAGAATCATAATAGGTAAAGTGGGCGTTTGTTGCTATTTCTGCCCCTTTATCATCCAACTTATGTACCCAATCTAAATAATTAGACGTGTTATAGGTATCATCACCTAATGTATTAAGACCTTTTAAACGCGCTATTATATCTGCATTGGTACTTTCAATATCGGTTGATGAGGTATATATTGTATTGTTATCGGGTGATAAACTTGAGGTAGAAGAAAAGCTTAGTGCATTTTTTTCATTTAATTCAATATCTAAAAACAGATTTAGATTATGACTTTTTCCTTTAGATATAGATTTTTGCTCTGCAGTCCAAATCTCATTTTCTTGTCCGTCTTCAAAAAACGTGGTAGCATCAGAATATCTGGTCCAATCCCTATCATGACTAAAACTGTAGTTCGTTGAAAAATCTACTCTTTTACCTTTAAAAAAGTGATCTGTACCTACTGTATGTTTTGGTAAAACACCTTGCGTATATCTGTTAAAAACAGCACCGTTATACCCTGCAACAAGGTTTTTCTTCATTTTAATATCAATTAACAAACCACCCTCTGCACTATATTTTGCCGGCGGACTCGTAATTACTTCTATAGATTGTACATTACTTGCAGAACTACCGCTAAGTAAATTGATAATATCCTCTTCCGGTAAGTTGACCAG
Source organism: Maribacter dokdonensis DSW-8 (assembly GCF_001447995.1). Classification (NCBI taxonomy): domain Bacteria; kingdom Pseudomonadati; phylum Bacteroidota; class Flavobacteriia; order Flavobacteriales; family Flavobacteriaceae; genus Maribacter; species Maribacter dokdonensis. The sequence goes on along the minus strand of NZ_LDPE01000002.1, from coordinate 373,928 downwards.
CTTACCATTGATCATAATATTTACCTTAGAACTACCATTTACATACAAGCGATTATTCATTACCATTACGCCTGGTGTACGCTTTAAAACATCCCAAATAACGCCATCAGAAATTGCCGTGTTTTCAACGTTGAAAATATGACGATCTGCCAATTGTTCTAATTTTGGTTTGTTCTGGGTTACTACGACCTCATCTAATTCTTGAGCGCTTTGAAGAACAAGTGGTGGCATCTCAATACTACCGGTTATGGAAAGAATTTCACTTTCTACGGTATTTGCTATATAACTAGCTACTATACGGTAGTTGCCAGTGGTGACGGACTTAATTTCATAAGCTCCTTGATCATCGGTAACCGTACCTTTAATGAATTCACCTTCTTCACTCAACAAGATTACATTGGCCAAAACAACGGGAGTATTGCTCTCGTCTACGACCAAACCGTTGATGGTAAAATCTTGTGCAAACGCTAAAGAAAACGTAAGAAAAAATATAACCGTTAAATAAGTACTCCTAATCATTTAATAAGCGGTAATTCTAACTAAATGTAGGAAAGTAAAATTGAATTATCTTACAGTGCTCTTAATATTTTCTTAACAAAAAAATAAGATGCTGATAGTTAACATTTTATCTTACTCCAATCTGTCCAGTTCTAATTTGTCTATGCTTCTTTGATTGTCCTCTAAACGGAAATTTCCAAAATTGTAGGTAAAGCCGAACTTTACATATTGGGTTTCAGGAACGGTTAGAAATCTGTTGTCTTGATTCAGATACTGCGAAGAAACATAAGAATTGTAATTACCTAATAAGTCATTGGCACTTACACTTAAAACCGCTCTATTATTGAAAAAAGACTTTCTTAAACCTACTGTTAAATTTGTGGATTCTTCTTGAATATAAGAACCCTGCAACCAGCCTGATAAATATACAAAACCTAATTCCCCCTTAAAACTACCATCGTTGGAAAGCGTTACGTAATTGGTTAAGTCTATATAGGCCCCATTATACTCATTCTTAAAAGAGTAATCATCGCTTTGTAGGGCTATGAATGTTTCATCTTCATGAAACAGTGAAATGTAACTATACAAATACCAATTGTTGGTAATGGATTTTCCATAGGTAAAATCAATCCCATACGAAGTACTTTCCAATACATTCTGTGTGATATCCCTTAAAACGAAATTATCATTGTCTTGAAAAGTAAGTGTAGAGATATACCTACCATTATCTCGATAATAGAAATCAAAATAATACTCCTGATTCAGTGTATAATTCAAATTAAAATTATGACCAAAACTAGGCATTAGATTAGGATTACCTTCTTCAAAAGTACGTTCATTGATATAGGTTCTAAAGGGATTTAAATCTTCATACCTAGGGCGTTGTACTTTTCTAGCATAATCAAAAGATAAGCTGTGATTGTCATTAATGTTATGTAATAGGTAGAAAGAAGGAAAAAGTTCAAAATAACTAAGATCATTGATAGTCGATACATTTACAGATACCCCAGAACTTTCTGTTTGTTCTGCACGTAATCCTGTTTTTACACTCCATTTTTCCCAGTCTTTAGAAAGGCTAAAATAACCAGCATACACACTTTCATCGTATGTGTAATCATCGGATAAATTTGGAATAAACTCGGTACCATTATTCTCCAAAAAATAATCTAGTTTACTTTTAGAGTCTATAAAAGAACTTTTGATTCCTGTCTCAAAAAAGACACTGCCCAGGTAATCGTTGTAATCTATTTGAGCGGTTTTAATTTCTATTTGTTGATCGGCAAGCGTAGAAAAGTTAAAATCGCGAATAAATGATCCATTGGGTTCAAAGTAGTCAGAATTGACATCTTGATTTCTATCTAAATCAAAATTCGTGTAATGTGCGTTTACGGTCAAATTACCCTGATCCTTAAATTGATGTTTAAAAGTAAGGTCGCCAGAAATATTGTTCTTTCTTTCACTTAAAAAACTATTTGTGGTAAATAGGGAATCCAAAACACCAGATGCATCTTTAATGGTAGTTTCCTGAAAGAAATCTGCATCTCTCTTAGGTTGTATAAGGGCATTACTTGTAAAACTTAGTACATTTTTATCGTTAAAATCATAATCTATTACTAAACCTGCACTATGTGTATTGCTACGTATTACTTGGTCAAAATCTGTATCCCAAACAGAAACAATACCACTATCGCCCATAAAATTAGTATTGTTCAACGTGTTTTTATACTCCTTTTTGGGTGCATAATTATAACTGGCGTTTACGTTTAACCTTTTGGTTTTGTAAAAGTGAGAGGTACCAAAATTATATTTGGGAAACACACCTTGCGTATAACCGGCATTGACATTTCCCTTATAACCAATAGATACATTTTTACTGGTAATAATATTTAAAATAGATCCCCCCTCGGCATCATAACTAGCCGGTGGATTATGTATTACTTCAACGGATTTAATATTCTCGCCTTGGTAGTTTTCTAAAAGACTTTTGACCTCATCTGAAGATAATTGAACTTTTCTATCATTAATATAAACGGTAGTAGCCTGGTTTCTTACTTTAAGTTCATCATTCATCATAAGTACTCCGGGCGTTTGCCTAAGAATATCCCATGAACTATTCTGAGAGATTACGGTATTCTCTACATTAAAAACAATACGATCTACTTCTCTTTTGACTACGGGCTTATTACTGGTAACGGTTACCTCGTTCAATTGCTCAGCTTCTTGTTCTAAAATTAATGCCCCAATTTTAGTATCCTTCAAAATTTCCAAAGGCAAATTCTCAGAAACCTGACCTATATAAGATGCTTTTAAAAAATATAGACCTTCTGCAATATTAGAGAACAAAAACGCTCCGTTTTCATCTGCAGATGTACCTGTTACCAATGTGGAATCTGTAACCGTTAGAAGAAAAACAGATGCAAAAGCAACGGGTTCTTGGTATTGGTCTTTTACTTCTCCGCTAAGTTCAAAGCCTTGCCCATATGAAAAGTGTGAAAAGCCTAGCGTAAAACAAAAAATAACAAGTAGAGGTTTCAACAGAAATTTGGGGTTTTTTGTCAAATCTAAATATAATATTGTCGTAATTCTTTACAATATATGTAATACAAAGTTATAAATACAATAAATAAATAGGTAAGCCCACTAAAGTTTAGCGCTATAAATTAGATTATATTTGCAATTGCTCTTTTGTACCGAGTATAATTTATGGTATAAAAAGCATCAATATTACTGTTTCCGCTATGAAAAACATTAGAAACTTCTGCATTATTGCACATATTGACCACGGTAAAAGTACCTTGGCAGATAGGTTATTGGAATATACGGGATCTGTTACCGATCGAGAAAAAAAGGAACAGCTACTAGATAGTATGGATCTTGAAAGAGAACGTGGTATTACCATAAAAAGCCACGCCATACAGATGGATTATATCTATAAAGGCGAAAAATATATACTGAACTTAATAGATACCCCTGGTCACGTAGATTTCTCTTATGAAGTTTCTAGATCTATAGCAGCTTGTGAAGGCGCATTGTTAGTAGTAGATGCTGCACAAAGTATACAGGCACAAACTATTTCTAACTTATACCTTGCACTAGAGAACGATCTGGAAATAATACCGGTATTGAATAAAGTAGATTTACCGAGTGCCAATCCAGAAGAGGTTACCGATGATATTGTTGACCTATTAGGTTGTAAGGCAGAAGAGGTTATACCCGCCTCTGCAAAAACGGGCATTGGTATAGAAGAAATTTTAAGTGCAATCATTGAAAGAATTCCTGCCCCTAAAGGCAATTCTGATGAAGCCTTACAAGCTTTGGTGTTCGATTCTGTTTACAATCCGTTCAGAGGGGTAGAAACTTACTTTAGGGTCGTTAACGGTTCTATTAAAAAAGGACAAAAAATAAAGTTCGTTGCAACCGATAAAAGTTACTTTGCAGATGAGGTAGGTACCTTAAAATTGACCCAGCACCCAAAAAAGGAAATAAACACTGGTGATGTAGGATACTTGATTACAGGTATAAAAGATGCCCGTGAAGTAAAGGTTGGTGATACCATTACAGACTCTGCAAACCCAACAAAAAATGCTATAGGTGGTTTTGAAGATGTAAAACCAATGGTATTCGCAGGTATATATCCTGTAGACACCGAAGATTTTGAGGAGCTACGTTCTTCAATGGAGAAATTACAACTTAACGATGCCTCTTTAGTATTTGCGGCTGAGAGTAGTGCTGCACTTGGATTTGGTTTTCGTTGTGGATTCTTAGGAATGCTGCACATGGAGATTATTCAAGAGCGTTTAGAGCGTGAGTTTGATATGACCGTAATTACTACGGTACCAAACGTTAGCTACCATGCGTTTACTAGAAAAGACCCAGAAGTTCCGTTAATTGTTAACAACCCAAGCGATCTACCAGATCCATCTACCATAGATCGTGTAGAAGAACCATATATTAAAGCAACCATTATTACCAAGTCTGATTTTGTGGGTAATGTTATGTCTCTTTGTATTGAAAAAAGAGGGCAGATTACCAACCAAACTTATTTGACAACGGAACGTGTTGAACTTAATTTTGATATGCCTTTGGCAGAAATAGTATTTGATTTCTATGACCGCCTTAAAACAGTGTCAAAAGGATATGCTTCTTTTGATTATACACCAATAGGTATGCGTGAATCTAAACTGGTTCGTGTAGATATTCTTTTGAATTCGCAAACCGTAGATGCATTGTCCGCTTTAATACATTTTGATAGTGCTACCACAATTGGTAAAAAGATGTGCGAAAAATTAAAGGAGCTAATACCAAGACAACAGTTTGATATTCCAATTCAAGCAGCAATTGGTTCAAAGATTATTTCCAGAGAAACGATCAAGGCCTTACGTAAAGACGTAACAGCTAAATGTTATGGTGGAGATATCTCTCGTAAAAGAAAGCTTCTAGAAAAGCAGAAGAAAGGTAAAAAGCGTATGCGCCAAGTGGGTAATGTTGAAATACCACAAGAAGCATTTATGGCCGTATTAAAACTAAACGATTAGTAATTAATTAATCTTACAATTATAATAGCCTATCTCTGGATTCAGAGATAGGCTATATTTTTTTAACGCGTTGTAGTTCTCACAATACCAAAAAGGGGCATTATTTAAAACAGTAAACCCATTATACCTCATCGGTTTCCGATTGAGCTTCTTTATCAGGATCCTCATTAGGGAACATTTTACCCAAATATGCCAATTTATAGCCTTTTTGAATATCTGTAAAGTCCTTACTGAATGCAGTGATAATATGTATGTCGCCGTCTGGATCTAAAAGAAATAATGGTACAATATCGGCATCGGCCTTGGTAATTTCAATTAACCCTTCATAATGCTCTGTATCATGAAGTTCTATTTCATGTATCGCAGGGAATTTTCTAGCAGCTTCGGTCAACTTAATAAAGTCATCGGTATGCGAGAATAACCCTTCTTTTGGGTTGTTTTCCGGGTCAGACATTTCATCGGCATCTACCAACCTAAAGGATCCATTTTCACCAAAGGCATCTTGAAATTTGTTGATTGCGTATTTGTTGATATCCGAATTGGGGGTCAAGGCCATTAAATAGCCAATGTCATTGAGTTCTATATTATCTGTCAAATTATCAGAATATATATTTGCAGATATAGCTTCTAAACCCAGTTTGGTGGCCTTATCAATATTGGATTGATTATTGTCAATTAAAACCACATGCCTATCGTTTTTATGTAAATAATCACCTATTAAACGTGAAACCTTAGAGGCACCCAAAATTAAAATACCTTCAGATTTATTTAAAAAGACTCCTATTAATTTAGCGAATACACGGGCCGTAGTTGCGTTTAACAAAACGGTACCCAAAACAATCATAAAGACCAAGGGTGTAATATATTCTGCGCCAGCTTCGCCCTTAGATAAAAGCTTTGATCCAAATAATGAGGCAATACCCGCAGCAACAATACCCCTAGGACCTACCCAGCTAATAAAAAGTTTTTCGTTGAATTTTAAATTAGATCCTATTGAACTTAAAAATACCCCAAGAGGCCTTATAATAAGTACTATTGATAAGAAAAGGGCTATGGTCTTCCAGGTGAATATCAATTCTAAATCGGCAATATCAATATTTGCAGCCAATAAAATGAATAATATGGATATTAAAAGAATACTTAAAGACTCTTTAAAGTACAGCAACTCCTTAATGTTGGGTAAATCTGTATTTCCCATGACCATACCCATAACAACTACTGCCAATAAACCAGATTCATGTGCAAAAACATCGGACATTACAAAAACACCTAGTACCACAGATAAGGACACTACATTTAAAAGATAATGTGGTATAAAGTTCTTTTTGATTAAAAATGTAAGTGCATGTGCAAAGGTAAACCCGAAGGTAAACCCAAATAACAGAATTTTTCCAAACTCTATTAACGCCGTCACGGTGTATGCCTGGCCTTCACCGACACTTATAAATTCATATACCAATACTGCGGCCAAGGCTCCAATGGGATCTATAAGAATACCTTCCCATTTTAAAATTGCAGATACATCTTTTTTAAGCGGAATATTTCTTAAAATAGGGGTTATTACAGTAGGTCCCGTAACAATGATCAATGCCGAAAAAAGGAAACAAAGTTGCCATGACAATCCAAAAAGAAAGTATGCGGCCAATGCAGCCCCAAAAAAGGTGGTTAAACTACCCAGTGTAATCAGTTTAGTAATTACCGGTCCTATGTTCTTTATTTCTGAGCGCTTTAAGGTAAGTCCGCCCTCAAATAAAATAATACTTATGGCGAGTGATACAAAATAGTATAGTCCCTCACCAGGAAAAAGTCCTTTATCACCGTTCCAAATTGGTTCAATTATTTTAGACCCATCTTCGGTATATAGCGTGGACAAAGGTCCCACAATCAATCCTATAAGTATCAAAGGTAAAATTGCAGGCAGTTTTAAGCGCCATGCTACCCATTGAGCAAGTATTCCTAAAATTATAATTCCTGCAAGCTCTAGCATTTAATTTGTTTTGAGATAAAAATAACAATTCTAGACCAGTAAACGTCATAATTTACAGCCCATAACACCTATTTTAATATCATTTGTTTTTTCGATTATTATAAAACACGGACGGAAAGCATATAATTTGATTTGTAAAACATTTCAGTTGTTTGTTCTACATCTAAAATTAAGATACCTAAAAGCTATACAACGCTAATCGCCTTTCCCTTTTAACCCTATTTTATGCTCAATTATAACTACACCATATGGAGCAGTTTAATTCTCCTTAAATTCCAAACTAACTAAAATCATAGCTTGTAATTAACTCATAAAAAGAAATAAATATCCAACTAATGTTTAAGATAATTGCTGTATTTTATAGGTAATTCTAAAATTCCATTGTGTAAAGGTGTTACGTTTAACAAAAGAGAACTATAGCACTTTGGTACGTATCATGCAATTTTTAAAAAACTGTATTGCTTTCAATATCAATTATTAAATGTGTTTTATACACCAAGTTTAATCTTACAAAAGTATCAGAAAAAACATCATAATAGGCGAGACTTTTATAACTTCGTAATTATCATTATGGTTAAATCAATATCCTTAAAATCTAAAATAATAAGCTAGATCAATTAACTCATATCAATAAAAATGTCTGTTCCAGAAAATCGTAAAATTTTAAAAAGCCCTTTATTTTATGGCTTTTTATCATTTATACTGGTTCTGGTTATTACACAATTTATTGCGTATCAAAAATATCAATTAGACCAAAAGACAGATCAGCAAGAGATTGAACAACGGGTATCAAATTTAAAAGTTGATTTACAGAACGTTCTGGGTCAAAGCTACAATGCTACACAAACTCTGGCATTTATTGTTGATCAATATGGTATTCCAGAAAATTTTGATAGTGTAGCCCAATTACTTTTAAATAGTAACAAGGCTCTTGACGCATTGGAATTGGTAAATGAGAAAGGTATAATAACACACGTTTATCCACTTAAAAACAATGAGGTTATTGGATTAAATATCTTGGACGATCCTGATAATAAATATGGCGCCATAACCACCTTAGAAAGAAAAGATTACTATACTGCCGGTCCTATTTATTTAAGACAAGGTGGATCAGGTATCATCGGTAGAAGACCATTATATAAAAATGGAGACTTTAATGGTTTTGTTGCAGCTGTTGTACGTTTATCTACCGTAGTAAATGCGGTAAAATTAGACTCAATAGGTAAGTCTGATTTTTCATATGAACTTGTAAAAATAAATTCTGACAACTCTGAAGAAACCTTTTATGTTTCTAAAAATATTTACAAAGACGGAATTACTACATTACCACTAACCACTAGCCAAGGGGAGTGGAAACTATATGTATATTCAAATAAGACAGAATCATACGCTACCGCAATTCTTTTTTCTATTCTAGGCTTTTTACTTGCTTCTGTTTGTGGCTTACTTTCTTGGTTTTTAATGCGTCAACCTGCTAAACTTGAAAGATTGGTAGATGAAAAAACAGCACTTTTAAACGAAAGTAAAAAGCGATATAAACAATTGATCAATGAGGCCTCTGACGGTATTTTTTTAAATGACTTTAATGGAAATGTGTTAGATGCCAACCCGTACGGTATAAAAATGTTCGGTTATAGTGAGAAAGAACTATTGAACAAAAACCTTGCTGATCTATCACTAAAAGATGAGTCTCTAAATATGCCTTTGACCTACACAAGAATACTTGAAGGACAAACGCTACGTACAGAAAGTAAATTACTGAAAAAAGACGGAACACTATTCTATGGTGAAGTTAGTGCCAAAAAGTTGAGTAACTCCACTATTTTGAGCATAGTTAGGGATATTACCCAAAGAAAACAACTTGAGCTAACAGCCCAAGAAAATTTGGCAAAATTCAGTAAAGCCTATAACAATCCGTTCGTGGGTATGGTTATTAAAAATCAGCACAAAAAAATTGTAGATGCCAATTGTTATTTTCTCAACTTGATCGGTTATTCATTAGAAGAAATAAAATGGAAAACAATTCAAGACCTTAATTTAATTGCCCTAGAAAAAACGAAAGAAGAAAATACTCCATACAATGCCTTTATTAATTCTGATAGAATTGATAAGATTGAAGTTGAGTTTACCTCTAAAAATGGTAAAAACCTACACCTAATAACATCCATTGAACCCTATGAATACTTAGGTGAAAAATATAGTCTTAGCATTTATATTGATCAAACAGATTCTAAGAATGCAAACTTGGCCATTGCCGCAAGTGAAAAAAGGTATAAACAATTTACTGAACGTATTTCTGATGCATACGTAAGCTTCGATGCCAATTGGAATTTTATGGATATTAATGCAAAGGCTGCCAAAGTGGTTGGTATGGATGCCAAGGAAATGATCGGTAAAAATCTTTGGGACGAATTTCCCACCTTTAAAAATTCCGAAGCTTATGCCATCTTCATGGGAGCTATGACCAGGCAAGTATATACACATTTTGATCAATATCATGAAAGTGTGGACAGATGGGTTGAAAATCATCTATACCCATCTTCAAACGGTCTATCTGTATTTTTTAGAGATATCACCCATAGAAAAAAAGCAGATGAAGAAAAGCAACAACTTATCTCTGTAATAGAAAATAGTCCTGGTTTTATAGGTTTGGCAACTTTAGAAGGTAAACCATTATTTTTAAATGATGCTGGAAAAAAATTAGTGAACCTACCTAAAGATGTTGACCTAAAAAACGGTACTATATATGATTTTTTCGAAGACGACTATAGAGATGTCATAGCAAATGAACATTTGCCGACCATTAGGGAAAAGGGACTATGGACCGGTGAAGTTCCCCTAAAAAACTTTAAAACCAATATACCTACCCCCTTAGAATTTTCTGGTTTTTCTATAAAAGATAAAACTACGAACAAGCCAATTGCTATAGGTGCCATAGGATTTGACCTCACAGAACGTAAAAAAACTCAAAAAGAAATTCTTGCTCTACAAAGCAAAATGGATGCTGCCATAAGAATAGGTAAAATAGGTTATTGGGATTTTGACATGGAATCTAAAGTATTTATTTGCTCCCCATTGATGTATAATATATATGATTTAGAACAAGATGCTGTCATAGACATTCCATTATTAGAAAGTCTGATTCATCCGGATGATCTAGAAATGCATAGAAAAAATGTAAGGCAAGTTTTAAAAGAAAAAACAACTCATGCCTTTACGTATAGAATCATCATAAAAGATGGATCTATTAAGCACTTAATGGTAGAAATTGAAGTAGAAAGGGATACTAACAATAGGGCCATCAATATTCGTGGAACAATTTTAGATATTACTAAACAAAGGGAAGCTGATTTTGAGATTCTTGATCTTAAAAACAAAATGGAATCTGCCATTAGAATTGGTAAAATTGGATATTGGGATTTTGACTTTCAAACAGAAAATATTAACTGGTCTCCAAGAATGTATGAAATTTATGATGTTAAACCAGATACCATAATTTCCATCCCACTCATTGAAAGTCTTTTACACCCAGATGATATAGAAATGCATAGAAATGTGATAGAGAACGAAAAACAATCACATTCATTTTCCTATAGAATTTTTCATAAAGACGGGTCTTTAAAGCATTTGTTTATACAAATGGAAGTTGAGCTAGATAAAAAAGAATCTCCTATTAAATTTCGAGGCACAGTTATAGATATTACAGAACAAAAGGAGTCTGAAAAAGCGATTCTAGAACTACAGAACAGAATGAATGCCGCAATACGAATTGGTAATATTGGGTATTGGCATTGGGATATGTCTGGTGATGTTGTAGAATGGTCTAAAGAAATGTATGCCATACATGAAATAGACCCAAGTACTAAAATGACCGTAGACTTAATTAGGAAAACTATATATCATGAAGATTTGCATTTAATGGATCGTATTTTGTCATCCAAACCAGGCGAAAAACACCATTCTCCAAACATATACAGATCAAAATTAAAAAATGATACGTTCAAATATTTTTTAGCATCATCAGAAGTAGTTTTTGATGATAACGATAAACCAATTATATATAGGGGTACCACAATGGACATTACCAAAAATGTACTTGCGGAAGAAGCACTTAAAGAAAGTCAAGAGAAGTTTGCCAAGGCTTTTGAAAATAAGTTTATTGGTATGCTCATTTTAGATGAGGAGGAAATAGTAATAGAGGCAAACACTACTGTTTGTAATATATTGAATGTTTCAAAAGATGACCTGATAAATAAAAAAATAATGGATTCAGGAGTTGTTTTTCTTAATGAACACTATATTGAGAAAAGACACCAAACAATAAACCAGCTTCAAGAAAAAGGAAAAGTAACCAACGAAGAATTTAGAATTACACTTAAAAACGGACAGGAAAAAACTGTATTGGTTTCTAAAGAATATTTAAAGATAAAAGATCAAACAAGAGTTTTGGTCACCATAAATGATGAAACAAAAAGAAAAGAAACCGCTGAAATCTTAGCATCGCAGTTTAATGAACTCCAAAAGACCAACTCAGAACTAGATAGTTTTGTATACAGTGCTTCTCATGAATTGAGAGCTCCATTATCTTCTGTATTGGGCTTAATACAACTAATTAAAATGGAAGGGGTAGATCCAAAGTTATATCAGCATATAGATATGATGGAGATTTCAATAGAAAGACTGGATAGTTTTATCAAAGATATTATTGAATACTCAAGAAATAAACACAAAAATATTGATCTTGAACCCATTAATTTTAATACATTAATTGAACAATCACTTGAAAGTTTCTGGTACTTAGAAAACAGTAAAAAAATTAAAATTGATATTAATATAGATGATAAAGAACAATTTGTATCTGATAGTAAGAGAGTTTCGGTTTTATTGAATAACTTTATTTCAAATGCTATCAAGTATCATGATCTTAATAAAGAATCACCTTTTATACGTATAAATGTAAAGACATCTAAAAAAGAAGCTATCTTAGTTGTAAAAGACAACGGTGTTGGTATTGAAGATGTTGAATTAGAAAGAATTTTTGAAATGTTTTATAGGGTATCCTCTAAAGTAATGGGCTCTGGTATTGGGCTGTTTATTGTTAAAGAGGTAATCGCAAAATTAAAAGGAACAATAGACGTAACATCTAAAATAGGACAAGGTTCAACGTTTACGATAACAATACCAAATGAATCAGGTAAATTATAATATGAGCAAGGATATTAATATTTTGTTGATTGACGATTCTGACGTAGATAACTTCATTAATAAAGCCGTTATCTCTAAAGAGGATAATATTTCTCAAATTACCACTATGACCTCTGGGCAAGAAGCTTTAACGCACTTGAATGGGGTAATTGATAAACCTCAAGCATTTCCAGATGTTATATTTCTGGATATTAAAATGCCGGGAATGAACGGTTTTGAATTTTTAGATGAATATTTAAAACTACCGGAAACACTCGTAAATCATTGTAAAATTTACATATTGAGCTCATCTATAGATTCTATAGATTCTGAAAGAGGAAAAGAATATGCTATTGTTAAAAAGCATTTGACCAAACCTCTAGCACATCATAAAATTAGCGATTTACTGGCTGAAGATTAAACTTTTGGTAAAAACATATTTTCTACCTTTCACAACTCAGTGAAAACATCAGAAAAACACCCTTTATCTAGGGTTAAATTATAATATCTTCTTAATAATCATAAGATTTGGTACACTTTTACTATTTTGCCCCTTATGAAAATTTATCCCATTGAAACTGGTAATTTTAAGTTGGACGGTGGTGCAATGTTCGGGGTGGTTCCTAAAACCATTTGGCAAAGAACGAATCCTGCAGATGAAAACAATTTAATTGATATTGCCGCCAGAAGTCTTTTGATAGAAGATGGGGACAGGTTAGTTTTAATTGATACCGGTATGGGCAATAAACAATCTGATCAGTTTTTTGGTTACTACTACAGATGGGGAGATTTTAATATAGACTCATCTTTAAATAAATATGGTTTTCATAGAGATGATATTACCGATGTTTTTTTGACCCACCTTCATTTTGACCATGTTGGTGGTGCAATTCAATGGAACAAAGATAGAACGGGGTATGAACCCGCTTTTAAAAATGCCAAGTTTTGGACCAATGAAAAACACTGGAAATGGGCTACCGAACCTAACCCTAGGGAAAAAGCTTCTTTTTTAAAAGAAAACCTATATCCCATGAAAGAAAGTGGACAACTAACTTTTGTTGACCCAACGGATAATAGCTTTTTAAAGAACAGTCCGCTTGGTTTTGATATCCGTTTTGTAGACGGCCATACGGAGAAACAAATGTTACCACAATTTACCTATCAAGACAAAACCATAGCCTACATGGCAGATCTTATACCAACGGTAGGTCATATTCCCTTGCCCTATGTTATTGGCTATGATACCAGACCATTGGTTACTATGACCGAAAAAGAAATATTCTTAAATGAAGCTGTGGAAAATAACTACTACTTATTCTTTGAACACGATGCACACAATCAACTTTGTACCTTAAAACATACAGAAAGAGGAGTTAGGTTGGATCAAGTATATACTTTCAACGAGCTCTTCAACTAACTTTACACTTTAAATTCTAACGATAAACATTAACTAAACGTTTTCCCTTATATGACAAATACATCTCTTAAATCAATCTTTGCCCTTTCATTAGCGGCCGTAATTTCAGGATGCGGAAGCACAAATACAGCCACTAGCAGCGGTTTAATTCTTACTCCAGTAGAAAACATTGATGCTACCCCTTTAAAGATTTCAGATTTAACAACAGCTGAAAAAAATAATTGGGGACACTTGGATCTGGTAACAGATACCATACCGGGTATGAGTGTAGATAAAGCTTACGCAGAAATCATTAAAAACAAAAAGGGAACAAAAACCATAGTTGCCGTCCTAGATTCTGGAATTGACCTCGACCATGAAGATTTAGACGGAGTTTTATGGACCAATACAAAAGAAAAACCCGGTAACGGTATAGACGATGATGGTAATGGTTATATAGATGATATACATGGCTATAATTTCTTAGGAGAGTCATATAATGAACAATTGGAATATGTTCGTATGCTTCGTTTAAACATAGGCGATGCAGCAACTTTAGCCAAGGCAAAAACCAAACTTGATTCTAAATATAACGAAGCTCTTCAAGGTAAAGAACAATATGAATCTATATATCAGACAGTAAAAGATGCCGATGCGGACGTAAAGAAATACTTGAAAAAGGATACATATACTAAACAAGATTTAGCCACAATTACCGCTACCGACGAAACCATGCAGCGTAATATTGCCATTCTAAATCAAATGTTCGGTATAAAAGATACTATACCTGAAGTTCTTGAAGAATTGAACAACGGTATCAAATATTACACAGAGCAACTGAACTACAATCTAAACAAAGATTTTAACGGTCGTGAGAGCGTTGGTGATGATCCTTATGATTTTACAGATGTAGATTATGGTAACGGCAACCCAATGAACAGGGTAGATGATGAGAGCCATGGTACACACGTAGCAGGTATTATTGGTGCTGAACGTAATAATGGAATTGGGGTTAACGGTGTTGCCAACAATGTAGCTATTATGAGCATAAGGGCAGTACCTAACGGAGATGAATATGATAAAGATATCGCTAGAGGTATAAGATATGCCGTTGACAATGGTGCACGTATTATAAACGGTAGTTTTGGAAAGTCTTTTTCTCCAAATACACAATGGGTTTATGATGCCATAAAATATGCTGCAGATAATAACGTACTTTTTGTACATGCTGCCGGTAATGATGGTGCCGATCTTGATAATCCTGTTAACGCCAACTTCCCAAATGACCAAGTTAACAACGGACCTGAAATTGCAGATAACGTAATTACGGTGGGTGCTTTAAACCCTAAATATGGGTCAGAGCTTGTAGCTAGCTATTCTAACTATGGTAAAATAAATGTCGATATTTTTGCCCCGGGTACAGATATCTATTCTACTTACCCAAACAATGATTATGAATATTCCCCAGGTACTTCAATGGCCGCACCTGGTGTTGCAGGGGTTGCCGCCTTGGTTATGTCTCAATATCCAAGTTTAACGGCTGCGCAGGTGAAGAAAATAATTTTACAATCAGGACTTCCAATTAAAACAAAAGTGGTTTTAGGTAAAAATACCGGCAAAAGTGCTTCTTTAGATGAAATCTCTACCTCTGGTAAAATTGCAAATGCGTATAACGCCTTGGTAATGGCGAGTAAAGTTGCAGCAGGTCAGATTAAACTTTAATTATAAATAACTCAGATGACTAAATCATTTTTCACATTTTTTACGGCTTTATGCTCTATGGCAGTATTTGCCCAAAATACTACAAATTACTGGCAACAACATGTAGATTATACCATGGCCGTAGACATGGATGTTGATAATTTTCAGTATACCGGTACACAAAAACTAGTGTATACCAACAACTCTCCAGATGAGCTTAAAAGAGTATATTTTCACTTGTATTTCAATGCTTTTCAACCAGGTAGTGAAATGGATATTCGCCTGCAGAACATTGCCGACCCAGATGGTAGAATGACAACGGCTGATAAGAAAAGTAGAATAGCTTTGCTTGCAGAAAGTGAACAAGGCTATTTACATGCAACTTCTTTGACACAAGATGGTAGCGAAGTTTCTTTTTCTGAAGAAGGTACTATATTGGTGGTTGACCTTGCAAAACCCATTCCTGCAGGTGCCAAGTCTACTTTTAATATGGAATTTAAAGGTCAAGTGCCGTTACAGATTAGACGTTCAGGAAGAAATAGCGAAGAAGGTGTTGCCTTATCTATGAGCCAATGGTATCCAAAATTAGCGGAATATGATTTTGAAGGTTGGCATGCCGATCCGTACATAGCTAGAGAGTTTCAAGGTGTTTGGGGAGATTTTGATGTAAAATTGACTATTGATAAGGATTACACCGTTGGTGGAACTGGTTATTTACAAAATGCCGATGAAATAGGGCATGGATATGAAACTCCCGGTACAAAAGTTAAAAAGCAAAAAGGTAAGACCTTAACTTGGCACTTTAAGGCACCAATGGTACATGACTTTATGTGGGCGGCAGATCCAGATTATATTCATGATATACAACAAGTGCCTAA
This sequence comes from Maribacter dokdonensis DSW-8, assembly GCF_001447995.1. Lineage (NCBI taxonomy): Bacteria > Pseudomonadati > Bacteroidota > Flavobacteriia > Flavobacteriales > Flavobacteriaceae > Maribacter > Maribacter dokdonensis. The sequence goes on along the minus strand of NZ_LDPE01000002.1, from coordinate 357,749 downwards.
CGGACCTGTGTTACATTTTTTGTATAAGGATGATCCTAAAATATTAGAGAACTGGAATAATCTTCAGCCTAAGACCATTGAGGCAATGGAGTTCTTCAGTAAGAATATTGGTAAATATCCATATGACCAATACTCTGTTATTCAAGGTGGTGATGGTGGTATGGAATATGCTATGTCAACTTTAATTACGGGTGATCGCAAATTTGGTAGTTTGGTTGGTGTAATGGCTCATGAACTTGCACATTCTTGGTTTCAACATATATTGGCAACAAATGAAAGCAAGCATGAATGGATGGATGAAGGGTTTACTTCGTTCATATCTAAACTTTGTATGAGTGAAATAATGGATTTGGACAAGGAAAATCCGTTCGAGAGCACTTACAAAGGTTATAGAAACTTGGCTTTGTCTGGCAAAGAACAGCCACAAACAACACATGCCGATCGTTATGCACTTAATTTTGCATATGGCATTTCTGCATACAGTAAAGGATCTATTTTCCTTTCTCAACTAGGTTATGTAATTGGTCAAGATAAATTGATGCAAACCATCCGCACCTATTACGATGAATTTAAATTTAAACATCCAGTACCAAACGATGTTAAACGTGTTGCTGAAAAAATATCCGGTGTTGAGTTAGATTGGTACTTAACAGATTGGACACAAACTACCAATACTATTGATTACGGTATAAAAACGGTTACCGCTGAAGACAATGTTACAAAAGTAACTTTAGAACGTATAGGCTTAATGCCAATGCCTATAGATATATTGATTGTGTATAATGATGGCAGCAGAGAAACTTTCTATGCTCCATTACAAATGATGCGCGGTGAAAAGGAAAACCCTTATGAGGGTATTAAAAGAACGGTTATCAAAGATTGGGCTTGGGCTTATCCAACTTATGATTTTGATATTCAAAAACCAATATCTTCTATTCAAGCCATAGTGATAGACCCTTCTCAATTAATGGCAGATGTTAATTTAGAGAATAATGTTTGGCAAGCAGAATAGTAAGTTCTTGTAAAGTTTAAGATATTTATGCCCCCAACTTGGGGGCTAATTCTTTTTAAATGCATTTTTTATAATGGATCAATCCTTCGGAAAAAAGGAAAAACTTAAAAGCAAAATACTCATCACCCAATTATTTGGAGAGGGTAAAGGTATTTCTGTATACCCTTTGAAATTGATTTATTTATCTACGGAAAAGCAAGAGATTTCTATTAAATCAGCAGTCACCGTATCTAAAAGAAATTTTAAGAGCGCAGTGGATCGAAACAGGATCAAGCGCTTACTTAGAGAGAGTTATAGACGTAATAAAGCAGAGGTTTTTAACAATACAGATGCTAACTTTGCGTTTCTATTTTTATACCTTGGTAAGGATATGCCCACCTTTGAGCAGTTAGATCATAAAATGAAGCTCGTTTTAAACAAGTTTAAGCTACAAATTGATGAAAAAAATAGTAAGTAAAAAAGTACTTGTACCCATAATAGCCATTGCCTTTCTCTTCATTGGAAGTAGTTATAAAAGTGATTTTTTCGAAATAGCTAAGCAAATTGAAATCTTTACCACCTTGTTCAAAGAATTGAACATGAACTATGTGGATGAAACCAACCCGGCAGAATTAATGGATACCGCCATTAAAAATATGCTGAATGAATTGGATCCCTATACCAAATTTTTGAACGAACAAGATGTTGAAACGTATCGTATAAACAATGCCGGTGAATATTCTGGTATTGGTGCCATGGTACGTTCGTTTGATGATAGATTATTAATCATTGAACCACATGAGGGCTACCCGGCAGATAAAGCAGGATTAAAGGCTGGTGATGAATTAATACAGATCGGAGATATCAAAGTAGCAGATTTTGAAAATAACGCCAGTGAGCTTTTAAAAGGGGCTAACGGATCTACGGTTACCGTTACTTACAAAAGACAAGGCAAATTAAAAACTACCAGCATAACCCGTGAAGGTATAGAGGTAGATGCCGTACCGTTCTTTAAAATGATAGATAATAAGACTGGATACATTGTTCTTGCAAAATTCAATGCGAAAGCTACCGATCAAACTAAAGCGGCATTATTGGACCTTAAAGGAAAAGGTGCCGAAAAAATCATCTTAGATCTTAGGGATAACCCAGGCGGATTATTATCTGAAGCTATAAATGTGACCAATTTATTTGTTCCAAAAGGTGAGCTTGTGGTGACCACAAAATCAAAGGTTAAAAAATTCAACCGAGAATACCACACCAACAACCAACCTGTAGATGAAAAAATACCACTGGTTGTTTTAGTAAACGGTAGCAGCGCCTCTGCCAGTGAAATTGTATCTGGTAGTTTACAAGATTTAGACAGAGCAGTGATCATGGGTGCAAGAAGCTTTGGTAAAGGTTTGGTACAACGCCCATTAAAATTAACTTACGGTACACAACTAAAAGTTACCATTTCTAGATATTATACTTCGTCTGGTCGTTGCATACAATCATTGGATTATTGGAACAGAGATGAAAGTGGCAATGCCGTTCGTAATACTACGTTCAATGATTTTACTACGCGTAATGGTAGAAAAGTACAAGATGGCGGTGGTATTTTGCCAGATATTGAAGTAGCCACTTCTAAAACCAATGATCTTACCTTGGCACTTTTACAGAACAATGTCATTTTTGATTATGCCACAGACTACCATTACACCCACAGTTATGCAGATGTAAACGATTTTAAATTTACAGATGCCGATTTTAATGCTTTTAAAAATTATGTAAAGCAAAGTAGCTTCTCTTTTGAGACTAAGGCGGAACAAGCTATTAAAAAAGCACTCTCAGGCGACGAGAACGACTTTTTAGGGTCAGATGTTAAGGATAGTTACAAAACGTTGCTAGCCAACATTGAAAAAGGCAAACTTAATGCGTTGGATAAATACCAAAGCGAAATTCAAAAGAATTTAGAAGATGAAATAGTAAAGCGCTATTTTTATAGAGATGGCCTGTACCAATATTACTTGAATAATGACGAAGCTATTTTGGCAGCAACAGAACTATTAAGCAATAACTCAAAATACAGTGCTATTTTAAAATAGACCTATTCATAAGTACACGCCCCTTTATCTGAAATTTTATAGTACTCCTTATAGTTCAAAGCCTTAGGGTCTGTGCAGCCTTTTAAGTTGCGTATTTTAATATTCTTAAAGTCAATTGGTTGACCCTCGCTTTGCAATGCTATAAATCCTTCTTTTAAAAGTTTACCATCTTGTTTCATCTTAGGATAATAACCGGTTGCCACACCACCCCCTATTTGTGGTTTTGTGTATTCCAATACTGTTTTACCATTAACAATATGTTTAACCAATGAATCATGATATACAACTAATTCTGCGGTTACCCATTGATCTCCGTAAAAGGTATCCGATGTAGAATTTATACAATGCCTTGGGTCTATTCTACCTTCAAAAACTACATCCGTACCTGGTGAGCACATATTACCTGTTGGTCGTTCTACACCTTCTTCCACTCCCGCTAAAAATTGCATTTCAACACTAATAGGCCAATCTTGTTCTTTCAACATGGTTCTTGGGTCTTGTGAATGAAACATGACACCACTATTAAGAATAGTATAATCTGGTGCTCCTTTATACTGCTCTCCAACAAAACGATATTGCATAGTTAAATGAAAATCGGAAAATGGACGATCATAATAGAGATGAGAATATCTATTATTAAAATCACCCTCATACTTATCATATCTTACTTTTATGATCTCATCCTCTACCCTAAAGGTATCAGCATAATTATCACCAACTTCATAATGATGTACTTTTGTGGTCCATCCTTTTAAATCATTACCATTGAACATGGTTTCCCAACCATCATTTAATTGTTGTGAGCTGGCAATACCACATCCGATCACAAAGAATAATATTGACATCATGGTATGTTGTTTACGTAACGTTGTTTTCATATAGTTGCTATAAAAATTGATATAAAACAATACTATTCTATTTCTAAATATACTCAATGTTAAGTTGTTAGAAATGTAGGTTTCATTAAAATACATTTGATTTTTAATAAGACGATCATACGTAGAAATATTATGCTACTTTTAAAAGAGCTAATAAAACTACTTTTACTACAATATATCATGAGAAATCTATTCTTTCTTACCGTTTGTTTTTTACTAATTCCATCGCTTTATGGACAAAGTTCAAAAAATGAGAAAAATATAAAACCTATACCCCCAACAAAATCTTTTGTTACCAAACACCAAGGGGTTTTTGGCGGTAAAAACATTGAATACACCACTACAGCAAAAGAAACTTACTTGACCAATAAAGAAGGAGATTCTATAGCTACATTTTGGTCTGTTACCTACACTAAAACCAATATAGGAGATGTTACCAAAAGACCGGTAACCTTTGTCTTCAATGGCGGACCAGGTTCTGCTTCAATGTGGTTACATATGGGATTCTTTGGACCCAAGGTTGTAAAAGTAGATTCTGATGCCAAATCAGATGATGGTGCGGCACCTTACCATCTAGTAAATAATGATCATGGTTTATTAGATATTACAGATTTGGTTTTTATAGATCCAGTAGGTACCGGTTACAGCAGATTGGTAGGGAAAGGTGAAGGAAAAGACTTTTACGGGTTAAAGGAAGATGTAAATTCCTTTGCCCAATTTATTAGAAAATGGGTTACCGAAAATGAACGTTGGTTCTCACCTAAGTATTTAGCTGGTGAAAGTTACGGAACAACACGTGCCGCCGCTCTTGGAAAAGCATTAGAAGGTTCTGGTCAAAATATGGCGTTAAATGGAATGATTTTAATTTCCCAAGCTTTAGATTATGCAGGCTCAACATCTATATCTAATAACATAACTTCATTCATTACCTATTTACCAAGCATGGCGGCAACAGCATGGTACCATAAAAAAGCGGGGCAAGGCAAAACATTGGAAAGTTTTACAAAGGAATGTAGAGATTTTACATACAATACCTATGTGCCAGCTTTATACAAAGGCAATTCTTTAAGTGATCTGGAAAAGAATAGTTTGGCAGAAAAACTCTCTTATTTTACTGGATTGGATAAAACATATATTCTACAATCTAATTTGAGAATTCTAATGGGCCGTTTTCAGAAGAAACTATTAGAAGATAAAGGTTTGGCAATTGGTAGACTTGACGGAAGATTTATGGGAAATGAAGAGGATAAAGTATCTGAAAAACCACATTTGGGCGATGCAGCCAGTTATCAAATAAGCGCTGCCTATACCGCAAGCTTAAATCATTATTTTGCATCAGAATTAAAGGTAAAAATGGATAGACCGTATATTACTTCTGGTGGAGGTTCTAATTGGAGATGGAGAACGGTACCAGATGGTCAATACTGGGAACCCATGCCTGTTAATACGGCTCCTGACCTAGGTGAAACCATGCGTAGAAATACTGCTATGAAAGTAATGGTAGCCAGCGGATACTATGATTTGATTACTCCGTTTTTTGATGCTGAATATACTTTTGATAGAAACGGAATTGTTAAGGAACGTGTTGAAATGAAGTATTATGAAGCAGGTCATATGATGTACACCCATGAACCAGATCTAATAAAGTTAAGTAAAGATATTCGTGCGTTTATAACTAAGAATTAACCTGTTTGTACGATATTATTTATTGGCACCGCCAAAGGGTATAATACCCCGAGGCTAGCCTGGAATTTAAAAGTTTGTTTCCTTTGAATGCCTCATGGGCTTGCCTTAAGGTGTTTTACTTTGCTTTGTTAAAACCACATGTTGTCCATTACATTTAAGATTGTAAAAGTGTACAATGTCTTTTACATGTTTTTTCCTGTATTCTTTATTTTGAATTTTTGCCACCAATTCTGGGCAATCGGCAAAGTAATCTGAAGCTGCATTCTTAAAGTTTTTACTAAAGAGCTGATTAGAACCTAAATGGGTTATTTCACCATTTACTCCTTTACTTACATATAGATTTTTAATATCATAGTAATTACCATGCATCATGTTCATTTGCCCATTTGCACCACCTACGAACATTGGAGAAGAATACCCTGTTTGTTCAAGAACATATAGATTAACAGTACCTATCTCCAATTCCCGCACCACATTGAAATAGCCTTTACGGGTTTCTAAATAGATATAGGTAGAGGCTTTTTCCTTATCATTGATTACTACTTGTTCTAGATTATCAAAGTGAAATTTTTCCGCTTTGTCACTTTTACTTTTTTTGAATTTTACTTGATCACCATTAATAAGCTTAGCAAAACCTGTAAGCTTTTTACCATCTTTAAAATATAAGGTAGCAACATCTTTTTGGGCAATGCCCATATATGACCCTACAAAACAACTGATTAAAACTAAAAGAAACGTTTTTTTCATGACACGTAATTGATAGATATCTATCATAAAACGGGTACATAATTACTATGTTATACTTTTTCCCTTAAATTCGATGAACCACCTATTTCGGTATTTAGTAAACTTCTTATTAATCTTTGATCGGTTGGTTGATCTTTAAATTTTGAAGTAATGGGTCATCTTCATTTAATAATCTTTGAGTTCTTAAATACCTACCTACATTAAAGGCATCATAATTTGGAGATTCTTTATCTACACTACTTATTCTTACCATTTCAGAAGAATGTATAAATTGTTTGTCCCCGATCCACATACCTACATGTACAACTTTTTCTGCGGTTGAGTCTGTAGCTTTTCTTCCAAAGAACAATAAATCTCCCTTTTCCAATTTGCTGAAATCTGCTATAGAATCTACTGGCTTACCAGCATGTACTTGTTGAGAAGCATCACGTGGTATAACCATACCGTTTAAAAAATAAATGGTTTTTGTATAACCACTACAATCTACACCTTTTGTAGAAGTACCGCCCCACAAATAAGGAACACCCATTAATGTTTTAGAGGTTTCTATCAGCGAATTTGCCGTATAATCCAAACTAGATAACCAAGTCTTATATTCTTGCGCTTCATCTTTTGAAATATAAGCTTGTCTACCATCTGGAAATGCTATTTTAAAATGGCTTTCATCACTACCCACTAATTTTAAAATACTTCCTGCAACTACATCAGATATTCTATTCTCAGCATCTATAGAACTAAATGCATGCCCATAGGTATTGGTATAAATAATCTTTTCTGATGATTTCCATGCTGTAATCTCAGCGTTGTTCATTAACTGAATTCCACCGGGATCTACCCATGCCAAATACTTATCTGGCGTTTGTATCAAATACCAATCTCCTTCTTTTTTAAGTACATTGACCACTGTACCCAAAGTAGCCTGAGTTGCCAATTCTGCTGAATGTTTAGGGTTACTTCTTAGATTGGCGGCAGAAATGTTTATCACTGCCTTTGTCATACCCTCTAGGTTATCTGCAGGTAATACGTTAACTTCATTGGTAGCCACTATCCCCTTTTCACTTAAAACAGCTTCTAAAGAATCAATTGCCCTGGGTAAATTTGTTTCACCTATTAAAGTAAATCCTGAAGGACCATCTAAAACATCTATATTAAATAACGCAGTTCGTTTATCTGGAGCAAACGTATTCTTAATTTGTTCTATCTCACTGGCAAGAACTTTCTTTTGACCCATACGAACTCCACACGAGTTATTTAAAGTAATCAAAATCAATACAAAAGCCTTTGTTAGCAATATTCTCTTCATCCTTAAACAATTTCTAATAGTAATAGCCTTGTGAAATTATGTAATTTTATCGCAAATGAAGAAACTAAAGGTCATAGAACTTTTTGCAGGTGTAGGTGGATTTCGCTTAGGATTAGAAGATACTGACAATTTTGAGGTAGTTTGGAGCAATCAATTTGAACCCAGCACAAAAATGCAACATGCATCTAAGGTGTACGAAGCTAGGTTTGGATCAAACAACCACCGTAATCAAGACATATCGGAAGTTCCTACAAAAGAAATTCCAGATGCCGATATTTTGGTAGGAGGTTTTCCTTGCCAAGACTATTCGGTAGCAACTACCCTTCATAATTCTAAAGGACTAATTGGTAAAAAAGGAGTGTTATGGTGGAGTATTCACCGTATTTTATCTAAAAAAAAACATCCTCCTAAATACCTGTTTTTAGAAAATGTAGATCGCTTGCTGAAATCTCCTTCTACACAACGTGGTAGAGATTTTGCCATTATGCTAAAAAGTCTTGATGACTTAGGATATGCAGTAGAATGGAGGGTTATTAACGCTGCGGATTATGGAATGCCACAAAGACGAAGACGTATTTTTTTCTTAGGATACCATAAATCTACTCCGCTTTATAAACAATTTAAAAAAGCTGAAGCCGCAGAGTGGATTTTTGAAAAAGGAACTATAGCAACAGCGTTTCCTATTACCAGTACTTCCTCTAAAATGCAATCTTTTGATATTAAAGATAATCTGGTAGCACTGTCAGAAAATTTTAATTTGGGCGAAAAATTATCTCCATTTCAAAATACCGGGGTTTTTATAAAAGGAAAGGTTCATACTACCAAAACAACAGCCAGCTATGTTGGAAAAAGAACTGTCTTGGGAGATATTCTACAGAAAGAATCTATTTTAAACGAATTTTACATTCCAGAAGAAGACCATGATAAATGGCACTATTTAAAAGGTGCTAAAAAAGAAACCAGAACTTCAAAATCTGGATTTATATATCATTACAATGAAGGTAGTATGGTTTTTCCAGATGCATTGGATAATGCTTCAAGAACCATTATTACCGGTGAGGGAGGTAAAAGCCCATCACGGTTTAAACATGTTATCAACACTAAAAATGGTCTTCGTAGATTAACTCCCATAGAATTGGAACGCTTAAATATGTTCCCAGATAATCATACATTACTAGAAGGTATTTCTAATACTAAAAGAGCTTTTTTTATGGGTAATGCTTTAGTGGTAGGTGTGGTTAAAAAAATAGGAAAAGTATTATCTGAAAAAATTATGGAAGCATAATTTAAACGTGCATATCTAATATTTTAGTGCTCTCTTTTAATTTTATTCCTCATTTCTACATTTCCCTTAATTCCTAAATATTGATGTTGATAAACATAACATATTGTTAATCAACGTTTAAAATTAGGAATTGTCACTTTTTTTATTATCTTATTAGGTATGGTAAAAGTAGAAAAGTCAGAAAACACAGCATTTTTAGAAAAGTCTATACAACATTTAGAAGCCACTGGTTTTGAAAATATTAAGGCTGATATTGAAGGTTATGAAACTCCAAAATCATACGTTAGAAAAGGGAAAGATGACAACGTTACTCCAGACATAGTAGCTATTAAAAACGGTAGAAAATATTATTTCGATATTAGTTTAAAATCACCAAAAACTAGGTTATTAAAATCCAAATGGTTGTTTTTAGATACCTTGAGTAGAATGAACTCTAATCGATTTAGAATTATAACCACCAAAGGTCATTATAAGTTTACGGATAATATGTTAGAGGATATTAACCTAAGCAACAAAACTCCTATCAAAATATAATCACCTTAAAAGAATTATTTTAAATAAGTCCGCTATGAGCGGACTTATTATTTTTTGATCATTGCTATATGAGGTATACCGTCTTCCAAATAATCTTCTCCTGTTGCGGTAAAACCCAAATCTGAATAAAACTTAGTTAGATATTTTTGAGCGGAAATTTTTATTTCAGTACAATTAAAATGCTCTTTAACCGCCTGTATAGAGGATTGCATAATTATTTTACCATACCCAAATTTTCTATAATCCTCATGAACGGCTACCCTACCAATACTAGCTTGTTCAAAATAAATACCTGGCTTAAATATGCGTGTGTAAGCAACTACTTTGTTATTACTTAGCCCTATTACATGTAATGCCTTATCATCTTTACCATCAATATCTAAATAAACACAATCTTGTTCAACTACAAAAATTTGACTTCGTAACTGCAGCACATTATAAAGTTCTATACTATTAAATTCATTAAAACCTTTTACTTTAATATCTAGCATAAATCTATTCAATTAACTTCTTATGTTTATATCTATTACCATGTAACATATTAATTTTTAGATACTTATAATAGCTTATTTAGGTTATCAACATAGTTATAATAACTATTTATTGAATAGGAATCTTTTCAATTCTTCGTTCATGTCTACCCCCATCAAAAGAAGTATTTAAAAAAGTAGATACCATTTCAAGTGCTTGAGGTAGTGCTATGTACCTTGCGGGCAGGCTTAATATATTGGCGTCATTATGTTCTCTTGCCAACTTCGTAATTTCCTTTGTCCAGCATAACGCCGCTCTAACATTTTGTTGTTTATTTGCCGTCATACATGCCCCATTACCACTACCACAGATCAATATTCCAAAATCTACATTACCTTCCTCAACATCTAAAGCAACCGGGTGCGCAAAATCTGGGTAATCAACACTATCCGTACCATCTGTTCCATAATTAATAACTTCTACTTGTAAAGATTTTAGCAAACCTATAATAGCTAACTTATAAGCTGTACCCGCATGGTCATTACCAATAGCAATTTTCATATGCATAATAGTTTAAGGTTAATTATTCAATGTTTATTTGCTGTGGGGTAGTTAATAAACTAAGCTAAAGGTACAATAATCAGGGGTTCACAACAAAAAACAGGGGGTTCACAACAATTGTTACCAACTAAATAATAATAGTTGTTAATTAGTATGTTATAAACGAGTTTACCCATTGCATAAATTGTTTAGAAAAAGTTGCTAAAATATTTGCTTTTTAATGTTGACATCTGCTTACACTTTTAATCTTCTTAACACGAATTTAAATATTAGAAAGTTTTAGCTCATTTTCATCAAAAATCTAATCCTAGTTAACATTAAAATTACATTTAGTTATTAATAAATTCATGTTAATAGCACTTATAAACTGTGTTTAATAACTTCTCAAAATACTGATATTCAATTATAGTTTTATAAAAGTTATTGTCAACAACTATTAGTATCTCATAAAGTCAAGTAATATCTAAATAAGTTATTCTAGATATTAACAAGCTATAATAATCATTAATTTTTAATTTAATTTAAAAGAAAAAATGCCTAATATGATATATATGTTAATAACAACTAGTTTGCTTAACTTTTCAATAAATGGTTGTGTAACAGGTAGTGGATTATAATTCGTAATTTTCCAACAAATTAAAAGTTTAATGTCGAAAAGAAATAAGAAGGCGAAGAATCATAGAAAGAACGAAATTACTAAGGGAATTTTTACCGTTCTTGAAAAGGAACCGAATAAAAGTTTCAACTATAAGCAAATTGCCGCTAAGATAAATATTACCGATGCTCAAGATAGAAATACTCTTATTAAAAGGCTTACGCAGCTAAAAGAGAAAAAAAGAATTCAAGAAGTAGATCGTGGTCAGTTTAAAGTTTTAGAGAATACAAAGACCTATTATGAAGGTACCGTAGATTTAACCGGTAAAGGTCATGCCTATATTGTTGTAGATGGTATCGATGATGACGTGTTTATACCTTCAAATAAATTGAACAAGGCTTTTCATAAAGATAAGGTAGAGGTTTTTATATATCCTAGAAAAAAGAGTAAAAAACTTGAAGGTGAAGTAGTTAGGGTACTTGAAAGGTATAAAACTACTTTTGTGGGTATTGTTGATATGCAGAAAACTTTTGCTTTTGTAAGACCTACAGATTTTAGAATGTATACAGATATCTTTGTTTCAAAGGATAAATTGGCCAATGCAAAAGATGGTGAAAAAGTATTGGTTGAAATTACAGATTGGCCAGATGATGTAGATTCTCCTTTTGGTAGAATTTCTCAAGTTTTAGGTATTCCTGGTGAACACGATACGGAAATTCACTCCATTTTGGCGGAGTACGGTTTGCCCTATTCTTTCCCGGAAGATGTACAAAAGTTTGCAGATGGTTTAGATACCAGTATTAAGGAGGAAGAGATTAGAAAGCGTAAAGATTTACGCAACGTACTTACTTTTACCATAGATCCTAAAGATGCTAAGGATTTTGACGATGCATTGTCGTTTCAAAAATTGGAAAATGGTAATTATGAAATAGGTATTCATATTGCAGATGTATCACATTACTTACAAAAAGATACCATTTTAGATGATGAAGCTTACGAACGTGCTACTTCGGTATATCTAGTGGATCGTGTAGTGCCTATGTTACCAGAGGTGTTGTCTAATAATGCTTGTTCTTTAAGGCCTAATGAAGAAAAATATACATTTTCAGCAATTTTTGAATTGGATGAAAATGCCACTATTAGAAATCAATGGTTTGGTAGAACGGTAATAGATTCCAATGAGCGTTTTGCTTATGAAGAGGCGCAACATATTATTGAATCAGGTAGTGGAGAAATACCGGAGGAAATTTCTATAAGAGAAACTGCATATAAGGTCTCTGATGAAGTTGTTGAAGCTACTTTAAAAATGGATGAACTTGCGAAGATCATGCGTGATAAACGTATGGATCAAGGTGCTTTATCTTTTGATAAGGTTGAAGTACGTTTTAATCTTGATGAAAATAACGAACCGGTAGGTGTATACTTTAAAGAATCTAAAGATGCCAACAAACTTATAGAAGAGTTTATGCTTTTAGCAAATAGGAAGGTTGCCGAATTTATTGGTAAACAAAAACCTAAAAAAACCTTTGTTTATAGAATTCATGATGATCCAGATCCAGATAAATTAATGGCTTTAAATAGTATTGTTTCAAGATTTGGACACAAATTGGATTTTAAGGATAAAAAGACCATTAGTTCTTCTTTGAACAAATTATTGGAAGATGTAAAAGGTAAAAGAGAGCAAAATATGGTGGATACACTTACCATACGTAGTATGAGCAAGGCTATTTATACCATTGATAATATTGGTCATTATGGATTGGCTTTCGATTATTATACACACTTTACTTCCCCTATTCGTAGATATCCAGATGTAATGGTGCATAGGTTATTACAACATTATTTAGATGGTGGTAAATCTGCAAATGCGGAAGAATTTGAGAAAAAATGTAAGCATTCTTCCGATATGGAATATTTAGCATCAAGTGCTGAGAGAGATTCTATTAAGTATATGCAGATCAAATTTATGCAAGACCATAAAGATGAAGAATTTAGAGGTGTTATAAGTGGGGTTACCGAATGGGGAATATATGTTGAAATTATTTCCAATAAATGTGAAGGTATGATTCGTATAAGGGACATCAAGGGAGATTATTTTATCTTTGATGAGAGAGAATACGCAATTATTGGTGAACGTACCAAGAAAAAATATACCTTAGGTGATGAAGTAACCGTTATGGTTAAGAATACGGATCTAATAAAAAGACATTTAGATTTTGCTTTAATTCCAGAGGACACTAAATAATTTGGAATAGATTTTGGTATTCATTGGCAGAATTGATAAAATGTATTGGACTTAATCAATGCATTTTATTTAAAAATTACATAAATAGGAATGAAACAAGTTTTATTAATAATGTTTCTCTTTGGATGTTTTATGGTCAATGGCCAAGATGTCAAAATAACTCAAAGTATAGAACCTTTTAAAGAAGTAAAAGGATTTGATGGTCTATCTATAAATCTTATTAAATCATCTGAAAATAAGGTGGTTATTTCTGGAGAGAATACGGATAAAGTTGCTGTTGTTAATAATGATGGTATCTTAAAAATAAGAATGCAAATTGGTAAAATCTTTAGTGGTTATAAAACCTTCGTGGATTTGCATTACGCTCAAGATATTTTGATTATAGATGTTAATGAAGATGCAAGAATTGTTACGGAGCAAATGATTGAGCAAGATGTACTGGAATTAAAAGCTCAAGAAGGTGGTGAGTTGGTTGTGAATGCAATAGTTGAACAAATGTTGATCAAATCCGTTTCTGGCGGAATTATAAAAACCAACGGTTCTTCAAACGTACAAGATGTGCAAATAAATACTGGTGGAGTCTATGAAGGTAAATCTTTTGAGACTAACTTTTCTACGATTAATGTAAACGCCGGTTCTCGTGCGGAAATTAATGTTAGAGACTATGTAAAGGCTACCGTAAAGGCAGGTGGAGAGGTATTGGTTTATGGTAATCCTAAAAAATTAGAAGAAAAGACCGTTTTTGGCGGTACTATAACTAGAATGTAATAGGTAATGTTAGAAGATATTCAAGCGGCAGTTCCTTTAGGATTTTTTCTAAGTTTTATGGTAGGTCCTGTGTTTTTTGTCCTTTTACAAACTAGTGCAGTTAAAGGTTTTAGAGCAGCAATTACCTTTGATTTAGGCGTGTTATTTGCAGATGTTCTATTTATTTTAGTAGCTTACTTTAGTAGTTTTCAGTTACTTGAAAATTTAAGTAATCAACCAGGACTTTATGTTTTTGGCGGTGTTATTTTATTGGTATATGGTTTGGTAACGTTTTTTAGAACTGAAAAGAAAGAAATTCCTATAGAGTCCAAAAAGATTAGAAAATCGGATTTTTTCGGACTTTTTATAAAAGGCTTTTTATTGAATTTTATCAATATTGGTGTGCTGGTATTTTGGCTTGGTATAATTATAATAGTAGGCCCTAGTTTAGATAATCAACCCAATAGGTTTTTTACTTTTTTTGCAACCGTACTACTCTCCTATTTTGTGACTGATGTTTTCAAAATTTTATTGGCTAAGCAATTAAAAAGAAAATTAACCCCAGAAAGAATTATTTGGGTGAAGAAAGTAATAGGAATTATTCTTATTATTTGTGGAGTTGTTCTAGTAGTAAAAGGCTTTTTACCCAAGGATCAATTTAATTTGGAACATGAATTAGAACGTTTTGAACCTAATTTAATAGAATAAAAAAAGCCGGGGTTACCGGCTTTTTTTAAAATAGAAATCTAATTTTATTTCTTGTATTTATCATTTAAGATTTTAACAATTTCATCGGTAAGATCATTTGCTTCTGTACCGTAAAGAACACTACCACCATCTCCTCCGCCTAAGATATAGGAGTAGCCGTTTGTTTTTCCGTATGCTTTAATTTCTTCTTTTACTTTAGAGACTATACTATCCATTTCAGTTTGTCCTTCCATTTGTAATTGTTGGTCTTGTTGTTGTAATTGCTGACCAATAATTTGTCCCTTTTGTTGCATAGCGGCATATTCTTCTTGTGCTTTAGATTGAGACATGGATTGTGCTTTAGTTTGAAAAGCTTGAGCTTCCATTTGAAATGCTTGCGATATGCTATCTCTTTTTTTTGCTAAAGCATCTGCCTTAACTTTGAATTTAGATTCAACATCAATTTTTTGTTGATACTCATCCATTAATTTAACGTTATCTACGTATCCAATTTTTTCTTGTTGGCAAGATGCTAATAATACAATAGCAAAAATTACAATTATGTTTTTCATTTTTTCATTTTTATGAGATGCAAAAGTAATAAAGCTTTTAGAAGGATTTTGTTTTTAAATTGATATTAATAATTTGATTTTTATAACTATAAGAATTACTTATTCTTTTTATATTTTTTATAGTTACAACTTATAATATTGACCTATTTTTAGTATGTTTTACTTCGTTTAAATTTATTTAAGGTCAAATAGTATCACTTGGTGATTAAAATACTTTAAATCGCTTTAAATTGGTAAATTATGCTTTTTGAAGTACATATATAAGTGAAGAATACTCTCCTGTACGTTTGGCCTTTAAATTTGAGAGCATTCCCCTATAGAATGCTTTAAGGTAGTTGGATTTTCCAGTTTTATATTTTTCTGATAATAGCGAAACGTAATAGGAATCATAATACATTGGTAATGTTCTTACCACTTTTAAATTATGGTTTTCGAATATTGTGGAAATTGATTTTTGGGAAAAATGCCATAGATGTCTAGGTGTATCATATGCTGCCCAATATTCTTTATAGTAGTTAGCGTCGTAAGATTTATAATTTGGCACTGCTATGATTAAGGTACCGTCAGTATCTAATAGACTGGATATTTTGGTTATAGTTCCATTTAAATCTTTAAGATGTTCTAGTACATGCCATAATGTTATTATATTAAATTGACTTGATTTTACTTCTTCTATAAATTTGTATGTTGTAATATTTTTCTTACTTGATTTATTTCTTGCCTCATCGTTTATTTCTACTCCAAGGGTATTCCAATTATTTTTTCTAGCGGTTATTAGAAATTCTCCAGTTCCGCAACCTATATCTAATATGGTTTTACTTGTATTAGCATACTTGTTTATGAGTTCTAGTTTACGTTTTAGGGCAATTTTTTTTACTGTTTGATATACCTTTTCAAGCAAGGTTTTTGCTTCATCTGTGTGTGATATATAATTATTAGATTCATAATAGTTGTATAGATTTTCGGGTATTGGTTGCGTAACCAACATATCGGTTTCTGTTAAATATTCAAGTCGAAACTTTTCCTTACTAACTAAATGGTCCGTAGTTTCTAGATAGATTTTATTGTTATTCATACTGTGATGTTGGATTTAGGTAGTGAACATTTTTAGTTGTTCCACGTGGAACAATTTGCCCTACCTTCCTAGAAAAACTAAAAGTACACTGATATCACTTGGGGTCACCCCACTTATTCTTGATGCTTGAGAAATGGTTACCGGTTGAATTTTAGTTAGTTTTTCCCTTGCTTCAAATGATAAAGATTTTAGTTTAGAATAGTCAAAGTTTTCAGGAATTTTAACGGCTTCCAATCTATGAAGTTTATCAGCGTTTAGTTTTTCCTTTGCGATATAACCAGAATATTTTATCTGTATTTCTGCCTGTTCCAAAATTTCATTATCAAAATTATTTTCTTCAACAAAGGTAGATACATCCTTCAATTGCAACATGTGATCCATAGTTACATTTGGTCTTGAAAATGCTTTATACATTTTATCTGATTGTTTTACTAAGGCAGAATCTACACTGGATAGTATAGGATTTATGTCTTTTGGTAAAACACTAGTTTCTTTGAAAAATTGAACTAATGATTCTGATTGTTCTAATTTCTCTTCCATTCTTTTCATTCGTGAATCCTTAGCTAATCCAATAGAATGACTTAAGGGAGTAAGACGTAAATCAGCATTATCTTGTCTTAATAATGTTCTATATTCTGCGCGGGAAGTAAACATTCTATAAGGTTCCTCTGTTCCTTTTGTAATTAAATCATCTATTAAAACACCAATATAAGCTTCATCTCTTTTTAGTATTAATGGTCCCTGTTCTTTAATTTTAAGATGTGCATTAATACCAGCCATCAATCCTTGGGAAGCAGCTTCTTCATAACCTGTGGTTCCGTTAATTTGACCAGCAAAATATAAATTATCAACTAACTTTGTTTCTAGTGTATGTTTCAATTGTGTAGGCGGAAAGTAGTCATATTCTATGGCGTAACCTGGTCTAAAAAATTTTACGTTTTCAAAACCTACGACTGAGCGCAATGCTTTAAATTGAACATCTTCCGGTAATGAAGTTGAAAATCCGTTTACGTAGACTTCTACGGTTTCCCATCCTTCTGGTTCAATAAACATTTGATGGCTATCCTTATCAGCAAACCTGTTTATCTTATCTTCTATAGATGGACAATATCTTGGTCCTAAACTTTTAATTCTTCCATTAAACATGGGTGATCTATCAAAACCTTCTCTTAGTAAATCATGAACCAGAGCACTTGTGTGAGTCATAAAACAATCACGTTGTTGCGCTAAGGGTTTTGTTTGGGAGTATGAAAATTTCTCTGGAATGGCATCTCCAGGTTGAACGATCATTTTGGAATAATCTAATGATCTTCCATCAACTCTTGGTGGCGTTCCGGTTTTCATTCTACCACTTTCAAATCCTAATTCTACAAGTTGTTCTGTAATGCCAGTAGCCGCTTTTTCTCCTGCCCTACCTCCGCCAAATTGTTTTTCACCAATATGAATTAAACCATTTAAGAAGGTTCCATTAGTTAAAACAACTGCTTTTGATTTTATCTCAATACCTAGGGAAGTTTTAACTCCGACAATTTTATTGTTTTCAACTAAGAGTCCAGAAACCATTTCTTGGTAGAAATCAACATTAGAAGTACGTTCTAACATTAATCGCCATTCCTCTGCAAACCGCATTCGGTCGTTTTGAGTTCTTGGACTCCACATTGCTGGTCCTTTGGATTTGTTCAGCATTTTAAATTGTATGGCAGATTTGTCAGAGACTATACCACTATATCCTCCAAGTGCATCAATCTCTCTTACAATTTGTCCTTTTGCAATACCTCCCATTGCTGGGTTGCAAGACATTTGACCAATGTTTTGCAAATTCATGGTTACTAATAGGGTTTTAGAACCCAAGTTTGCAGCTGCTGCTGCCGCTTCTGCACCGGCGTGTCCTCCGCCAACTACAATTACATCATATTCTTCTCCAAACATACCTTCTATTGTTCCACGTGGAACAGCTTTATTTTTTCTTCTTCTTTAGCGCGCATTTCGGCAGTAGCTGTTTCCGATTTATCCGAATAGCCCATTAAGTGTAAAACACCGTGAACCATTACACGCTTTAATTCATTTTCAAATGAGACATTAAAGTCTTCTGCATTTTCTTTTACGCGATCTATAGAGATGTACAAATCTCCAGATACATTTTTACCTGATACATAATCGAAGGTAATAATGTCTGTTAAATAATCGTGTTGTAAATAATCTTGATTGATTTTAAGCAAGTATTCATCATCACAAAAAATGTAGTTTAATTCTTGAACTGAAAAACCTTCGGTTTTGCAAGAATTAATAATCCATGAATCAAAATGTGTTTCTTCTACTAGCTTAAAATCGGTTAGGTAGTTGTAATTAATCATTTGCTTTGAAGTACTCTTTAACCTTTGTTTGAAAATTTTGCCGCAAAGGTAAGCTTTGCCTATTTAAAATTTCCACTTCATTATGATAATTCTCTAATAATGAGGGTTTAGTAGTAATAGGATTTGTGAAGTCTTTTGTATTTCTATTACTTTCTCGCTCAGATTTTTCTCCTTGCTTTAGTGCTGCGTTCTCCAGCTTCAATAATTCGTACTGTATAGTGTTGGCTTTGTTGATGGTACGTTCTGTAATTCCATTTTCAAGTAAATCATTCTCAAAATCCTCCATCTGCTTAATCAGCTTTTGACCCAATTTTTGGTCTCCGCTATTAATCATGTTTTCTAATTGTTTTTCTAACTCTTGACGAATTTTTTGTTGACTTTGATAAATTTCATAAATCTCTTTTAGTCCTGCTTCACTCATCTGTCCATTTCCTTGTCCTCCATTTCCGTTAGAGTTCCCTTTTCCGTTTCCTTGACCATTTTCTCCTTTTTGGCCACCATTACCATTTTTTCCATTCTGGCCATTTTCTCCTTCACTTCCGTTTTCTCCAGATTTTCCGTTTTGACCTTGCTCCCCATTCTCTCCTTGTTTTCCTCCTTCTCCTTGTTCGCCCTTACTTCCCTTTTCTCCTTCTCCACTTTTACCTTTTTTTCCGGATTGGCCTTGTTGACCCATTTTTTCCCCAAGTTGTTGTTGTCCTTTGATAATATCTGGTAGTTGAAAACCTCCTTCATTTTGACCGGAACCTTTACCCATTTGCATACTTTCTTGCATATTATCCATAACATTTGCTAAAAAATCTGCTAAGCTGTTTGAAGCGGTCAATACATATTTTTGATGTGAAATTCCTTGAAACAATTGTCCATCTGCCATTGTTTCTAAAGATTTATCAATGTTATAATATACTTCGGTAATTTGTTCATTTACAAATTCTGAAAGTTCTGCTTGTCGTAAAGACAAGGCAAAAAGACTATCGTCAACATGTTCAAATAACCCTCTTAATTCATTTTGGTCACGAACTGTTTGTGAGTATTGCGTTTGATCTTGGTCTTGTTTAGCCGATAGTTTATCAAATAAAGATTCTTGCTTAAATGAAAATATAATGAGGTTATCCAATATTTGTCTTAGCATTTCTGCATCTTCGGCTACTGATGATCCTCCACTACTACTGGAAGAAGATGAGCTGAGCTGCTCACTCATTTCTTTCATTTTCTGCGCAGCGGATTTTTGTTTCTTTGAAGCATTGTTTTGATCGCTTTCCGGGGTTGATTTTGATTCTGAATTTTCTTGTTTTTGTAGTTCGTCTAAAGCTTCATTCTGATCTTCTTTAATAGCTTCTTTTTTATTGGTATCTAAATTTAAATCAATTGGTTTTTTTAATTTTTTATTATCATTTTTTAGCCCATCCATTTCTTTGGACAATTCATTAAAAGCTTTATTTAATTGTTGCTGCTTAATTGAACTATTTTCTTCTTTATTCTTTTTAGAAAGTTCCTCTTGCTTTTTTGCCAGTTCTTCAAGATCACGTGCTAGCTGAGACGCTTTTTCTGTGACATAATAGCGCTTG
This sequence comes from Maribacter dokdonensis DSW-8, assembly GCF_001447995.1. NCBI lineage: Bacteria > Pseudomonadati > Bacteroidota > Flavobacteriia > Flavobacteriales > Flavobacteriaceae > Maribacter > Maribacter dokdonensis. The sequence continues at coordinate 337,363 of NZ_LDPE01000002.1, read as the reverse complement.
GTCAATTCTAATAATTGTTCTAGGCTGCGTTCGCTATTTTGTTGCTTTTTACCTAATTCTTCAAGCTTTTTAGTAAGCTCTTCTTTTTTAATTTTATCTGCTACTTTATTAAGTTCTTCTAGCAGTTGCTGGTTTTTCTTGGCTTGTTGTTCTTGTCGCTCCAATCGTTCTTGTAACAATTGGTTTAATTTATCATCCTTGTTTCCTTTGTCTAGGTTTTCCTTTAACTCTTTGCTGAACTTTTGCATTAATTGCTCTTGTTGTTCTTGCTTTTTTAAATAGTCTTTAATTTGATTTTGATCATTAAAATTTAAACTACTTTTCTCTTTTTGATTTTGATTTATTTCCTCTAATGATTCTTTCTGTTGTTTTGCACGTTCTAAAGATTTGTCTAAATCCTTTATGAGTGATTGTTGAGATTCAAGATCTTTATTCTTGAGTTGATTTTCATTTAATAATACCTGTTGGAATATTTGACTTTTTATAGCCTTTCCATGGTGTATGGCATCGTTATCGGTTACTTGGAAATAGAAAGCATATTGTTTACCGGATTCTAATGCCAAACCTGATGGAAAGGTGTAGTAAAACTGTTCAAAATTTGAACTGGGTTTTGCAAGGTCTATTTTCTGCTCTTGATTCTCTTTACCAACTTCAAAGTAAACAAGTTCAATTTTTGAAAGACCATAATCGTCACTTGCATTTCCTGTATAGTACGAAACATTTGGATTCAAGGAATCTAAAACCTGGTTCACCTTTAATGTTGGATAAGCATCTTTAATTACTTTGAACGAGTATTCTAAACGTTCATAATTTTGGACATTTACATTGGTTGTGGTAAGTTCATAATCTAGGTCGTTGTATATTTTCCGTTGAATTGTAAAAGTGTTTTTTTCTTTTATAAAAGATTGAACGGTATCTTTTGTGTTTAGATTAATCTTTTCGGTATTTTCTCCTTCAATGTTCCATGTTACTTGGGTTCCTTCCGGTAAAATCGCATTACCCGTACTTTTGATTGTTTCATTTGGTTTGTTCAGGTAAGTAGGATATTTTAAATCCATTGAAAAATCTAATATTGAAGGAGTTTTCAATGCGATTAATGAGTAGGATTTTGAATTAACTTCATTGGCCAAAAACGTAAAATTTGTAGATTGTATGGGTGGTGAAAAGGTGTATTCATAAATCCCGTCCTGTTTTTGCATCAATATGGGTTTACCGTCTACTACGATGTACACATTTTCTGGTTTAACTTTACCATTTGTGGAAACTTGAATGGTGAATGATTCATTTTGCAAAGCACTTAATTGATCGGTAAGTACATGAAATTGAAACGGTGCAGGTTTTTCATATGCCATTTCATAATTTACAACTCTTTCATATGTACCAAAAAATGAACTCCAATTACCGGTGAGGTAAAGTAAACAGACAATAACAATCGGTATAATAGAATACTTTACATATTTGATGGCGTCTTTAAAATCAATTGCGCTTGAAAATGGAACGGAATCCATTTGTTTGGAACGCTGTGCAATACTAGCTAGTAATAATTCAGACTGTTCAGAATCTTCTGCTAAGTCCAACAAATTTGTGAGTTTATCCCCTACTTCTGGAAAATGCTTGCCAATCATATTTGCGGCTTCTTTATTTCCTATACCCTTTTTTAATTTAAGAAGATAGAAGACCGGTATTAAAATGTATTTATAAAGCAATAGAACTTCTACTGCTATGAACAAGGTAAATAATACCGTTCGGCCCAAAGAGTTTAACCAAAGAAAGTACTCTATAGCTAAGATGGTGAGGAAAAACAAAAATCCTAACGCTATAAAAAGCAAAATTCCCTTTAGAAGAATTTGAGAATAATGTTTTTTTATAAATTGATTTAACCGGTGTAATATGTGATTATAGTCTTGCAATTACCTTTTTTATACCAAGATAACGGATATTAAGATGGTTTGTTGGGAAATATTTGTTAAATCAAAATCCTTTAATGCTGTTTATTACAGTGAAAATGCGCTTTACTTAAGTGAAATCCTATTTCGTATTCTATATTTAAAAACACTTGGTTATGTATCTTTGCGCAATCAAATAATCATTATGTCGAAGAAAGTTCGTGTGCGTTTTGCACCAAGTCCTACAGGACCATTACATATTGGCGGTGTGCGCACGGCCCTTTTTAATTATTTATTTGCCAAAAAACATGGTGGCGATTTTATACTGCGTATAGAAGATACCGATCAAAATAGATATGTGGAAGGTGCGGAACAATATATAATTGATGCATTGAACTGGTGCGGAATTCCTTTTGATGAAGGTGTTGGTAAAGAAGGTAGTTTTGGACCGTATAGACAGAGCGAGCGTAAATCTTTATATAAGAAATACGCAGATGATCTAATTGCGAAAGGTAAGGCATATTATGCTTTTGATACTTCAGAAAGCTTAGATGCTCATAGAAAAGAGCATGAAGAAAAAGGTAAAACTTTTATATATAACTGGCATAACAGGTTAAAGTTGGATAATTCTCTTTCATTAATGCCAGAAGAAGTTAAAGAAAGGTTGGCCAATGGTGATGACTATGTTATTCGATTTTTAACGCCGCCAGATGAAAAATTGCAATTGCAAGATTTAATTCGTGGTACAATACAGATAGATACAAATGTGCTAGATGACAAAGTTCTTTTTAAGAGTGATGGTATGCCAACGTATCATTTGGCAAATATTGTTGATGACCATTTAATGGAAATTTCTCATGTAATTCGTGGCGAAGAATGGTTACCTTCTTTAGCATTACACAAACAGTTGTATGATGCATTTGAATGGAATGCTCCAGAATTTGCTCATTTACCATTGATTATGAAACCTGTTGGTAAAGGTAAATTGAGTAAGCGTGATGGTGAAAAAATGGGCTTTCCGGTTTTTCCTCTTTCTTGGAACGATTCTGTTGGTTATAAAGAATCAGGATATTTTCCTGAAGCAGTTGTTAATTTTTTGGCTTTATTAGGATGGAATCCTGGTACGGAACAAGAACTATTTTCTTTAGACGAGTTGGTGAAAACCTTTAGTTTAGATCGTGTAAATAAATCTGGAGCGCGTTTTGACCCAGAAAAGACCAAATGGTACAATCAACACTATTTACAGGAAACTGCCGATACAGAACTGGCTAATAGCTTCTTACCCATTGTGAAAGAGCATACTACTGATGAGGATAAGGTTAATCTGGAGTATGTAACCAAGGTGGTAAGTTTAATAAAAGAACGCGCAGTTTTTGTTTCCGATTTTTGGGATCTGTCAGATTATTTTTTCGTAGCTCCCACTGAGTATAATGCAAAGGCTGCCAAAAAGCAGTGGAAAGAAGATACTGCAGTCATCATGAATGAATTGATTTCTGTAATAGAATCCATTGAAGATTTTTCATCGGAGAATAGCGAAACCATGGTTAAAGCATGGATCGGTGAAAAAGAACTTTCTTTTGGTAAGGTTATGCCTCCCCTACGTTTGTTCTTAGTTGGTGATATGAAAGGTCCCCATATTTTTGATATAATGGCAATGGTTGGTAAAGAAGAAAGTATTGCCCGAATTAAAACAGCGCTAGAAAAACTGGGTTAAAGCTTATTTATTAGAAAATTCTTGCAGAATGCTCATGGCTTTAGTAGCGTCTTTTGTGGAGACAAAAATATGGTCATGATAAAATGCGGCAACCACGTTACAGCTAATATTATGTTTTGTCAACGCATTGGCAACTGCAGCGGTCAACCCAACCGCATCTAAAGCGGAGTGTACGGTCAATGTAATCCAAGAGGCAATGAATTCATAAGCTAGTTTATAATGCGCTGCTTTTTCTTTTGTCAATATTATGGTGATGCCTTCGGCTTCTTTAAATTCAAAAAGAATATCAGCTCTTGAAATATGGCCAATTTCGGGGAGACTTATAAAAACATAGTTCCCTTCGTTTAATTTAGGTTTTAAACTTTGTAAAAGAACTTCTAGATTGCTTTCTCCGGGCATAGTATCGATTTTAAGGGATTTAAAAATAAAAATCGACCCTTCGGGTCATATTTATCAAATAAAGGGTTTAATAAGCTACAAACGTATTATTATAAACCAGTCTTTACTTCAATAATTTTTAAAGTTGATATTTATTCGCTTTTCCAACGTTCGTTAGCCCATGCGTTCATTTCTACATCGGTCAAAAAAGTCCAAACAACCAACCTGCTCATTTTGTTGCCCTGTCCCATAGGTACGGTTTTATGGGCAGTTGCTCCAATTTTTTCCAGTCGGTCATAAAAGGATCTCAAATTTGATTGTTTACTTACCAAAGTAGAATACCAAGCAGAATTTTTTGAAAACTGTGCACTTTCATTAATCATGTTTAATACAAATCGTTTTTCACCACCATCGGTCCAAAGCTCTCCTCCTTGCCCTGCAAAATTAAGAGCCGGTTTTTTAATTCGCTTCTTTTTTAAATTGCTCAATTTACGCAAAGTTCCAGCTTCGGCCTCGGCTTGGTTCGCATGAAATGGCGGATTGCATATAGTGAAATCTACTTTTTCATCAGCCTTTAAAATTCCAGAAAATATATGCTCAGGTTTTTCTTGTAATCTAAATTTTACCTTACCAGTTAGATTGGCGTTGTTTTCTACAATTTTTTGTGCCGCCTCAATGGCTTTTGAGTCAATATCCGAACCTAAAAAAGACCAACCATAGACGCTGTTTCCAATTATTGGATATACACAATTTGCACCTACTCCAATATCTAGACACTTAATTTTATCACCTTTGACTAAAGTTCCATGATTACTGTCTGCCAAAACATCTGCAATATGGTGTATATAGTCTGCCCTACCAGGTATTGGCGGACATAAAAAACCATCTGGTATGTCCCAATATTCAATACCGTAATGTGCCATAAGTAATGCCTTGTTTAGCGCTTTTACGGCAATAGGGTTAAAAAAATCAATAGATAAATTACCGTGTTTATTTTTGGCTACAAATGGTTTTAAATCTGGATTGAGCAGCTTTAGTGCCTTAAGGTCATAACGACCGGTATGTTTATTTCTTGAGTGTAAACTAGGCTTTTGTAAGGCATCTTTTTTCTTGTATTCTGGCATGTCTTTATAGCTTATTGAAGATTTCAAAGCTAAGCCTAATTTTTAAGTACTTGCATTATTTTTACGCATTCGCTTAGGTCCATACCAAAGCCAAAAGCCTGTAATGGTAAAAAGTAAAAGGGCAAGACCCATTACCGTAGTATAGAATACCTTTATTTGATTATCACTTGTACCTAAATAATCATCTAAAATGGAACCATCATGAATATGTTCAATGATATCAGAATACCGGCGTTCGGTGTGTAAGACAGTACCTGTGGCCCCATCTAGTTGTAAACCCCAATAATGATCTTCATATACAAATTTTACGATACCTTTTTCTTTTCTAATATCTATGCGATCTATTTTGGTGGATAGTTCTGGCGATACATGTTCCAAGATATAGGTGTTGGCAATGCTATGTAAACTATCTACGGGTAGCCAATCTTTTAAATCAGTGGAAGTGCCTTTATACGTTTTAGACAGAATTACTCCTCCACTATGCTTTTTCCAACCTAAAAGAAGACCAGTAATAGAAATGAAAAAGAAAAAAATGAACAGAGCCGCACCAGTTGCACGATGTACTTTGCGAAATATTCGCAACCATTTTGCTTGGCGTTGTCTTTTGGTGATTTTAGGCATTTATTTGGTCTGGTGAACCTGCAATATAGCTAGTTTTAGAAGGTAGGATTATCAATGATTTGTTAAATTAATTTTTGAGTGTAGGCTTTGTTCAAAGGCATACAGGTGAATTTTTAGTGTAATCATTAACGTAATACAAGTACTATTTTATCTCAATGGTAGATTTTTGGTCCATCCCTCTTTATGCATTATACGTTGATAGTTCTTGTGACTTATAGCTTGGTTTACTAAACCATTAATTAATGGTTGTTTGGTATCAGATTATACTATTATCTTTTTATCTTTATGATATTCTAAGATTTAGTGGCTTTTATGAAGTGGTTCTGCAACCGAATTGAATAATTGCTAAACGTTTTATAATCGCATCATAGATATTTTCTATTGTAATTGAATTTTCGATAAATTAATTATTGATAATTTTACCACTGAAGAACTAAAAACAACAATTAAACTATTATAATCATGAGTAGTACTAACGGAAAAGGTGAAGCTTGGGACGTGAATGATTCGTCAGCAGCAAATTGTCCATTTTTAAATGGTGAAATGCATCAAGCAGCAGGTGGTGGAACCACTAATAAAGATTGGTGGCCAAATATGTTGAACCTTAATATACTGAGGTTACATTCTAAAATGGCAGATCCAATGGATGATGATTTTAACTATACTGAGGAATTTAAGTCTTTGGATTTAGCGGCTATAAAAAAGGATTTGACCGATTTAATGACCGATAGTCAAGATTGGTGGCCAGCAGATTATGGTCATTATGGTCCGTTTTTCATCCGTATGGCTTGGCACAGTGCTGGTACCTACCGTATCTCAGATGGTAGAGGTGGTGCAAGTTCAGGTAACCAACGTTTTGCTCCTTTAAATAGTTGGCCGGATAACGCCAACCTAGATAAGGCACGTTTGTTATTATGGCCTATTAAACAGAAATATGGTAAAAAAATATCTTGGGCAGATTTATTGATTTTAGCAGGTAACGTGGCCCATGAAAGTATGGGATTACCAATGTTTGGTTTTGCTGGTGGTCGTGAAGATATTTGGCAACCGGAAGAAGATGTGTATTGGGGTTCTGAAACAGAATGGCTGGGCAACAAACAAAGATATGATGAGGATGGAAATGAATTGGAGAATCCTTTAGGTGCTGCCCACATGGGATTGATCTATGTAAATCCTGAAGGCCATAATGCAAATCCTGATCCATTAGAAGCTGCTCACTATATAAGACAGACCTTTAAGAGAATGGCCATGGATGATTATGAAACTGTTGCATTGATTGCCGGTGGACACACTTTTGGTAAAACGCACGGAGCTGCAAGTCCTGATGATTATGTAGATGTTGAGCCAGCTGCAGCAGATATTACGGAACAAGGTCTTGGGTGGAAAAGTAGTTATGGCAGTGGTTTTGGTGCAGATACAATTACCAGTGGTCTAGAAGGTGCTTGGTCACAAACTCCTACAAAATGGAGCCATTACTTCTTTGAGAACCTATTTGGTTTTGAATGGGAGTTAACTAAAAGTCCCGCTGGTGCATGGCAATACAAACCAGTAGGTGATGCAGGCGCAGGTCAAATGCCAGATGCGCATATTCCAGGAAAAACTCACCAACCATTCATGTTGGTAACAGATATGTCTTTGCGTGTAGATCCGGAATTTGAAAAGATTTCAAGAAACTTTTTAGAGAATCCAGATGAGTTTAAGGATGCCTATGCTAGAGCTTGGTACAAATTAACACACCGTGATATGGGGCCTAAAGAGCGTTACTTAGGACCAGAGGTGCCACAAGAGGAATTGCTATGGCAAGATCCTGTACCAGCGGTAGATTTTGAATTGATCAATGATTCTGATATCGCCCAATTAAAGAAAACTATTTTGTCTTCTGGACTTTCAACGGCAGAGTTGGTTAGTGCAGCATGGGCTTCTGCTTCTACTTTTAGAGGTTCGGATAAAAGAGGTGGTGCAAATGGTGGTCGTGTTCGTTTAGCTCCTCAAAAAGATTGGGAAGTAAATAACCCTACTCAATTGGCCAAGGTTACAGCAACTTTAGAAAGAATTCAAAAAGAGTTTAATGAAGGCCAATCTGGCAATAAAAAGGTTTCTTTTGCAGATTTAGTTGTATTAGGTGGTACTGCTGCAGTAGAGAATGCCGCTAGTTTAGCAGGTTTTGCTACGAATGTGGAATTCAATGCAGGTCGTACCGATGCTACTCAGGAGATGACAGATGCCGAAGCGTTTGATGCATTAGAGCCTTTAGCGGACGGATTTAGAAATTATACTAGAAAAAAATTGTCTGTACAGGCCGAAGAATTATTGATCGATAGAGCTAATCTATTGACTTTGACTGCGCCAGAAATGACAGTTCTTATAGGTGGTCTACGTGTATTAGGTGCAAATTATGATGGTTCTAATAACGGCGTGTTCACAGACAAGCCAGGTGTATTGACCAATGATTTCTTCTTAAATCTTTTAGACATGGGCACAACATGGAAAGCTGCTTCTAACGATGATACTGTATTTGAAGGTAGCGATCGTAAATCTGGAGCGGTTAAGTGGACAGGTACAAGAGCAGATCTTATCTTTGGTTCCAACTCTGAACTACGTGCTTTAGCGGAAGTATATGGTACGGAAGATGCTAAAGAGAAATTCGTTAGAGATTTTGCGAAGACTTGGACAAAGGTTATGAATTTAGATCGTTATGATTTAAAGTAATAACACTTCAATATTAAATTAAAGGGCAGCATCCAACTTGGTTACTGCCCTTTTTTATGGTAGAATTTAAGTTGTAGATTCACCAAATGTCAATAGATTATTGTCTGGATCTAAAAGGGAAAATTCCGTTTGACCCCATGGTTTTACTTCTAGTTTACCATTAGGATGAATAGGAACTTTGTTATTTAATAATGATTGGTATAATATTTCTATGTCTTTGGTTCGTATATATACCTGGCCATAATTTTCCTTTACTTCAAGTGTTTTGAACAAGAAGAAATGAATTTCTACATGCTCTTTTACAAGCATTAAGTAATCCGGATACGTGGTAGTGCCCAACTCTTTAAAACCTAGCATATCTATATAATAAGCCTTGGTCTTAGACTTATTTCGCATAGGTAGTTTTGGTTGTATGGCTAATAGCATTGAAATAACTTTATAGCTTTAAATGTACAGATAGTTAGTTAATTATCAATACGGTGTAACGTTTGAATTACCCGTTATAAATTAAACAGGAAATTCATGTAACAAATGTGGCTATTTGACAACTAATGTTAAGAAGGCTTTTAGTATCTTCCATTATTAACTTAAAAATCAATTATTATGGGCTCATTTATTTGGATTCCAATTTTGTTTCTGGTCATTGTGACCATCTTATCCGGTGTGTTTATTGTTAAGCAGCAAACGGCGGTTTTAATAGAAACATTTGGAAAATTTACTAGTGTTAGACAATCGGGTATTCAGTTTAAAATTCCTTTTGTACAACGTATAGCAGCAAGAATAGGTTTAAAAATTCAGCAGCTAGATGTAATTATTGAAACTAAAACGTTGGATGATGTTTTTGTTAAGCTGAAAGTATCGGTACAATATGTAGTAATTAGAGAAAAAGTATATGATGCTTACTATAAGTTGGAGTATCCGCACGAGCAAATAACATCATATGTATTTGATGTCGTACGTGCAGAAGTGCCAAAAATGAAATTGGATGATGTCTTCGTTAAAAAAGATGATATAGCAATTGCGGTAAAATCAGAATTACAGGAGGCCATGTTGGATTATGGTTTTGATATCATAAAGACCTTGGTAACGGATATTGATCCAGATCCGCAGGTAAAAGAGGCCATGAATAGAATTAATGCTTCTGAGCGCCAAAAAACAGCTGCCCAGTTTGAAGGTGATGCTGCTCGTATATTAATAGTTGAAAAGGCAAAAGCCGAAGCGGAAAGTAAAAGGTTACAAGGACAGGGTATTGCTGATCAAAGAAGAGAAATTGCCCGTGGTCTAGAAGAATCTGTAGAGGTATTGAACAAGGTAGGTATAAACTCGCAAGAAGCTTCTGCATTGATCGTAGTAACACAGCATTATGATACACTTCAAAGTATAGGTGAAGAAACCAATACCAATTTAATTCTATTACCTAACTCACCACAAGCCGGTAGTGATATGTTGAATAATATGGTGGCAAGCTTTACGGCAAGTAACATGATCGGAGAAAGCATGAAAAAAACCAACAAGCCCAAACCAAAAGAATAATTTAAAGACCAATTTTAAAAAAGCTCGAAAAATTTTTTTCGGGCTTTTTTTATGTCCGGCTTTTTTTGATAGCAAAGGTTCTTACTTGTATAGGTTTTCGCTAAATACACTCTTTTAAAGGGGTTTTGTCGGCTAAACAATATCAATAGGTCTTTAATTTATAAAGCGCCGTTAGAACGTATATCTAACGGCGCTTTTGTATAAGACTTATTGATTAAACTGATGAGTCTTTATAAGCAATGATTATATTACTTTTTTTCCTGAATTTTAGCCCAAGAATCTCGTAAACCAACAGTTCTGTTGAAGACTAATTTATCTGTGGTGGTATCTGGATCAACACAAAAATATCCTAGTCGTTGAAATTGAAAACGATCACCTGGCTTCGCATCCTTTAACGCAGGCTCTACATATCCTGTTATTACGGTTAAAGAATCTGGATTAATAAACTCCAAGAAATCCTTGTCCTTGTGAGCATCTGGACTTTCATCTGTAAATAGCCTATCGTATAACCTAACTTCCGTCTTTAAGGCATGTGCTATTGAAACCCAATGTAAAGTCCCTTTTACCCTACGCAAACTTTCTTCCGTACCACTACCACTTTTACTTTTTGGGTCATATGTACATTGGACTTCTGTAATATTACCATCGGTATCTTTTGTGCAACTTTCAGCTTTTATGATATATCCGTTCTTTAAACGAACCTCTCCGCCCAATTTTAAACGAAAGAACTTTTTATTGGCAGACTCCCTAAAATCCTCTTGTTCTATATATAGTTCTCTTGAAAAAGGAACTTGTCTTGAACCTGCATTTTCATCTTCAGGGGAATTTTCTGCTTCTAGCCACTCGGTTTCTCCTTCTGGATAATTGGTAATAACCAGTTTTAATGGATTTAAAACACCCATTACTCTATGCGTGGTTTTATTTAAATGTTCACGTATGTTGAATTCCAATAAAGAAACATCAATTAAGTTGTCCCTTTTAGCAATTCCAATGGTATCCGCAAAATTACGGATAGACTCTGGCGTATATCCTCTTCTACGCAGACCTGATATGGTTGGCATTCTTGGGTCGTCCCACCCATTAACAATGCCCTTTTCTACCAGCTGGGCTAATTTTCTTTTACTAACTACGGTATGGCTTAAGTTACGACGGGCGAACTCACGTTGTTTAGGCCTTACCTTATCTTGATCATATACCTGATCTAAAAACCAGTTATACAATTCACGGTGCATGGCAAATTCTAACGTACAGAAGGAATGAGACACTTGTTCTATGTAATCACTTTCTCCGTGGGTCCAATCGTACATAGGATAAATACACCAATCGGTATTTGTTCTATGGTGCGCTTTATGCAGTATCCTGTACATAATAGGGTCGCGCATTAGCATATTTGAAGATGACATATCAATTTTTGCCCTAAGTACATGTGTCCCCTCTTCAAATTCGCCATTTTTCATTTTTTCAAAAAGCGCTAAATTCTCTTCTACCGATCTATTTCTAAATGGACTATTTGTACCGGGTTCTGTAGGCGTGCCTTTTTGTGCGGCCATTTCTTCAGAAGATTGATTGTCCACATATGCCTTTCCTTTTTTGATCAATTCAATTGCCCAGTCATATAATTGTTGGAAATAATCAGATGCATACCGTTCGGTATCCCACTTAAAACCTAACCATTCAACGTCCTTTTTAATGGCATCTACAAACTCTTGTTCTTCTTTTGCCGGGTTGGTGTCGTCAAAACGCAGATTTACAGGCGCATTATACCTTAAACCTAAACCAAAGTTTAAGCAAATGGAACTTGCATGACCTATATGAAGGTATCCATTAGGTTCTGGGGGAAAACGAAATCGTAATTGATCTTTGGTATAACCATTTACCAAGTCCTCTTCAACAATTTGTTCAATAAAATTCAAAGACTTTGTTGTCTCGCTCATGTCAATATATTTCAAGCTACAAAAGTAGCAAAATTGCCTTAAACGACAGGTTTAAATAAAGTACACCTTACATAAAATGAGTTTCACAACATAAATCTTCCTTCCGACAACAATAAATTCCTCTTCGTCGGATTAAATAACATATTTGTCTATGAAATGATGGAAAAGTAAAATAATTTATTAACCAACTTTTCAACCGTAGTGGCCCCCATAACTACAAATACTTATGAAAACCTTGACCAAAATTACCTTTTTTACCGCATTTTGTATGCTATTTAGTGCCTATCAATTATCGGCACAGGCAATAGTGCTCAATGCCCCAGAACCTGCAGACAATCCTAATCTGTCAGGAAGTACGCCATGGACCGCCGTTTGTGCGGGAAACTCTGGTTTCAATGAATATTTTGTGAATATCACGTGGATTGGTACCGCCAATGCAGGTAATGAGTTTATTCTCGAATTATCTGATGCCACTGGTAGCTTTGCTAATGCGCAAACTTTACAAACCATTAGTGATAAAAATACTGTAAAGGACTTTGATACCAGTTTTGCCATACCAACTGATACGCGTGGCGAAGGTTACAAAATGAGGGTTCGTAGTACCGATCCAGAAAAGATTGGTAACGAATCTCCCGCATATAACATGTATTACATGGATGTAACTTCTAACTTGAACATTAGTGAACAAGGTGATGGCGTGCCTCCAGGTACAGTGTGTAGCACCGGTCCTATTACCTTGCAAGTAGATAATATAAGCAACCCAGAAACCTACCAGTATATTTGGTTTAGAAGCGGAACTGAGTTAACAGGTGAAACAGGTCATACATTAAACGTAACCCAGTCTGGTATGTATAATGTTTATATTGATTACGGACCACGTTGTACAGGTTCCGGTAATACAGATTCTAATATTGTTGATGTAACGATTGGAGGTTCTGGTACGGGGATAGCTGTAACGGCACCAAGCAAAACTGCTTTGTGTAGTACAGATTCTGAAACACTTACTATAGATCAAACAGATGCTTCATGGAGCTATCAATGGTTTAAAAATGATGTGGCTATATTAGGTGCTACGGCAACTTCTTATACCGTTGATGCATCCGCTGCCGGATTTGAAGGTGACTATGCCATAGAAATTTCGGGTACGGGTATCTGTAATGAAAGATCTTCTGCGATTACTATAACAAATGCAGATGTATATACGGTAGATGTAGAAAACGAAATTAATATGGTGCTTTTGCCTACGCAGAGCCAAACCTTATCAATTAGTACAACGGCTAATACACCTAGTTATAAATGGTATAGAAATGGAATAGAAATAGCTGGCGAGACCAATAGTGCTATAACTATTTCACAAGACGGAGAGTATTACGCTGAGGTAACCCAAACAGGGGGGTCGTGTTCTGTATCCTCAAAAAATTCTGATGTGACTACGGTTGTGTCACCTGCTTCTTTTGAAATGACCATTAATTATACCGATGCGTATACTTCATGTGAATCAACAAGTACTATATTGGGTGTAGAACAAATTAATGCGGTTGCTACCGATGGTACTAAAACAGATGTTACCAGCGCCTTAGTAAATGGGTTCACCTATCAATGGACCAAAGATGGTACAGCTGTTAGTGGTGCAACAAGTAGTACTATTAGTTTGGCTTCTAATGCTGAAAATGGAACATACGATCTTAACGCATCGGTAGATAGTTTTACTGTAGATTCCAATTCGTTAACTGTTCAGTTATTAACTAGCGAGAGCATTTCTATAGCAAGTTCAGGTACTGTATTCTGTTCTGGTGGCGAAACGATAACTTTAAGTACCTCTAGTGATCTAGGTTCTTCCACTTTTGAATGGCAACTAGATGGAGCACCTGTAAATACAACAGATACATCACTAACGGTAACTACTGCAGGTAGCTATAGATTGGCAGTAAACCGAGATGGTTGTGCTTTATTATCCAATGAAATAGTCATTAGTCCTCTTGATGAAAACTTGATTACGCTTGATCCGGGAACTGAGATTGTAATGCCAGAAGGCACTACAAAATTAGTGACCGCAAGTGGAGGTACTGCATATAGATGGCTAGATGCCAATGCCGTTGAAATAGGCAATGTGGATAGTATAACTTTTACGGAAGCTGGTAGCTATACATTGATCGCTTCAATTGATAATTGTGAGATCATTAGACAAGTGGAAGTCTCGTACTTAGATACGTTTAAAGTACCTAATGTAATTACGGTAAACGGAGATGGAATCAATGATCAATGGGTAATCCCTAACTCATATTCTAATAAGGCCGATGTTAATATCATAATCTATAATGAACAAGGTCAGGAAATTGTAAACGAATTCGACTATAAAAATAATTGGCCGCAGTCAACTACGGCTTTCACCAAACAAAATATGGTATTCTATTATAAAATTAGGAATGCCAGTGAAGTACTAAAACAAGGTACGATCACAGTAATACGTTAAGCTCACCATGCTAAAGAAAAGTGTTTTATATCTATTGTTATTTGTGTTTGCTATCATGAAGGTTAGTGGGCAAGAGGAAAGTCCGTTTGTATCATATGATGTTCCTGCCCAAAACTTATTGAAGTATAACCGATTCTTAATTAACCCTACGTTTTCAACGGTTAGGGAAGATAAATCATATATCAATTTGTTACACAGAAACCAATCGGTACAATTTGATGATAACAATCAGAACTATTTCTTAAGCTATAGTGGACGTATTAGTGATAGAACCGGACTTGGTTTAAGTCTGTATTCACAAAGAGAAGGTATTCTAAGTAATTTTGGTGTACTTGCAAACTACGCTTATGGCGTTAAGTTGAACGATAAGAGTAATTTTACCTTTGGTGCTAACGTATCGTACTATCAAAGTGGATTTGATAACGGTAGGGCTTCAACGGTTGAAGAAGATCCTTTTTTGGCGGGTTTACAAGATCAAAGCCTATTATCGTTTCAACCTGGTTTTAACCTTTCTTATGGAAAGTTTGATGTAGGTATGTTTGCAGAAAACCTATTTGACTACAATTTAAAGAATAGCGAGTCGGTAACCGAATTTAAGGATAAAACATATTCTGCCCACTTACAATATACCCATCAGTTTGAAAATAAAAAAGGAATTTTTGAAGAAGCTAGATTAATGCCGTTGGCAAGGGTTAGAAAAGTAGGTGAAGAAGATGTTACCTTGGGTGGTAGTTTAATACTTGATCTTCCTAAATTAGGTTGGATCCAGGGTGGTTATGATAGTTTCTATGGAGCTGCGGCAGGTGTTGGTTTTAACTTGAATGAAAGAATATCATTAGGGTATACCATGGAAAAAGGCCTGTCCAATAATTTTGACAATTTTGGTCTTACGCATGAGATATCCGTTGCATATTCATTCTCTCCTAACCTAACCGAAGATAGGGTAATGTTAGAAGATGATTTTGAAGATGATCTGGTAAAGAACGATGAAGAGCCTGAGAACGTTGCAACCAATGAAGAAATTGAGGAACTTAAAATGAAGCTGGCCGAAAATGATGCTATAATTGAAGAGCTGATGTTTCGTCAGGATTCTTTGGAAGCTATTCGCCAGTCTGACCTAGAAAGACGTTTTGCCATGGTTATGCGAATGGTACGTAACGAGACCAACGGTGAAAGACCAGATTTAGAGCAAAGGGCAAAGGAACTTTTCTTAGATGAGAATAGTGATACTGAGATGGCATCTAGTTATAACCCTAGCAACACAGGACAACCCATAAATTCGAATAAAGTAGTAAATGAAAGTCAACAAGATAGAGTAGTTGTTGTAGCTAATAACACTAAAGAACCTGTTATTAAAAGCGAAGCGGTTGTGGCAACCAATACTACCGATAGATCATCCGTTGACCGCGAATATCAAAAGCAGATACAACCTAAAGATGCAGTTGTGGCAAGTAGAAGAAGAACAACTACCACAACACCGACTGCTACGACTACAGAGATTGTACAAGATGGAGTTAAGAGTAGAAGATTTAAAAATTTACCAGATGTTACCGATGGATATTACGTAGTAGCCAATGTGTATAAAGGTGGGCAGTACATGAACAACTTCATAGATGACCTTAATGCAAAAGGGATACAAGCCGATTATATTGATAACCCCAACACTGGTTTAAAATATGTGTATTTACAACGTTTTGAAACTTTTGAAGATGCTGTTGCCGCACATGACTCAAAATTAAATGGCGCTTATGATGGTGCCATGTGGATCATGAACGTTGATAATAAGTACTCTAATGAGGCCTACGCCAGTAATGTAAACAAACTAAAAGAGAAGTCTTCCAAATATGATTCTAATGTTTTAACCTCCAATGAGGTGGTGAGAGACAATGTAGATTCTAGAGAGATCGATTCTAAATCTTATGTGATAGAAGGAGCCGGTTCTGGTTACTACTTAATTGCAAATGTATTTGCAAACCCAAATAATGCTAAAAAGTTTGTGGCGTTGCTAAATTCATTTGGACTAAGCGCTAGCTACTTTATCAACCCTAAGAACAATTATAGATACGTATACCTTAAAAAGCACGACTCTTGGACCAATGCCCTTATATCCTATTACTCTAAGCTAAATGATGCCTATGATGACAAAATGTGGATTATGCGGGTCAATCAAGAGCAGATGGCATAGAACCACTATAAGATAATTCTACGATATTGAATCCCTTGTCATTACATTGACAAGGGATTTGTTGTTTTTACTTGTTTTTATTTTTAAATGACAATCTATCATATACCAATCGTTATATGTAGTATAGGTTATAATAAACCATTTTTACACAGAAACTCTATCTGTCATTTTTTTACAAAATATACACATGGGTATATTTAAATAGTTTGGATTAGAATGTAACTGTCTATACCGGTCATTTTTACTTCATAGTTAATTTCAAAAAAGTAGAATGGAGACCTGTGGAAAGTACTTACTTAACGTTGTATGCACAACATCCGTTTTCTTGGTAAATAACTCTATGTTCAGATAATAGCTGTGCTATTATTTCCCTTGTCTCCTCTTCTTCCAATTGAATCTTTTCTCCTAAATCAATCTCATTTAATTGACCACGGTTTTCAATGAGGGCTTTTAAGTATCTGTCTTTATTTTCCATGTGTTTCTTTTTTTACTGCTATCATCATATGTGGACTAAAAGGTAAAATGTAGCTGTCGTTTTCCGTGATTTTAAGTAACGCTATTAAAGTCTTTCTTTTTTTGACATTTTGAATGTTGACAAAAAAGTCTTTGTCAAGCCATGCCATACCTTCCACTGCATAGGTTTTTAAATAGGCTAAACCTTGATTTTCAAATTCTGATTTTAATTGATCTGGTTTATGGTAATAAGCCTCTGTCATGAGCCAAGGAAGATCATCTGGCGGATTGTGTAAGCCCGTTGTCAATTCACTTTTGCACATCTCAAAAAATGACCTTTTGTGAATGAGACCATTTAAAAGTCCTACCACGGTTGAAGCTGTATAGTTTATGGCAAAACCCAAAATGATTCCGCCATTTTTCAAGACACGTTTAGCTTCTATAATACTTGATGCTCTATCTTCTTTTCTTTGAAGATGGTAAAGTGGACCATGAATTATGATCAAGTCGGCAAAATTATCTGGAAAATTAAGACTTCTAGATTCTCCTAAATGCACTTTAAACTTGTTCTTAAGTCTTTTTGATCTTTGGTTTGCTAAGTGCACATGTTTTTCAACAGGCTCTATTAAATGAACCTTATGACCTTTTTTTGATAGCCACTCCGCGTATTTTCCTGTTCCTCCGCCAACATCTACTATTTGTAAGTTTGGTGCGGTTAGATATGCTTCAATTAGTAACTTATTTCTTTCAAATTCAAATAACCCCATTCCACTTTCAAGTCGGGTTTCCTCCGAGGCTTGATTGTAGAATGTTTCAATGGTTTTAGATATTAATTGTTTGTTCATTTCATACTACATGTTTTGGCACAAAAGGTTAAAATGCAAAATTATATAGTGCTTAAAACCTAAAGCTTCGTAATAAAAATTCTAATAAATAATTGGCTGTAATTAGCTAAGCCTTGAAAGGGCTCAAAGCTTTTTTACTCGCTTTAAGAGAAAGTCTTTTAGAAAGACATTGCTAATATGTAGTATGAATATAACAGGCTATAAATATAGTAATTCTTATCTCGTACTCATTTGAACTTCTAAAGAATTTTTGTTTGGGTACATTAAAATAGAGGTTCAAAGGCTCAGTTTTAATAGTAGATATACAATATAATAGTTGCTCATGGCAGTGCCTTTAAAGAATTTTGATTTTAAAATGTGGGGGAGCAGCACATGGTTTGTAGTTGTAGTAAAGTGCTTGAAAACTATTAGTGCCCTACAGCTTTATATAAGCTATTTTAAAGACTGTTTTTTTTGCAGAAGACCACATTGCTTTTAAAATTGTTTAAAGCGCTTTAATGCACTCCAAATAACATTTTTCATTTTGATTTTAAGCGCCTTTTAATATCAGAAAAACAGCTAAATGTCATTAAAAAATATCTTGAAATACAATTTTTGAAACGTTTGGTTCAGATGTTTTGTGTTCATTTTTAAACATAAAATAGCATTATTTTACTCATTTAAAATTGTTGTTAGTGCATTAAAATTGAGTTAGAAATCCATGAAAAATTTACTCTAAATATAGAAAAAATGACACCGATTTTTATCCCTGAAAAAGAGGTGTTTACATAAAAAATCTGACAAAATTTTTATTAGGATTACCTCAATCGATGCATTTTTAAAGTCGTGCCTATGTGTGTATTATCGTTGAAATGCACACTTTTAGACAAAAACAAACCCATTTTATTTGCTGTTTCACAACAGAAATCATCGTTACCACAACAATAAATTCTTCACGTTACTACTAAGGTTAATATTTGTTATTGGAGAATTCCACGTGGACCGATGGGTAATCGATGTCGAGTGAAAGGAATGCTTCAACAATTTTAGGACATGACAAAGCTGACCACATTTTTAGATTTCAACAAACACATTTCTCTTATGGGAAAACATTACTCAAAATGTTTATTTTTCATTTTATTCTTGGCACTTGGTTTACAAACTGCGGTTGCTCAGGTTAAAAATGATTTTGATGTTCGTTACGAAGCGGATATTCGAGGTGAACTTACATTCATTGCTAATAACATTGTAAATAGAAGAATACCAGAGACCACAAGTAGACAATGGGTTTATAGAAATGGCAGATGGAGACGCGAAACTGTAACAATTCCTGAAGTTTCACCTAATGAACCACTTAACGCTACCGGAAGTTCTTCAGATTATAATGATAATTACGACATGCAGTATATTGATGTCGATAATGATAACAGCACATTCAGTTCTAGTAGTGCTAACTTAGAAATACCGGATGTTGATTGTTCATTGGTACGTTATGCAGGTCTTTATTGGTCAGCCGTTTATGTAAATCCAGATAGAAGTACTATTGATGATATTAAGTTTAGAACTCCAGGAGGAACTTACCAAGATATTACTGCAGATGAAATAATTTTTGATGGTAATGGTGATGTAGATTTTGGGTATTACAGCCCGTATGCAGCATATAAAGATGTCACTTCTATAGTAGCTGGTTTAGGAAATCCAAATGGAGATTACTTTGTAGCCAATGTTAGAGCTAGTACAGGCAATAGTATTTCAGGTGGTATTTCCGGTGGATGGAAAATGGTCATTGTATATGAAAACCCAAATTTACCTGGTGATAAGTTCATCACCACTTTTGATGGTTATGCAGGTGTAAAATCCGGGGAAAGTATTGACATACCAGTAAACGGATTTACAACCTTGCCAGCACCTTTTCCTGTGTATGCAAATATGGGTGTTGCTGCCTTAGAAGGTGATAATAGAATTGGTGGTGATGCTTTGCAAATTAATGCCAACGGCTCTTTTACTACATTGTCAAATGGTCAAAACCCAGCAAATAACTTTTTTAATTCAAGTATTACTCAGTTCGATGCTCAGTATACCAATAGAAACCCTAATAGTGTAAATACACTGGGTTGGGATGTCGATCTTTTTGAAATACCTAATGGTGGTGCCAGTAATACCGTAATACCTAATGGTTCTACAAGTGCTATTTTAAGGGCAAGTTCTTCACAAGATAAGTATGATATCTTCTTTACTTCTTTTGATGTCGATATTATTGCGCCAAACATTGTTTTGGAAAAAAGAGTACAAACTCCAGGCGGTGTTGACATTACAGGTCAAGGGGTAAACTTAGGTCAAACATTGGATTATGTATTGACATTTGAAAATATTGGTAATGATGATGGGGTCAACTATACCATTAGAGACGTATTGCCAGTTAACGTTTCTCCACCAGACGGACGTAGCTTTTTTAATGATACTGATTTTTCATTTCCCGCACCTATATGTACGGGAACACCTAGAACATGTTATGAAATTACGTATACCTATGATCCAGCAAGTAGGGAAATAGTTTTTAATGTTCCTGATGTTTATGTTGAGGATGAAGATGGGGAATATTCAATTATTTTTAGAGTTCAAGTTGCTGAAAACTGTTTTGACTTTATAAACGCATGTTCAGATTTAATAGAGAACTTGGCTTATAGCTCATATAGAGGTGAAAACAACTCTGCCCAAGTTACAGATGACCCAAGTGTTACAGATTTTAATTCTTGTGGATTTGTTGTTCCGGGAGCTACCAATTTCCTATTGGATGATTTGTCCGACTGTAATTTTCAAAGAACCATAGAACTTTGTGGTACAAGTACTATTTTAAATGCAGGTGATGGTTTTGATTCCTACGTATGGTATAGAGATACAAATAGTAACGGTGAAATTGATGCTACCGATATTGAAATTAATGATGGTGATCCAGATAATGACCCAAGTACACAAGTAGTAACACTTGTTGGTCAATATATAGTAGATAAAATTGTTGCCGATCCATGTAAAGGGTTTAAAGAAATTATAAATGTAGAGCCATTTGGTTCGGGTAATTTACCAAACCCTGTTACGGAATACTTTAATGAAGTAAATGGTGATGCCGACCCTAGTAATGACATACCTGGCGAAATAGTTTTCTGTTCAGATGATAGCTCTTTTTTACCTAAAATTTTCTTGTGCGGTATTAACGATACCCAACCATTGGCTGTTAATATTGTTGATGCTCAAAGTGTCACTTGGGAGATTTTGGATGAAGGTAGTTGCGGTGTTACTGTTGGTGAGGATTGTGCCAACAGGGCCCTTACTTGTTCTTGGACAGAAGTAGGTACCGGTAGTAATTATTTATTAAATGCACCAGGTGAATATAGGCTATCCGTAGTGTATCAAAATGGATGTACTAGCAGTTTCTATTTCAAAGGTTTTCAGAACAATTTAGATATAGATTTTAATAATAGGGATATTGTTTGTGATACTGATGGTAATATTACCATTACAAATATTGGAGCGGGTTACGGTTATCAATTGGTAGATAATGACACTAATAATGTTATTGTTCCATTTAGTGCTAACAACGGTCCAAGTTTTGATTTTGCTTCTGGTGAGAACGGTTCTTATAGAGTTGAGGTTACTCAATTAGATACAAACGGTGATCCAATTCAAGATGCATGTATTTTTTCAACTCCGGTTATAGGTATTAGAGAAAGAGCGGTAACATATGACGTAAGTGTAACTCCAGAGACGTGTTTCAATTTAGGTACTATTACGCTTCAGATTACAGATGCTGATTCTCCATATGATTTTGAAATAAGACTAGATGATGGCACTAACGGTGGATTGGGTACATTAGTAGATAGCCAAAATGGTCATGCAGATAATAACTATCCTTTTACAGATGTAAGTGCCGGTAATTACATCGCCTATATTTCTACAGATGATGGATGTTCTTATAGTGAAGCGGTTATTGTTTTAGATGAGAACGATTTAGAACTTACCGCTAGTGTAGACCAACATATTACTTGTGAAGATGGTATTATTTCAATGAATGCTAGTGGTGGCAACCCAGATTACTCTTATGTAATTTGGAGCTATGTTGATGAGGGAGGAGCTACGGTTACTTCTTATTCTGATTTTGCGGATATTCCTGCAACCAATTTCCAAACAGAGACTACATTCAATGTTTCTGGAGCTGGAGATTATGTTTTCTTGGTATTGGATAGAACAGGCTGTTATGTAGAATCAAATACGGTCTCTATAGAATATCACCCAACTGCAGATTTTGACCCAACTACTGTTACAGATGTACTTTGTTTTGGTGAAACTACCGGTAGAATTCAGTTTAATGTAACCAACCCTAATGGCTATACTTTAGATTTCGCATTATTTGATGATACCGATCAACCATTAGCAGATAACAGTACAGGTAGTTTTCCAAACTTGGCAGCAGGAGACTATAGAGTTGAAATTACCCAAACAAGGGGTACGGCAACTTGTATTTCAGAAGAAAGTTTTAGTATTGACGCACCAACGGCTGCAATTAGTGGTGATGCTATTTTGGTTCAAGATTATACCTGTTTACAAGAGGGTATAATTGAGGCACAAAATGTAATAGGAGGTACCGCACCATATTCATACAGTATTGACGGTATTAACTTTGTTCCCGATACGACAGCAAATGCTAATCGTTTTGAAAACTTAACAGATGGTTCTTATACCATTACTATTAGAGATGCTAATAACTGTACTTTTGTAACCAATCAAATTGTTATTGATAGACCAAATCCACCAACGGATTTAACTATTACTGAATCTCAAATTACATGTCCTGCTGGAACATCTAACTTAACTGTTAACGCAATTAATGGTACAGCACCTTACGTATATTCCATTACTGCACCTTCTGCCATTGGCCCAACAAGTACCTCAGGAAATGAGGCTGTATTTGAAGATTTGTCTCCAGATACCTATACGGTTAGAGTTACTGATGCGGATGGCTGTTTCTATGAAGAAAATTATACGATAAATGCAATCAATCCAATATCGGCTAGTGGAGCAACCACACAGCCTATTAGTTGTTTTGGAGCTGCAGACGGGGTTATTAGGTTCAATGTAAATTTCCAAGCAGGTCAAAACTTTACTTATACAATCACTGGTCCTACAGGTGTTGTTAGAACTGGTGGTACAGAAGCTGTCATTGACAACATCAACAACTTGGTTGCCGGTGTTTATACCATAGACATTGTAGATACGGATACTAACTGTACCTATTCAGAAACACATGAATTGGAAGGTCCTGCCTCGGCGTTGACCATTTCTAACCTAACTGAAACACAACCTAGTTGTATAACAGATGGTAGTGTTAGTGTAACCGCAACTGGCGGATGGGGAAGCTATGTATATGAATTGAACAATCCAGATACTTCGGTTTTTGGGTCTAACTCAACAGGTTCTTTTACAGGATTAACCCAGTCTGGTACATATAACGGTACGGTAACAGATGCTAATAACTGTAGCGTTCCGTTTACTTTTGACCTTAATCCTGCAACTGCTCCGGTATTGGTTATTACACCAAATCAAGATTGTTTTGATGATGCCGTGTTATTGACCTTGACCGCAAGTGTTTCTTCTGGTGGTGACGGTACTTTTGAATATAGTTTAAATGGCGGTCCTTTTAGTACAACCAATGTATTTTCTGATCTTTCAGCAGGAACATATACGGTTGAGGTAAGAGATGGTAATAATTGTACAGACACTGAAAGTATTACTGTAAATCCTGCACTTACGGTAACTGCAAGCGCAAGTAACATTACTGCCTGCGGCACCGATACCGATATTACTATTAGTGGTGCAGGTGGCGATGGTAATTATGTATATGCAGTAGTTGCTGACGGGGTTACCCCAAATGCTGGAGACTTTGATCCAAGTACTACGGTGACGGTTACCGGCGCAGGTAATTATGATGTTTACATAAGAGATAATAACGGTAATGCTGATTTCTGTGAATCTAATTATGACATCACTATTGACCAAGATGATCCATTAGCATTATCTATTTCTAATACAGATATACTTTGTAGTGGAGAAAATCAATCTACTTTAACAATAGTTGCTTCTGGTGGTGAGGCACCATATACCTATAGTATTAATAATGGGGCAAATTATCAAACTCCGAATACTTTTAATAACCTTGGTGCAGGTTCATACAACATTAGGGTAAGAGATGCTAACCTTTGTGAGGTAAATCAGATTTATAGCATATCAGAACCATTAAATTTATCTGCTTCGGCTGCAGTTGCGGCTTTAGTTGAATGTAATCCATCTGATGGCGCTGAGGTACGTATTACAAATGCTCAAGGTGGTAGAGCACCGTATACATACAGTTTTGATGGCGGTAATACGTATGATACTAGTGCTATTGGTTACCTTTTAGCGGGATCGCACACCGTGTATATTCAAGATGCTAACAATTGTACCTTTCCAATGGATATTACTATTGAGCAAGCACCTACACCACCAAATGTAGAATTAACGCCTAGCGTAGATTATTTATGTGATGGTACGGGTATTGTTACCATATCTGCAGATAATCCTAATCTAGAATATACTTATAGTATTGACGGAGTAGAAAACATACCAGCTAATTCTAATGTTTTTGATGCCGTATCTGTTGGTACACATACAGTTTCTGTAGATTATATAAGTAGTACACCACCATCGGTTAGTACTTTATTAGAAGAAAACTTTGGGTCTGGTGTAAATACGAGTATTTCTCAAATTGACCCTTTATATTGTTATGAACCACAGGATGGTAGCGAAAGTCTTTGCGGATTTGGGACGGATACACATATTCAGGATGGAGAATACTCTGTTACCAGTGTTATTTCAAACCCATACGGAAGCTGGTTAAGTCCTAATGATCACACAGGAATAGCTAATGGTAGATTTTTAGCAATTAATGTTGGAGGTGCTGCTGGTGTTGGTGGTATTATCTATGCTAAAAGAGGAGTGGAAATTATTCCAAATAGAGATATTACCATCTCACTTTATGCATTTAACTTGTTGCGTAATGGAACTTCGGGAGGTGACCCCACGATTGAAATAGAACTTGTAGATGCTGGGGGTAATGTAATTGCTAGCACAGCAACCGGAAATATTCCTAAAAATAATGGAATAAATGATTGGCAAAATTATAGTGTAACTCTAGATCCTGGGTCTAATTCTAATTTAGATATTGTTATTAGAACAAATTCTGCAGTAGTTAATGGAAATGACATTGCCATTGATGATATTTCAGCAACACAAACTCCAGAACAGTGTTCGCAGACAGTTACTATAGATGTTACGGTAGAAGATGGTAATGCATTTGAAGCTAGTCTTCTTTCTTCTGAGGATTTAGATTGTAATGGTGATAATTCTGGATCAATTACTTTTGAAGTAGATAACTATGGCGCAAGCGGATTTGAATATAGCTTAGATAATTTTGCTAGTATTTTAGGTAGTACAACGGTATCGCCACAAACTATATCTGGACTCTCTGCAGGTACGTATAGAGTATATGTTAGAGACGCGGCGAGTTCTTTACCTGGTTGTACAACATTTTTTGATCATACTATTAATGAACCAACAGTTGTGGTTGCTGATGCTGACCTTTCACAAGAATTTACTTGTAATAATGGCGGAGCAGAAATAACAGCGAGTGCTACAGGTGGTACTCCAGGGTATGAGTACCAATTAGAAGATACTTCTGGCGGAACAATAACTGCATATCAAACGAATACAGTGTTTAATGGCTTATCGGCAGGAACATATAATATTCGTGCTAGAGATGCCAATGGTTGTTCAGATTTAATTGACACCCCAATTGTAGTTACGGCTCCGGAAACACCAGCTTTTACATTATTGGAAACAACGTGTTATAGTGGTAGTAATGATGCAACTATTGTTGTAGATGTTACCGCCGGTAATGGTGATTATCAGTTTAGAATCAATGGAGGAGCGTTTGTTACCCCTACACCAATTGATGCAACCACATATACATTTACAGGTCTTTCAAATGGAACGTACACTATTGAGGTTACCGATGCTTATGGTTGTGATGCTCCTGCCCAAACCGTAACCATTGAACAACAAGTAACGGTCAGCGCAAGTGCAAGTACTATAACAGCTTGCGGTACCGATAGTGAAATTAATATTACAGCAGCAGGTGGTGACGGAAATTATGTTTACGCAGTAGTTGCTGATGGTGTAACGCCTACAGCGAGCGATTATTCAGCTACCAATCCGGTTACCGTTAGTGGTGCTGGGGATTATGATGTTTATGTTTTGGATAACAATGGAGCGGCAGATGCATGTCCTGCCATGTACGACATCAATATTGATCAAGATGCTCCAGTAGCTGCTGTACCAACAGTAGTAGATGTAACTTGTTTTGGTGGAAATGACGGTAGTATTTCTTTAGCCCCTAGTGGTGGTGAGGCTCCGTATACTTTTAGTATAGATGGCGGTGCAAACTTCGGGTCTGTAAGTTTATTCAATAATCTAACTGCAGGCACATATGATGTTCGAGTTAGGGATGTAAATAATTGTGAGCTAACGTTGTCTGTTGACGTAGATCAATTACCCGAAATTGTCGCTGAGAGCCAACAAACACAAGATTATACCTGTAATCAACTGGCAGAAATTTCGGTAGGTAGCATTACACCTACTGTGGGCGGTTCTGGTTTTTATCAATATAGCTTAAACGGTGGTTCTTGGACAACTGCTACTACAGGTGGTACGGTTTTCACAGGATTAACCGATGGTGCGTATACTGTGCAGGTTAGAGATGCAAATAATACAGGTTGTGTTGTTGACCTTCCAAATATTGTTATAGCTCCATTACCAACGGAACCATCTTTAAGTAGTAGTGTTACTTATAATTGTGACGGTACAGGAAATATTACAGTTCTTCCTAATGATGCTACATATACATACAGTATTGATGGCAATACGCCACAGACAAGCAATGTATTTAACAACACATCTGTTGGTCAACATACGGTTACCGTGGATTATGGTAGTGACTGTACAACAGATATTATTGTTAATGTTCAAGACGGTAATGCTTTTGAAGCTGCAATTCTATCTTTTGAAGATTTGGATTGTAATACAGATAATAGTGGTACAATTACTTTTGAAGTCGATAATTTTGGAGCTGGTGGTTATGAATATAGCTATGATAGTTCTTTTGCAACTATAGTAGGTAGTGATACCGCAACAACACATCAAATTACGGGTCTAGCTGCCGGTACTTATACTATTTATGTTAGAGACGTAGATAACCCTATTGCAGGGTGTACGGTTCCTTTAACACAAACAATAACAGAACCTGCAGCACTTGTAGTTTCAAATACACCTGTTCAACCAACATGTGATGATGATGGTTCGGTAACTATTAATGTAACCGGCGGTACTTCAGCATATTCTTATGTAATAGAACTGCCAGACGGCTCCAATACGGCTGCACAAAGCACGGGGGTATTTACAGGTTTGGATCAATTAGGTTTACATACGATAACGGTTACCGATGCAAATGGCTGTACGGAAACGGATACATTTACATTAACCGCTCCTGTAGCCCCTGTAGCGAGTATTTTACCAAGTTCATATGTATGTTTTGATTCTTCGGTTACCGGATCAGCTACTATAGAGGTAGGCGCATCAGGTGGAATGGCACCTTACACTTACAGAATTGGAACGGGTGCATATAGAGCATCGAACAGTTTTACAAGTCTTACCCCAGGTAGTTATACTTTTGAGATTAGAGATGCCAATGGTTGTACAGATACGGTAACTTTTGATGTTGAACCTCAATTAACGGCGAACCTTACCCTAACAAAAGATTTGGATTGCTCGGTATCGCCAGATGCAACTATGGATTTACAGGTTGCTGGTGGTTATGCTCCTTATACTTATGAGTTAGATGTAAATAGTGGTGGTTATACCGTTTTTACGGGAACATTCCCATATACCACTTCTACAGCAGGTACGTATAGGTTTAGAATAACTGATAATCAAGGTTGTACAGCTGTTTCTAATATAGTTACGGTTACACCAACAGTAAACCCTGTTGCAACGGAAACCGTTACCAACCCTACGTGTTTTGGAGATACCAATGGTTTCGTTGAAATCAATGTGGATCCTAACTTTGGTTCATCACCTTATGAAATTAGTTTTGCCGGCAGTGCCTTTACAAGCCAAAGGGTTTACACAGGTCTGGCCGCTGGTACTTATAATTATATAGTTAGAGATTCTAAAGAATGTACGTATAATGGCAGTGCAACTGTTGTTGATCCAGTATTGTTTGATGCAAATGTTGTAGCTACAGACGTTAGTTGTGGTCCTTCTGGTGATATTCCAGGTAGTATTGAAATTACGATTACAAGTGGTGGGGTCCCTAATTTTACATACACCCTATATGATAATCTTAATAATGTTGTTCCTACGACAGGACCAAACCCTGTGGTAAATACGACAGCAACTACGGTAACTTTTGACGGATTAGCTTTCGGAGACTACTATGTTCGTGTATTGGATGCCAATGGTTGTGAGTATTACGAGAATCCGGTTAGGGTTTTGTCTAGTCCATATTTATCGGTTGACCCGGTTTTAATGCCAGTTAGTTGTATTGCTGGTGGTACCGCTGAACTTACCGCAAGTGGAGGTTCAGGAAATTACGATTTTACTATTTATGGTACAGGTACCGCACCAGATGCTGAGGCGGCGGGTGCTACAGCTGATGAGGAAGTTGCAACGTACAACGGTCTAAACCCTGGTGCCAGTTATGTTTTTCAAGTAATCGACACGACAACAGGATGTTCTAGTTTTGTTGAAGTTGATATTCCTAATGTATCTGCTATTGATGTAGTTGCAGATCCAACGGTAACAGATGTTTCTTGTTATGGAGATACAGATGGGTCTATTTCTTTCCAGTTTGAAGAATATGATCCTAATGTAACTACTATAAATTATGAAATAAGAGAAAGCATTAGTAATACACCATTAGGTGGTGCATATTCAGGTAGTGTTACAGGTCCAATAGGTCCTGGTCCAACACCGTTGGAAACGGTTTCAAACATTCCTCCTGGAGATTACGTACTATTTTTCCAAGAAGCAGCTAGTCCTGAGTGTACAAATACTTTCGAATTTAGAATTTTAGAGCCTAATCCGGTGACTTTGACCTTGGCGGATCAAAATAACGGATACTGTTCTGAAGATGCTAATGTAACCGTAATTGCAGGCGGTGGAAATGGCTCTTATACGTATGCCTACGTTGAAAATGGTGTTTCTCCTGTTGCTGGTGATTATGTTACTAGTAACTATGCGGAATTAGACCCTTCGGTTAATACAGAGTGGGATATTTATGTGATGGACGGTAACGGTTGTTCTACGCCACTACCATTGGATGTTACTATTGCAGATGACCCAACACCGGCTATTTCTGGTGTCGTAATCAACCAATGTACGGCAGATGAAGGTGACTTTATTATAGAAATTACCTTGGACGGAGAAGGTATTCAACCTTATACTTTGAGTATTAATAGCGGTTCTTACCAATCATCTACGTTGACCACTGCAGGCTCAACACATCAGTTTACAGATTTAAGTTCTGGAAATTACACCGTTCAAGTTCGTGATTTTAACGGTTGTGGAAATGTAGAGACGATCGAAATTTTTGCGCCTACTTCTATTTCGGCAGAAGTTACTACCCAACCTTCATGTATGGAAGGCGATGGAGAAATAGTAATTACGGCATATGGTGGATCTACATTCTATGAATATGAATTATTCGATAATGGCGGAGTTAGTGTAACTGGAAGCCCTCAACCTTCACCTATTTTTACAGGATTGGATTCAGGCATTTATACTGCTCATGTTTATGATACGGTTTTGGGTGGTTGTACTGCACAAACAGACGTAGAATTAGAGTTGGCAACCCCTGTTTTATTTACGACAGATATAACAGATGTAACTTGTTTTGGAGCAACAGATGGTTCTATAGTGGCCATTTTAGGTGCATCTATGGATAACCCACCGTACGTTTATCAATTATTTATTGAAACTGCACCTTCAGTGTTAACTCCTGCAAGTGCCCCTCAAACAACAGGAACATTTACCAATTTAGCTGCAAATGATGATTACGTGGTTAGGGTAACCTCTGGTCGTGGTTGTGAATTAGAGGTAGATAGTCCTGTAGGTACTCCGTTACAAATTGCAAATGTAAATGCAGACGTTGTTGAATTTGGTTGTACAGCTGGTAACAATTCAAATAATGCAACAATAACCGTGGATACGGCAGCAATTACAGGAGGTAGCAATACCTATGTAACTTACGAATTTATTGATAGCAGCTCTGCTGTTGTTCAGTCTGGATCATCTAATGTTTTAACGGTTACCGATAGAACGGGTGAAACATATACCATCAATGTTTATGATGATAATGGATGTTCCGGTAGCACTACGGCTACTGTGCTTCCGTATGACGAATTAACAGGAGCAACGGCCGCTGTGACCAATACGGTTACGTGTACGCCTGGTGCTGATGGTGAAATTACCGTAACGGTAACTTCTACAGCTAGTGATAGTTCTAAATACGAGTATAGTATTGATAATGGTGTTACATACCTTTCTACTAATGTTTTTGGCGGATTGTCTGCTGGAAACCATAACTTCTTGATAAGACATACAGATACGGGTTGTATTATAACTGCTTCGGCTAGAATTGAAGAGCCAAACACGTTTACGATTGATGTTGTTAAAACAAGTGATGTTATTTGCTTTGGAACAGATACCGGTGAAGTAACTTTTGAATTGATAGATGCTACATACAGCACAGGTTTTGATTGGGAAATCTTCCGTACTGATAATACTTCTGTTCTTAGTGGTTCTGAAGCTGCGAACGGTCCTACACCAATAATTAATTTAGGTGTTGGTGAATACTATGTTTCTATTTCACAAACCAACAATCCATTCTGTACCAATGTTGAATTTTTCAATATTGCAGGTCCAGATGCAGCTATTACGGGTAATACAGTAGTAACTGATATTACTTGTGTACCAGGAAATGATGGTACCATAACCATTACCGATGTTGATGGTGGATGGGGTGGCTACACCTATTATGTTGGCACAAGTGCTCCTGCAACTACAGATTTCGTAGCTAACGCTACTTTTGATTCGTTACCTGCTGGTACATACCAAGCTTGGGTTCGTGATGCTGAAGGTTGTGAGCAATTAATACAAGATAATATTGTGCTTGATGTTCCAGACCCAATTGCGGCAACATTAGCAGTAAACATAGAGAATTGTACAAACTTACAGGGAGAAATAGAAGTTAGTGTACCAACCGGCGGTCAAGGAAGTAACTATACCTACCAATTGGTAATGGATGGGTCTAATTTCCGTGCTCCGCAGAACACTAGAGTTTTCTCAGGTTTAGGAGCCGGAGCATATGAAGTGATCATTACAGATCAATGGGGATGTACATTTACAACTGCTCCAGTAGAATTATACGAACAGTTAAGTGCAACTACTACGGTAGACAAAGCTATTGATTGTACGGGTACACCAGGTGGTACTATCACTATCAATGTAACCGGTGGTTCATCAAACCTAGAGTTTATAATGACACCTCCAACAGGTGCTGCGGTTACGCAAACCAATAATGCAACATTTACGGACTTAACCATTGATGGAACGTATAGTTTCTTAATAAGAGATTTAGATACTACAAATCCTGTTTGTGAAATTACGGTAACGCAAGAGTTGGCTCCTGCTATTCAACCTGTTTTTACAGATTCGCATATAGATATTACTTGTTTTGGAGCTAACGATGGGTCAATCACTTTGACACAAGTTGAAAACGGAGTAAATCCGTTAACATTTACGATATCTCCAGTAGCAGGAACATTCAATGCAAGTAACAATACATTTGAAGGCTTACCTCCAAATACATACGTTGTAACGGCAACAGGAACTAACGGTTGTACTACGGCATCAGGTAACATTGTAATAGACGAACCTGCAGTAATATCGAACATAGATACTACAGTTGTAGAATTCGGTTGTACTGCTGGTAATAATCCTAACAATGCTACAATTACAGTTGACGAGACTGCCATTACCGGTGGTAGCGGTAACTATGTAATCTATGAATTTGTGGATAGCAGTTCGGCTGTGGTACAATCTGGTGCATCAAATGTATTAGTGGTTACAAATAGAGCTGGTGATACTTATACCATCAATGTTTATGATGACAAGGGTTGTTCTGGTAGCGCAACAGCTACTGTTCTTCCTTTTGATGAAATTACCGATATAGACGCTTCGGTTTCAAATACGGTTACATGTGCTCCTGGTAGCGATGGCGAAATTACGGTAGTGGTGACATCTACTTTAAGCGACCCAACTAGGTTTCAATATAGCATTGATAATGGTGCTAACTACCAAACTTCTAACGTTTTCGGTAGTTTGTCTGCGGGATCGTATACGATATTGGCAAGACATATTGATACGGGTTGTGTGGTTTCTGTTGCAGAAACTATAGAAGAGCCAAACACATTTACTATCGATGTTGTTAAAACAAGTGATGTAATTTGTTTTGGAACCAATACAGGTGCTGTGAACTTTGAATTAGTTGATGCAACCTACCCTGGCGGATTTACTTGGACTATTTATGACACTGAGGGAACATTAGCAGATACTAGTGATGATACGGTTGTTATTTCTGGTTCAGAAGCAACAACAAATGGACCTACAGCAGATATTGACTTATTTGCAGGTAGTTACTATGTTTCTATTACACAAGACAACAACCCGTTCTGTACAAATACAGAAGCGTTCACTATTAACGGTCCTACAGCTGATATCAGCGGATCTACGGTAGTAACTGATATTACATGTGTACCAGGAAATGATGGTTCAATTACCATTACCGATGTTGAAGGTGGTTGGGGTGGTTATACGTATTTTGTTGGTACAAGCGCTCCTGCAACTACAGATTTCGTAACTAACGCTACTTTTGATTTGTTACCTGCTGGTACTTACCAAGCATGGGCTCGTGACGCTGAAGGTTGTGAGCGATTAATTCAAGACAATATTGTACTTGATGTTCCAGACCCAATAGCAGCAACATTAGATGTAAACATAGAGAACTGCACCAACTTACAAGGAGAAATTGAAGTAAGTGTGCCTACTGGCGGTCAAGGAAGTAATTATACATACCAATTAAGATTAAACGGTACTGATTTCCGTGCACCACAAAACACTAGAGTATTCTCAGGTCTTGGTGCTGGTAGTTATGATGTTACTATTATAGACCAATGGGGCTGTACTTTTACAACTAATGCGGTGGTACTTTATGAACAAATGGATGTTTCTACGACAGTAGATAAGTCTATTGATTGTACGGTGACTCCGGGTGGAGAAATAACGGTTAATGTAACCGGTGGTTCAACAAACCTTGAGTTTGAAATGAATACTCCATTAGGTTCTGTGGTAACTCAAACAACAGGTGTGTTTACAAACTTAACAGAGGCTGGAACATATACTTTTGTGGTTAGGGATTTAGATACGACAAATCCAGTTTGTGAAAGAACGGTAACTCAAGTTCTAGATGCTCCAGTAGACCCTGTATTATTAGATGCAACTATTGTTAATGTAAGTTGTTTTGGGGATAGTAACGGTAGTATTAGAGCCAATATTGATCC
Organism: Maribacter dokdonensis DSW-8; assembly: GCF_001447995.1. NCBI lineage: Bacteria > Pseudomonadati > Bacteroidota > Flavobacteriia > Flavobacteriales > Flavobacteriaceae > Maribacter > Maribacter dokdonensis. Next base: position 303,765 of record NZ_LDPE01000002.1, on the reverse strand, counting down.
GGCAACAGATGATAATCCTATTTATCAATATGAATTATATGATATTGCAGATTTGGTAACGCCAATTGTGCCAGCTCAAAACGATCCGTTGTTTACAGGTTTAGCTGCAGGAGAATACCAAGTAAGAGTAATTTCTAGTAGAGGCTGTGATGCTGTTAAGAATGAAACCATTACTCAACCAACGCAATTAACCGTTTCTGCAACAGCAACAGAATTTAGTTGTGCGGCAGATAATAGTGTAAATACTGCGACTATAACAGCTACGGCTGGTACAGGTACAGGAACCGCACCATACCTATACAGTATTGATAATGTTATTTTCCAAGCGTCAAATACATTCAATGTTACGGACGATGGAAGCGTACAAACCATAGATGTTTACGTAAAAGATGCCAATGGTTGTACCACTTTCGATACCGTTACAATTCAACCTATAAATACATTTACGGCTACAGTAGCTCAAGATGTCGTAATTACATGTACAAACGATGAGAGAATAACAATTTCAGTAGTTGATAATGGTTTGGCACATAACTATGGTTATGAATTGTTACCAATTGGTAATGCCACAGGTACTTTGGTTAGTACAACAGCAACATCTGCAACTTACGATTTAAATACTGTTGGTTCCTATGTATTTAGAGTTACAGATTTAGATACGGGTTGTTATGTTAATACGGAAAGTTATACGATTGCTCCGTTCGATTTTATAACTGCTACGGCAACGGCTATAACAGAAGTTACATGTTTTGGTGATACCAATGGAAGTTTGGAAATTGATATTGACGGGTATACCGGAAATTACACTTATGAAGTGTTCAACGCCGCAGGAGCATCGGTTATAGCAGCAACTGCTTCGGATACCAGTGTTAATCCAAGAACAATAACAGGATTATCCGGTGGTAGCTACTATGTTACCATTACAGAAACAGATGTTCCCTTTTGTTCTGAAGATACAAATATGGTGACAATAATTTCTCCGGATAGACCACTGAGCGGTGTGATAACGCCTTTGGCAGAAGCTACTTGTACAGATGATCAAGGGGTTATTAGAGTTGAAATAGAGGGCGGCTATAGTCCTTATGATATCGTATTGACCAACACTACAACTGGTGATGTTTATACCATGGACGATGTAAATGAAGGAGTCTTTACAGATTTAGCTGCGGGTGCTTTCACAATAAGCATTACCGATGATGCCGGATGTATTGTAAATTATACTGAAACATTAACGCCAGCAACACCTATAGTGGCTAATGCAACTCCGCTTGTAACAGACCTAGCTTGTTACGGTGATACAGGAGCGGTTGTAACTGCAAATGTAACAGGTGGCGGTAGTGGAAATTATAGCTATCAGTTGAATTTCTATAATGAAACCGGTACTACGATTACTACAACGACTGGTGTTCAAACCAATCCTAATTTTACGGATCTAGGCGCAGGTTTCTATAGCGTTACCGTAGTCGATGGGTGGAACTGTGATACCACAACAAATGTTGTTGAGGTAAGAGAGCCAACAGAAGTACAGGCAAGTTTAATTAGAACAGATGCATTGACCTGTACTACTGGTGCTGAGTTTGAACTTACTGCCACAGGTGGAAGCGGAACATATGAGTATAGCGTTGATAACGTCAACTTCTTGCCTATGACCAGTAATCCGTTAGGGCTACCTGAAACAGGTATGTATCCTGCCGGTAGATATCAATTCTATGTACGTGATGCTATTAACGGTTGTGAGTCTGCAGTTTCAAATGCAATTACAGAAAGTGAGATTCCTGCTTTAGAATTAACGGTTGATACCTCTGCTGCGGTACTGAACTGTACAGGTGAAAGCACGGCTATCATTTATGCAACTGCAGATGGCGGATTAGGTAACTACCAATATGAGTTGTTTACAGATAGTTCTTTAAGCGTAGCTTCTAGAATTGCCGGTCCACAATCTCAAGGTGTGTTTAGAGATTTGGGAGCAGGTACGTATTATGTAACTGTAGTTAGTGATGATTGTACAACAACACCAAAAGAGGTTATTATTGTAGAACCTACACCTCTTTCTTATACAGACAATGTTGTTGATATTACTTGTGAAGGAGAGAACAACGGTGAAATAACGGTTACATTATCTGGTGGAGCAGGTGGTTATCAATATGCAATTTCACCAAATCTGAACCAATTCTATGATGAAAACACGTTTACAGAATTGGGTCCTGGAGAGTATACTGTTATAGCTCAAGACCAAAATGGTTGTTTTGAATACTTAACGTATACTATTTCTGAACCATCAAGTTTGGTTGTTGAAGTAGAGACTACACCGGAAATTTGTGTTGATAGTCAAGATGGTACTATAATTCTTGATATCTCAGGAGGTACGGCACCATATAGTACAGCGTTGAATTCTAATAGCGATGAAGATTTTGTACTGAACAGAACTGAATTCTATGATATGGCAGCAGGTAATTACATCATTGTAATTAAAGATGCCAATGGTTGTGATACCAATGTTGTAGTTGATATTGAATCGGGAGTAAACCTTAATGCAACGGTAATTCCTGTTTACGAATGTTCGGGTAATGTGCCAGATAATTTTGTGAACATCACATTAGAAGATGATAGTGTAATTGGAGATGTGTTATACGCAATAGATTCTGTGGACCCTGCAGATCTTCAATTGAATCCTGATTTTAGAAACTCGGCACCGGGCAACCATTACATTACTATTGCCCATGCTAACGGGTGTTTTGTAACTATTGATTTTGTAATTGAGGATTTTGAGCCATTGACTCTAGCATTGGAACAAAATAACATGAACGAAATAACAGCTGTTGTTGAAGGTGGTAGAGAAGGTTACACCTATTATTTTGATGGAATAGATAATGGCGATAGCAATACCTTCTATATCACTAGAACAGATACCTATGAAGTTCGTGTAGTTGATGAGAATGGATGCTCAAGGGTAGCAAATATATTTATGGAGTTTATAGACGTGGAAATACCTAATTTCTTTACCCCAGATGGAGATGGGCAGAACGATTTATGGATCCCAAGAAATATTGAGCAATACCCAGAAATACTAATAAAAATATTTGATCGTTATGGTAGAGTGGTTTCTGAACAATCTGTTGATTCTGAAGGTTGGGACGGAACATATTTAGACAATGAATTGCCAACGGGAGACTACTGGTACGTAGTTAAACTAAATGGCGATAGAGACGAAAGAGAATTTGTTGGACACTTTACCCTATACCGTTAAAAACTTAACCTAAAAATGATGATGCGGAACAGTCTATTGACACTGGTATTATTTATAAGCGTGCTCACCGCAAGAGGGCAAGAGCTTACTATACCTCAATTATCTCAATATCTTGCCGATAACCCCTTTGTAATGTCCCCAACTTACGCAGGTATCGGTGACCATGTTAAAATAAGATTGAATGGTCTTACCCAATGGGTAGGTATTAAAGATGCGCCAGATACCCAATCTCTTGCAGCAGATATGCGAATAGGAGAAAAATCGGGTATTGGTATGGTCTTGTATAATGACAGTAATGGTGAAACCAAACAACAGGGTGCAAGATTATCATTTGCACACCATTTGACTTTAGATCGTTATGATGATGAGTTTTTATCTTTTGGATTGTCTTACAACTACAATCAATTTAGAATAGACAATTCTAATCCAGATTTAATTGCGGATCCGGCGTATGTTGGAGATAAGGCAACCACCAACCATAACTTTGATATTGGTGTATTGTACAGGTACGATAAGTTTTATTTCAGTGCCAACGCATCAAACATTTTAGATAAGGATCTAAGTAATTTTAATGAATTATATGAGCCTAATAGATTAAGAAACTACTATATCTATACCGGATATAGATATATGAAGAAAAGAACTAGTAAAGTAGAAGTTGAGCCTTCTGTATTGTTTCAGTTATTTGAGAGTGATGGTAGATCTGTTACGGATCTAAACTTAAAGTTCAGGTTTTATGATTTTGAAGATTACTTTTATGCTGGGGTGAACTATCGTTTCTTGAACGATCAAATAGGAAACCCACTTTACATAGCTCCTATTGCAGGTTTAAAGAAGAGTAATTTTTACTTCGGATATTCTTATCAGGTAATTTTAAACGAACTTCTTGGCTATAGTTCAGGTACACACGTAATCACCTTAGGGGTAGATTTATTTCAAGGGATCAGTAATTGTCGTTGTACATACTAAAGCTACAGGGAGATTCATTAAATTTGTACTCCAGAATATAAGTAATGGGTAAAGTACAATTAGAGAATATAAAAGCATACGCCCATCATGGGTGCTTGCCACAAGAAACTAATATTGGCAGTGATTATTTGGTCAACGTTTCCGTAGATACGAATTTATTAAAAGCTTCGGTCACAGATGAATTAAAGGACACGGTAGACTATGTTCATATCAACAGAATTGTAAAGCAAGAAATGGCAATACCATCAAAATTGTTGGAGCATGTTGCCAAAAGAATCATTGATAGAATTTTTATTGAATTGCCTACCGTAGACACTGCAATGGTTTCTGTTTCCAAAATCAATCCGCCCATTAACGGAGATGTAGAAAAGGTAACCGTATCATTGAATTTGCAACGTGGTCAATTGGTAAACTAGAATCATCCACCTTAAATATTATAATTTACTACAATTTCTTGGTTGTGAATGCAGCTTAGATTGGTATAAATTGTTTATTTTTGCTCTCGCTAAAAAAGGGCATCGTGGCCGAGTGGCTAGGCAGAGCTCTGCAAAAGCTTGTACAGCGGTTCGAATCCGCTCGATGCCTCAAAAAAACCCTCCAACTTGGAGGGTTTTGCTTTTTTAATAAATGAACCTTTTTTTTATAGGCTATACTTCCTTAAGATTGTAGCAAAAACACCAATAATATTGTAGGTATAAAATAAACGGCAATAGTTTTAGCTCCTTCGTAATCCTTGGCCACACGTTGCCCAAATAACAACATTAAAAGTGTTATACTTGATAATACTGCGCCATACATTGCAAAAGTGGTATTACCAGAACTCAAAATTTGGTAAGTGCCAATAACGCATAAAAGTCCTGCAATAACTTCTGTTACCAAAATTATCCCAACCAGCAGTGGAACACTATTTTTAAACGGGGTTTTAGAAAAATGCTCTTTAAGCCATGAGACATTTCCGTTCCAATCGGTAATTTTATCAAAACCACTTTGTAAAAAGGTAATGATTAAAAATAATAGCAATAAAACTTCTGTAGCGTTGTTCATTAATATCTCCATTTAGGTTTATTTAAGTTCGGTCTTTTTTTTGTGAAGTAACCGTGTAAGTTTAATAGATAGATCGGTAAATATAATTTTTGAGTTACCGTTACGCTCCACATGGTAAATGGCATCTTCCAATTCTTTGGTAATGTCAAGAATATTATTCTCGTGAACAAAGGGAGCAAATTTTTTCAATTGAAACCCTTCTGCATGTATTCTTAAATAAGCTAGTTCTTCTGCACCATAGTTGATCATTAGGGCTTGCCGCATAACAGTAATGCAATAACTTAAAAAGTTTTTCTGTGTTTCCCTACCTGTTTTCGCTACTTCTTCACTCCACAATAAAAGATCATGAATTGCAGCTTTATTACCTTTTGCCTTAAATGCAGTTCTAACCCATTGTACAAACCAATTTTCAAAAACCAGATCTTCAGAATCTTTATTTAAAAGATCTAGGGCCTTGTTGAAATTTCCATTCGCCTCATGTGCCAAAAGCATAGCTTCTGGTTTATTGGCTCCCTTTTCAACTAATGCCGTAGCAATGGCATCTTCTGCTAAAGGAGGAAAATGTACTACTTGACATCTAGATTTAATGGTCTGTATGATCTGTTCCTCATCTTCGCAAAGTAACAAGAAAATTGTTTTTTCTGGCGGCTCTTCAATAAGTTTCAATAATTTGTTGGATGCGGCGGTGTTCATCTTTTCTGCCATCCAAATGATCATGACTTTGTAGCCTCCTTCGTATGATTTTAAAGAAAGCTTTTTAACAATGTCCTGAGCTTCGTCTACTCCTATTTGCCCTTGTTTTTTTTCAATTTCTATATGTCTGTACCAATCGAATAAATTGCCATAAGGTTGCTCCATGATAAATTCACGCCACTCTTTCATATAGTGGTTGCTCACTGCATGTGATTTTACTTTGTTAGAATTGGAGACCGGAAAAGCAAAATGTACATCTGGGTGGGCAAATGATTTAAATTTTAGATTACACGCTTCATTACCACCATTGTTTTCGCCATTGGAGTTTTGACATATTATATATTGGGCGTAAGCCAAAGCCATAGGCAGCAGTCCGCAGCCTTCTGGACCCACAAATAGTTGCGCATGGGGTATTCTACCAGCATCTGTACTTGAAGACAGATGATTTTTGATATGGGAAAGCCCTAAAATTTCTTTGAATAACATAGATTCAAATATAGTTGTTTATAGCACAACAAATTTAAGGGTATTGAGTGTAAATTATCCTTATTAGCACTTTATCACAAACCTTTTAATCTTTACATTTGTTAACTAACAAAAGGATAAATAGATGAAAGTATTAAATGACTTTAATTTTGAAGATAAAAAGGCGTTAATAAGGGTAGATTTCAATGTACCACTTAACGAAAACTTTGAAGTAACCGATACCAATAGAATTGAGGCTGCAAAACCTACAATTATAAAAGTGTTGGAAGATGGTGGTAGTGCCGTTCTTATGAGCCATTTAGGTAGACCAAAAGGAGAACGCAATCCAGATTTATCATTGAGCCATATTGTAGATGCAGTGTCTGAAATTATTGGTGTTGCCGTTAAATTTGTTAGTGACTGTGTTGGTGATGAAGCTGAAAAAGCCGTTGCGGAATTAAAGAACGGAGAAGTACTTTTATTAGAAAACTTAAGATACTATAACGAAGAGGAAAAAGGTGATGAAGGTTTTGCTGAAAAACTTTCCAAACTTGGTGATGTTTATGTCAATGATGCTTTTGGTACTGCGCACCGTGCTCATGCATCAACTACAATTGTTGCTAAATTTTTCCCAGAAGCTAAATGTTTTGGCTATTTATTGGCAAAGGAAATAGATGCTATTGAGAAAGTTATGGCTACTGGTGAAAAACCTGTATTAGCTATTCTTGGTGGTGCAAAAGTATCTTCTAAGATTACGATTATAGAAAACATTTTAGATAAAGTAGATGATTTAATTATCGGTGGGGGTATGACTTATACCTTCATTAAGGCTCAAGGTGGTAAAGTTGGAGATTCTATTTGCGAGGACGATAAAATGGATCTTGCAATGGAAATTCTTGAAAAAGCAAAACAGAAAAATGTAAACGTCCATATTCCTGTAGATGTGCTTGCTGCCGATGATTTTGATGCAAATGCAAACACCCAAATAGTGGATGTAGACAAAATTCCTGATGGTTGGCAAGGTTTAGATGCCGGACCTAAAACCTTAGAGATATTTAAAAACGTCATTTTAAATTCTAAAACCATTCTTTGGAACGGACCGATCGGTGTGTTTGAAATGGAGAAATTTGCAGGTGGTACCATTGCAGTTGGTAATTATATTGCTGAAGCTACAAAAGCGGGAACATTCTCGTTAGTAGGTGGTGGAGATTCAGTTGCTGCCGTTAAACAATTTGGCTTTGAGGACAAAGTTAGCTATGTATCAACAGGCGGAGGGGCAATGTTAGAAAGTTTAGAAGGCAAAACCTTGCCAGGGATCGCTGCAATATTAGCGTAGTCAGGGCGTTATCGACAAACGGTATATAACGAAAATTTGTGCATTTTAAGAGAATATATTTTATTCTCAGTAAAAAATGTACGATTTTCGTTTGTTCCGTTAAGATATTTTTGCCCCATGATGAATAAAATAACCTATAATTGTTTTTGTTTTGGATTGGCACTGTTTCCTATTATAGGTGCTGCCCAACAAAAAGATACCGGCACTACGGTACAAGACTCTTTACAAAGTAATTTAATTGTAGCTCAAGATTCTACAGATAGTGTAGTACCATTAGAGCAACTGAAAATAGTTAAAAGCTCCAATACAGAGTCTTTGGCATTGTTTAAGCCAACGGAATCATCCACCTATAACCTTCAAGACAATGCACTTGCTGCAAAGTTTGATAGTCTTTGGATGAAAGAGCTTGTAGATGCCGCACCACTTTTCAACGAAATGTACCAAGAGGTACTAACGGAACCAGATACAACAACGACTTTTGTTTTGGACCTACCTACCGATACTTTGAGGATGCGGTTGGCTAGAATGAACGAAAGAACACCGTTCAACATTGAATATAACTCATCATTGGAAAGCGTAATAAAATCTTTTCTTACCAGAAAAAGAGATTTAATGGAACGCATGCTTACCATTAGCCAATTTTACTTTCCTTTATTTGAACAGGAATTTGACAATAATAATATTCCATTGGAGATGAAGTATTTGTCAATCGTAGAATCTGCATTGAACCCCAAAGCACGTTCTAGGGTAGGGGCAACGGGATTGTGGCAGTTTATGTACGGTACCGGTAAAGAAATGAAGCTTAATATCAATAGTTATGTTGATGAGCGTAGCGATCCTATTAAGTCTACCGCAGCTGCCGCCAATTATCTTAATAGATTGCATAGAATTTATGATGATTGGGATTTGGCTTTAGCAGCGTATAACTCTGGTCCAGGAAACGTAAACAAAGCTATTCGTAGAAGTGGCGGACAACGAAATTATTGGAATATTCGAAGAAATCTACCACGTGAAACGGCGGGGTATGTTCCTGCTTTTCAAGCTACCATGTATATATTTGAATATGCCGAGGAACATGGTTTAAGATCTAAAAAAGTGGATCGTGCCTATTTTGAAACAGATACTGTTCATGTTAAAAGCCTAATAACATTTGATCAAATTTCTGAATTGGCAGCTATTGACAAGGAGGAATTAAAAATACTTAACCCGCATTACAAATTAGATGTTATTCCTTTCGTAGAAGGAAAACCTAACGCATTGAGGTTACCCGTGCGAGAAATGGGAAAGTTTGTTGCTAATGAAGAAGCAATTTATGCCCATGTAAAAAATGAACTTAAAGAGAAAGAGAGTATTGTTGCTGAGATTCAAAAACAAGCAGAACAGAACAGTATTCGATATAGAGTAAGAGATGGCGATTTTCTTGGTAAAATAGCAGAACGCTACGGTGTTCGTGTAAGTCAACTAAAGCAATGGAACGGTTTGCGAAGTAATAATTTACGCATAGGCCAAAGATTGACCATTTACCCACGAAAAAAACCTACTTCATCTGTTAAACCTAGGGAAACCCCTACTAGAACTGCGGTTGCCAACAATTCAAAAATTCATGAAGTAAGAAGTGGAGACTCATTATGGACCATTTCTAGAAAATATCCTGGAGTTACTATTGAAAATTTGCGAAAATGGAACGGTATTAGTGGTAATAATTTAAAACCTGGCACAAAATTAAAACTGTGCGACTGTTCATCGTAAATTAAAACACCAAATGAAAAAAAGAATATTACTTTGTTTTTTAGCAACTTTAGGATTATCAATAGCTTGTAAAGAAGAAGGCAAGGCAGATTATTTACCAGAATCTGTAGGTGCCATGAATACCCTTACGGTTGTAATTGATAATGATTTGTGGAATAGTAACGTAGGCGATGCCATACGAGAAAATTATACGGCAGCGGCACAGGGCTTAACATGGGACGAGGCGCTTTTTAGCGTAACCCAAATTCCCCAACAGATATTTAGTGGCGCAATACGTAATACGAGTTCTGTATTATATGTTATGGAAGACACTCTGAACATTGCCCACATGAAATCTAACATGTATGCCAAACCGCAAAAGGTAGGTGTTATTAAGGGGCATAATAAAGAAGAGCTTATTGAGAACATCAATAAAACGGCAAAAGAATTTATAGCGGAATATAAAGCTCTGGAAATTGGTAAGGCTCAAAAACGTTTTGAGAAATCATTGAATAAGGAAAAGGCTCTTGAAGATAAGTTTAATATTTCAATGAAAATTCCTTCCATTTATAGAGTAGGTAGAGAAGAGGATAATTTTGTATGGATCGATCGCCAAATTCAAAAAGGGAACATGAATATTATTGCGTATACCATGCCTTGGGACAGCTTTAAGAACGATTCTACCTTTGTTCAAGACATTGTTAAGATGAGAGATTCAATAGGCGGTCTTTATATTGGCGGGGAAGATGTACCTGGTAAAAAGAACCACATGATAACGGAGAAGGCTTTTTCCCCATATGTCTTTCCTGCTGAGGTTTCTGGTAAAAAGGCAGCAGAGGTAAGGGGAATCTGGGAAATGTCTGCATACCCTATGGCAGGACCATTTTTGACCTATATTATAAATGATAAGGAGAACAACCGTAAGTTGGTCTTGGAAGGCTTTGTTTTTGCACCGGCAACTAAGAAAAGAGATTACATGTTCGAGTTAGAGGCGATATTGAAATCGGTTCAATTCAATGTAGGAGATCAAAAGAATTAATTTCCATTTCATTATGATATAATAAAAAAGGCTCAGGAAACTCCTGAGCCTTTTTTATGTGAATTAAGTTCAACTATTCAGAACCTAAAATTATACAGTCTTATAGATTACTAAATGTAAAACCGGTAGATACTCTGTATATCAATGCGTACATGGCAAAAGCAATCAACACAAAACATAACCAAGAGAATACTTTGAAGTAATGCTCTAAGATATAGCTTTTCCAATTTCTAAAAGCTTCAATGTATATTTCCTTCACTAGAGTAATTTTTTCCATAATCAATATATTAGTTGTTGCTGGGTGTAAAGTTCACCATAATAGAAAGTTATATGGAATAGTTTAGGTGAAAGGATAATTATTACTACCAACTGTACCCTTTTAAAACCAAAATCTATGAACGGTTATTAGATCAGATGAACGACCGGTGTCATTATTTTATTGGATCGATAGAATGTATATTAAATGGGTTAAAGTGGCTTTTAGAGAGATTAGAAAAGAGTTTAAAAACAAAAAACCCGCTATTTAGCGGGTTTTATTATTTTAGTTAAAGTTGTATTACATATTCACGATAATGAATTCTGATCTACGGTTTAGGTAGTGTTCCTCCTCTGTACAACGAACAGAACCATCACATTCATTGATTAAGCGTTCTTCTCCATAACCAATAGCACTTTCTATACGTTTTGGATCAATACCTTGAGCTATAATATAGTCTCTTGTAGATTTTGCACGTTTATCAGATAGGTATTTGTTGTATACGGCATCACCCCTGGAATCTGTATGAGATTCAATTTTAATGACCATGTTTGGTGAATCGTTCATAACGGCTATTAATTTATCAAGTTCTAGAGCAGCATCTTTACGAATGAATGATTTATCAAAGTTAAAGTGGATCATCTCTGTTTTGAGTTTCTTAATACCATTTTCAACAGCAATCATATCGTTCAGTTTTCTCATGGAAACATCTACATTAACAATTTCATTTTCTTTAGTAGCGGCTTCTCTGGTGTCATCAAAATAAGAACCCTTTGTTGTTCTTAATACATACCTAGTATCGGCATCCAAGTCTTCAAAAATGAAGTTACCATTCTCGTCGGTCTCCATTTCTTTTAGTTTAATATTGTTTTCATCTAGTAGTTCTACCAATGCGTTAGGCATTAAATCTCCAGTAATCAACTCCGTAACAATACCTGAGATAGCGTTAATACTGGTTGGTATTTTCTCAATCTGTAAGGTTTTAAATGAGTAGATATCATCATCTCCCTTACCGCCACTACGATTAGAAGCAAAGTATCCCTTTTGTGTTTCTTCATCAACAATGAATGAAAAGTCATCTTTTTTACTGTTGACCGGTTTACCAACGTTTCGTACTTCCAAGAAACCAACTTCATCATCAAAAGCTACTTCAAATACATCTAATCCGCCTAATCCTACATGACCATCTGATGAAAAATACAATTTCTTGTCATTAATAAATGGAAACATTTCTTTATGTTCGGTATTTATTTCTGGACCTAAATTTCTAGGCGAAGAAAAGCTGCCGTCTTCTAATACGTCTACTACGAAAATGTCAGTTTCCCCTATGCTACCAGGCATATCCGATACAAAGTATAATTGTTTTCCATCTGGACTCAATGCTGGGTGACCAGTGGAGTACTCATCACTATTAAATGAAACTTCTTCTGCCTCTAACCATTCGCCATTTACCTTCCTAGATCTATATATCTTTAAGTGATTAATGCCGTTTTTATCTCGTTTTAGTTTTTTACCGTAATTGTTTCTGGTAAAATACATAGTCTCATTATCCGGTGAAAAGGCAACTGAGGCTTCGTGATATTTAGTATTTATTTTTTTTGAAAATTTAAGTGCATTCTTAAAGTCTTGGGTTTCATCATTTACCTTAGCTACAAATAAATCTAAATAGGGCTGATTGTTCCATTTATACCTTCTGGTATTAAAAATGGATGAATCTTTTGCTGAGGCATATACCATCTGATCACCACCATAATACATTGGTGAGAATTCTGAATACTTTGAGTTTATACTAAGGTTATTTATATCAAATTTCTCTTCCATTCTAAGAAGTCCGTCCAACACAATTTCATTATGCTTGGTTTGCTGCTCCACTTCCTCACCGGCAAGTTTTCTATTGTATAACTTTAAAAGTCTTTTAGATCTTTTGTAGTTACCAATACCTTTTAGAGAATGAGCATACTTAAATAAATAATCTAAGCCCATGTCAGATTCATATTTGGTATAAAGTATATTGTACCACTTATATGCATTCTCCATGTCAGTATTGAAGTAATGCGCATCTCCTGCTTTTTTTAATACGTCATAAGAATATGATTTTTCTCCTTTTGATAATGCCTGTTCGTATAACTTAGCTGCTTCAGCATACCACATTTTATCAAAATATTCATCGGCTCTTTTAACAAGTTTGGTTTTAGATTCAGTATTTACCGTTGTAGTTTCTTTAAGCATATCATAAGTAACATCTTCAACAGGTACAGTTTCTATATTGAGCAAAGACTCCGTTTCTCCGTCTAGTATCTTAAGTACCCAAACTTGATCTTCATATCTGCCGCCAAATTTTGAAGAGCAGTCGTCCAAAGCGTCGCGCCAAGAGTCATAATGATTTAGATAAACGTAGTAAAGTTGATTTTCAGGATTTTGAAAGTAACCGGCATTAAACCCCTTCTTGTTAAGCTTTCTTACTTGAGACTTTAAATTTTTACTTTTTGAGAAGGTACCAGAGATAACGTAGTAGCCATTTTCTGTGTTCTCCACCTTATTAAAAGCTCTGTAGGGAACCGGTATTGCTTCTGCAGCTTTTTGAAATTCTTTCTTATCTTCCTCTTCAAAATCTGATACCATTCTTGTACCATATTCCTTTTCTTGAGATAAATCTGCTTCTATATTATCTCCAAAATTCTGAGCTTGGGCAAATAGAACAAATACTAGAAAAAATAAATTTAAAACACTTCTCATAAATATAAATCTAAGCTGAATGAATAATTCAACAGGGGGTTAAGTATAGTTCAAACGGTTAGCCATAGGTTTTTAGTACCGTTTGTTTAACGAAATTAGATTTATAGGGGTATTCTGAATACTAATTGTTGTGAAAGAGGTATTTTTTGTCGTGTATGTAGATTATTCAGTAGCTACCTACGTTGTAAGGGCGCTGTTAAACGCTTGATCAATAAACCCTTGTACAAATTAATTGAAGGTGTAGATTGAATATTAAAAATACAAAAAGCCCTGTTTAACAGGGCTTTATAATGATTGACAAGAAGTTTATTTTGTAATTACTCCTTATTCTTTTCTCCTAATTGTTCATCCTCTTTAGAGGCATCTTTAAATTCTTTGATTCCACTACCTAAACCTCTCATAAGTTCAGGAATCTTTTTTCCTCCGAATAATAGCAGAATTACGACTACCACTAATATTATTTGTGGAGCGCCTATGGCCAAAAATGTAGATAAGAATGTCATAAGACTATAATTTAAATATGGATTTCAAAGATACTAAAAACTACTGTAGAAATCTTCAGTATATCCAAATACGTTTAATGGTTTGTATATTTTAACTATAATTTGGGTATATACGAACAAAAAGCTATCGTAATTGCCGTTATATTTCTTAAGTGAATAGGTTTAAAATTAAATTCTAAGTTTATCTTTGTTAAGATGGCCAAAAAGAAAGTCAAAAAAAGAAAGGAGATAAAACGTAAATTGCTGCATAAGTACCGTTTGGTAATACTAAATGAAAGTACTTTTGAAGAAAAGATTTCTTTTAAATTAAGTAGGCTCAATGTATTTGTTACGGGATCTCTTTTTATGATCGGTCTAATAGGGCTTACCACCTTATTGATAGCCTTTACACCGTTAAGGGAATATATTCCAGGGTATTCATCTACCAGGCTAAAAAAGGAAGCCACTGAACTGACCTATAAAACGGATTCACTCATTAGAACCTTAAATTATACCAATAAGTATTTAGATAATATACGTATGGTTTTAAAGGGAGATATAGAGAATACCGTAGTTAATAGAGATTCACTATTTCAACAATATAAACTAGATCCGGCATCAGTAGATTTAAGTCCGATAAAGGAAGATTCCTTATTACGTGCCGAAGTTGCTTTAGAAGATAAATACAACTTGTTTGAGCGTACAATAGATAAAAAGAATTTGGTTTTGTTTACTCCGGTCACCGGATCAATATCTATGGGGTTTAACCCCAATGAAAAGCATTATGCAGTAGATGTTACTGCGGTTACCGATAGTCCTGTAAAAGCTGTAGCAAATGGAACCGTAATATTTTCAGAGTGGACCGCCGATACTGGTTATGTTATTATTATAGAACATGAAGGAGGACTGTTAAGTGTGTATAAGCATAATGGTTCTTTATCTAAATATCAAGGTAATATCGTAAGAGGGGGAGAGGTAATTGCCGCTGTTGGTAATACGGGAGAACTTACTACCGGACCACACTTACATTTTGAAATTTGGGACAATGGTACACCTATTGATCCAACCAATTATATTGACTTTAATTAAAAAAAAATGTCCTTAAAGACCATTGCTGCTAAAATATTTGCGCACCGTATTGCCAAAAGGACCAATAAATGGGTAAACAACCCCATTGAGACCCAAGAAAAGGTTTTTAAAAGTTTAATTGCCAAAGGAGCGGAAACAAAGTTTGGTAAAGACCATAATTTTAAAACCATTAAAAAACATAGCGACTTCATTGCCCAAGTACCCGTACGTGATTATGAAGAACTAAAGTCATATGTAAACTTGGCGGTAGAAGGACAAGAAAATATACTTTGGCCCGGTAAACCACTTTATTTTGCCAAAACCTCTGGTACCACTTCTGGTGCAAAATATATTCCTATTACTGAAGGGAGTATAAAAGAACAGGTTAAAGCCTCTAGGAATGCCATACTCAATTATATACATGAAACCGGGAATGCCGATTTTGTAACTGGCAAAATGATTTTTTTACAAGGAAGTCCTGTATTACAAGAAAAGAACGGTGTGAAGTTGGGTAGACTTTCAGGTATATCTGCACATTACGTTCCTAATTATTTACAGAAGAATAGAATGCCCAGTTGGGAAACTAATTGTATTGAAGATTGGGAAACAAAGGTTAATGCCATAGTAGAAGAAACCAAGAATGAGGATATGACCGTTATTGCGGGTATACCATCTTGGGTACAAATGTATTTTGAAAAACTTAAAGAAAATACCAATGAGTATGTTGGTGATCTTTTCAAAAATTTTGAACTCTTTATTTACGGCGGAGTCAATTATGAGCCTTATAGAAAGAAGTTTGAAGCCTTAATAGGTAGAAAAGTAGCCAGCATAGAACTTTTTCCGGCAAGCGAGGGTTTTTTTGCTTATCAAAATTCGCAGAAGGAAAGCGGAATGTTGCTACTCCTGGATGCGGGAATATTCTATGAATTCATAAAGTCAGATGAATTCTTTAATGAACACCCCAAGCGAATTACGTTAAAAGATGTAGAATTAGGTGTAGATTATGTAATGATTATTTCCACAAATGCGGGACTATGGGGCTACAATTTAGGAGATACCATTCGGTTTATTTCAAAGGACCCTTTTAAAATTGTAGTATCGGGACGTATTAAACATTTTATTTCAGCCTTTGGAGAACATGTAATCGCTAAAGAAGTTGAAGAAGCAATGTTGGTTGCTACGAATGCTACAGATGCAAGTGTAAGCGAATTTACGGTAGCTCCACAAATTGTTCCTCAACATGACGAATTGCCCTATCACGAATGGTTCATTGAATTTGAAAAGTTACCAAGTGACATGGAGAAATTCATTAATACGTTAGATGTGGCTTTGCAACAACAAAATAGCTATTACTACGATTTAATAGTAGGTAAGGTATTACAAACATTAAAAATCACACCTGTACAGCATGGGGCTTTTATGGAATATATGAAGTCCATAGGCAAACTTGGCGGACAAAATAAAGTACAAAGATTATCCAATGATAGAAAAGTTGCTGATGGTTTATCAAAATATAAGCTAAGCAATAGCTAACTTTTTAATAACAGATTATAAATCGTAATTTCGTTCGAAATATTCAATGGGAAAAGCAATTACAACTACTAGGGCGCAAGAGTCAACAAATGCAATTGAACGCATGTACATCACCATGCGCCATTTGTTCAATAGAGGTTTTTATAAACCGAACGGAGTATCGGGAGAAGCTTTAAAAAATGCACTCCTACAATTAAGACCTGAAATATATGGTTCCGTAGGTGAAGAAAAAGCAGAATTGAACGGACTCATTTATGTCCTAGAAAGATTGCCAGAAGGTATAGAACAGTGCTCATTTATTAATTTAACTTCAGATGAAGGGTATGGTATTTCACACATTAACCCAATAATACCACCAAAGAGAAGAAGAAATTGCTACCGAATAGATGAGGAGCAAATGAATATTGAAATTACTAGGGGGCGATCAGATATTTATGACATTCTAACTCACCTTACATTTTTGTTCATTGAATCTGAGAAAATATGTAAAAAGGTCCTTATAACAGATACAGATAAAACCATCAGGGATTGGACCAAGCTTGAAAATGCCGTACAAAAGGATGAATTGCCTCAATCTGAACGTGAAATTGCCATTATTCATACCGCTAATATCTTGGGCAGATCCTTTGAAGAGATATTGGAGGTGTATAAAAAATTCAGTACCAAAGACAATCCCGATCGTTTTTTAAAAGTAATTTATTGGTTAGGTAAATTAGCCTTAGATGAAGAAATAACAGGTGAAAAAAGAGCCATAACGTTCAGTGCATTGTTAAGAGAGCGTTTGGGGCATCATATTCATGGTGAACGATGGGCAAATAATATAAAAGAGGTACTGACCAAAAATAATTTATTGCAAAGACCAATTCATATTATCTCTGCCAATATGCACAGTGTAATGAATTCTTTATTTGCTAAAGTAGCCTTAAAGAGTGAATTTCCAAATACTGATTCTTTAGAGATTTTTGAAGCACTTAGTAGTTCTGGGAACACTGCTTTAAGAAAAAAGGTTATTGATTTGGCAGAAGAAAATGGTATGATCGCTATTGATGATACATCAGGAACCAATATTGATGTGCAAATTTTTGATACGGCGAAAATAAAAACCAATAACTGCTCGTACGAATTTTCAGAAAATCAAGATGATAAAAAACCTGTTATATTTGTAATGGATTACGCATTTGGCGAACAGGCTTATGAGACGATAGACGAGTTGTTGAAACCATATGTAACCAAGAAGGGAGGTTCGTCGTTGATTAACGTAGATTCTGTTTCCATTATGGGTAAGGCGGGTATACTAGAAGGCGGCAAGGGAGATTTAATGATTCCATCTGCACATATATTTGAAGGTACGGCAGATAATTACCCATTTAATAATGAACTTTGTGCCAAGGATTTTGAGGGTTATGGTCTAAAGGTTTTTGAAGGGACTATGGTAACCGTGTTGGGAACATCACTTCAGAACAAAGACATACTAAAGTTTTTTCACAAGTCTACATGGAACGTTATTGGACTGGAAATGGAGGGAGTACATTACCAAAAAGCAATACAGAGTGCTTCAAAAATTAGAAAGAGTATAGGAGAAGATGTAAAAGTACGTTATGCATATTATGCATCAGATAACCCTTTGGAAACCGGTAGTACATTGGCTTCTGGCGGATTAGGAACTACTGGGGTAAAACCAACATATCTTATTACAGATAAAATTTTAAAACAAATATTCAATACGTAAATGGCAAGCAATCAATCACCATCTACCCAGAACAATTCAGATGAAATTGACTTAGGGCAATTGTTTCAGTTAATAGGAAGGGGCTTTAATGCTGTTTTTTGTTGGTTTTTAAGAGTATTTCTTTATTTAAAAAAGAATCTACTCATACTTATTGGCCTGGTCGTTGTTGGTCTTGCAATTGGGTACGGTCTCAATCAAATTATATCTAAAAAGTATAAAACAGAGGTCATTGTTAAACCTCAATTGGAAAGCAAAAACTATTTATATGATGTTGTAACCGAAATACAATCTAATATACAAGCGAAAGATACTTTGTTTTTTAATACCATAGGTATAAATGAAGTTGATTTTACAGGTTTAAAAATTGAAATAGGTAGAGTCGCAGAGGTAAGCAATTCTGAAAGTGACTTAAAATATTTAGAACTGCTTCAAAGCTTTGAAAATACAGATGCTATTGCTGATATCGTTAGGGCCGAGTTACAAAACAAAAGCTCTTTCAACCATAGAATTACTTTTTATTATAACAATGCTGCATTTGGTAAGCAGTTTTCAAAAAAGGTTTTAGATTATATTAACTCCAATACCTATTTTAACGGGCTATTAGAAATATATAGAAACAATGCCCAAGATCGTATTGAACAAGACGAGAAATTATTAAAACAAGTAGATGAGATTATAGTTAATTATACAAGTGGTCTAGCTAACAAAGGTAATAGTACTGCAACTAATAAGATTATTCTTGATAACCAAGAGCAAGTTAACATTGCTGATATTTTTGAATACAAAACAGGACTGATCAGAGATATAGAATCCAAAAAAATAGAACTAGAAGAACGTACTGTGCCAGTAAGTGTTATCAACCTTGGGGAAACACAAGTAGAGCATAAGTCGTTTTTTGGGAAGAGTATTGTGTTGATTCCATTATTACTTCTTTCTGGCTTCTTCGTTTTTTCAGCACTCCTTTATTTGAATAAGAAGGCAAAATCTTTAATGTAGTGTATGATAGACCAGCTATCTGACAACACAATTTTAATCACTGGTGGTGCTGGTTTTATAGGGAGCAATTTTATTGTTTACTTTTTAACGAAATACCCTAATATTAGAGTAGTTAACTTAGACAAACTAACCTATGCTGGTGATATAAACAATTTGAGTGAATTAAGTAATAATCCTAATTACACTTTTATTGAAGGAGATATTTGCGATGCAACCTTAGTTTCAAAACTATTTCATAAGCATGAAATAAAAGGCGTAATCAATTTTGCCGCAGAGTCACATGTAGATAATTCAATTAACTCTCCAGGGCAATTCATAAAAACCAATATTGAAGGTACTTTTACGTTATTAGAGGCAGCTAGAAACTATTGGAAAGGTGAAAATTATAGATTCCATCATATTAGCACAGATGAAGTTTATGGGTCTTTAGGTGAAAATGGTTTTTTTACAGAAGGGTCAAATTACCAGCCAAATAGTCCTTACAGTGCATCTAAGGCTTCATCTGATTTTTTGGTTAGAAGTTATCATCATACTTATGGTATGAACGTAGTCACCAGTAATTGCTCAAATAATTATGGACCGAAACAGCATGATGAAAAATTAATTCCTACAATTATTAGATCAGCTATAAAAGGATTGAAAATTCCAATTTATGGTAATGGTAAGAATGTAAGGGATTGGTTATTTGTAGAGGATCATTGTAAAGGAATAGATCTTATCTATTTTAACGGCGTTGATGGTGAAACCTACCTTTTGGGAGGAAATAATGAATATGATAATTTAACGATAGCTGAAAAAATTTGTGAATTTATAGATTTAAAAATACCCAAAAGCAATGGAGGTTACAAAGACCAAATTAAGTTTGTTGATGATCGATTAGGTCATGATTTTAGGTATGCCATTGATGCATCCAAAATTAAAAAAGAACTAGGATGGAATGCTTTAGAAAGTTTCCATACTGGTTTAGAGAAGACAGTTGACTGGTATTTAAAAAAGTATCAATCCAAATAATTATGAAAGGAATTTTACTTGCAGGAGGTACGGGATCGCGACTTTGGCCTTTAACAAAAGCATTAAGTAAACAGTTAATGCCAATTTACGATAAGCCAATGATTTATTACCCGTTATCTACGCTAATGATTGCTGGAATAAGGGAAATTTTAATAATAACTACACCAGATGATTTACCGTTATTCAAAAAACTACTGTCAGACGGTAAACAATTGGGTTGTACATTTCAATATGCTATTCAGCCAGAACCAAAGGGTTTGGCAGAGGCTTTTATAATAGGTAAGGAATTTATTGGTAATAGTAAGGTTGCTCTAGTTTTAGGAGATAATATTTTCTACGGTAATGGTCTGGAAAAATTATTAAAAGAAAATTCTAAGCCAGAAGGTGGTATAATTTATGGGTATCATGTAAATAATCCAAATAGATATGGTGTTGTTGAATTTGATGAATTTGGAAAAGCTATTTCAATTGTTGAAAAACCTCAAATTCCTAAATCAAATTATGCTATACCGGGAATTTACTTTTACGATAATAATGTAGTAGAGATCGCAGAGCAAATAAAACCTAGCAAAAGAGGAGAACTGGAAATTACAGATGTAAATATCGCTTACTTAAATAAAGGTAACTTGAAAGTAAGTGTTCTTGATAAAGGAATTGCTTGGTTAGATACGGGCACCTTTAGTTCTTTAATGAACGCATCTCAGTTTGTGCAAGTAATAGAAGAACGTCAAGGATTAAAAATAGGTTGTATAGAAGAGGTAGCATATACCCAAGGCTTTATTGATGCAAAACAACTAGAAAAGTTAGCTGAGCCGTTATTAAAAAGTGGATACGGAGAATATTTAATGCGCCTGATTAAATGAAAATATCTGAATCAAAACTAAAAGGATGTTTAATCTTGGAACCCCAAATTTATTCAGATGAACGAGGGATGTTTTTTGAGGTTTTCAGAAAAAAGGAATTGGAGGCTTTTTTAGGCCATAATATTGACTTTGTCCAAGAAAATACCTCTATTTCCAAGAAAGGGGTTTTACGTGGTTTGCATTACCAAAAAGGACTAGGGGCACAGGCTAAATTAGTTTCCGTCCAAAGAGGAGAAGTATTAGATGTGGTGGTAGATTTAAGACCAAACAGTGAAACTTTTGGACAGCATATCAAGGTTAATCTATCTGATAAAAACCGCACAAGTCTTTTTATACCAAAAGGTATGGCCCATGGTTTTGTAACACTTACCAACGAAGTAATTTTCACTTATTTATGTGATAATTATTACGACCCTGAATTGGAATCGGGCATTTTATATAGTGATCTAGATTTAGGAATAGACTGGAGCTACCCGATTTCAGAACTGACCGTATCAAAGAAAGACATGCTTCTGCCTAGTTTCAAAGATTTAGAAAAATGAAGAAAGTATTAGTAACAGGAGCCAATGGGCAACTAGGTCAATGTTTGCAAAAAATAGCTCCATCATATAACGAATTGAATGTTATATTTAAAAGTTCCAAGGAGTTAGATATCACTGATATTTTAGGAATAGAGGAAGCATTTGTAAAGGGCAATTTTAATTATTGTATTAACTGCGCCGCATACACAAATGTAGAACAAGCCGAGAAAACACCAGATATTGCTTATAAGGTAAATGCAGAAGGTGTTAAGAATTTAGCCAATGTTTGTAAAAGTTATAATACGACCTTAATACACATTTCTACCGATTATGTATTTGATGGTGAAAAGGATGAACCGTATACCGTAAAGGATGTGCCTAACCCAATTAATGAATATGGTAAATCTAAATTACTAGGTGAAAAGCATATTCAAGAAATAATGGACAACTATTGTATTATAAGAACATCTTGGTTGTATTCTGAATTTGGCAAGAATTTTTATACTACTATTCTGAAGAAGGCTAAAACAGATGATATTCTTAGAATTTCTAATACTCAATTAGGATATCCCACAAATGCTATGAATTTGGGTGAATTTATCATTGGGGAAATAAAGTTGAATGAATTTAAATATAGAGTTTACCATTTTACCGATAAAATTGAAATGACTTGGTACCAGTTTGCAGTAAAGATAATAAATGACAAAAAGCTTTCAAATAAGGTCCTTATATTTGATAATAACACAGCTTATCTTGCTTCTAGACCAAAAAATAGTAGGATTAATTGATCTTTTTTAAGAGGGTTACAATGAAAAATTAATTAATGAAAAAGTTCAAAATTTTATTAGACAAATATAACAACATTGTCCAAAATTTTTCTTATTTAACCTTACTACAAATATTCAATGTTTTTTTTCCCATTATAATTTACCCTTTTTTAATTGATATGTTCGGGTTAGAATTATGGGGAAAAATAGTTCTAGCTCAATCTTTAGCGCTTTATTTGTCATTATTTATTGATTTTGGATTTGACCGATTTGCAGTAAAGGAAGTTTCTATTTATAGAGAAGATATAATAAAGTTATCTGAAATTGTTTCTTGCATTGTTCCAATTAGGCTATTTCTTGGTATAATAGTATTCTTTATTTATTTCATAGTGGTTATAAACGTTCCTTTCTTTAAAGGAGATGAAATCTTGTATTTATTATTTTACGCCTTGAATTTTAATTTCATTCTTTTTCCAAAGTGGTTTTTCCAAGGGATAGAAGAAATGAAATACATAGTTATCATCAATGTGTCAGTTAAAATTGTTTTCGTTGTTTTAATGTTTTTAACCATTAAAAGTGCTGCGGATTATTTGAACGTGCCTATTTTTTTCGGAATTGGTGCATTTGTTGGTGGTCTAATTGGGTTATATGTAATGTTTAATCATGAAAAAGTTACTTTAAAATTATACAGTTGGGATAAGTACTTTTTTTACTTAAAAAGTAGTTTTTATCTTTTTGCATCAACCTTTGTTATTTCTATTAAGGATCGTTTTAACGTATTTATTGTTGGATATTTTTTAGGAATGCAAGAAGTAGCTTTGTATGATATTTCGATTAAACTTATTTCCTTTATAACGCAGCCAATAGAGGCTATAAATGGAGCAATTTATCCAAAGGTTGCAAAAGATTTAAACATGGGTTTTGTTAAAAAGGTTGCTTTTTACAGCTTTTTGTTAGTATTATCAATGGTAGTAGTTACACAATTTTTTTTAACAGAGATTTTTCATTTTTTGAATATTGAAGAGTTGAATAATGAGAAAGAAATTCGGCTATTTTTATTTAGTTCATTATTTCTTACGTTATCTGTTTTTTTAGCGCGAAATTGTTTTATAGTATTTGATAAGTTTAAACTACTTTTTCATACAATGCTAATGTCATCTGTGTTTTATTTGATATTAATCGTTCTATTGTACTTCTTAAATCAAATAACTTTCAAGTATATTGTTCTAGTAGTGTTTATTGTTTATATTTTTGAATTTTTATATCGCTATTATCTAGCAATTAAATACAATCTTATATCCATGGGCATTAGATCAAAATTGGGCAAATATTATTATGGTGGAGGCTCTTTTAGCTACTTAGCAAAACCTTTAGTTTATCTGTTTGACTTTTATAGGCATAGAATTGTTAAAGAAAAGGCTTTTACCGAAAACCGTTTTAAAAGAAGAATGGGCTATGATTTGGATTTAAACAATCCAAGAACCTTAAATGAAAAAATACAGTGGCTAAAACTCTATAATAGAACACCCTTACATACTATATGTGCCGATAAAATTGCGGTTAGAGATTATGTGGCGGATAGGGTTGGTGCAGAGTATTTAGTTCCTTTAATTTTGGTTACAGAAAATGTCAATGATATAAATTATGAAAATTTACCAGAGGAGCCGTTTATTATAAAAACAAACCATGATTCTGGAAGTTATAAAATAGTAAAGGATAAAAATGATATTAATGATTGGAATGAACTTAGGCGTTTTTTTTCAAAAAGCTTAAAGTCTAATTTTTACTACAAATCAAAAGAATGGCAATACAAGAACATACCACCAAAAATTTTAGTTGAAAAGCTTTTAATTACAAAGAATGGAAGAATACCTGAAGATTATAAGATTCATTGTTTTAAAGGTGAACCCAAATATATACAGTTAGATGTAGACCGAGGTAAGCAGAATCATTCTAGAAATTGGTATGATATAAATTGGAAAAGAACACAGTTTCATTGGTCTACTAAGCTGAAGACGGGAGGAGAAACATTACCAAACAACTTAAATATTCCTCGACCCAGTACTTTAGACGTCATGATTGAATTAGCAAGAGTTTTAAGTGACGCATTTCCGTATGTAAGAGTTGATTTTTATTCATTAGATGATACTAAAGTATATTTTGGTGAGATTACTTTTAATCATGACTCTGGTTTTAGACCGATTATTCCTAAAGAGTGGGATTACAAGTTAGGTGAGTTGGTAACGTTGCCAGTTGATAATAGAAAATAATATAAATATGAAACTGAGAGTCGTTTTTTTACTACCATCACTTGGCGGAGGCGGTTCTGAAAGGGTTTTCATGAATTTGTGCAAGTATTTCAATAAAGATAAGTTTGAAGTTACTTTGTGTCTCTTAAAAAAAGAAGGTGAGTTTTTGCCTCAGATTGAGGAGGACCCAACTATTTCCATACATGATTTAAAAGTGTCAAGAGTTCGTTATTCGATTTATCCAATCATAAAATTTATCAGAAAGGAACAACCGGACATAGTTTTATCTACATTGGGTCACTTGAATGCAATGATATCAGCTGTTTCTTTTTTAATTCCAAGAAATGTTAAGGTAATTGGTAGAGAATCTAATATTGTAAGCAAAAGCAATCATAATAGAATCACGATTCTTTTTTATAAAATGTTTTATAAGAATTTTGACAAAATTATAGTTCAAAGTGATGATATGGAGATAGATCTAAAAAATCTTGTAAGAAATTTAAAAGAAAATCAAGTTGTAAAAATTAATAATCCAGTTGATTTAAAATATATACAAAGTCTTAAGCAATCTACAAGCGTTTTGCTTCCTCAAGACAAAATTAATTTAATATCTGTAGGTAGTTTAACTTATCAAAAAGGATATGATTTGCTTTTTAAATCTTTTGCGAAATTTGAGGATAAAGATAAATATCATATTTCTATTATTGGAAAAGGTAAGTTAAAGAATGAGTTAATTGAATTATTAAAAATATTAAACATTGAGAAACATGTTTCGTTACTTGGTTTTCAAGATAATCCTTATAAATACATATCACAATCATCAATATTCATTTCAAGTTCTAGATTTGAGGGTTTTCCAAACGTTGTTTTAGAATCTCTCATCTGTGATGTTCCGGTTATTGCAAACAATTATAAAGGCGGTATTAATGAAATTATAAATAAGCCAATTTTTGGTCAAATTATAGATATAGAAAATTCTGAATTATTAGAAAGAACTTGTAACAAGATACTTTCTAAAGACCATTCAAAAGATAAAATTAGCGAAGAAGTGAATCAAAGATATGGTATAACTTCTATTGTAAGCAGATATGAAGATTTAATACTGAACATGTAAATTATTGCACATGATAAATTACATTGTTCTTTACTTATATTTTTTTTCAAATTCTCTGCTCCAAACGATTTTAAATAAAAGAATTAAGGGATTAATATTCATTGCTTTTATAGCTATAGTTTTTGTGCTTACTATAAGAGGAAGCCATGGTGTTGATACTGAAATTTACTTGACATTTTTCAATGATATTGGCAAAAGGGTAAAGGGTTATGACGGTTTGGACTTGGGCTTTTTATATATTTCAACGTTGATTAAAAAAATTTATAATAATGAAATTTTCTTTTTATTCTGTATTGCTTTCATTTCAGTAAGTTTAAAATTAAAAGCGGCCCATAAATTATCCCCATTGCCTTTGGTCACAGCATTTGTGTTGTTTGGAACGTATTTTTTATCGCTTGAAGCAAATCAGATTAGACAAGCAATGGCACTTGGAATAGGTCTTTTTTCACTTCATTATGTGATAGAAAGAAAGAAGACTTCGTTTTTTATATGTATCATCTTAGCTGCAACATTTCATGTTTCGGTCATCATATTTTTACCGGTTTGGTGGTTATATGATTTAAAAATCAAAAGAACTACTCTTTTAGCAATACTTGGTATTTCATTTTTATTTGTCTTTATATCCTTAATTGAGGTATTTCAATTTGCTGTCAGGTTCAGCTTTTTTTGGGGAGAATTTATTTTTTCGAAACTTTTGAATTATGCTTCTAAAATGGAAAGAGTAGGTTTTTCTCCTATTCAAATTTGGTATATTTTAATATCTATTATTTTTATTACAGAAAAGAAAAAAATCAACGATCCCAAATATTCGTTTTTATTGAACTTGTTCATAATTGGAATATCGCTCAATTTTTTCTTAAATAGTTTTTCCTATATGATACGAATTACTTATTACTTCATAGCTGTTGAAGGTTTTTTGTTGGCATATTTAATTAAAAAATCTGAAATGGTAACCAGAATACTATTGTTTCTATTAGCTGCTATTATGCTAGCGCTAAAAAATTATAAGTACATAAATGCTAACTTAGAATATTTTCTATGAAGAAGGTACTTCATCTATTTCCTGCGTATAAAATAGGAGGCGCCCCGGTAAATGTTTTAAGATTCATTAAAGGAAGTAAAGATAAAATTCGCAATTATGCTGCTGCCTGCAATATTGATGGAAATTTGTTTAACAAATATGTTGAAGCTACTGATGATAGCTTTGATGTAAATTTAACTAGTATTAAACTAAGCTCGTATCTTAAATTGCTCCGAACAGTAAAAAATGTCAAGCCTGATATTATACATGCTAATGGTAAAGGCGGGGCATTTTATGCGTTTTTAATTTATATATTCTATAAGGTAGATATTTATTATACGTTTAGGGGATTTCATATTAAGTATTCTGGAATTAGACATACATTTCATATGCTTTTTGAAAAATTATTTTCTTATTGTTATGTAAAGGCTATTGCAGTTAGTCATTCTGAAAAAGAATTGTATTTAAAGACTACTGGGGTGAATGATATAAAGGTAACGGTAATCGGTAATGGAGTAGACATTTCTAAAATGCAATTACCAAGTGAATTACAAGGTGTTTTAGATAAATATAAAATTAACATTGTAAGCTTATCTAGAATAGACCCTGTCAAGGACATTGTTACAATGTTAAAGAGCTTTGCATTACTGAACAATCAAGATACGGCTTTGCATATTATGGGCGGATTTTTAGATGGTGATATATTGTATAAGGAAAAAGTGGAAAGTACAATTAAATCATTAAAATGTAGCGATAGGGTGTATTTGTGGGGGGATATGCCTAGTGCGGGTAATTATATACATAATTTTGATTTATATTTGTCAACCTCCTTGTCAGAAGGTTTGCCAACTTCAATAATAGAGGCTGGACTAAGCAAAATACCAGTAATTGCATCTAACTGTAATGGGAATATTGATTTAATTAAAGATTTTGAAACAGGATATTTGTTTTCTAAAAAAGATATAGCAGGTCTTGTTAGTAAACTTCAATTAGCTATAGATCAACTAGGATCTGTTGAACAATCAGAGATTTTAATTAAAAATTTGAATCAAATGCATTCATATTCTATAGATTCTCATGTTAATAAATTAATAGAATTATATATTAATAAAGGTATTGAAGGTTTTACAAGTAAATAAATATTATTATCCAGATATTGGGGGTGTGGAGACTGTAGTAAGTCAATACGCTCAAGCTTTAAAAAATCTACACAAGGTCAAGGTTTTGTGTATTCATAAAAATTTTACTTTTAAGACGGTAAAGGAAAATATTGATGGGGTTGAAATAGTGAGGTGTTCTTCTTTTGGAACTTTTATGTCTATGCCACTTTCAGTTTCTTTTTTTTATCATTTCTTCAAATTATATAAATCTCATGATTTATTTCATTTTCACGAACCGTTTCCATTGGCATCTTTACTTTCGTTGTTTATTAGTAGTAAGAGAAAGATTGTTGTTACATGGCACAGTGATATTATAAAGCAAAAATCTTTAAAACGACTTGTAGAGGTTTTTCAATCACATTTATGCAAGAAAGCATCTATTATAACTACAACGTCCCCTAATTTGCTTAAATTCTCGAAGGTTTTGAAAAAATTTGAGAATAAAGTATCAATATTACCTTTAGGGATTAATTTGAATCCAATAGATGAAAAGTTATCAAAAGGAGAGTATATTTTATGTTTAGGAAGACTCTCGTACTACAAAGGTATTGATGTCTTATTACAAGCCTATTTGAAAGCTAAAACAAGAAAAGAACTATTTATAGTAGGTGATGGAGATAAAGATATAGTGGAGTTGATCACAAAGTATCAAAATAAATCCACAAGAAAAATCAAGTTTATAAATCAATTTGTCAGTGAAGAAGAGAAACGGAATTTATTAAAAAAATGTTTGTTTTTCGTTTTTCCCTCAATTGCTGCTAGTGAAGCATTTGGGATTATTCAATTGGAGGCGATGTCTTATGGCAAACCTGTAATTAATACTAATTTGCCAACTGGGGTCCCTTTTGTGAGTCTTGATAATGTTACAGGAATTACAGTTGAACCTTCCAATATAATAGAATTAGCTCAGGCTATTGATAAATTGTCTTTTGATAATCAATTGGTTGATTTAATGGGAGAAAATGCAAAAAAAAGAGTAATCTCTCATTTTTCAAATGTAAAAATAATGACAAAACTGCTTAGAATCTATGATAGTTTATGAAGCTAGATAAGAACTTTATTGGGTTTTACATTTTTGCATTAGTTTTACCCTTGCCCTTACCTTTGATTGTATTGTCAATTGCTGCAGGTTTATTGATTTTAAACTGTTTTTTTTTAATAAAAAAACCAATTGGTATTGATTCTTTGTCTTTGTTGTTTCTTTTGTTTTTCCTGTCTGATTTATTGTCCTTGGTATTTTCTGGTAGGAGTTTTTTTGAAAACACTATTATAAATGATGTGAAGATTATTTGTTCTGTTCTTCCAATATTGATTTTTAATATTAAGGATAAATTAAAATTAAAGTCAATACAAAAATCTATTTTAGATATTTTTACAGGTGGTGTTTTAGTTTACATAGTATATTGTATACTTTATTATTTCTATTTTATTTATACGCACCCAAGGTATACGGTTCAAATTGACAATTATTTATTTTGGGCAATAGAAAATAATTTTCCTGGTACTTTTCATAGATCTTATATTGGTGCTTATATAGTTTTTTCATCTGTATATGTGTTAAGAAATTTTCTTAGGCTAAAGAATGTTAAGTTAAAAGCGCTATATGGTCTTATTTTTTTACTTGAATTATGTGCTATATTTTTTTTAGGTTCAAAATTAACCATGGGTATTTTTTTATTAGTTAATACGCTCTTGTTATTGAAAAACTACAGGGTCTTGGTAATCCCATTATTTTTAAGTGTTTTGGTTGGTTTCTTTCTTATTAAAGAATGGATTTTCAAATCACTAACAAAATCATATTATGACAGGACTGTGTTTTTTTCAAGATCTGTTGAAATAATAGACGAGAATTTTTTATTTGGAATAGGAGAAAAGAATATTTTAAAGCATACGGTTACAATAAACGATGTGGTTACAACACTAATTCCACATAATTCATTTTTAAAAGAACTTTTGTCGAACGGATTTTTAGGGTTTTCTATATTAACTAGTTTGTTGGGATATGTAATTTATTTAGCATTTAAAACCAACAATTCATTGTTTCAATATTTTTTAGTTTTAGTAATAAGTTTATGTTTAATTGAAGATTTTATGTATTTGCAAAGAGGTCTTTTCTTTTTTATTTTCTTTACTGTTTTCTTTTGCAATACAAGTATTAGGAAAAATTTAGTATAAATTGCGAATCTTTAATTAGTGTTATGCCCAATCCTTCAATTTTAAATTCAATAGAACGTAAGTTTATTCTCTTAGTTGGGGATTTGGTTATTATAATAGCAAGTCTAAATGTTTTTATCAATAATGCTATTGATATTGAATTTGCGTCTTTTAAATTAAAGGTTATAATAACTGTATTTGGAGTGTTTTCGTTTCTAACGCTTTCTTACATTTTGGATTTATATAATCTACAGAAAACCTTAAAAAGAAAGTATGTTGTTTCACAGGCACTGTATATTACTGCTTTATTTGTTTTCACTGTTTTTATATTTTCTGTATTGTTTTTTGACACTAGTTTTTGGAGAATTCCATTGCTGGTCTTCCTAATTCTAACACCAATAGAAGTTGCTCTTTGGAGATTGTTCTTTGTAAATGTTTTTAGAGTTATACCTACGACTAAAAATGTATTACTAATTTATG
Organism: Maribacter dokdonensis DSW-8; assembly: GCF_001447995.1. Taxonomy (NCBI): domain Bacteria; kingdom Pseudomonadati; phylum Bacteroidota; class Flavobacteriia; order Flavobacteriales; family Flavobacteriaceae; genus Maribacter; species Maribacter dokdonensis. The sequence continues at coordinate 273,104 of NZ_LDPE01000002.1, read as the reverse complement.
ATAAGGAAACAGAAAAACATTTTAGGGAAGTAACCTCTTCTATTGATGGCGGCGATGTTGAAACTTTTTATAAGGTAAAACTGACATATAATCTTAATCAGCACAATGAAATAAGAAATAAGTTTTTTGTTGCAACAGAAAAAGTCGACTCTTGGATAGTGAATATTAAAAATTATAGTGATTTTCCGGATGATTTGGAAAAACTACTTTTAAAATCCATTTTAAAAGGCAAAGAGGTTATATCCTATACTTCTTTTTATGAAAATACTTATGAAGCATTACCTATACAATCTCATAATGACAGTTTTTATGAAATATTGCAATTAAGAAATAGAAAAATTAGGTATTTACATACAATATTTAGTTTTATTGTGAATCTTATTCTATCGATTTTTGTTGGTTTGGTCTTATTGTTCTGTATTCCGGTGGTTTTTATTTTGAATTTCTTTTTTAATAGAGGACCTTTATTTTATACTCAAAAAAGAGTTGGGCTTCATGGAAATGAGTTTAAAATTTATAAGTTTCGATCAATGGTAGTTAATGCTGAAAAGGAAGGGGCCAAGATGGCGGTAAAGAATGATGCTAGAATAACTCCATTTGGAAGAATATTGAGAGTATTTAGAATTGATGAGTTACCTCAAATATTATCGGTTATAAAGGGCGATATGCAATTTATTGGACCAAGACCTGAGAGAAGAGTTTTTGTTAACCAGTTGAATTCGTTAGTACCTTTTTACGGTACTCGTCACCTTATTAAGCCCGGTATTACAGGTTGGGCTCAAGTTAAGTATAAGTATGGAGAGAATCTTGAAGATTCTATCAAGAAGTTGGAATATGATTTATATTATATTAAAAACCGTTCGATAACTCTCGATTTAAGAATTATTTTTAAAACTGTAACTACAGTTCTTTTTTCAAGAGGTATATAACTAAAATAATATGAAAAAAATACTAATAACAGGCGCTGCAGGGTTTTTAGGTTCTCATTTATGCGACCGTTTCATTAGTGAAGGGTTTCATGTCATCGGGATGGACAACCTTATTACAGGTGATTTAAATAACATTTCTCATTTGTTTCCATTATCAAATTTTGAGTTTCATCATCATGATGTAACAAAGTTTGTTCATATTTCTGGTAAATTGGATTATATTTTGCATTTTGCCTCTCCAGCAAGCCCCATAGATTATTTAAAGATTCCAATTAAGACATTAAAGGTTGGTTCTTTAGGTACGCTAAACTTACTTGGACTTGCAAAGGAAAAGGATGCAAGAATTTTGGTGGCGTCAACTTCTGAAGTTTATGGAGATCCGTTAGTACACCCTCAGAACGAAGAATATTTTGGTAATGTAAACCCAATAGGACCGCGTGGAGTATATGATGAAGCCAAGCGCTTCATGGAGTCCATTACAATGGCTTATCATAGACATCATGGACTAGATACTCGTATTGTTCGCATATTTAATACCTATGGGTCTAGAATGCGTTTAAACGATGGTAGAGTGGTTCCAGCATTTATGGGTCAAGCGTTACGTGGAGAAGATTTAACGGTTTTTGGAGATGGTTCTCAAAGTCGTTCATTTTGCTATATCGATGACCAGGTAGAAGGAATATACCGATTGTTATTCAGTGATTATACAGATCCTATTAATATTGGAAACCCGCACGAAACTACCATTAAGGAATTCGCCGAAGAGATTATAGCATTAACAGGAACTAAACAAAAAGTTATCTATAAGCCTCTTCCTCAAGATGATCCTACGCAGAGGCAACCTGATATTAGTAAAGCTAAAGAAATCTTGGGGTGGGAACCAAAGGTACATAGGGCAGAAGGACTAAAAATCGTATACGATTATTTCAAATCGTTGTCTACAGAGGAATTACAGAAGAAAGAACATAGGGATTTTTCGACGACAAGATAAATTATGCAATAAACAAGGTTATTTATAAAATGAATATTTTAATATTAGGATCGGGAGGTCGCGAGCACACATTCGCATGGAAAATAGCACAAAGTGAAAAAATTTCTAAACTTTTTGTGGCGCCAGGAAATGCAGGAACTAATAAAATCGCAACGAATGTACCAATTGGTGTAAATAATTTTGAAGAAATCAAAAAATTGGTTTTAAAAGAAAATATTCAATTGGTGGTAGTTGGTCCAGAGGATCCTCTAGTTAATGGAATCCATGACTTCTTTTTAGATGATAACGAGTTAAAAAATATTGCTGTAATTGGTCCGGAAAAGTTGGCGGCTACTTTAGAGGGTAGTAAAGAATTCGCCAAAGAATTTATGATGCGCCATCAAATTCCTACCGCTCAGTATAAAAGTTTTACTTCAGAAACAGTTAAAGACGGATTCAAATTTTTAGAACAGCTTAATCCTCCTTATGTATTAAAAGCTGACGGACTTGCCGCTGGTAAAGGTGTAGTTATTTTAAATGATCTTGATGATGCCAAAAATGAACTTAAATCTATGTTAGTAGACAAAAAGTTTGGCTCAGCAAGTGCTACTGTAGTTATAGAGGAGTTTCTAGACGGAATTGAGTTAAGCGTTTTTGTGCTTACAGATGGCGATTCGTATAAAGTGTTACCTACTGCAAAAGACTATAAAAGAATAGGAGAGGGTGATACCGGATTGAATACGGGAGGTATGGGAGCTATTTCCCCTGTTCCTTTTGCTAATAAAGCTTTTATGGACAAGATAGAGCAGCGAATTGTAAAACCTACCGTAGAGGGGCTTAAAAAGGACAATATGCCGTACAAGGGTTTTATCTTCATAGGTCTTATAAAAGTTGGAGATGACCCTAAGGTTATTGAATACAACGTTAGAATGGGAGATCCTGAGACAGAGGTGGTATTGCCACGTATTCAAAATGATATGGTCGATTTATTAAAGGCCGTAGCCGACCAGAAACTATCTGACATAGAATTACAATTGGATGAAAGAACCGCTACAACGGTTATGACCGTTTCCGGTGGTTATCCAGGGTCTTACGAGAAAGGTAAAGAAATTTCTGGTATTGAATCTATTGAAGATTCCTTGGTTTTTCACGCCGGTACTACGCTTAAAGAAGGTAAGGTCGTAACCAATGGTGGTAGGGTAATGGCAATAACTTCTTTTGGAAGTGATTTTAAAACTGCACTATCTAAGTCTTACGAAAATGTAGCGAAGCTTTCCTTTGAAGGTATGAACTATAGAAAAGATCTTGGATTTGATCTTTAACAATTACTTATTTCATCGGATTTCAATTTATAAAATCCGATGAAATAAATGTATTTTATTTATAGGTAAGAGTGAGAAGTACTTGACTTGTCTTCTTCTCCCTTTTCATTGTATTTTTTCAACTCTAGCATCCAATACACAAATGCTACTGAACCTATTAGCATAAATATCCAATTAAGAATATTTGCTAATGCCCAACTATCAGTAAAACGCAAAAAATCCAACGGTGCAAACAATACATTTACGAACAAATCCGCGATACCTTCAAAAAATGATTTCATCTTATTACTATATTTACCAGCAAAAATATAAAAAGCTTAGATGATTTCAAGCATTTTTGAGAAAACAAAACCGGTGAATTTCATAATTCTTCTGGTTTTTTTGTTTCTATTTTATTGGTCGGTTCAATTTTACTTGTTTGATTTTGAAATAAGTGAAGTGGAAATCATGCCATCTATTGGTATTTTAGCCATTCTTCTTTTCAGTGTATTCGTTGTTGATTTCATTGTAAAACGCAATAAACTTACTGGTACGAATTCTTATGCCATATTATTTTTCACGTTACTTTTTGTGGTCTTTCCAGAAACTTTGGGTGATAGTAAGGCTATTTTAACCAGTTTTTTTCTTCTATTGGCCATGAGGCGTTTGCTGAGTATTAAATCCTTGAAGAATATTAAGCTAAAGATTTTTGATGCAGGTCTATGGATCTGTATTTCAAGTGTCTTTTACGAATGGGCACTGCTATATTTACTTTTAGTATTCGCGGCAATTTATATCTATGAGCCTAAGAATATTAGAAATTGGATGGTAATTTTATCTGTTGGTTTTTGTTTTTTTATGATTCTTTATGGAGTTGTCTTACTTCTTGATAAGCCTAATTTTATAGCTGAGCATTATGATTTTGCAATTGATTATGATGCCATTTTTCCAATAAAATGGTGGACCAGCTTAAAAATGACGCTTTATGCTCTATTGAATATGGCAATGGCATTTTCTGCATTTATTCACCTAAGTAAATCTGGTGTCGGTAAGGTTATTGTTATGAGGTTAATTGCATTTTCATTTATCATTGGTCTGGTAGTGAATATTTTAGTGACCTCAGATAACAACAATGCGGTCATAATAACTTTTTTCCCATCGGTTATCTTTATTGTAAATTATCTTCAATCTATTAAAAAACCTAAGTTTTTAGAGCTTGTAATCATTTCTAGCATTGTAGTTCCGTTAATAGTCTATCTGGTCAAATTATAGGTTACAACTATAAACTTTATCTTTGTAAAAAAGGCTCATATGTTTAGCGAATTCGCGTTTAAAATTTTTAATGACAGTATTGAAAAATATCATGTAAAAGATGATGTTTACCAAAGTTTTGAAAACCCCTATTCCAAGGAGGAGATTGAGCATTTATTATATAGAAAAAATTGGATCGATACGGTTCAATGGCATTATGAGGATATCATTAGAAATCCGGACATTGATCCTACCGATGCTTTGGTTTTAAAACGTAAAATTGATGCCAGCAATCAAGATAGAACAGATTTGGTAGAATTTATAGATAGTTATTTCTTGAAAAAATACCAATCGGTAGAAGTTAAGCCAAACGCTACTATCAATACAGAGAGTCCGGCTTGGGCAATTGATAGATTGTCCATATTGGCATTAAAGATCTATCACATGAAAGTAGAAGCAACAAGGTCAGATGCTGCTTTGGCACATAGAGAAAAATGCCAGGCCAAGTTAGAAGTTTTGTTGGAACAAAAAAGTGATCTTTCACAAGCTATAGACCAGTTACTTGCTGACATTGAAAGTGGCATTAAGTATATGAAGGTCTATAAACAAATGAAGATGTATAATGATGAGGAACTAAACCCCATCCTTCGTGGCAATAAATAGTCATAAACACATTTTGGTCATCCGACTCTCCGCTATGGGAGATGTTGCTATGTCGGTTCCTGTTATCACAGGTATTGTTAAAAAATATCCTCAGGTAAAAATCACTGTTCTAACAAAAGCATTTACTGTTCCTATATTCAATAATATATCTAATGTTTCAGTTTTTAAGGCAGATGTAAAAGGTAGGCATAAAGGAATTTTAGGTCTTTGGAAATTATACAGAGAGTTACAATTATTGCAGATTGATGCAGTTGCGGATATTCATAATGTTTTACGAAGTTCAATACTAAAACAGTTTTTTAGGTTATCAGGTATTCCATTTGTACAATTGGACAAGGGTAGGGCAGAAAAGAAAGCCTTGATAAATGCCGATAGAGATGTTTTTAAGCCGTTGAGATCCACTTTTGAAAGATATGCCGATGTATTCGGCAAACTGGGCTATCCCATTGGTAAAAACGAAATGGAGACCATGTCTAAAAAACCCATGTCTAACGATTTTGCCACTTTGCTTGAAAACCATACCCGGAAAGTTATAGGTATAGCCCCTTTTGCTGCTTTTAAAGGAAAAATGTATCCTTTAGACTTAATGAAAAAAGTGGTTTTACAATTGGATCGTTCAGAGAGCTATAAACTGGTGTTATTTGGCGGTGGTATCAGCGAAATAGAAATTCTTGCTTCATGGGAAAAACAGTTTAAAAATTGTATTAGCGCTGCGGGAAAGCTATCATTTTCAGAGGAACTCGGCTTCATATCCAATCTTGACCTTATGCTCGCCATGGATAGCGGAAATGCGCATTTGGCAGCCATGTATGCTGTGCCAACCGTAACAATTTGGGGGGTTACCCATCCTTATGCTGGTTTCTCACCTTTTAATCAGCCTCAGGAAAATGCCCTTTTATCCGACAGGAGTCTGTATCCTGCTATACCAACTTCTATTTATGGAAATAAGTACCCTGAAGGTTATGATAAGGTCATGGAAACCATAAAACCAGAAACCATCGTTCAGAAAATAGTTGATATTTTAAAACCTACAATTTAAGGGGTGGTAACCTTTGCTTCTATACTTTTAAAATATTGTCTTAATTGAGACATGAATCGGTATTTTTTAGCAGCAGGAGCAGAGCTGGTCATTAATGTGCGTACTCCAAAATAAGAACTCATTAAAAAGGTTGCAGCGGCTTCGCAATCTACATGTCTGTCCAAAAAACCGTTGAATTTTCCTTTTTGTAAGGTAGTTACCAAGTTAACTTCCCAAACCGTTACAATTTCATTTAAATGTTTCATGATGACTTCGTTCTTTCCATTGAATTCAGATAAGAAGTTACTTAGAATAAAACCATAATCCATTTCATTATGTACAGCGGTTTCCATAGCATCGTCAAAACATTTTGTAATCAGCGTTAAAGGGTTCTCATGACCTTCAATGGGCTCTATTAATGTGCTGTAAATTTTACGGGCCAATAAATTCTGTATGATTTGAACAAAGAAATCTTCCTTAGAATCAAAATGATAATAAAAAGCACCTTTAGAGAGGTCTAGTCTTTTTAGGATATCGTCTATACTTGTATTATAATATCCTTGGGAATAGAACAATTCTAATCCTGTAGTCTGCATACGTTGCATGGTAGCCATGCGCTTTAAGCTCTTGTTCATAATACTGAGATTTGGGTATTTAGACCATATGGTCTGTTTATAGAACTTGAGATTTATATAATTGAATGGAATTTATAGATGAGATGCATTTTTATTCGGTAAACGCACCGTTTACAATTGAAAAACAATACTATAGCGTTAATAAACATACTCCTTGGTTGGTTGTGGCTATAAAAATAAAAAGGTTTGTAAAAGAAAAACCGCTCAATGCATTCACTGAACGGTTCATTTATTATCGGTAATTGTTACTAAGCAACGGTACCTTGGCAGCTACTACCGGCACCCGCTGTACAGCCATAGCAATGTTGTGATATTATAATGTTTCTATCGTTTAAGATATCTTCATTATAATCTTTTATATGCTTTACCTTACTGGCTACTTTTAAATCTAACATTTGGTTAAAGTCACAATCGTACAACCAACCGTCCCAGCTAATGGAAATGGTATTGGTACACATTACATTTGCCACTGCAGACGGATTGTATGCTTCTACCAATGCATACATGTAATCTTCATAATTTTCGGATGCGATCAAATAATCCAAGAAACGCGCAATGGGTAAATTGGTTATTGCAAATAAGTTATGAAAGTCAATATTAAAATCTTCTTTAAGCGCTTTTTTAAAATCTTTCTCCATGGCAGCTTGATCTCCTGGTAAATATGCGCCAGACGGATTGTAGACTAAATCTAATTTTAGATCACTGTCAGGCATGCCATAACCCCTTTCGTTCAATTCCTGCAATGCTTTTATCGATTTGTCAAAAACACCGTCGCCTCTTTGTTTATCAGTTTTTCCACGAGTATAGTGGGGCATTGAAGAAATAACATGCACGTTGTGCTTTTTAAAGAAATCTGGTAGGTGATAATATTTCTTGTTAGCTCTAATTATAGTCAAGTTGGAACGTACAATAAAATCTTTAATACCGGCTTTAGCAGCTTCTTCTACGAACCACTCAAAATCAGGATTCATTTCTGGTGCACCACCAGTTAAATCTAAGGTGTGTGCTCCAGTATTTTTGATGACCTCTAAACATTGCTGCATGGTTTCACGGGTCATGATTTCTTTACGATCTGGACCAGCATCTACATGACAGTGTTCACAGACTTGATTGCACATATAGCCTACGTTTATCTGTAAGATCTCAAGTTTCTTGGGGCGTAATGGAAAATGCCCAATATCTGCGATTTTGTCTTTAAAATAAGGAAGCTCTCCATCAGCAAATATGCCTCCGTTCAATATTTCTAACTGCTTGTTGGAAACTGCTAAATCGTTTCCTTTTGCTTTTAATGATTTTGTAGCCATTTTTTAGTTGTTCGTTGTTCGTTGTTCGTTGTTGGCATTTTGTACAAATGCATTAAACTCTAACTTCACAACATTTAATTTCTTTTTTTGCATGGATATTCATAGCGAATATTCCATTTGCACTTTTTTTTAAACCAGCTTTAATTTCATTGTATTGCTTATTGAAGAAGGCTGTTACGAACATCCATCAACGCACAACCAACAACGAAATTTACATTGACAATTTGTTATACTTGTTCATCATTTGTACTCCATGCACCAAGGTGGCACCACCTTCAATAGCTGCTCCTACATGCACCGCCTCCATCATTTCTTCTTTGGTAATGCCTTTTTGTAAGCCGTCTTTAGTATAGGCGTCAATACAATATGGACATTTGACAACATGAGATACCGCCAATGCAATTAAAGACTTTTCTCTAGCACTTAGTGCGCCTTCTTCGAAAACCTTACCATAATAGTCAAAAAATTTGGTACCAAGCTCTTCGCTCCATTCTGTAATTTTTCCAAATTTTCTTAAATCTGCTGGGTCGTAGTACGTATTTGCCATTTTTTTCTGAGTTTTAGTTTGTATCGTATCTTTTTGTTCTTGGTTAAAATATATTGGAATTCCCTGTCCCATTTTTTCCAGTTCAGGAAGTATTTCCATATTATCCCATATACCAGATGTAAGCGTGTCTCCATATGCTTCAGGTAAATGGTTTTTGTACATTAATTTTTGAGCGGTTTCGGCATCATATTCAAATGAATGATGGGCATAAGCAACTTCACCATCTATAATATCCAATATCATATACCATACCCTTGGAGTACCATCATTTGCAGGCATACCTATTACACCTGGGTTTAGCCATACATTTTCCTTTAGAGTTTGATGAAAAGGTAACCCGCAATGACCGGCTATGATAATAGTACTATTAGTCTCTTTAAAACAGTTTTCTTTACTATCCGTGGCGTTCGACTTAAAAATGAATTCAGAGGTATTTCCATAATTTCCATGGACTACCGTTACTTTTTTACCACCATAATCAAAACTGATGTATTCAGGAATTTCATGCATCCATTCTAATGATTGCTGTGATAAATGCCCTTTGGTGTACGGAAACCACATTTTTGAAAAATCGTCGCATCGGCTACCGCTTTTAAAATCGCACCCACAATCTTCACTATCATTTGCCAATTGCAATTCTACATTGCCCGCAATACTTAAAGCGCCCCATTTTTGAAACAACTGTACCGTTTCTTCCGGTTGTGCGCAATAACCGGTAATATCACCGGTACTAATGCAGTTTTCTGGTGCAATACCGGCATCTTTGGATATGTAAATTAGTTTTTCCAAAGCTTGTAGGTTGCTGTACACACCTCCAAAAAGCAACAGCTTTCCTGTTTTAGTGCCCAAATGTTTTATTTCTTTATCCATGTAGGTATCATATAAACGAAAAGGCAGCATAAGATGCCCCAAAAATTAATCCATAATAAATTGGCATACTTGCCAGTGGTAAATATTAAGCTATCTGGAAACCAATTGAAAATCAATAAAAAACCGAATAACAATCCGCAGAAAACACTTAAATGAAAACTGATTTTAGGAGCACTACCTTTCCAAAATAAAAAAACGGGGGTTAAACCGATTACCATTGTACCGCTAATGGTGGTGGCAGATAATATTTCAGCATCTAAAAAGACCGGAACCGTACCCAATACTGCTACAGCGACCATTGACCAACGACCAAATTTAACCGTGTTGCCAAGGTTTAGGTCAAGAGCCAATAATTTGGAAAAAGATGAAAAGGTAGAGTCCAAGGTCGATGCTGCCGAAGTGATCATAATAAAATTGATGACCAATAGTATAACCGTACCAAATGCCTTACCTACTTGAACAGCTGCCTGGCCCTGCATACCCTGCGATTGTGCATAAACACCTATAATGCTGAATAGAACAATGCAAATAGCTCCAAGTACACTTGCCCACAGAAAACTTTTCAATGTTACTTTAGGACTGCTAATAAAACCTCTATCGGTCAACACGGGATCATGAAAAGGGTAGCTGAACGATTGCAACAAGGCAGCGAACAATAAATTCAGCCCGGTTTCAAAAGACCATATGCCAGAATTTACTACTTCGGATGTGGTTATAGCATTGTCTTTACCAAAGATGGTGAACAATATTACCGCTAATAGTATTGAAAATAGCCCCATTTGGACAACATCGGTAAAAATGGAACTGCTCATGCCGCCTTTTAGAACATAGGCAAGGGTTAAACCTGTAAATACTAAAATGGACCAATAGTAGGCGGTAGTGCCCATATCACCAAAGTAAGAACCTATGACCATGGTATTGCTCCATACTTCATTGAACAAACGAAAAGCAATCAATATGGAGAATATAGTTACGGCAGTTTTACCAAATTTTGAGGTTAAAAAATGATGTATGCTAGTATACTTACCGTGTAGCCTCATTTTATAAATGACAATACCTGCCACGGCAAATGATAAATAATAGCCTGCATAGGCTACACCACCAACAATACCAAAATCCAGACCTAAATTTGCAGCGTTGGTGATACTTTTGGCAAATATCCATGAGATGATAAGGCTGCCCATTAACATAAAGGTATTGGGCGCTTTCTTCTTTTGCACGGCTTTAAAAAACTGATTGGTATCTTTTGCCCACGGTGACAGTAAGAACAACACCAAACTAGATGTGATCACCAATCCCCATTGCCAAATTTGTACTTCAGTCATAAATTTAATTTATTCGTAATTTTAAGCTTCAGCAAAAAATTCCTTTTTTTCCTAACTCCTAACTCCTAACTCCTAACTCCTAACTCCTAACTCCTAACTCCTAACTCCTAACTCCTAACTCCTAACTCCTAACTCGGTTATTCATCCCACCACACAGGTACATTAATACTATTACCATCCGTGTTATTTGAAGCTTGGGTATAATTGGCATTATTTAATGCTTCTTCTTCAGATGGATAAGGCATACGGGTAGGTATCAAATTATTGTTTAAACTGGCCGATATTGTTTGCAATTGCGGAAAACCCGTTCTTCTATACTCTATCCAACCTTCATAACCGTTTATTGAATTTGCAATCCATTTTTGAGTAATGATGTTCTCTATAGTATTGCCGTTATCAAACGGGGCATCTTCTGTTAGGTAATTTTCAGGTAGTTCTACCTGCCAGTAGGCAAATGCCTGTGTTACGCCGGTATTGTATAAAGTTTGGGTATCTGCAGAAATGAATCCTCTTTCAGCAGCTTCGGCCAACAAAAAGTGGGTTTCCATACTGGTCATAAAATTCGCATCCAATAAACCGGTGTTTTCCCTAAAAATGGTACCTAATAATGAGTAGTCTGCCAATGATACCCCAACTGATGCATCTATACCGTTTAAAAGCCCATTGTATTCACCATCTGCACTGTTGGCAAAAGGTTGGTACAGACGACCAATACGAGGATCGTTCAAGTTGGTCAAAATTTCATCCATAGTTTCAGAAAGTACATAGTTGTTAAAGTCCCCAACCCTAAGTTGCGCAAGTCTAAAACTATTAGGTTCACCATCGGTAAAGTTGAAAATGGCATTTTCTTCATTATCATCAATGAAATTACCTTCACTTACTATGGTCTGTAATTGCGATGCAACATCTATTTTATTAGAAACCCTCATCAAGTATTTTATCTTCAATGAATTTGCAAAACGAATCCATCCATCTAAATCACCATTAAAGAGAATATCTCCCTCTAAAGCTATGGTACCTGAATAATTCTGAATGGCTAAAATCCCTTTGTCAAGATTGTCAAAAACACCACCTTCATCCATGTAAATTGACTCCTGAGTGTCATAGGACGGAGTAACCGTTTCTGTATCTCCTTGAAATGCTTCTGAATAGGGAGCATCACCAAATAAATCTGTTAACCCGGCCGCCATGTATGCCTTCATAATTCTTGCCGGACCTTCATAAACGGCATATGCAGCATTCTCTTGGGACAATTTTAATATGATTTCATTATCCCTTAAGTTTTGATAGAATATAGGCCACGGATTACCACCTAATTGGGGTGACTTTAAATCATGCCTGTCAAATAAGTTAAAGTCTAGAGCGGTACTATATTGTCCTAGTAGGTTACCGGCAGTAAAACCTTCATATGACATTTGTTCCCCATAGTCATAAATTACCTGTCTTAACAAAAGACTAGGTTGTACGGTTACGGGATCATTTGTGTTCGTATTAATTTCCTCAAAATCTTTTGTGCAGCCAATGACCAACAATAAGATTAAAATGCTATATATATGTTTCATCTTTTCTTTCTTAAAAATTAAATCCGGCTTTAAAACCTATACTTCTTGTTGTGGCATATGACATATCTTCAACACCACTAATAAATCCTTGTCCCTGTACTGCTAACTGCTCTGGGTCAAAATGCGGATTCTCTGTTATAGCAAATAAGTTCTTTCCTATTAATGATAAACTCAACGTAGCATCTTGGTTGAACAGGCTAAGGTTGTTAAACGTATAACCAATAGATAGTTGGCGTAGCTTTAAAAATGATGCATCATAGGTGTTGTTTTCCTCATGATTTCTATCATAAAACTGGCGATAGTAACTTTCTGCGGAAACCGCTACAGTATTTGCTTCATAAACCGGATTGTCATCGGTGCCTGTATTTACTACACCCTCTGGTACAATACCTGTTTCTGGTCTAAAGGCCGTTTCAGCCAACTGACCACCAACATTTCCTAATGCCCTTGTTCTAGAAACTATGATTCCACCTTGTCGCCAATCTAATAGAAAGCTCATATTCCAATTTTTATAATTGAATTGGTTGTTGAAACCCAGCATAAAATCAGGATTATAATTACCCAATTTTTGTAGTTCATTGTCCGGTATATATCTACCCTCATCGGTTAAAATGAAATCTCCATTTTCATTTTTTAAGTATCCGGTTCCATATAGATCTCCTACTCGACCACCTTCTTCTGCCTGTAAAAATACCGTTTGGTTTTGACTGTCGTAGATTCTAGAGTACGCCAATGTTAACCTACCTTCATCTTGCGGTAAACTTTCAACGGTTGATCTATTGGTACTAAAATTTAAGGTGCTGTTCCATTTAAAATTTTGACTTATTACAGGGGAAACACCTACTATGACCTCAAGTCCTTTAGAGCGAACTTCACCTCCATTGACCACTTGTTGTGTATATCCTGAAGAAATGCCTATAGGTAATGAGATAATTTGATCCTTCGTCAAAGCATTGTAATAGGAAACATCAAAGCGAAGTTGATCATTGAAAAAGCGTAGATCAGCACCCACTTCAAATGAGGATGTCAACTCAGGAACAAGATCGGCATTTGCAATAGTGTTTGAATTGCTGAATGTTGGTTGCCCATTAAATGGCGTTTGTGCAACAAATGCCCCTGTAGTTTGGTATGGGTCTGTGTCATTACCAACTTGTGCCCAACTTGCTCGTAACTTGGCAAACGAAATTACCTCAGGTAAATTGACCACTTTGGATACTATAAAACTACTGGATACCGATGGATAAAAGAAAGAGGTATTATCTACTGAAAAAGGGGTAGCCAATGCGCTAGACCAATCGTTTCTTCCGGTGACATCCAAAAATAGAAAATCCTTATATCCAATTTTTGCTAAGCCATAGAAGCTGTTGATTCTCTTGTTTGATTCAAATTCGAAAACTTCAATAGGTGATGCTGCGTTAGATAACCTAAAAATACCCGGTTGTGCCAAACTTGTAGTTTGCGATTGTGAGGTAAATGCTTTTTGGTCTAATCGGTTTCCACCTAAAGAGACATCTATATTAAAATCATTGAACTGATTGGTATAATTTAATAAAAAATCTGTGTTTACCTCCCTATAGAATACATCGTGCTCCGCATAACCACCATTTGCGAAACGATTAGAACTATAGGCTCTTCGCAATTGGCGTAGTTCACTGGAATAGTCCATCCCTGTTCTAACTGTTGCCGTTAAATGATCTGTGATATCATAGCTAGCGGAAATATTTCCGAATACCCTATCTCTATTGAACGAGTTTCTGTTTTCATTAAGAATGAAATATGGATTATCAAAAAAGGTATAGTTGTACGAGTATTGATGTATACCCTCTAAACCTGGTTGCCAGTAATTTTTTAGATTCTCTATATTCAGTGAGCGCGGTCCCCAAGCAACCAAAGAATAGTTTGCGTTTTCTGAACCATAACCGTTAGACGGTCTGTTGTCAGAATTAGAATTGATATAACTTATAGATGAATTGATGCGTAATTTACTTATTGGCTGAAAATTGAGTCGTGCACTCACCGTTTGCCGGTCTAAATCAACACCCGGTATAATTGATTCGCTTCGTAAATCTGTAAATGAAAGTCGGTAATTACCGGTATCAAAACCGTTGGAAATAGCAATATTATTAATTAACGTAGTACCGGTTTCATAGAAGTTCTTTAGGTTGTCCGGTTGTGATCTAAATTCTGTAGGGGTGATAGGTATACCACTGTAAAGAGCGGTGTCTCCACCTCTTACAACGGTACCGTCTGGCAAGGTAACCGGACTATCATATTGCGGAATAAGATTACCAACATCTAAACGTGGTCCCCAACTGTACGTAATAAGGTCATTGGTGCCACCACCTAATCCGTCTACAAAGGCGAACTCTCCTGAATTTCCTTGTCCGTATTCATTCTGAAAATCGGGCAGCTGAAAAGCTGAATCTACAAAAAAGCTGGTGTTGTAACTAATGCCCAATCCTTTTGAATTCTTGCCGCTTTTGGTTTCAATAATGATCACTCCGTTAGAAGCTCTAGTACCATATAATGCCGCAGCACTTGGTCCTTTTAAAACGGAAACCTCTGCAATATCATCTGGGTTTACCTCCATGGCTCCGTTTCCAAAATCGATTTCTTGAAATCCGGCTGCCGCTTCATTGGTGAAATTAAAGACCGAATTATTGTTGATAGGAACGCCATCTACAATAAATAAGGGATTATTGTTAGAGAAAGAAGCTTCTCCACGAATGGTAATTTTAGAGGAAGATCCTACACCCGTAGCACCTTGGTTGATGGTTACCCCTGCCAATTTACCCGAAAGGTTGTCTAGAAAATTGACCGATTTTACCTCGGTAACTCCTTTGGCATCTAAGCTTTGAACTACATAACCTAATTCTTTGGTTTCTCGTTTAAGACCTAAAGCCGTTAATACCACTTCATCTAAGACCTCGGAAGAGTCGCCTAGGACTATATCAATTGTTCGTCTGTTATTTATGGTAATTATTTTGGTTTCATACCCTAAAACGGAAAATTCAAGAGCACCGGAAAGATTGGGTACATCAATGGTATATATGCCGTTTTCGTTAGTGGTAGTGCCGTTTAGCGTGCCAGACAAAACAATGTTGACATAAGGTATGGTATTTCCATCGGTATCTTTTACAGTACCGGTAATTGTTTCTTGAGCATTGACCATAGTACATATAAACAAGGTCAACACTAGTAATAAGTGTTTCATATATAGTTTTTCGACTGGTTTTTCATTTATCCAACCATTGAATAAAGGGGGATCTAGATAAATGAAACCAAAGGCGAGCCCTTGTTGTATAGAAAACTGTTTGGAAATAGACGAAAGAAGTGCTGGTTAGTGTAGTATAGACTTCTGTTTACTCGTAATATTGCTATTATCACCAATAGCAGGGTAGTGGGTAAGTCTTTTGAGAATGATAAAATAGCCTTTAGATCTTTTTCAGTATCCAGATCCTGTAAAACGGGCAATTTTACCAATGCCGTTGATTCTTCTTGTAGCCACATGGTAATTTTGTGGTACAAGCCAAAGCGTTGCCAAGGTAGATCTTGAAATTCGCCTACCTCAAAATTCGATTTTTGTAAACCTAAAAGGTAAAACCCGCCATCAATTGATGGTCCAATAACGGACTTGCCCTTTGCCAATTGCTTGGCAGTATGTTTAAGTTGTTGTGTTTTTAAGTGAGGAGTATCGTTCCCTATGGTAATAACACTTGTAAAACCTTTTTCAAAAACGGAAGCTATGGCATTCGTGAAACGTTCGCCAAAACTGTTGCCAATTTGGTTTTCATCGGAAAAATGAAAAACGGGCAAACCTGTATTTTTTGCTTTACGAAGTGTGGCCGTGTTAAGAATGTTAAACAATTGTTCACCTTTGGCAATACCCTTATTGGCTAAATCTTCCTTAGCGGAATTAGCAAATACCAATATAGCAGTAGTACCTAGTGAATTCAATTCAATTTTCTTTCTCGTTGTTAAACTTACGTAAAAATATGGCAAAGGTTTTTTAACTATACATAAATTGTATCATTAAAATATAAGAATCGCCTTACTTTAAGTCAAAATGTCAGTTTTAGACCAAGCAGTTTGTTTCTCTAAAACATTTTAGGGTTTACAAATTGCAAAAGCCTATAAACAAGCTATAATATCAGTTGAAGAGCATAATTTTTATGCTTCAAGTAATGTAATTTTAAGGTTACAGACCACTTAGTCTAAAAAATCCCTTAAAATTTCAAAAACTTTTAATTTTTTTTTAGCAATGACATGGCTATACATGGCATAGCTATTGACACTAGGCAGTTAGAAGAATATTAAAATTTATATACATATGAAATCAAACACAAATTCTAGAGGAGCTTGGAAGGTATACTTCTTCTCAGCTATTATTGCCCTTGTCGTAAGTTACGGGGTAATTCATTTCAACAAAAAAGATGTAAAAGAGTCTAGCGGTGTAACCGTGGTAGAATCTATACCCGGGGCACAGGCATTATATACCAAAGACAACGATGGTAACATTAAACCATTGGATTTTACAGAAACTTCAGAGAAAGTTTTAGATGCCGTTGTACACATTAAATCTACACAAACGGGATCATCATATCAAAATCAAGGTGCTCGTGAACTGCCTGATCCGTTCAAAGAGTTTTTTGGTGATATGTTCAAGGGGCAGTCTCCACAAGGTTCCTCATCTAGACCTAGAGTAGGTACGGGATCTGGCGTGATCATCAATGATCAAGGATATATTGTTACCAATAACCATGTCATTGACAATGCGGATGAAGTTGAGGTAACTTTATATAATAATCAATCGTACAAGGCTACGGTAATTGGTACGGATCCTACTACAGATTTGGCGCTATTACAGATCAAAGCAGATAATTTAAAAACCATGTCTTTGGTAAATTCCGATGATGTTGAAGTAGGTGAGTGGGTATTGGCCGTTGGTAATCCTTTAGGGTTGAACTCTACGGTTACTGCAGGTATCGTTAGTGCCAAAGCAAGAAGTATACATATAAATACCGATAAGTTTGCGGTAGAAAGTTTTATTCAGACAGATGCTGCCATCAACCCAGGTAACAGTGGGGGTGCATTAGTAAATTTAGACGGAAACCTAGTAGGGATCAATACGGCCATTGCTAGTACAACGGGTACGTATACAGGGTACGGATTTGCAGTGCCTAGTAATATTGTCACCAAGGTAGTAGAAGACCTGTTAAAATTCGGTAATGTGCAACGTGGTATGTTGGGGGTAACCATTAGAACTATGGATAGCAACTTGGCAAAAGAAAAAGATGTTGATTTTACCAAAGGTGTTTGGGTAGAGCAAGTTGGTGAGGATAGCGGTGCAGATTTAGCGGGAATGGAATCTGGTGATATTATCGTAAGCGTTAATGGAAAGGAAACGGCAACATCACCTAGACTTCAAGAAATTATTGCCGGTAAAAGACCAGGTGATAAGGTAACTATTGTGGTAAATAGAAACGGAAAGGAAAAAGAGTTTGAGGTTGAGTTACATAATTCTCAAGGCGGGACCAATTTTATCAAAAAAGAAAAGAAAGAGGTATTTAACCTTTTAGGAGCGGATTTTGAGAATGTGGATAAGGAAATCGCTAAAAAACTGAAAATAGATGGCGGTGTTAAGGTTTCTAAACTTTACCCTGGTAAAATTAAGAAGGAAACCCAAATGCGAGAAGGGTTTATCATAACACATATAGATGGTAAACGTATCAATGATATTGAAGATGTAGCCGATGTTTTGGAAAACAAAAAAGGCGGAGTAATGTTAGAGGGCGTTTATGAAGACGGAAGTAAATATTATTATGCCTTCGGATTGGATTCTTAGTCCGTATTTATGATTAATTTTATGCCAAGCGAATAATAGTATTCGCTTGGCATTTTTTTTGAAATTAATTTTAGATAGATGCAAATAGGTTCTAAGTCCATAGGTTTGGTACTTTCGGGCGGAGGTATTAGAGGCATGGCGCATATAGGTGTGATTAAGGCAATGCAAGAATTCGGTCTTGAGGCCAATGTGGTTTCGGGTAGTAGTATAGGCGCCTTGGTAGGTGCTTTGTATGCTGCGGATAAGTCCGTAGAAGATATGCTTCGATTTTTTAAGGAAACGCCACTCTTTAAGTATAATTACTTTGCGGTTGCCAAACCCGGTTTGCTCAATAGTGAGAGTTATATTACTTCTTTTAAACAGTATTTTCCAGAGGATAGTTTTGCGGCCTTAAATAGGGAACTACATGTTGTGGCAACCAATTTACAGAAAGGTGAAGAGCTGTTTATTCATGAAGGCGAGCTTATAAAACCCTTGTTGGCCTCCGCTGCATTACCACCTGTTTTCAGTCCGGTGGAATATAAGGGAGAATTATATGCAGATGGAGGGATCATGAACAACTTTCCTTCTGAACCGGTTTTGCCCAAGGTAGATTTTGTTATTGGAAGTAATGTATCTGTCGTATCTCAATTGGAGAAAAAGCACTTAAACAACTCATTTCAATTAACGGGCAGGGTTACCGGATTGATGATCTATGCCATCAACCGACAAAAGATCAATAATTGTCATTTGGTGCTTGAATCTAAAGAATTGGAACATATTGGCTTGTTAGATAGAAGGGGTATAGAAAAAGCCTACGCCATTGGCTATGAAGCTGCTGTTAAAAAGTTCGAGGAGGTATTTACCAAATAGTTGATTACAACATAGCACTTAAAAGTAAGGTGCCCACGATCCAAAGCACTACGGATATAACCCCGCCGATTACTAAAAAGTGTTTGAATTTATAAATTCCCATACTGTAGATCAGCGCATTTGTTTGATATCCTAAGGGAGTAAAGAAACTGAAATTTGCCGCAAACATTACACAAAGAATAAATGGCTTGGGATCAAGACTTAATCCGCTGGCCAATGATATTCCAATAGGTGCCATTATAATTGCCGTAGCATTGTTTGATACTACACTACTGAGTATCATGGTCGTTAAAAACAACAATCCGATAATGAATATAGGTTGCTCACCGGACATTAATGCCAACAGTTCTTCCGTGATCCATGTATCTGCTTTGGCATTGCTCATTGCTATACCTAGTGGTATCATACCTGCCAATAAGAAAATAATTTGCCAATTGATCTTCTCATAAATACGATTTAACTCTACGCACTTAAAAAGGAGCATAGCTAAGGTTCCAGTAATTACACTCGTCATTACTTCAAAAACTCCGGTAGCTGCCATGGCAATGGTGGCAATTAATATAAGGATGGATAAGTTTCTTTTAAACGGCGTGGCAGGTACACGACCTTCATATTGGTTTAATACCGCTAGGTTATTGCTGTTTTCAAAATTAGATACGTACTCGGGCTTGGTTTGTATCAATAATCGATCTCCTACATGAAGCTTTGTAAACTCATGATTGCTTTGATGTAGTCGGTTCTGAAGAATACGTAGCTTCTTTCGCTTGTTTACCGCTAAAGGGATTGCCCTTGGTATCAACATGGTTTTTAATTCAGATAGGTTTCTGCCTAAAAATTTAGAACCGGGTAACAGCAATAATTCTAACAAAAGGCTTTCATCATCTTCCTCATTATTTTCATCATTCTTTACTTGGGCATCACTAACTTTTTTGATTTGGGTATTTTTAGTAGATGTAAAATGGTCTTTGTCTTCCGAATCCACTTCAAAATAACCTTCGGCACGCATTTTTTGAAGGTTTTCCAAACTACAGTGCAGAAGAATTACATCATTAGGTTGAATTAACAAATCATGATTCAATAAGTTTTGGTCAAAGCCTTTTCGTGTTAGTCGCAAAACGGTAATGTCAACTTCTTTGAACATGAAACTTTCACCTATTGGTTTATTTACCAAAGGAGAATCACTTTCTACCGACACCGTCAAGAGATATCGATCAAGGTCATAATTATCTGAAAGTTTACCAGTGTCTTTTGGCAAAAACCGATAAAAAAGGGCAATAATCCCCATTGAAATTCCTAAAAAAACAATGCCGGTCAATGTAAATTCAAAGAAACCCAATTTTTCACCGGTATACCTTGCGGCTATATTACTTACCAAAAGGTTGGTAGATGTTCCCATTAGGGTACAACTGCCCCCTAAAATACTTGCAAAAGATATAGGCAATAACAATTTGCCTGGGGGTAATTGATATTTTTCGCGTAGTTCTGCAACAATTTTAATAAAGACAATGACCACGGCAGTAGAGCTTACAAAGGCAGAAATACTTCCCGCAATCAGCATTATAGCGACCATGGCCAGGACAACCGGCCAGTTCTTTAGCACCTTTAAGCCTTTTGCGAGATAAGAAATGGCCCCATTTTCTTCAAGTCCGATCGCTAAGATCATTAAACATAGAATGGTGATTACGGCTTTGTTAGAAAATCCGCTGACGGCTTCTTCGGGTGAAACCAAGCCGGTCAATAGTAATGCGGCAATAATGCAGAAAGCGATTTTATCCATCGGAAAAACCTCAAAAGCAAATAAAATTATAACTACCGCAATGATGATAAAAACACCAATGATTTCTATAGACATACCTTTAGCGAATTGAAAATACTATTAAAGGTATTTTAACCCCCTAAAAACAATAACGCAATCCAATTTAATTTTACCTTTGAAAAGGTAGCCCAAGAAATAAAAAACGCCATTACTATGTTATAATAATGGCGTTTTTTAATTATACTAATATAGTTTTATACATCATCAAAATCTACCTTTATTGTAGGTGTGGTGGCATGGGCTTGACAGGTTAAAATAAATCCGTCCGCAATTTCCTTATCGGTCAAAATTTGGTTCATGACCATTTCAGCACTTCCTTCGGTTACTTTGGCTATACAACTGCTACATACCCCACCTTGGCAAGAATATGGTGCATCAATGTTTTCTTTAAGAACGGCATCAAGAATTATGTTTTTCTTGTCCATCGTAAACTGAAATTCCTCATCATCAACAAGTACGGTAACTGCTGTTTGACCATCGGCCTGTATAGGTAATTCCTCTTTTATTTCAGTGGGTGTAAAGAGCTCAAAATGGATTTTATCCTTATCTACTTCATTCTCTATTAAAGTATCTTGTACCAAACGGATCATCTCCTCTGGTCCACATAAATAGTATCCATCAAAATCAACGTCCTTATGCTTGTTCAATAGTGCATAATTTACCGTTGAGGTATCTATTCTACCGAATAAAGCCTTGTCTTCACGAGTTTGACTATTGGTAAAGTACACAAAAAACCGATTGGCATATTCTAATTCCAATTTCACCAAATCTGTATAGAACATAGTCTCTTCGTAAGATTTGTTTCCGTAAACTAAAACAAATTTGTTTTTTGGGTTACTATCTAAAACAGACTTTACAATACTCATAATAGGGGTAATACCACTACCTGCAGCAAATGCTGCTATGTTCTGTACTTCTTTAGTAGTATTAAAAACGAAACGACCTTCTGGTTCCATAACCTCTAATGTATCGCCTACTTTTAATTCTGAGTTGGCGTAATTTGAGAATCCACCATTATCTACTTTTTTGATCCCAATGGTGATACCATCTTTGTCCGTAGATGAACTAATAGAGTATGCTCTTCTAAGTTCTTTGCCCTTTATTTCTTTTTTTATGGTGATATACTGACCCGCCGTAAAGGTGAAAGTCTGTGCCAATTCTTTAGGAATTGAAAATGTAACGGCAACAGATGTTGGCGTTAATTTCTTAATATGTTTTACCGTTAATGGGTGAAATTGCGACATATGTTCATTTCTTTAAATCGATCTACAAAATTAAGCATGCTTTTGCGATATCATATGACATTTGTCAAAAAAGTCTAATGTTCAATGGTATTTGAAGGGTTTTTATCATATTAAATAATTCTTAACTTATCTTTTTTTGAAAAAAACCTATAAAAATTGTCCCTAATTTGATTTCGGTAACGTCATGGAGTAAACAATAAGAACTTAGAGTAAGTTCTATGAACAACTAAAACAGTTAAATTATGAAAGATTTTATGATGATTTTTATTGGTGCAGATTACCAGGAATTAGGTTTATCACCAGAACAATTACAGGAACGTATGGGGAAATGGTTTGCTTGGAACGAAAAAATGCAAAAACAAGGTATTGTTAAATCTGGCGATGCATTAATGCCCCAAGTAAAAAGAGTATCTGGACCAAACCGTACCGTTACCGATGCCCCTTTGATCGAAGGTAAAGAATTGATTGGAGGTTACTATATTGTACAGGCAGAAAGTGCAGAAGCTGTAGTTGAAATCGCTAAAGATTATCCAGATTATGATTTAGACGGTACTGTTGAGATTAGGGAAGTAATGGTTTTTGAGCAGTAAACTAAATGGAACATAAAGTAGTAGATCATCTTTTTAGACATCATTACGGAAAGATGGTCGCTATTTTAACCCGTTTTTTCGGGTTGTCATATATAGAAACCATTGAAGATGCGGTACAGGATACCTTTATAAAAGCAGCTTCGCAATGGCGGACTAAAATACCCGATAATCCAGAGGGGTGGTTGAACCGTGTCGCCAAAAACAGAACCATTGATATTCTTCGAAGTATACATGCAGAAAAGAATAGAAACCTTAGCATTACAACTGGAGCATCATCTTTACAAATTGAGGAACTGTTTTTAGATCATGAAATTGCAGACAGCCAGTTGCGAATGATTTTTGTTGCCTGTCACCCAAGTTTACACCCTAGCGAACAAATAGCCTTTGCACTTAAAACTATTTCCGGTTTTAGTATCAAAGAAATAGCCGCTGCCTTATTGACCAAAGAGGAAACTATCGCTAAGCGATTACTCCGAGCAAGAAAAACCATTCAGGATAAAAATATTCAGTTTCAATACCCAAGTCCTGAAACTGTTCATGAACGAATGGCACGGGTTATGGAAGTCATTTACTTAACCTTCAATGAAGGCTTTCATTCTACAAACAAGGAAAAGTTAATTAAAGAAGATTTATGTGGCGAAGCTATTCGCCTTTGTCAATTACTTTTAAAAAAGGAGCAATTTAGAAGTGGCAGTTTGTATGCACTTTTTGCATTGATATGTTTTCATATGTCACGTCTAGAAAGCAAAGTTTCTTCAGAAAATCAAATAGTTAATTTGCGGTGCCAAGACCGTACCAAATGGTATTTTCCATTGATAAAGATGGGAAACAGTGCCATGCTTAAAGCTACGGAATATGAAGATACCTCTGTGTATCATTATGAAGCTGCCATAGCCTCTGAGCATTTAAATGCCAAAACATTTAAAGATACCAATTGGAAAAACATCTCTTATTGGTACGAACAATTGTATATGTTTAAACCCAATATGTTTACGTTGTTAAATCATGCAACAGTATGTCTTCAGTTATCTGATTTTGAAAAAACACATCAATTGTTAAAGCACATTGATGCTGCAGAACTTGGTCAAAGGGCTTATTTATATTACGGTTGTTATGCGGAATATTATATGAAAATAGGAAAGAAACAATTAGCGATTTCTTTTTTAGATAAAGCATTGGCTGAGACTACGAATACGTTAGAGAGAGATTTTTTGATGGGGAAGAAAGAGGGATTAATATGATAGAAAGGTAAACAAACTAAATATAATAACAGCTTATCGAGGTTTTCAACACTATGAAGTATTTTACTTACGTTATGTGTTGTAATAGTTACATTAGCTTTAAATCAAATAACCTACTTGTACTTGAAAAAGTTACTTTCCTTATTCATCTTATTTATATCAGTATATACCTTACATGCCCAAAAAGAAGCCGCTATTTGGTATTTTGGCGAAAATGCGGGGCTTGATTTTAATAGTGGGGCACCGGTAACTTTACTAGATGGCGCCTTAAATACTAGGGAAGGTTGTGCAACCATTTCAGACTTTAACGGCAATCTTTTATTTTACACAGATGGTATTACGGTCTGGAACCGCAACCACTTACCTATGCCAAACGGCAATGGTTTATTGGGTGACCCGTCTGCAACACAATCGGCTATTATAGTTCCCAATCCCGGTGATCCTAATCTATATTACATTTTTACGGCAGACAAACTAAAGTTAGAAAATGGTATTAATTATAATGTTGTAGATATATCCCTTAATGGTGGACTAGGTGATGTCATTCAAAAAAACATACAATTGGTTACACCGGCATCAGAAAAACTTACTGCCGTTACCCATGCCAACGGTACCGATGTTTGGGTGCTTACCCACGATGCTTTTGGAGATGCATATTTGGCATACCTAGTTACAACGGCAGGAGTAAATTCTACTCCTGTTATCTCTAATCTAGGAATACACTTAACCAACTACTTTTATGAAGATGATTACCATGCCATAGGATATATAAAAGTTTCGCCTAATGGTGAAAAAGTTGCAGCTGCACACGCCGGTTTAAATGTTGACGTAATGGATTTTGATACCGCTACCGGTGTCCTAACTAATGCGGTTGCCATATTAGAAGCTAGCGAGGAATATAAAGGATTTTTTGGAATAGAATTTTCTCCCAATAGCAGATTTTTATATACAAGTAGCTCTAATTTTACTGAGTTATATCAATACGATTTGGAAGCGTTAGATATAATGAATTCAGTAGTTAGTTTAAATACAACAGAAATTACCTTTGGCGCACTTCAATTGGGAATAGATGGTAAAATTTATATAACGGAGTATCTAAGACCAACTTTAAGTGTAATTGAAAACCCTAATGAAAAAGGTGTTGCAAGTAACTTGAATTATAGTTCAATTGATTTAGGGGGTAGGTTAGGGGTTTTTGGTTTACCACCATTTATAACCAGTTACTTTTTAGTGGATATTGAGATTGATGGTTTTTGTGAAGGAAGCCCAACTACTTTTGAAAGCGCTATTAGTGCCAACCCAGTTTCTACTTTATGGGATTTTGGAGATGGTAACACATCTACCATAGAAAACCCAAGTCATACATATGCGGCTGCTGGAGACTACACGGTATCTGTAACAGTAACCACAGCATCCGAGACCAAAACGGAGACTAGGGACATCACAATTTTTGAAACTCCTATTACCACCACTCAACCAAATATTGAGGTATGTGTTACGGAGGATAGCTATATTTTAGATTTGACCACGCTAAATACTGCAATTTTAGGCACTCAAAATCCATCAGATTTTGATGTAACCTATTTTTCATCACAAATTGATGCAGATGCAAATAGTAATCCGTTAGCATTAAGTTATGATTTTCCACTAGGGAGTACGGCAGTATTTGCACGAGTATCTAATAGTAGCAATACAGCTTGTTATAATACAACCCAATTTAATGTTATTGCTCAGCAAGAACCAACATTAGGAACTGTAACCGATTGGACCATTTGCGACGATGACCTTGACGGATTTTACACATTTGATTTAACCGAAAAGAATACTGAAATTTTTAATGGTCAAGATGAAACTGTTTTTGATGTTGCCTATTTTGCTTCTCAAGCGGATGCCGATGCCAACATTAATCCCTTGCCATTCAACTATACCAATACTTTAGCCGTTGAAGAAATATTTTTTCGCTTTCAAAATAGCACTCATGCCAATTGTTATAAAACGGATAGTTTTACAATAGAGGTCAGTTCCGGTATTGTTGCAAACACCCCTAATAACTTAGAGGTTTGTGATGATAATAATGATGGTTATGCAGCATTTTTGTTAAGCGATACAGAAGCGGAAATCATTAGAACACAAAGCTCAACTAGTTTACTAGTAACATACCATACCACTATGGTAGATGCAGAAAATGGCACTGATGCACTAACCAATAGCTTTACAAATACTATAAGTTACAATCAAACAATATACGTTAGAGTGCAAAATGCTACTGATGCTAGCTGTTATGCCATTACCAATTTTGAATTACAAGTTTTTGATGCTCCAAACAATCCACCGGTCACAGATTGGAATGTGTGTGACAATGATAACAATGGTGTTGCCGTTTTCGACCTTACCGAAAAGAATGCGGAAATATTAGGAAGTCAAAATGCTGCTAATTTTACGGTGCGTTATTATGAGAATGCGGTAGATGCCAATTTGGCTCAAAATGAAATCAATGGTTTGTATCAAAACACAACAAATCCTCAAGCTATATTTTACAGTATTGAAAACAATAGAAATGCAACTTGTATTGTGACAAATAGTTTTGAGATTGAAGTGGATAACACGCCGTTTGCACAAGCTCCAACACCAATAATTCTATGTGATGATAACGAAACAGGTATTCAAACCATAGATTTGACCCAAAAAGATGTAGAGATTTTAGGTAATCAATCTGTCAATGATTTCAAGGTTACTTATTTCGCTTCCCCATCTGATGCTGAAAACAATATAAATACTTTAGATTCATCGGTATATACTAATGTATTGAATCAAGAAACTATTTACGCTCGGGTTCAACCAAATAATTTAGATAATTGCTACGCCACGACATCCTTTGAAATTACTATCAACTCTCTACCACAACCTAATATAGAAGAACGTTATGTTATTTGCCCAGATAGTCCTGCTTTGGTTATTGACGGAGGAGATTTTGAATCGTGGTCATGGCAAAATTCTGATGGTGTAGAATTAAGTACTAACAGAAATTTTAATGTTTCTAATTTAGGTTCATATCAATTAACCGTAAGCCAAACTACAAACAGGGTACGTTGTGAAAACTCCCGATTATTTGAAGTATTATCATCTGGTGCACCAGAAACAATGGAAGTTGAGGTTAACGGATTTTCAGATCAGATAGATATTACGATTAACGCGACAGGAACGGGACCTTTTGAATATTCGGTAGATGGTGAAAACTATCAAGCTAGTAATGCATTTGTGGTCTTCCCTGGAGAACATACAGTATTTGTTAGAGATTTATTGGAGTGCAGGGTTATATCGGAAGATGTTATTGCCATTGGTTATCAGCGATTTTTTACTCCCAATGGAGATGGAAATAATGAATTTTGGAATATCATAGGTGGTGAACTGTATCCAGATTCTCAACTATTTATTTACGATAGATATGGTAAATTTCTAAAACAGATGAATCCAAGCTCCAAAGGATGGGATGGTACCATAAACGGAATCTCATTGCCAGAATCGGATTATTGGTTTAAATATGTCTATTCAGATAATCAAAGAATTACAGGTCATTTTACTTTGAAAAGATAACTAGGTTTACTGCGGTTTTGAAGGTTTAGAAATATAAATTCGATTCATCTTGTAACAAACTCAAGATTTTTCTTACTTATATTTAGAATACTAAAACCAACCGAATGTTTAAACGATTTTCTTCCTTACAATGGAAATCTTTTTTTAGATCCTCTAACCTTGGAAAAAGTTTAGGGATAAAAATAGTCATGGGTTTTTTTGCGGTGTATATGTTGATATCGCTCGCCGTAACCGGTGGGGGTATGTATTTTTTACTCCGCAAGTTCTTTCCGGACCAAAGCCCGCTATGGATTGTTAGCCAATATTTTATCTACTGGATTTTGATGGAATTAATGCTCAGGTATTTTATGCAGAAATTACCGGTAATGGACATTAAACCTTTTTTGACCACACCGGTAAAGAAAAGCACCATTGCACATTATATTTTAGGTAGATCTGCCGCATCTATCTATAATTTACTCACATTATTTTTCATTGTGCCATTTGCCGTCGTTTTGCTGTTTAACGGTTACCCTGCATTAAATGTATTGTTATGGGTAGTTGCCATTATTGCAATTGTTTTGAGCATAAATTATGTAAACCTTTTGGTGAATAAAAACGATAAGGTTTTAATAGGTATTGTTAGCATACTTGTTTTAGGCTACGGA
Organism: Maribacter dokdonensis DSW-8; assembly: GCF_001447995.1. Classification (NCBI taxonomy): domain Bacteria; kingdom Pseudomonadati; phylum Bacteroidota; class Flavobacteriia; order Flavobacteriales; family Flavobacteriaceae; genus Maribacter; species Maribacter dokdonensis. Next base: position 244,900 of record NZ_LDPE01000002.1, on the reverse strand, counting down.
TTGGATTATTTCGGTGTGTTTTCTGTAAAGGCCTTTTTTGCTCCTGTTTTTCATGCACTTTACGCATACCCAATTACGGTTTTGATTCCTATTGCGCTTGCAGTCGCTATGTACTATGTAAATTATAAATACTTAAAAGATAAAATTTACCTAGATGCAAAGCTCAAAGCAAAATCGGTACAGGCAAATACCTCAGATTTAGCTTGGACCAAACGCTTTGGCGAAATGGGCTCTTTTCTTCAGTTAGATCTTAAGATGATTTGGAGAAATAAAAGAACCAAGTCACAAGTGTATATTTCGCTATTGTTTGTCTTTTACGGTCTGGTATTCTATACCCAGGAGATATATAGTAGCATGATGCCTATGAAAGCCTTTGTGGGTATATTTATGACAGGTATTTTCTTAAGTAATTTCGGTCAGTTTATTCCGGCTTGGGATAGTAGTTACTATAGTATGATGATGTCGCAAAACATACCCATGCGAAAGTATCTGGAGTCAAAGGTTTCACTAATTACAGTGAGCATAGTAGCTATGTTTTTATTGACGATACCTTACGTTTACTTTGGTTGGGATGCCTTGGCAATTAATTTTGGATGTGCCTTATACAACTTGGGTGTAAACATACCCGTCATATTATATTTTGGTTCGTTTAATAAGAAAAGGATAGAGTTAGATCAGAGTCCGTTTGGTAACATGCAAGGTGCAAGTGCTACTCAGTTTTTGGTTATGCTTCCGGTATTAATTGTACCAATCATTATATTTTCCATCTTTTACTACATTTTTAATTTAGAAGTGGCGGTAGGAGTACTATCAGTGATGGGAATTATAGGCTTTGCCATGAAGAATTACTTATTAGGTTTAATTACCAAGCAATACAAGAAAAAGAAATATGGAATGATTGCAGGTTTTAAAGAAAAGGCGAGTTGATTGATAAGTACCGAGTATTAAGCAATAAGTACAAAGAAAAAAGCTTATTAGGAAAGCTTAAAGAATTCAGTAAGGAATATAAAGTTGCAGGAATAAGGACATTAAATGTCGGCTAGTTGTTAATAAGCTATTCAGACAGATAATTTGGATTTATTTCTTTTAACCAATAACGAACAAAACGGTTGCTGAGCGTAGCCAAAGTAAATAACACGATTATGATTACAATAGAAAATTTATCAAAAATATATGGTTCACAACAAGTATTGAATATAGAGAACCTAGAAATACCAACAGGACAAAGTTTTGGATTGGTAGGTAATAACGGTGCAGGTAAAACAACCCTTTTTAGTTTGTTGCTAGACCTAATACAACCAACTACCGGTCATATTATTAATAACGAGGTACAAGTAAACACCAGTGAAAATTGGAAACCGTTTACCTCTTCCTTTATTGATGAAACCTTTTTGATCGGGTATTTGACTCCAGAAGAATATTTTTATTTCATAGGGGACCTACGTGGACAAAATAAAGCCGATGTAGACGCACTCTTGGCACAATACCAAGACTTTTTTCATGGAGAAATATTAGGTCAAAAGAAATACTTGAGAGATTTATCTAAAGGAAACCAGAAGAAAGCCGGTATTGTAGCTTCATTTATTGGGAACCCCAAAGTTGTTATTTTAGACGAGCCGTTTGCAAATTTAGATCCCACAACACAAATACGTCTTAAACAGATCATTAAAGATTTGGCTGCACAGCAAGATGTAACGGTATTGGTTTCTAGTCATGATCTAATTCATGTAACCGAAGTATGTGAGCGTATTGTTGTACTGAACAAAGGTGAGGTAGTCAAAGACATTGAAACATCTGCCGAGACTTTGAAAGAATTAGAAGTCTTTTTTGGGTCTGAAAAGGCTGAGGTTGTTGTGGAATAATTTAAAAATATATGTCCGCGTAGAGCACAGTTAAGAACTACATATGGTAAAATTTAACTGGTTTTCAATAAGAAGTACTACAGTTAGTACAAAAACTTAAAACCGACCATTAGGTCGGTTTTTTTATATCTACATTTCGTCGCTGATCTTATAAAATCCGACGAAGTTGCATTGGATCAGATTATCTGCAGTAAACTCATAAGCTCTTGATCATTTTATTGTAAAACAAACTATATGGTCGGTAAAAATTTGGTATAGCGGTTCATAAATGGTGACACGGCTTAAAAATAAATATGCAGTTTACCGATTAACGGTATAATAATCTGGTTGTTTTTAAGTTAATCATACATACGTAGATTATCTATTTTGAATCTTAGAAACAAACTTATTTTATCCGGTGTTTTAACGAGTATGCTTTTTAATGCATGTTCCGTTAAGAAAGACAAGTTCGTAAACCGAAATTGGCACGCGCTCAATACCAAGTATAACACCTTGTATAATGGTAACATTGCTTTTGAACAAGGGCGAGAAACGTTGAACGATACTTATCAAGATGATTACTTTGAAGTGTTGCCCATAGAACGTTTAGAAGTTAGCGGCGAAATAAAATTAGATTCAGAAGACAACAATCCTAATTTTCTTATTGCAGAGGAAAAAGCTACAAAGGCTATTCAAAAGCATAGTATGGATATTAAGGATGAAGAACGCAACCCTCAAATAGATGAGGCTTTTCTATTGTTAGGTAAAGCCCGTTATTTTGATGAACGCTACATTCCTGCATTGGAATCCTTCAATTACATTCTTAATAAATATTCGGAAAGTGATAAGCTTAATGAAGCAAGTATTTGGAGAGAGAAGGTAAATATTAGATTAGAAAATGACGATTTAGCGATAAAAAATTTAAAGCGCTTAATGAAATATGAGCGTTTAAAAGATCAAGAGTATGCAGATGCAAGGGCTATGTTGGCTCAAGCTTATATAAATCTTAATGCTCCGGATACTGCGGTTCAAAACCTAAAAATTGCATCGCATTACACAAAAAAAAATCCTGAAAAAGGAAGGTACTATTATATTATTGGTCAGTTGTACAATCAATTGGGTTATAAGGACAGTGCCAATTATGCTTTTGATAAGGTGATTGAGTTGAATAGAAAGTCCCCTAGGATTTATATGATCAACGCCAAAATCGAAAAATTAAAGAATACCCAAGTCACTGGTGAGAATAAAGAAGAAATCTTGGAATATTTAACCAAGATGGAGCTAAATAGGGAGAACAGACCTTACTTAGATGGTATTTATAGACAATTGGCAGAGTTTCACTTAGAACAAGAATCCGATAGTTTGGCAATATTGTATTTCAACAAATCGCTCAGGGCATCGCAGAACAAGCCAAAATTGAATGCGCTCAACTATGAGAATTTAGCAGAATATAATTTTGATGAAAGCATTTATAAGCCCGCAGGTGCCTATTATGATAGTGTATTGACCAACCTTAACGAGAATACCAAGAAATTTAGGGCAATCAAGAAAAAAAGAGATAACCTTGAAGACGTTATTAAGTATGAGGATATTGTGCATTATGCAGATAGTGTAATTACGGTTTACCAAATGCCAAAAGATGAGCAATTGGCATATTTTGGTAAACATATTGAAGAGCTACAAAAAGCTAAGGAAGCTGCGCAGAAAAAAGAGAAGGAAAGAATTACAGATGGTTTTGCTGCTTTTAACAACAGCAAGGGCGGTAAAGAGAATAAAGGCAAATTCTATTTCTATAACATTACTAGTTTGGGCTATGGTCAAAACGACTTTAAAAACCGTTGGGGCAATAGAGAATTGACAGATGATTGGCGATGGTCAGACAAGTCGCTTATTAATAGTGAGAATATTGCATTACAGAATGCTCCGGGAGCAAATGATAGTATTAGTGTAGTTAGTGAAGATGAGAAATTCTCGTTAGACTATTACATGGATCGTTTACCTACAGATGTTGCTATTATAGATAGCTTAAAGACAGAACGTAATTTTGCCAACTATCAATTAGGGCTTATCTATAAGGAAAAGTTCAATGAAAATCTTTTAGCGGCAGAGAAATTGGAAAACGTTCTAGCCTCAAATGCCGAAGAGCGTTTGATCTTACCTTCTAAATATAACCTGTACAAGATATATGAAGAAGTAGATAGTCCGTTGAAAGAGACTATGAAAGCAGATATTATTGCCAACCACTCAAATTCTAGGTACGCGGAAATATTGTTAAACCCACAAGCGGTTCTGGCAGACAGTTCAGATAGTCCAGAGAAACGCTATGAGAATTTGTTCAAACAATATCAAGAACAACACTTTTTGCAGGTAATTACAGGTGCGGAGGAAAACATCAATAGATTTACAGGTGACCCTATTGTTCCAAAGTTTGAAATGTTGAAAGCAAATGCCATTGGTAGGCTGCAAGGTTTTGAGCTTTTTAAAGAAGCGTTGAACTATGTGGCTTTGACGTATCCTAATAATCCAGAAGGTAAAAAAGCCGAGCAAATGATAGCAGAGCAACTTCCTAAACTGGAGCAAAAAGAATTTTCACCGGAAACAGACTCCAAGGGAACCTCTAACTGGAAAGTTGTTTTTCCTTTTAAGAGAAGTAATAATGAAAAGGCGCTTAAGCTGATGGAACTGTTAGAGAAATCAATTACCGATCTTAAATACAAGAACAAGATTTCTAAAGATATTTATAACCTAGAAGATCAATTTGTAGTAGTTCATGGGTTTAAGTCAAAAGATTATGCACTTGGCTATGCAGAGCTATTAAAAAATAATAAGGATTACCGAGTTGCTGATGAGAATTTTGTAGTTTTATCAGAGAACTATAAGATTATACAAGTACACAAAAATATAATCGATTATAGAAATACGCTTTTAACCCCAAAACCGTGAACAATGTTTTCAGACAGACAAAAACCTAAAGCTATGAATGAAATAGGAGGACAACCCAACAGAATAGAGAAGAATACCAAAATCAAAGGAGATATCATCTCAGAAGCAGATTTTCGTATAGATGGAAAGTTAGATGGTAATGTAAAAACCTCTGGCAAAGTGGTCATTGGCAAAGACGGCTATATTCATGGTAAAGTAGAATGTGTAAATGCAGATATAGAAGGTAGTTTTAATGGCGAATTATTGGTATCTGATCTGTTATCCTTAAAATCATCTGCTGTAATAGAAGGTACGGTATCTGTAAGTAAGCTGGCAGTAGAACCAGGTGCTACTTTTAATGCTTCTTGTAACATGGGCGGTAAAAAAGGAGGAAGTAACCCTGCAGGTTTTAAAGCACCGAACAATGGAGCCGCAAAAGCCTCGTAAAGACAATGATAATTCTGAGCTTTTAAGAAACGCCGCAAGCTTATCTGGTGTTGCCATACAAATGGGTGTCACTATATTTTTGGGCAATCTTTTAGGAGAATGGTTAGATGAAAAATATGAAAAAACGTTTTTAGAAGATACATTTACTTTACTTGCAGTATTTTTGTCTATCTATTTGGTCATAAAAAAGGTTATGGCATTAAATAAATAAAACGTTGCTAAAAAATATCATTTTATATATAGTCGTGTTCACTGTTGTGGGCGCGACTTCTTTTTTTTTACAAGATCAGCTTTTAAGCAATGCTGAACCTTATTTTATTCCATTATTGAAAAAAGCCTATACATTTCATTATGTGTTTTCACTCGTATTGGTGATTGTCTTTTTCATTGCGGCTAAAAACAATTCATTTTTTCAGCAATTAGGGTTTCTATACATGGCGGCACTTGTATTTAAGATTACGTTGTTTGCTATGATCTTTTACCCATACTTACTTGGAGAACGTATTATGCCTCAGTTATATAGAGGAATGCTGTTGATTCCGATTTTAATTTTTCTATTTCTAGAGGTGTTTTTTATTGCCAAAATAATGGGGAATAAAAGTCTGTAAATTTTAAAGCTTTAAAATTGGGATGGTTATGTTATTATTGACTACTTTTGCGCAAAATTTCTAGGAGCTTAATTTTTTGATAAAGAACTAATGATGCAAGTTTCAAATACGATTAAAACCTTATTACAACTTCTAATACTTTGTTTTTCATTGCAAAGTTTCGCGGTATCAGACACAGCACCTGAAGGAGCGGTAAGTGGTAAGGAGCAGGTAGATGAGTATATTTTACATCACCTTAAGGATTCTCATGATTTTCATTTATTCTCCTATACCAATGATGCTGGAGAAAGAAAGCATGTTGGTTTTCCGCTTCCGGTAATACTTTGGTCAAGCAATGGTTTGGTGACTTTTATGTCATCAGAATTTCATCATGACGATAACGGACACGTAATTGTTGAAAAGAACGGTTCTAAATTTGTAAAACTTCACAGTAAAATTTATGAGTTGGAAGCTGGTGCTTCATCTGTAAATTTTGACGAAGAACATCACGCAACAAATGCGCATAAAGTTTTAGATTTTTCTATTACTAAAAGTGTTGTTGGTATCTTGTTGGTAGGTTTGTTATTGTTGTTTGCATTTTCTTCTTTAGCTAAACAATATACTAAGAAAAGTGTACCAACTGGTTTTGGTAGAGTGTTGGAGCCTCTTGTTTTATATGTTAGAGATGAGATTGCTAGACCTAACATTGGAGAAAAACATTACAGAAGATTTACAGGGTATCTTTTAACGGTATTCTTTTTTATATGGGTGTTGAACTTGTTGGGGCTTACTCCATTTGGGTTCAATGTAACTGGGCAAATAGCGGTTACAGCTTGTTTGGCAATATTTACCTTGATCATATATACGGTTAGCGGTAACAAAGATTACTGGATGCACATTTTGTGGATGCCAGGTGTACCGGTTTTCGTAAAACCAATTTTGGCGATTATAGAATTGGCAGGTGCTTTTATCATTAAGCCTTTTTCATTATTGGTACGTTTGTTCGCAAACATATCTGCAGGGCATATTGTTGTAATGAGCTTAATTGCGATTATGTTTACGCTAAAAGAAAGTTTAGGTGTGGCAGGTGCTACGGGTCTTTCATTGGTTTTATCATTCTTTATCACGCTTATTGAGGTGTTGGTGGCCTTTTTACAGGCATATATTTTTACGGCACTTTCAGCTTTGTTTATAGGTATGGCGGTAGCGGAACATGATCACGACCATGAGCATGATTCTCACGGTCATGAAGTGGCAGATGTAGAGGATGTTAGAGGGGATTTTATTTAACAAGAGTTTTTTTAATTTAATTATATAAATCAATTAGTATGGTAACTTACAATTTAATTGGAGCAGGTTTAATCGTTATCGGAGCAGGTTTAGGTCTTGGTCAAATCGGTGGTAAAGCAATGGAAGGTATTGCTCGTCAGCCAGAAGCGGCAGGAAAAATTCAAACTGCGATGATTATCGTAGCTGCACTTTTAGAAGGTTTAGCATTCGGTGCTTTGTTCTTAGGAAAATAAGAACACGAAAACCCAAAGACATCTTCCTGTAACGGTTGGTTACAGGAAATGTTTTTAATTATTGATTTAGATTTTAAAGATTAGAATATGGAAGTTTTATTGAATGATTTTTCACCAGGATTGTTTATCGTACAAACAATTCTATTATTAGGTTTAATTTTCTTAATGGTAAAATTTGCTTGGAAACCTATCTTGAACTCTTTGAACGAAAGGGAGACAGGTATTCAAGAAGCATTGGCCGCAGCTGAAAAAGCAAAAGCGGATATGCAAAACTTACAAGCGGATAATGATAGAATGTTGCAAGAGGCACGTGCTGAACGTGAATCTATGTTGAAAGAAGCTCGTGAGATCAAAGAAAAAATGATAGCTGATTCTAAAGAGCAGGCAAAAGCTGAAGGCGACAAAATGTTGAAACAAGCGCAAGCTGCTATAGAAAGTGAGAAAAAAGCTGCTGTTGCCGATATTAAAAGTCAAGTTGCAGAATTGTCTGTAGCAATAGCTGAGAAAGTTATAAAAGAGGAGTTATCTAGCAATGACAAGCAATTGAAGTTGGTAGATACCATGTTGAGCGATATAAAACTTAACTAAAAGAAATAATGAGCGAATCTAGAGCTGCATTACGTTACGCAAAGGCAATATTGGACATGGCCAAGGAAAACAAAGCCTTGGATGCTGTTGAGAAAGATATGCGTTCAATCGCCACTACTATTTCAGATAGTAAAGAATTAAAAGATGTATTGGCAAGTCCGGTGGTTTCCGGTACTTCTAAAAAGAGTGCATTACTTGAAATTTTCAAAGGATGTAATTCAATTACGGAAGGCGCTATAACAATGTTGGTAGACAACAAGCGTTTAGGTATGTTAAATGAGGTAGCCTTAAAATACATTATCCTAAATGAGCAATTAAAAGGTAAGAATGTTGCTTACGTAACAACCGCTGTACCTTTAAATGCCGCGATGGAGAAAAAAATATTAAAGCAGGTTGCTACTATTACTGGTGATGAGGTTACCATTAAAAGTAAAATTGACGAAAGTATTATTGGAGGTTTCATCTTAAGAGTTGGAGATTTACAGTATGATGCTAGCGTAAGCAACAAGCTTAATAACTTAAAAAGAGAATTTTCAAATAGTCTATAATAACAATATAAGACCACGAATGGTTACATTCATTGTCTAATATCTTATATCTAATTAAAAATGGCAGGAGTAAAAGCCGCTGAAGTATCAGCAATTTTAAAGAAACAATTATCAGGATTCGATGCTACCGCTACTTTAGACGAAGTAGGTACTGTATTACAGGTTGGTGATGGTATCGCTAGAGTTTTCGGACTAGCTAATGCTCAATATGGAGAATTGGTTGAATTCGAAGGCGGTCTTGAAGGTATCGTTTTGAACCTTGAAGAAGATAACGTTGGTGTGGTTCTTTTAGGACCTTCTAAATCTGTTGGTGAAGGAGATACGGTTAAGCGTACACAACGTATTGCTTCTGTAAAAGTTGGTGAAGGTATTGTTGGTCGTGTTGTGGATACCTTAGGTAACCCGATCGATGGTAAAGGACCTATTGCCGGTGATACTTATGAGATGCCACTTGAGCGTAAAGCTCCAGGTGTAATCTACAGAGAGCCTGTAACAGAGCCAATGCAATCTGGTATTAAGGCAATTGATGCGATGATCCCAGTTGGTAGAGGGCAGAGAGAGCTTGTTATTGGTGACCGTCAAACTGGTAAGACTACGGTTTGTATTGATACCATTCTAAACCAAAAAGAATTTTATGATGCTGGTGAGCCTGTTTACTGTATCTATGTTGCCATAGGTCAGAAAGCATCTACCGTTGCCGGTATTGCTCAAGTATTGGAAGATAAAGGTGCAATGGCATATACTACCATTGTAGCTGCTAATGCATCTGATCCTGCGCCAATGCAAGTATATGCACCGTTTACCGGAGCATCTATTGGTGAGTATTTCCGTGATACAGGTCGTCCTGCATTAATTATATATGATGATTTATCAAAACAAGCGGTTGCTTACCGTGAGGTGTCTCTTTTGTTAAGAAGACCACCAGGACGTGAGGCTTACCCAGGTGACGTTTTCTACCTACACTCTAGATTATTGGAGCGTGCTGCAAAAGTTATCAATGATGATGATATTGCAAAAGAAATGAACGATTTGCCAGAGGTGTTAAAACCAATGGTAAAAGGTGGTGGTTCTTTAACGGCTTTGCCAATTATTGAAACTCAAGCAGGTGATGTTTCTGCATATATCCCAACGAACGTAATTTCTATTACTGACGGACAGATATTCTTAGAGCAAGATTTATTCAACCAAGGTGTTAGACCAGCAATTAACGTAGGTATCTCTGTATCTCGTGTTGGTGGTAACGCTCAGATTAAATCAATGAAGAAAGTTGCCGGTACATTGAAACTGGATCAAGCACAGTTCCGTGAATTGGAAGCCTTTGCTAAATTTGGTTCAGATTTAGATGCTGCGACATTGAACGTAATTGAAAAAGGACGTAGAAACGTTGAAATATTAAAACAAGCTCAGAATGATCCATTTACGGTAGAAGATCAGGTAGCTATAATCTATGCAGGTTCTAAAAACTTGTTAAGAGATGTTCCTGTTGAGAAAGTAAAAGAATTCGAACGTGATTATTTGGAGTTTTTGAACGCTAAGCACAGAGATGTTCTAGATACCTTGAAGTCTGGTAAGCTTACAGATGAAGTAACAGATACCTTGACTTCTGTTTGTAAAGAGCTTTCTGCGAAATATAAGAACTAAAAAAGTACTGAGTACTGAGTAAAAAGTACAAAGTGTTGAAGCAACTTAATACTTTGTACTTTTTACTAAATACTGAATAAAATGGCAAATTTAAAGGAAATACGAAATAGGATTTCATCGGTTTCTTCAACGATGCAGATTACCAGTGCCATGAAAATGGTTTCTGCTGCAAAATTGAAAAAGGCGCAAGATGCCATTACGGCAATGAGACCTTATGCCGATAAACTGACCGAATTACTACAAAACCTAAGTGCTAGTTTAGAAGGTGATTCTGGTAGTGTTTATGCCGATAATCGTACGGTGAATAAAGTTTTGGTCGTATCGGTTACTTCTAACAGAGGTCTATGTGGGGCGTTTAATACCAACATCTTAAAGCAATCTGTTAACCTTGTTGAAAATGTTTATGCAGGTAAAGAAGTTGATTTTGTTGCGGTAGGCAAAAAAGCTAATGATTATTTAGGTAAACGCTATAATGTTATTGCTAACCATAGTGGTGTATTTGATGATCTAACCTTTGATAATGTTGCAGCAATAGCAGAGAACTTAATGGAATTGTTCACGGCTGGCGCATATGACCGTATTGATATTGTGTACAACAAATTCAAAAATGCGGCTACCCAAATTGTTATGACCGAGCAGTTTTTGCCAATTGTACCATTAGAGGTAGAAGAAACGGCAAGTGCAGATTATACTTTTGAGCCTTCTAAGGTTGAAATTATAGAGCAATTGATTCCTAAATCCTTAAAAACACAATTGTATAAAGGTATTAGAGATTCTTTTGCTAGTGAACATGGTGCTCGTATGACTGCAATGCACAAGGCTACAGATAATGCAACTGAGCTACGTGACCAATTGAAATTGACATATAACAAAGCAAGGCAAGCAGCAATTACTAATGAAATTTTAGAAATCGTTGGTGGTGCAGAGGCATTGAACAATTAAAAATGTTCACATATAGATGACTTCATGTTGTCTAAAGCTTAAACGCTTTAAACTATATATAAAAACCCCACTAACCAGTGGGGTTTTTGTTTTTATTGCTTTTATTTTCCTTTTTTTACCCGACTTTTGTCATCACCATGAAATCCAATAAAACCGCCTTACTTTTTATATTCATAACTATTCTTGTTGATGTCATTGGCATTGGTATAATTCTACCAATTATCCCTGATTTGATTATGGAATTAACGGGTGAAGGCAATCATATGGCTATTATCTATGGTATGTGGTTAACAACGGCTTTTGCAGGTATGCAATTTCTGTTTTCGCCTGTATTGGGTGAAATATCCGATAAATATGGTAGACGTCCCATATTGCTTATCGCCTTGTTAGGGTTAAGTATAGACTATTTAATCCACGCTTGGGCACCTTCTATTGTTTGGTTGTTTTTGGGTAGGTTTTTAGCGGGAATTACTGGTGCAAGTTTTACCGTGGCATCCGCCTATATTGCTGATGTAAGTACCAAAGAAAACAAAGCAAAGAACTTCGGATTAATAGGTGCTGCATTCGGAATAGGTTTTATTATAGGTCCGGGTATAGGTGGTTTTTTTGGTGAAATAGATATACGTTTGCCTTTTTATATAGCTGCAGGGTTAACATTTGCAAACTTTTTGTTCGGATATTTCTTTGTTCCAGAATCATTGACCATGGAGAACAGAAGACAAATTAACTATGCAAAGATGATTCCTGGGGTTTCATTGTTCGCATTGCGCAATTATAAGGGAATTCTACTGTTGATTTCTGCATTTTTCTTGGCAAACCTTGCTGGTCAGGCATTACCTTCTACATGGTCTTATTACGGGATAGAACGGTATGATTGGAACCCGAGACAAATAGGATTGTCTCTTATGGTAGTTGGCTTATTGGTTGCCGTTGTTCAAGGGTTTTTGGTTGGTAAATTAGTGACAAAATTTGGAAAACGTAAGGTTATCATCTATGGCTTTTTATTGTGGACAGTGGGTATGTTCTTGTTTTCTTTTGCCCATGAACCTTGGATGCTGTATGCATTCTTGATTCCATATGCATTGGGTGGTATTGCCGGACCTACCGTACAAGGTGTTATTTCTAATCAAGTATCGGAAAAAGAGCAGGGAATTTTACAGGGCTCTATAACCGGTCTGGTTAGCATAACGGCCATTTTAGGGCAATTTATATTTGCGCCCGTATTTTATTATTTTATTAGGCCTGAGACTTCAATTTATTTTCCTGGCGCTCCATATGCCCTTGCCGCGGTTCTTCTCTTAATTGCCTTTATTTTGGCTACAACGGCTATAAAAAGGATGGATGTAGAACCAGAATAATATTTTTTCAAATAAAAAGGTAACATTTTTTAATTCTTGAATCTAAAGGGTGAACAAAACAAAAACTCTTACGATGAAAACAATTAAATTATTAGTATTCGCATTATTTTTTATTTCCTCCTTTTCAATAACTGCTCAAGACAACCCTTTTAAAGTTGAAGTCATTGGTAAAGGTGAACCAATACTTTTATTTCCGGGCTTTGCCTGTACTGGTGATGTTTGGGAAGCTTCCGTTGCTGAGCTATCTAAAGATTATGAATGTCATGTATTTACGTTTGCCGGTTTTGGCGATGTGCCCGCTATAGAAAAACCTTGGCTACCAAAAATTAAAGATGAATTGGTTAAGTATATTTCTAGTAACAAATTAGATAATGCTGTTCTGCTTGGGCACAGTTTAGGCGGTGCATTAGCACTTTGGATGGCTACAGAAAATAGTGCTTTTAAAGAATTGATCATAATTGATGCTTTGCCCTCAACCGGTGCTTTAATGATGCCTAACTTTAAAAGTGAATATATGGTTTATGATTCACCTTATAATAAGAAAGTAATGGGCATGAACGATAAGGATTTTGAGTCTATGGTCAGTCAAATGGCAAGCGGAATGGCTTTAGATGCATCAAACCAAGAAATAATAAAAGATTGGATGATAAAAGCTGATCGAGAAACATATGTCTATGGTTATACTGATTTATTGAAATTGGATTTGCGTAACGACCTTTCTAAAATTGATATACCTGTAACCATTTTAGCGGCAACTGAACCTTATGGGATAGAAATGGCTAAAACCACATATAATAGTCAGTATAAAACCCTTAAAGAATATAACTTGGAATTTGCCATGGGATCTTCGCACTTTATAATGTTTGATCAACCAGATTGGTTCATTGAAAATGTACTTAAAGCATTAGAGGATTAATGACACCTAAGGAGACAACATATAAAAATATATATGAGATTAATTACCCTAAAGTAATGCGTTTATGCATGGGGTATACCGGAGGTAATGATGTACTGGCCAAAGATTTGACCCAGGAAACGTTCATTAAAGTTTGGAAAAACTTAGATACGTTTAGAAATGAAAGCGGAATAGCTACATGGATCTATAGAATTTGTGTGAATACTTGTTTGGCAGAAATACGTAGGGAGAAGAAAGAAGAGAAAAAACTACAAATTGATGATTTGCAAATAAGTGAGAGTAGTGAAGATTCTGTAGAAAAAGAAGATATGCTTTTTCAATTGTACAAATGCATCAACCAATTAAGTAACACTAACAAGGCTATAATTTTGTTGGAACTAGAAGATGTGCCACAAGTAGAGATCTCAGAAATCATAGGGATTAAGCATGACGCTATCAGAACTAGAATACATAGAATAAAACAACAACTTACAAAATGTGCAAATCATGAACAATTTTGAAGATTTACAAAATACATGGCAAAACCAATCTAAGATATCTGCAACTGAAGAGAGTTTTAAATCACTCTTGAAAAGTGTAAAATCCATTGAAAACAAACAAAGAACAGGGAATGCAGTTTTAACAATTACAATCATAACATTGTTCGCTTTTCTACTGTACGTTTCCGGCTATAAAAATGCGACATTTTTATTGGGGATCGCTTTAATGATCGGTAGTTTAATGGTTAGAATAGGTATTGAGCTCTTTAGTTTAAGAAGATTAAGATCTATCAATTTTAGTGCTGACTATAATACGTTTAAACAAGATTTGACTACATACTACTCCTTCAGAAGGTTTACACATTTTATAATTACTCCATTGGTGATTATTATTTATACCGTTGGGTTTATTATTCTGTTACCTCTGTTCAAAGCATCGCTGTCACCTGGTTTTTATGTATATATACTATGTTCATCCATAGTTTTTTTAACGGTTTTCTGTGTATTTATTTACAGGCAGGTAAAAAACGAGCTTAATAAATTAAGGCAATTGCAAAAGGCGGATTAGTGCATTAAATTGTGATAGCCATGTTAAATGACGTATTAAACCCATATTACTTATTATCTTTATAAGTATAATATGGTCTAATGAAATATCTTAATACTTATTTTTTACTTTTTTGTCTTTGTTTAACTAGTTGTACTTCTCAGAAAAAGTTGCAAGCAGAACCTTCATTTGATATAGGTAAAGCGTCTTGTCAGGAATATGTGAGTGGTCGTGAAGAAAGCGGTTCTGGTACAGAATTGAGAATTCCGGTTACGTTGATTGAGAATTCCGATATTCAAATGAATCATGTTTATTTTAGGGAAAAACAGGTAGATGCCATCGTCAATTCAGTGAATGGCGAAAATGTGATCGTTGTCAGAATACCTAATACTGCTTTAAAGTCTCCTGAAGCTATAGATTTAAACCTAGGTAAAGATGAGGCCGTTGTGAGTTACAGCGAAAATGGAAAGTTGAAATATGCAAAGGTATCAGACATAAAACAAAAACAACCCCTAATTTATAAAGGCGCACCCAAAAACTAACTTTGTAACTAGGCTTTTAATAGGTACTTTTATCGCCTTAATGTACAGTGCTTGAATCCACTCAAAAAACTTTTTAAACAAACTGCGATCTATGGCTTGGCAACTGTCTTGCCAAGGATGATTTCATTTTTACTTGTACCTATTTATACCGATGTAATGGCACCGGGCAAATATGGTGAGGTTACTTTGATATTTTCTTGGTTTGCAATTTTCAATGTTTTTTTGGCATACGGTATGGAAACGGCGTTTTTTCGTTTTTACAAGGAATCAGAAAATAGAAAAAAGGTAGTTAGCACTTCGTTATTATCTATAATGGGCTCAACCGCTTTATTAGTTTTAGTGGGCATATTATTTAAGACGCCATTGTCCACTGCGTTGAATATTGACTTGCCTTTTATGAATTATGTATTAGGGATATTGGCATTAGATGCTTTAGCTATTATTCCTTTTGCTTGGTTAAGGGCTAACGAAAAGCCAATGCGATACGCCATTGTTAAAATATTAAATGTATCTCTTAACCTAGGGCTCACCTTATTTTTCTTGATCTTTTTACCTAAGATAGCTACAGGCTCATCAACAGGTTTTTTCAACTCGTTATATAAACCAGATTATGAGATACCTTATATTTTAATTGCCAATTTAATTGCTAGTGGTGTTACATTATTATTGATGATTAGGGTTTACATCCGTAAGCCATATGTTTTCGATAAAGAACTCTGGAAAAGGATGGTCCGCTATGCTATGCCGGTTATGGTTGCCGGTATTGCTTTTACCATTAATGAGGTTTTTGACCGTTATCTGTTATCAGAGTTATTGCCAATAGATATTGCCAAAAGTGAAATGGGAAAATATTCAGCATGCTATAAACTTGCGCTGTTTATGACACTTTTTGCGACTGCTTTTAGAATGGGAATTGAACCTTTTTTCTTTAGTCATTCAGATACCAAAAATCCCCAGAAAGCATATGCTCAGATTACAAATTATTTCGTGGTTTTGGGCAGTATTATTTTATTGTCAGTTGTGGTTTTTTCTGATGTTCTAAAGCGTTTTCTTGTTCTAAATGAATCATATTGGGATGCCATGCCTATAGTTCCATTAATTGTTTTGGCAAGTTTCTTCTTAGGAATTTACCATAACCTGTCCGTTTGGTATAAAGTTACGGATCGCACCAAATTTGGCGCTTATATTTCAATGATAGGTGCCGTACTGACTATAATTATCAATTTGATTTTTATTCCGTATTTCGGCTATATGGCATCAGCAGTGGCTACATTAATGGCATATGGTACTATGATGATGCTTTCTTTTTATTTTGGGCGTATGTATTATCCCATTCCATATAATTTTAGAAAAATTATCTTTTATTTAGGAATGTCCATCTTGTTTTCTACGCTTTCATTTTACATTTTTGATAGGAACCTATTTATAGGTATACCTTTGTTATTAGTATTCTTGGGCTTGGTATATAAGCTGGAATTTGAAAATCTTAAAAAATTATATCTAAACAGATGAACATAAAAATTATCAATAAGTCAGGTCACGATTTACCCAATTATGAGACCAATGCGTCTGCTGGTATGGACTTAAGAGCTAATCTTGCCGAAGCGGTTACACTGCAACCTTTAGGAAGAGCTATTATACCAACTGGTCTTTTCATTGAATTACCTGTAGGTATTGAAGCTCAGGTAAGGCCAAGAAGTGGTTTGGCGGCTAAAAAGGGAATAACCGTACTTAATGCACCTGGCACAATTGATGCTGATTATAGAGGAGAAGTAGGTGTTATTTTAGTAAACCTGTCCAATGAAGATTTTGTAATTGAAAGCGGCGAACGTATTGCTCAAATGGTCATTGCAAAACACGAACGTGCAGAATGGAACCAAGTAGAAAGTTTGTCTGAAACTGCTAGGGGAGAAGGCGGTTTTGGTAGTACAGGTGTAAAATAGAAATCTGATAAATAGTATGGTAAAGGCGGTGTTTTTGGGTTTTGTTATCGGGGTTTTATGTACCCCCTTAACCATTTGTGCACAAGAAACGCCTGAATTGGATATTGAACAAAGTTCAGAAGTTTTCCTTGAAGAGTATTCCGATACTTTTCAAGAAAATTTTTTCGAAGGCTTAAAGCAGAAAGGCATTAGAAATTATGACCGTGCAATTACGTATTTCTTGGAATGTAAGCGTTTACAACCTCAAAATACCGTTGTTTCTTTTGAGTTGGCCAAATTTCATTTGTACGAGAAGCAATACATCAATGCACAAGAGTATGCTGTGGAGGCATTGAACGGAGAACCAGAAAATTATTGGTATGCAGAAACACTTGTAGATGTTATTAACGCCAAAAAAGCCGTAATAGGCGATGTTAGAGAAGAATTACCATGGAACAATGTTCAGATGAGGGTGAATTTAGCAGAGATCTATTATTTGAACGAAGATTATGTTACCGCACAAACGCTGTTAAAAGGTGTAAACATCTCTAAAAAGCAAGAGTATTTGGCAAAAAAGATTACGGATTCTATTGCTAACCAGAAAAGGACTTTTGTACATTCAGTTAGAGCCGTAAATACTGCACCTAATAAAGATTTAAACAGTATAGAAGGTTTTAAATCTAGAATAGAGGCAATGCTCAAAACAGATACGGGAAATGATATGTTGTTAAAAACTACGGAAGAAGCAATGGAGAGTTTTCCGTCGCAACCCTATTTTTATTATGCCAACGGAGCTGCTTTGAACAATTTACAAAAGCATAAAGATGCTATTGAAATATTAGAGGGTGCGTTAGATTATTTAATAGATGATATTCCTTTGGAAAATGCCATTTATAAAGAATTGGTCAAAGCCTATACCGCAACCAATAATACGTCTAAAGCAAATATGTACCTTAGTAAAATTAAATCTTGATGTATAGATGATGAAGTTTTTAAAAATAATAGAAATGAAATATGCCTTACCTATGGTCATGATAATTTTCATGGTATCTTGTAAAAGTACAAAGGTGATTTCTGGGGGTACGGTAGATGCTAAGCTATCATCCAAATCAGTTATAAAGGCACATTATCAAAATGAAGCTGGATTTAAAACATTGGCAGGTAGGGTAAAAATTAGTTATTCTGATGGTGAAACCTCACAGAACGTATCAGTGAGCCTACGTATGGAAAAGGACAAGGCAATATGGATGAGTGCTCCTCTTGGCATTGTTAAGGCATATATTACTCCAGATAGGGTGTCTTTTTATAATAAATTGGAAAATGAATATTTTGATGGCGACTTCTCGTATTTAAGTGATTTATTGGGTACAGAAGTAGACTTTTCCATTTTACAAAATTTGCTCACTGGGCAGGCAATTATAGATTTAAGACAAGGAAAATACGATATAGGCATCTCAAATGAGAGTTATCGTTTAACGCCTAAAGAGCAAGACGTTTTATACAAAACATTATTTCAGGTAGAGCCAAAGAACTTTAAGATGGCTTTACAGCAACTTTCGCAACCGCTGGAGAAAAGAGTTTTAGAGATTGCCTATAAAAATTATCAAAGTTTGGATAATGAAATTTTACCTAATGAAATTATGGTAAAAGCAATTACTAAGGATAGTGAAAATAATATAGACCTTGAATTTAGGAATTTGGAGTTGAACGGCACGGTCAATTTTCCATATTCAATTCCTAAGGGTTTTAATGAAATAGAGCTTTAAACAGATGTTGTTCAGATTTAAACCTAGTGTTTTGTTACTATTATTGTTTACTTCGGTAAACCTAATAGCGCAGACTAGCGAACAAAAAGCTTTAGAGGAAAAACGCGAACAACTTCAATCTGAAATACGCGATATCAATAGATTGCTATTTGCTGAGAAAAAGGAGAAAGGCAATGTTCTGGATCAGATGGAAGCCTTGGATAAAAAAATTACGGTGCGCCAACAATTAATTCGGGTAACCAATCAACAATCTAATTTGTTGAACAGGCAAATTAATACCAACATCAGAAATATTGGCAAATTAAAAACCGAACTACAAGAGGTAAAGGATGAATACGCTAAGATGATACAAAAGTCTTATCAGAATAAATCCAAACAAAATAGATTAATGTTCCTGCTATCTTCAGAAAGCTTCTTTCAAGCCTTTAAAAGGCTTCAATATATGAAGCAGTATACAGATTACAGAAAAGAACAGGGAGCTGAGATATTGGCTAAAACTGATGAGCTTTCACGGTTGAATGCCGACCTTAACGAGGAACGAAAAGTAAAAGAGGTATTATTGGCCCAGAACAAAAAAGCAAAGAATCAATTATTTGCCGAAATTCAATCTCAAAAAGCACTTCTAGGAACTATTCGTAAAAATGAAAGCAAGTATGCAAGTGCAATCGAAGCTAAAAAGAAAGAGGCAAGAAAGATCGATCAACAAATAGAAAAATTGATACGAAGTGCTATTGCTGCTTCTAACAAAAAATCTGGTAGCACTTCCAAGAATACCAGCAAATTTGTTCTTACCCCCGAAGCTTCTAGAATAGCCAGCAGTTTTTCAGCGAATAAGGGAAAGCTGATCTGGCCAGTTGAAAAGGGAATTAAGAGTCAGGGGTTTGGAGTGTATGCGGACCCGGTTTACCCAGGGATCAAGCACCAAAGTAATGGTGTGATCATTGCCACGGATGAAGGAGCCAAAGCCAGGGCGATTTTTGAAGGCGAGGTCATTGCAATTTTAGCAGTACCCGGTGGTAACAAAGGTGTTCAAATTAAGCATGGTAACTTTATAAGTACGTATTACAATCTATCTGAACTTTATGTGAAGAAAGGTGATAAGGTATCAAGCAAGGAAGAGTTGGGTATCGTATATACCAATAGGAACAATGGCCAGACCAGGTTAAAATTTTATTTATATCAAGATACGTCTCGTTTAAACCCAGAAGAATGGGTGTACCGTCTTTAAACTGTATTCAAATGGAAAAACACATCAATATTACCGATCTTACAGGGAGTTTTACATTACATAACGGAGTACAAATGCCGTATTTAGGCTTGGGTACTTATCAGTCAGATAATGATCAAGAAGTGGTTAATGCCGTTAAAAATGCACTTGAAATTGGTTATAGGCACATAGACACTGCTGCAATCTATAAAAACGAAGAAGGGGTTGGTAAGGGTATTCGAGAAAGTGGTATAGACAGGAAAGAAATATTTTTGGTTTCTAAAGTTTGGAATGAAGATCAAGGCTATGATGAAACGCTAAAAGCATTTGATGGGAGTTTAAAACGTTTGGGTGTAGATTATCTAGATCTTTACCTTATTCATTGGCCGGTTAGTGGTAAGTATAAAGAAACTTGGCGTGCTTTAGAGTATTTGTATGCTCAAAAAAAAATAAAGGCCATTGGGGTAAGTAACTTTCTTAAACATCATTTAGAAGATATTTTGCAGGATTGTAAGGTGGTGCCTATGGTAAACCAAATGGAGTTTCATCCACATTTGGTACAACAAGATCTTATTGATTTTTGTGCGGATAAAGGAATTCAATATGAATCTTGGTCTCCCTTTATGCAGGGTAAGGTTTTTGAGTTGGATATTTGTGCAGATTTGGCGAAAAAGTACAATAAGAGCGTAGCGCAGATTATTCTACGTTATAATCTTCAAAAAGGTATTGTCGCTATTCCAAAATCTGTTCATGCAAAACGTATAGCGGCTAATGCGGAAATTTTTGACTTTGAACTATCATCTGAAGACATATCCTTTTTAGATGGGTTGGAAACTGGTGAACGTATTGGTCCTGATCCCGATAACTTCAATTTTTGATACCCTATTTTGTGATAATGATTTTTATGTTATTTGAATAATACCATTTCTTTAAAAATTAGTTATTATACTGATTTACATATAGTTATGTTTAGATAATTTCATTTTTTTTGCGAAATTTGGTTAACTGATTAAAAGGAGACTATTATGGAAAATACCTTTACATTACATTCGACGACTACCGATAAAAATTATAATAAAAGAAGTACAAAGTTAAAAGCAGAAACCTATGAGGGTTTTAGATCATATATTCCTATGATGGTCTATGCCATATTTCTTATGGTAAGTTTAATGATTGCCCTATTTAGTTCATTGTTGCTCTCCAGTATTTTCTTTATAGTAGGCAGTATAGTCCTAGCAGCACTTTATGTTTGGGTCAATACAAAAGGTGCGGACATGGAAGTTTCTTTTCAAATTGATGTTGATCAGTCTGAATTGGAAAGGGAGTTATATGAACAAGTGGCTTAAAGTAATTATTTGGTAAATAGAGCCTTTAATTCTGTGGCATTGTCCGGTTTCATTTTACCTGCTAAAACCAAACTTAACTGTTTCCTGCGAAGGGCACCCTCAAAACGAGTGATCTCTAAGGGTGTTTCAGGAACCAACTCTGGTACCTCGGTGGGTTTACCGGTTTCATCTACGGCAACAAAGGTATAAATTGCTTCATTTGCCTTAGTTCGTTTTCCGTTATAGCGGTCTTCTATCCAAACATCTATATACACCTCCATAGAAGTATTGTAGGCTCTAGAAACGGCTGCTTCAACAGTAACTACACTTCCTAATGGAATGGCCAAATTAAAGGCAACGTGGTTTACAGATGCGGTAACCGTTATTCTACGGCTATGTCTTCCTGCGGCTATACTAGCGGCACGATCCATACGGGCCAATAATTCACCTCCAAATAAATTTTGTAGGGCATTGGTCTCACTAGGGAGTACCATATCTGTCATTGTAGTACGAGATGCTGAAGGCGATTTTGCTTCCATTAAATAGAAATTTTCCGCAAAGATACGGGCATCAATGATACTTATAAAATGTGTGCAGGTTTATTTTTCAGATAACAACCAAGCGTCTTTGGACTGTGTAAGCTTAATTTCACGCAGTGCTTTTAAAGCATCGTTTGCATTTGTAAAGCTATCGAATGTAACCATGTGCAATCCATAAGCATTAGTGCCATAATAGCCAGCATTAAAGCCAAGTGACTTTAGCTGTTCTATTTTTCTGTCCGCATTTCCTTTAACTCTAAAGGCACCAGCAACAATATAATGCATTTCTTCACCTTCGTTAACTGTTGGTCGTGTAGTTGAAGTAGAAGAGGCATCAATGGTTACCGTTGGTAATTCTAATGGTGAAAGATCAAAAAATGTAGCTTCCTGTATTTGCTTGTTAACATACTCTTGGGCATCTTGTCTTGCAACTTGCTCATTGGTACGTTGCTGCTGGTATGCTCTGTATCCTGTAATTCCTGTTGAAAAGGCCAACATTAAAATAGCAGCATATTTCAAGTATGGTCTAAAACGACCGCTTTCTCTACGCTCAGGACTAATAACGAACGGTATTTTTTCTTCAATTTCTATGATTTCCTCTTTTAGTTCTTCCCTTAAGACAGGAATTGAATTGAAATTGGAAAGTCCGAAAGAGGACGTTAAATAGTTGGTCTCGTTTGCAGGCTGAAACAATATTTTGTCTTCGTTGTTCCTAGTAAGAGATCCTATATTCTTTAAGTGCAATGACGTTTCTTGTATCAAGGCCTCTTGCCAAATTTTCACTTGGTTTTCTATTTCTACCAATGCAGTTTCATAAGAAACTTTCTCGGCATTGGATACATAAGAAACCAAAAGCCCGTCATTTGAAACCAGTAGTCTATTGAAAACAATGGACTTATTGGGTGCGCTGAACGTATTGGTAACTACGTTTAATTTCGCAGAATTTTTTTGGGTAAGGAACGCTCCAAACCCTGGGACAACAACACAGTTGTACCTATAAAGTAAATCGCTTATATAGTGTTCTAAAACCATAGTTGCGCAAATATGGAAAAAATAAAGAGGTATAAAAACCTCTTACGTAACTTTTTATTAACATATTTTTTCACCTAATTTGTGAACAAGAAATGAAAACTACACAACATACTGCCGATGAACTTGTTGCAATACTTCGTTTGCAACATGTCCCCAATATTGGAGATGTCCTCGCGAAAAAATTAATTTCACATTGCGGGAGTCCAACAGCAATTTTTGAAGACAAAAAGCAAAATTTATTAAAAATTGATGGTATAGGTACCCATACAATTAAACATCTTTTTGATCTTGAGCATTTGGTAGCTGCTGAGGCAGAATTCAATTATATTACTAAAAATGATATTGAATGCACATATTTTTTAGATGATCACTATCCTAAATATTTAAAGCATTGCATTGATGGACCTATATTATTATTCAAGAAAGGAAATATTGACCTAGCCCAACGAAAAATTATTAGCGTAGTAGGTACCCGTAAAATAACGAGTTATGGAACGGCTTTTTGTGAGCAGTTTATAGAAGATGTGGCACCACTGGATCCTGTAATCATAAGCGGTTTTGCGTACGGAGTGGATATTTGTATTCAAAGGGAAGCAATAAAACATGGGCTACAGACTGTAGGATGCCTAGCGCATGGTTTAAATCAAATCTACCCTAAAGTTCATGCAAAATATCAAGCTGAAGTGCTTAAAAATGGCGGATTCTACACTGAATTTTGGAGTACAAGTAATCCTGAACGAGAAAATTTTTTAAAAAGAAACCGTGTAATCGCTGGTATAAGTGAGGCTACAGTAGTTGTAGAATCTGCTGAAAAAGGTGGGAGCTTAGTTACAGCTGATATTGCCAATAGTTATAATAGGGATGTATTTGCTGTTCCTGGAAGAACTACGGACAAGTACAGTTTGGGTTGTAATAATTTAATAAAGCAGCAAAAGGCACATGTAATGACCGCAGCGGCAGATTTGATTTATTTGTTAGATTGGGATATAGGAAAAAAGGAAACCAAGCCTATTCAAAAACAATTGTTCATTGAGCTTGATGAAATTGAGCAAGGCATCTACACATATTTACAGAATAATGGCAAGCAGTTATTGGATAGTATTGCCTTAGATTGTAAACTGCCAATTTTTAGAACGTCATCTACCTTATTGACTATGGAAATGAAAGGGGTAATACGACCATTGCCAGGGAAATTGTTCGAGGCTATATGAAGTTATAGCAAACTACTGGGTCTGTTTTTCTAGGTTTGTTGCGTATTTTCTTTAGGTTCTTGTACTTTATCGTGAAATGACTTTATGATGACGATGATTTTAAGACATGGGATAAGTATATTAAAGACAAAAACCGACCATTTGGTCGGTTTTTGTCTTTTGTAGTTTTTTAAACTACTCGTTAATAACCTAACTTTTCACGAACCCTTTCTAGTACTCCGTCTGCAACTTTTCTGGCTTTTTCAGCTCCTAATGCCAATGCATCATCAATCTCATTAAGGTTGTTCATGTAGTATTCAAACTTCTCACGTGGTTCTTCAAACTTATTTACAATGACTTCATAAAGTGCTTGTTTGGCGTGCCCATAACCATAATTTCCTGCTAAATAATTAGCACTCATTTCTTCAATTTGAGGCTGACTAGCTAAAAGTTTATATAGCGCGAAAATGTTATCGTTAGCAGGATCTTTTGGTTCTTCCATGGGAGTGCTATCTGTTTGTATTCCCATAATCTGCTTGCGTAATTTCTTATCTGTCTGAAACAAGCTGATCAAGTTGCCCTTACTCTTACTCATTTTGGCACCATCTGTGCCAGGTATATACATGGTTTCTTCTTGTACTTTTCCTTCTGGTAATACAAAAGTTTCACCTAATTGTGCATGAAAACGAGATGCGACATCACGCGTCATTTCAATATGTTGCATTTGATCCTTACCTACCGGTACTATATTGGCGTCATATAATAGGATATCTGCCGCCATTAACATAGGGTAGGTAAAAAGTCCGGCATTTACATCGTCTAACCTATCTGCCTTATCTTTAAAGGAATGGGCAAGCGTTAAGCGTTGGTATGGAAAAAAGCAACTAAGGTACCAAGCTAATTCTGTGGTTTGCGGTACATCGCTCTGTCTGTAAAAAACGGTGTTTTCTATATCCAGACCAAATGCAAGCCATGTTGCTGCAACTGCATAAGTGTTATGGCGTAATTGTTCGCCATTTTTTATTTGCGTCAACGAATGCATATCCGCAATGAACAGAAAAGATTCGTTAGACGGATCATTGGCCATATCTATTGCCGGTTTGATCGCTCCTAGAATATTTCCTAAATGTGGTGTTCCCGTACTTTGAATACCTGTTAAAATTCTTGCCATTTTCTTTAATTGTATCAAGCAAAGGTAAAACAATACAAAAAAACTATCCTAAATAACTACTTTTGATTTATGCTTAAAGTCGTTAGACAAATTGGTCAAACCTTATATCGAATTTGGTTTTATATTCTAGTAGCCATACCTATCATTATATTTTTCCCTGTATTGGTCGTTTTTGCCTCAAAAGAGACTTGGTATCCGCAGTTTTTTTGGATGGCAAGAAACCTATGGGCAAAACCGATACTGTACGGTATGTTTTGTTTTCCAAAAGTGACTTATGAGCAACGTTTGATTAAGAAGAAGAGCTATATGTTGGTGGCCAACCACACCAGCATGTTAGATATAATGTTAATGCTTGTGGTTAGTAAAAATCCGTTTGTATTCGTTGGTAAAAAGGAGTTGGTGAAAATACCACTTTTCGGATTCTTCTATAAACGAGTTTGTATTATGGTAGATCGGGATAATACCCAAAGTAGGACAGGAGTGTACAGAAGAGCACAGAAAAGGCTTCAGCAAGGGTTAAGTATTTGTATTTTTCCAGAAGGCGGTGTTCCAGAAGAACATGTGTTGTTGGATAAATTTAAAGATGGGGCATTTAAAATGGCCATTGCCCATAAAATACCCGTAGTGCCTATGACATTTTATGATAACAAAGAGCGTTTTTCCTTTACGTTTTTTAGTGGTGGCCCTGGTAAATGTAGGGCTAGAGTGCACAAGTTTGTAGAGACCCACTCATTGTGCCCAGAAGATACGGCAAAGTTAAAAACAAATATTAGGGAGACAATACTTAACGACTTATCAACAAACAGCTAGAATCTGTAACCTAAATTTTTTCATATTTATTTTTAAAACTTGAAGGTTAGTCCACTATAAACGCCAACAGAATACGGTCTAAATGTTCCATTTACATCAGAAAATGTGTTGAGCTGGTATTTAAAAATGGGTTCAACATTAAAACGGACTTTTTGTGAAAAATTATAATTTAACCCTAGACCCATATTGGCACTAAAATTAAGGTCGTTAATATTGTTTGCCTCTCCAATTTCAGTAGTTAGATCTCCAGATGTTAACGATACGGCATTATCTATTAAGAAAAGTGAACTGACACCGCCAATAATGTTTACTCCGAATTTTTTATCCAATAGGGCATAATTCAATTCTACAGGAAGCTCTAAATAGCCAAACTGTTGAGACATAAACCCATCTCTTGTAGGGCTTTTTGCTGTAACATCTTGGGCTAAATTGGTAGTGGTATACTTTTCAGAAGTAACAATGTTACTTGCAATTGTCAATGTATTTGAGGTTTCGGCATAATTAATTGTGGATAATTGACCACCTTTAGAAGCTAAACTGGAAGAAGAGGAAAATGCTACATCTTCCGTGTCATAACCATAATCAACTTTATTGATCCCAGAACGAATAGTTAGTTTTTTAGTCACGGCATAAGCCACGGTTACACCGTAACTCATATTTATATTACCACTTTTGGTATTAGGAGTAAAAATAGAATTGACTGGAGAACCTTCACCAAGTGCATTAAAATATACTGGTGCAACATTTGGACCTGCGGACCATCTATTGGTCGCTACTTTTTCCTTTTTCAATTCTTCTTGGTGTTCTATTTCCTCAAAAATTGATTTTTTGTTGGGTTCAACCGTTTCAGTAGTTTCTTCAATAGGGGTGTTGGCAGTAACGGTATGTTCTTCTTTAAGATTATCCGTGTTTAGAGATTTAAAGGATTCTCTTTTATTGATTGCCATGGCTTCGCTTGAATTCAAATCTTCGTTTAGCAGATTTTCCGTGTTGTTTTGATCAAAGCCTTCTTTAGAGATGTTTTCGGCAATTAAAGTTTCTTGTGATGAAGCATTGGTTTCTTGGTCAATAGTATTGTTTTTGGCAATATGGTCTGTGGTTTGAGCCTTTTTATCGTTGATTTTTTTGATTAAAACTGTAGATGTATTGGTTTGTTTTTCCGGGTTTAATGAACTGTCTTCAGGATCATTTACAGATCCTTCATTAGTTATGCCTTGCTCAACAATGGCATTTGAATTGGTAGTTATGGAGTCGATAAAAACCTCATTTTTGGTGTTCGGTTGAATGTCATCAATGGTTGTAGGGGCATTGTCAGTTTCCACCAAAATCTCATTGGTAGTTGATTCTTCTGTAAGCGGATTAAAAATCAATAATCCGATCAATAAAGCTGCCGCTATTCCACTTAATGACCACCATATAGGTATAACCCTTCTCTTTTTTCTTTTGTCCAATGACGCATCAATCGCACGCCAGACCTTATTGTCCGGTGCTTGTTTGAAGTCCGAGAGTTTATCTCGAAAAAGTTCGTCTATATTTTTTCTCTGCATCTAGTACTATTTCAGTCTATAATCATGTTAGATTATAAAAAGTGATTTGATATTATGATAAGGACACTAATAATGGACTGTGTTACCTTTGTTTCTATTTTTTCTTTTAATAATGTGCGCGCCCTTGCGAGATTGGATTTTGAAGTACCTACCGAAGTACCCAGTATTTCGCTGATCTCTTTATGGGTGTATCCATCCAAAACATATAAATTGAATGTAGCTCTGTATTTGTTGGGCAATTCTTGTATGTAGCCCAAGAGGGTTTGTAGACTTATATCGCTAAAGGCGTCATCTACGGTTACTTCTTCTTCTGTGTTATCCGTAACTACATTTAAATACTCTTCTTTTCTATATTTTTGAAGAGCGGTATTGACCGTAATTCTTTTCATCCACCCTTCAAAAGAACCTTTGTTTTTAAACTGACCTATTTTGTCATAAATGGTCATAAAGCTATCATGTAGGGTGTCTTCTGCTTGAGATTTGGATTTTGAATATTTTAAACATATGCCAAAGAGGGTAGTTGCGTAGGCTCTATACAATAGTTCCTGCGCTTTGCGGTCTCCTTTTTTGCAATTATGTATGAGTTCTTCTAGACTCACAAATGGTCGGTTGTTTTTAAGGTTTGTTTACTGGAACTACAATTTCCATATATTCTGCCTCTCCGTCACTATTGTTTCCGGTATAAAATTTAAATGTATATGGTTTATCATAGATTACCTGAAAGTTAAAAGATGCAGTTTCCTGTATTAATTCTTCAGTGCAATCATCGAAATCTGTTCTTACGGTGCCTATGGCAACTACGCTTCTAACGGTCAAGGAATCCTTTACAACATCAAACCCTTCGTAATACGTACAGCTATCTGGTTTTAAATAATCTACAGATATTTTGTAGGTTTCGTTTAAATCAAACGATTCTGGTACTTCTGCTTCTACAATTTCCAGCGCTGTAAAATGGAAATTGGCGCCATCATCATCAATAGAACAACCATTGCATAGAAATGCCATGACAGTTGCCAGCAGCATTATCTTTTTTCTCATCATATAACAGTTTTGTTTATAAGATGAAAAGTAAGTGCAATGGTTGCGTTAAGTTACTTTTGCTAAAGTATTTTTATTGAATTTATGCATTTAAGGCTGCAATGGCTTCTCTGATCTTGCCATCTAATTCCTCAAATAATTCAGGATTATCCAATAATAGGTTTTTAACCGCATCACGACCTTGACCTAATTTTGTGTCGCCATAGCTAAACCAAGAACCACTCTTTTTTACTATTTCATATTCAACACCTAGGTCTATTACCTCGCCAACTTTAGAAATTCCTTCGCCATACATAATATCAAACTCTGTAGTACGGAAAGGTGGTGCAACCTTGTTCTTTACAACTTTAACCCTTGTTTTGTTTCCTTGTACGTTACCATCGGTATCTTTTATTTGAGTAGATCTTCTAATATCTAAACGAACGGAAGCATAAAATTTAAGAGCGTTACCACCAGTAGTGGTTTCTGGGTTACCGAACATAACACCAATTTTTTCACGTAATTGGTTAATGAAAATTACGGTACAATTTGTTTTGCTGATAGAACCGGTAAGTTTTCTAAGCGCTTGTGACATTAAACGTGCATGAAGCCCCATTTTAGAGTCACCCATTTCACCTTCGATCTCACTTTTTGGGGTTAATGCCGCAACGGAATCCACAACAACAATATCAATAGCCCCAGAACGTATTAGATTGTCTGCAATTTCTAGTGCTTGCTCCCCATTATCTGGTTGAGAAATAATTAAATTGTCAATATCTACCCCTAATTTTTGAGCGTAAAAACGGTCAAAGGCATGTTCTGCATCAATAAATGCCGCAATACCTCCATTTTTTTGAGCCTCGGCAATGGCATGTAGGGTCAAGGTGGTTTTACCAGAAGATTCCGGTCCGTAAATTTCAATTACCCTACCTCTTGGGTAACCGCCTACACCTAAGGCAATATCTAAACCTAATGAGCCAGAAGGAATCACTTCAACATCTGCAACAACACTATCCCCCATTTTCATTACAGCGCCCTTTCCGTAGGTCTTATCCATTTTGTCAAGGGTCAACTTTAATGCTTTTAATTTTGCTTCTTTTTCAGAACTCATTTTAATAATTTTTTGGAAAGCTAAATTACCAATTCTTTTTTGAACTATATAATATTGAAACCGTTTACGCAACCAATTTATGTATTTGACATCTATTTAAAAATAGAAGTTGCTTTATTGGTTATAGATCGCTGTTTAGTGTTGGCGATTATTGGTGGCTATTTCCTTTTGTACTCTCTAAGAATGTTATGAAAAAGAAAAAATGGGATAGCCTTTAAAGAGCCTTGTTTATAAACAGGGCTCTTTTTAATTTATATAAGGTGTTAAACCTTAATTAAATAGGGGTTTCTTCAGAATTATCGTTATTTTTGCCCTTCAAAAATTTTCTATAACCTTCTGCCTATGGGCAGGCTTAAATTATTAGTATAGCATGCAACTGTACAATACGTTAAGTGCAATAGAAAGAGCGGCTTTAATTGAAGAAGCGGGCAAGGAGCGCCTTACGATCTCTTTCTATACCTATGCACACATTGGTAATACCACTATTTTTAGAAATCACCTTTTTATCCATTGGAATGAAATGGACGTTCTTGGGCGAATTTATGTTGCCCATGAAGGTATAAACGCCCAACTTTCTGTTCCTGCAGAAAACTTCAGTGTTTTTAAGGCACATTTAGACAGTATTTCATTTTTGGAGAATGTAAGATTGAACATTGCCATAGAACAAGACAACCTTTCTTTCTTGAAACTAAAAGTAAAAGTGCGCAAGAAAATTGTAGCCGATGGATTAGAGGATAATTCTTTTGATGTAACCAACAAAGGTATTCACGTGGGAGCGGAACAGTTCAATGAGCTTATTGAAGATCCAGATACTGTGCTAGTGGATATGCGTAACCATTATGAAAGTGAAATAGGTCATTTTAAAAACGCCATAACTCCAGATGTTGATACGTTTAGAGATTCGTTGGATATCATTGAAAAGGACTTGGCAGATCATAAGAAAGACAAGAAACTTGTAATGTACTGTACCGGTGGCATTAGATGTGAAAAAGCCAGTGCTTATTATAAACATAAAGGTTTTGAGCAGGTTTATCAGTTAGAAGGGGGTATTATTGAATATACCAGACAAGTGGAACAAAAGAAACTTGAAAATAAATTTAGAGGTAAGAACTTTGTTTTTGACCACAGAAGGGGAGAGCGTATTAGTGATGACATCATTGCCAATTGCCACCAATGTGGCGCACCTTGTGATGATCACGTGAACTGTGCCAATGAAGCTTGCCACTTATTATTTATTCAATGTAAGTCTTGTGCGGAAAAGATGAATAATTGTTGTTCAGATGCTTGTAAGGAAGTACATGAGTTACCATATGAAGAGCAAAAGGGGCTAAGAAAAGGTAAGGTAGTCAGCAATAAGATATTCAAGAAAGGACGGTCTGAGGTATTGAAGTTTAAAAAATAGAGCTTCGTTTGTATAGTAAACGTCAGAGCTAAGGCTGTTTTAGGTGTTTAAAGCTTGCTTTTTGAACGCTCTTTTGTTGTGACAACCCTATGGGCGACTAATAATTATTGAAGCTTTTTAAAACGGTTAGAGAGAACTTAGCTTTTATTTCACATTAAAAAAACTGTATCTTTACCTATAAGTTTTTTATGAACCTTTTTTGGTGAATTTTAGAAAATTCGACCAAATCAATATATATAATATGGGTTGTAGTAGTTGTTCTACCGGTAAGGATGGACAACCAAAGGGATGCAAGAATAACGGTACTTGCGGTACAGATGGTTGCAATAAACTGACAGTTTTTGACTGGCTTTCAAATATGTCGCTCCCAAATGGGGAACGACCATTCGATTTTGTTGAGGTAAGATTTAAAAATAGTAGAAAAGAGTTTTTTAGGAATACTGAAAATCTCTCACTTTCCATTGGCGACATAGTTGCCACACAAGCACAGTCAGGTCATGATATTGGCATGGTTACCTTAACAGGTGAGCTTGTTCGTGTGCAAATGAAACGAAAAAAGGAATCCTTTAAAGAAGAAGAGGCTCCTAAAATCTATAGAAAAGCCAGCCAAAAAGACATTGATATTTGGCAAAAATGTAGAGATCGAGAAGAAGAAATTAAGAAAAGAGCACGGGAAATAGCTATTATCTTAAAACTTCAAATGAAAATTTCTGATGTTGAGTTTCAAGGTGATGGCTCTAAAGCTACGTTTTATTATACTGCAGATGAGCGTGTAGATTTTCGTCAGTTGATAAAAGACATGGCCAAGGCCTTTGGCATTAGAATAGAAATGCGTCAAATAGGCTATAGGCAAGAAGCCCAACGTCTTGGTGGTATAGGTTCTTGTGGTAGAGAATTATGTTGTTCTACTTGGTTGACCGATTTTAGATCGGTAAGTACCTCTGCGGCACGCTACCAACAATTATCATTGAACCCGCAAAAGTTGGCAGGTCAATGTGGTAAGCTTAAGTGCTGTTTAAATTATGAGCTAGATGTGTATTTAGATGCACTTAAAGACTTTCCTTCCCAAGATACAAAGTTGTTTACGGAGAAAGGTCTAGCTTTCTGTCAAAAAACGGATATTTTTAAAGAAATGCTTTGGTTTTCTTATAAAGATGATCCGGGCAATTGGCACGTGCTTTCTAAAGATCAGGTCAATGAGATCCTTCAAAAAAATAAAAAGAAGGAAAAGGTAGCTAGCCTTGAAATGTACGCAATGGAAATTGTGGTAGAGGAAAAAGTAGTTTTTGAGAATGTTGTTGGTCAAGATAGTCTTACCCGTTTTGATAAGCCTAAAGGCGGAGGAAACAGGAACAAGAACAGAAACAAGAACAAGAATCGAAACCGTAATAAGAACAAGAATAGAAATCGTAATAGAAATCAAAAGAAGAATGCGTAGTATATTTTGTTGTTTTTTAGCACTTGTGCTCTTTGCTTCTTGTGACAGCAATATTATAAAATCTGAATACCGAACATTGGAAGATGGTGTTTGGAACAAGGATAATGTTTTAGAGTTTTCTCTAAGTGAAATGGATACCGTTACGGAACATGATATCTTTATCAATGTAAGAAACGACAATACCTTTCCATATAGTAATTTATTTATTATTGCAGCTCTAACTACACCTGAAGGTGAGGTTACTAAAGACACACTTGAATATGCCATGTCTTTACCAGACGGTACATGGTTGGGCAAGGGTAATGGTAGTATAAAGGAAAGTAAATTGTGGTATAAGGAAAACATCGTTTTTTCCACTTCTGGCGTATATACTATTGAGGTATCCCAAGCAATGCGTAAAAACGGTAATGTTTCTGGTATTATTAACCTAGAAGGTATTACCGATGTAGGTATAGAAGTAACAAAAAGCACCCCTTAAAAAATGGCAAAAGCGGTAAAAAAGAAAACAACCAACAATTTTTCCAAATTCATCTTGTGGTTTTGGATCTTATTTGCATCTGGTATTGCCTTAGTGGCACTAATATTTTTATCTGCCTCATGGGGGCTGTTCGGTGAATTGCCACCCTATGAGTATTTGGAGAATCCACAAACCAATTTGGCATCACAGATTATATCTTCAGATGGTAAACTTTTGGGTAAGTTCTATTTAGATGATAACCGTACAGATGTAAAGTTTGAAGAACTTCCGGATAATTTGGTGAATGCACTTATTGCAACGGAAGATGCTCGTTTTAGAGACCATTCGGGTATTGATGCTCGTGGTACAGTAAGGGCATTCGCATATTTGGGAAGTAAAGGTGGTGCCAGTACCATTTCGCAGCAATTGGCGCGTCAGCTTTTCGTTGGGGTTCGTTCTAGAAGCAAGTTCGATGCTATAAAACAAAAAATAAAAGAATGGGTACTTGCTATTCGGCTAGAGCGTAGTTATACCAAAGAAGAAATCATAAGTATGTATTTCAATATCTATGATTTTGGTAACAACGCAGATGGTATTAGATCGGCTGCTCGTATATATTTTGGTAAAGAACCTAAGGATCTTAAAATTGAAGAATCTGCTATGTTGGTGGGTATGTTCAAGAACTCATCGCTTTTTAATCCATTGCGTAGAGAAGAAATGGTAAAGACCCGTAGGGATGTTGTTCTTGCCCAAATGGCAAAATATGATTACATCACCGAAGTGGAGAAAGATTCGCTTCAAGCTATGAAAATGGATATCAATTACAATCCTGAAACACATAGCGTAGGTCTAGCTACTTATTTTAGAATGTATTTGCAGCGTTTCATGAAAGATTGGATCGATAAAAATCCAAAGCCGGCCATTGGTGATGAACCGGACAAGTATAATTTGTATTTAGACGGACTTAAGATTTACACTACCATTGATTCAAAAATGCAGGCTAATGCAGAAGAAGCGGTCAATGAGCATATGACAAAATTGCAAGCGGAGTTCTTTCATCAAAATACACCGGATAGAAATAAAACCGCCCCTTTCTTGGATATTACACCAGAAGAAACGAAGGCAATTATGGAACGGGCTATGAAAAATTCCGATCGATGGAAGATTATGAAAAGCGAGGGTAAATCTGAAAAGGAGATTCGAGAGTCTTTTGATAAGAAAACAGAGATGACCGTTTTTGATTGGAAAAGTCCAACAAAAGAAAAAGATACTATTTTAACTCCGCGAGACTCTATTCGTTATTATAAAGCATTTTTAAGAACGGCAATGATGTCCATGGAACCACAAACGGGTCATGTTAAAGCATGGGTAGGTGGTATTAATTACAAGCATTTTCAATATGATAATGTAATTCAAGGAGCAAGACAAGCAGGTTCTACGTTTAAACCTTTTGTATATGCTGCCGCTATAGACCAGTTAAGGCTATCTCCTTGTGAAACTCGCCCAGATACACAATATTGTATAGAAGCGGGCAAACACGGTAACATGGAGCCTTGGTGCCCAAGAAACTCTAACCTTAAATATTCTGGTAATAGCTATTCTTTAAAGAAAGCCTTAGCAAATTCTGTAAACACCGTTACGGCACAATTGATTGATGAGGTGGGACCAAAATCTGTAGTGAGCATGGTACGTAATCTTGGTCTTACGGGAGATATTCTAGAAGTACCTTCAATTGCTTTAGGTACGTTAGATGTTAATGTATATGAAATGGTTGGTGCATATGGTGCCTTTGCAAATCAAGGTGTATATGTTAAACCTGTTATGGTTACACGTATTGAAAATAAAGATGGTACCGTATTATATGAGTATGTACCAGAAACAAAAGATGTTTTAAGTAAAGATGTTTCTTATGCTATTTTAGACCTAATGAAGGGTGTAACCCAAGGTGGTTCAGGTACACGTTTAAGAACAACTGGGTTTAATAAATGGAGACCGGAATATGATGAAATTATAACGGGCTACCCTTATAAGTTAACCAACCCTATTGCGGGAAAAACAGGTACTACTCAAAACAATAGTGATGGTTGGTTTATGGGTATGGTGCCTAATCTTGTAACCGGTGTTTGGGTTGGCGGTGAAGAAAGATCGGTTCACTTTAAAAGCATCACATATGGTCAAGGTGCCTCTATGGCTTTGCCTATATGGGGGCTATATATGACCAAGAATTATGCCGATGAGGAGTTGGGTATTTCAAAAGAAGACTTTGTTAAACCTGAAAATATGTCCATTGAAATTGATTGCGATAAATTTGTAGAAGGTACTAATACTGATTCGGACACAGATGATGATCTAGATGATTTGGATTTTTAAGAGATAATGTAAAGTACTTAAAAAAGGTCTTGGCGTACGCTAAGACCTTTTTTTATTTTATCCCATTTATATTCGGTATTTTAGTAACAAGATAATTAATAACGAAATGATACGTAAAACTGTAAATAATGTAACCGAAGCATTAACGGGTGTTAAAGATGGAATGACCTTTATGTTGGGCGGATTTGGTCTTTGCGGTATACCCGAAAATGCAATTACTGAACTAGTAAGATTGGGTGTAAAGGATATTACCTGTATATCCAATAACGCGGGAGTGGATGATTTTGGCTTGGGATTATTGTTGCATCAACATCAAATTAAGAAAATGGTATCTTCTTATGTTGGTGAAAACGATGAATTTGAAAGACAAATGTTAAGTGGTGAGTTAGAGGTAGAGTTGACACCACAGGGCACATTGGCTGAAAAATGTAGGGCTGCTCAGGCTGGTTTTCCCGCATTTTATACTCCTGCTGGATATGGTACAGAAGTAGCCGAAGGTAAGGAGGTTAGAGAATTCAATGGTAAAATGTACATTTTAGAAGAAGCATTTAAGGCAGATTATGCTTTTGTAAAAGCTTGGAAGGGAGATGCTGCCGGAAATTTAATTTTTAAGGGTACGGCACGTAATTTTAATCCTTGTATGTGTGGAGCCGCTAAAATTACCGTTGCGGAGGTAGAAGAGTTGGTGCCCGAAGGTGAGTTGGATCCAAACCAAATACATATACCTGGTATTTTTGTGCAACGCATATTTCAGGGTAAGGGTTATGAGAAAAGAATAGAACAAAGAACAGTACGTCAAAAATAAGCTCATGTTAGATAAAAACGGAATTGCAAAAAGAATTGCACAAGAAGTAGAAGACGGTTATTATGTTAATCTAGGTATTGGTATTCCTACCTTGGTCGCAAATTATGTACGAGATGATATTAGCGTGGAGTTTCAAAGTGAAAACGGAATTTTAGGTATGGGTCCCTTTCCAGTGGAAGGAGAAGAAGATGCAGATTTGATCAATGCAGGTAAACAAACGATAACAGCATTACCTGGAGCTTCTTTTTTCGACTCGGCCACAAGTTTTGCCATGATAAGGGGAAAGCATGTTGATTTGACTATTTTGGGGGCAATGGAAGTGGCTGAGAATGGCGATATAGCCAATTGGAAAATACCCGGTAAAATGGTGAAGGGAATGGGTGGCGCTATGGATCTTGTAGCTTCAGCGGAGAATATCATAGTTGCGATGATGCATACCAATAGAGCTGGGGATTCTAAACTGTTAAAACGTTGCAGTCTGCCATTAACGGGTGTGGGTTGCGTAAAAAAGATAGTTACCAACTTAGCTGTTCTAGAGGTAACCGAGAACGGATTTCTATTGTTAGAGCGCGCGCCCGGTGTTAGTGTTGATGAAATTAAGAAGGCTACGGAGGGTCAGTTAATTGTACCTGATCAGGTTAAAGAAATGGAGGTTTAGAATAATGTGAATTCATCGGTGAAATGTGCTTTTTATTTTTTTCACAACAGGTTATATTCTATACACAACAATTTTTGTTAGAATTGGGGGAAACAAATATATCTTTAGGTCTCAATAAAACCCTTAATCTATTAATTACTTAGCCACCATGAATTCTCAAACAAACAACATTACACCAGAACATAAGGTACAGGTTTACAGAAATGACTTTTTAAGCGGATTTCTTAGACTTACTAAAAAGCTGTTTATGCTATAAATAAACTGTAAAGAATTAAAAAAAGAGCGACATATTAGTCGCTCTTTTTTTTTGCACCATGTCCAGATATTTCTTTAAATATTATTACGGTGCTCAATTCATAAACCAATCAGTAAAAGTTCACAACAGTTTTGCGAAGTTTTACCACAAATATTATTTTGTAAGAAAAAGACTACATATATTTGTATGGTAATTAAGAGTGAATCCCAAATCGCTTTTGAAACTTAACCTAATATGAAGTATGTATTCAACTACCTGGTTCTGATGGTACTGGTTACCTCATGTTCCAAAATAGAGGAGAACAATGACCCCATAATCGGTATTTGGCAGCATACAGTGAAAACTGCTACCAATGAAAATAAAATGGTGGTTGATAATGAGGAATGGATTTTCAATGACGTCTATTTAGGTAGGTTTCATGGCTATAACAAGGGTCAAGTGGTTTACCTAACAGATTTCAGTTGGCGTGTTCACGACGGAATTTATATAGTAAGCTATCCAGGTACAGATTTCCCCGATGATTTTGTAAAAATGGAAGAAACCGACGATGGTACTATTTTAATGAGAACAGAAGGAAAATTATTTGCAGAAAAACAATAAAAGTTCGCATATGAAAAATGCCCGCGAATAATAATACCGCTTTTGTAGAGCGGTGTTAAAAACAGATAAGTTATCAAATCAACCTTTTTATAGAATTTCCCCCGATTAGGAGCAAAGTAATTTGCTCCTTTTTCTATTTTAGTAATATGGAACTCACATTTACCAAATGTTCTCTTCAAGATGCGGCACAATTAAGATTAATTTCTGAGCAGACCTTCGTAAATGCTTTTGAAAAAGATAACGACCCGGCAGATTTTAAAGATTATATAGAAAAGGCTTTTGCCTTTAATAAAATTAAATCTGAACTTTTAAATGCCAACAGCGAATTTTATTTCGTATTCAGAAATGATATGTTGGTGGGTTATTTTAAACTCAACGTGCTTTCTGCGCAATCAGACGTTAAAAGAGCTGATAGCATAGAGTTAGAACGCATCTATGTTTTAAAGAAGTATCAAAATTTAGGTTTAGGGAAACAATTTTTGCATCACATTAAAAATATAGCATTAATAAAAAATAAGAAAATGCTATGGTTAGGGGTATGGGAAGAAAATGTAAGGGCAATTAAATTTTATAAACGTCACGGTTTTATAAAATTTGATACCCACCCGTATTTCATAGGCTCAGATGAACAGACCGATTGGTTAATGCAATTCGATTTAAGTACCTTGTAACTTTAAACCAACATTTATGAAATATTCTCTTATCATCTTTTTGACTATTTTCTTAATTGGAAATATTCATGCTCAAGATTATTACTTTCCCAATGCGAACGCTTCTTGGGAACAGCGTGCTCCAAAAGATTTTAAAATTAAAGACGCATTATTGCAAGAAGCTATTGCTTTTGCAGAAGATAATGAATACTCTGGATCTAGAGATTTACGTATAGCAATTGTTAAGGGTTTTGAGCGCGAACCTTTTCATAAAATATTGGGACCTACAAAGAAAAGAGGCGGACCTGCTGGTATGATTTTAAAGAATGGCTATGTGGTTGCACAGTGGGGAGATACAAAGAGAGTGGATATGACCTTTAGTGTCACTAAAAGCTTTTTAAGCACCATGGCCGGTCTTGCAGAAGACCAAGGTCTCATTGAAGACACCAAAAATTTGGTGGGTGATTACGTATGGGACGGTACTTTTGATGGTGCCCATAATTCCAAAATTACATGGGAACATCTGCTACAGCAAAACTCGGCTTGGTCAGGTGAGCTATGGGGAGGTAAGGACTGGGCAGATAGACCGCCGAGTACTGGAAATATTGATGACTGGAAAATGGAAATGCCCAAAGAGCCCGGTACTGTTATGGAATATAATGATGTTCGTGTAAATGTTTTGGCATATTCCCTAACCCAGGTTTGGCGTAAACCAATGCCGTTGGTGCTAAAGGAAAATATTATGGATAATATTGGGGCATCTACTACATGGCGTTGGTATGGCTATGATAATGCATGGACAGAGATAGATGGTCTACAAATGAAATCGGTCACTGGAGGAGGTCATTCAGGGGCAGGAATGTTTATCAGTACCCAAGATATGGCACGTTTTGGTCTGTTGTTCTTAAATAATGGTAGGTGGGAAAATAAACAATTGATTTCCGAAGAATGGATTAAAAAGGCAACAACACCATCCATACCTAATAGTAACTATGGGTATATGTGGTGGTTGAATAAAAAGGGTGAAAGACATTGGGAAGGATTATCTGAAAACATTTATTACGCTGCCGGTTTTGGAGGTAATTTTATAGTTATAGATAAAGAAAATGATCTTGTAGTCGTTACACGTTGGTTAGAACCGAATAAAATTGGAGCATTTATGAAGAAAGTAAACGCTGCCTTATAAATTCTAGCTTATAGGCTGTTCAAAATCTCAATTGCCTTTTCAAGGGTAGCTGTCTTTTTTGCAAAGCAGAATCTGAGCATATGGTCATTTCTATTTTCAACATTGAATGATGAAATAGGAATTGAGGCTATACCGTTTTGTTTAATTAAGCGTTCACCCATAGCTTCATCAAATTCCGTGGATATAGCGGTGTAATCCAATAATTGAAAATACGTTCCTTGTGATGGCTTATATTTAAACTTGGACGATTTTATCCCATTAAGAAATAAATCTCGTTTTTCCTGGTAAAAATCATTCAAATGTAGATAATTAGAAGGGTTTTGTAAATAAGTTGCCAATGCACGTTGAACAGGATGATCTACACAAAATACCGCAAATTGATGCACCTTTCTAAATTCGGCCATTAGTTCATTTGGTGCTACGCAATACCCTACCTTCCAACCGGTAACATGAAAAGTTTTGCCAAAAGAGGCACACACAAAACTTCTATGGGCAAGTTCTGGATATCTTGATGCGCTTTCATGCTCTTGATCATCAAAAGTGATATGTTCATAAACTTCATCACTTAATAATATGATGTTGGTAGGTTTTAAAATGGTCTGTAGTTGCTCCATATCCCATTTAGATAAAACCGTTCCACTGGGGTTATGGGGTGTATTTAAAATCACCATTTTAGTTTTACTGGTAATTTTTTCCTGAAAGACTTCCCAATCTATGCTATAGTCTGGTGCATTGAGTTGTACATACACTGGAATGCCACCATTAAGAAGAATAGCGGGCTCATAACAGTCGTAAGCAGGTTTTATAACGATAACCTCATCACCTTTGTTAATAAAGGCTGTAATAGCCGTAAAAATAGCTTCAGTTGCACCTATGGTTACGGTTATTTCTTTTTCAGGGTTGTAATGTTTGTTATGTAGTGTGTTTATTTTATCGGAAATAATTTCTCTTAAGCCAAAATAACCAGGCATGGGTGCATATTGGTTATAGCCTTGATGTATAGCATGGCTTACCAAGGATTTTAGTTTCTCATCTGCCTCAAAATTTGGGAATCCTTGAGAAAGATCAATGGCATTATGCTTTCTTGCAAGATTGCCTATTGTTGTGAAAATCGTCGTCTTTACATCTGGTAATTTTGATGCGTTTATAAGATGTTCGTAGTTCATAGAAGTAAATGTATGAATTTTAACTACGGACATAAAAAAAGCCCAACCAAATGGCTGGGCTTCTACATTCCACTTCAGATGAATTATGCATGTTGCATTTCATGCTTTCCTTCTTTTATTTCTTCAATCAATTTAGAATTAAAAGCAGGTAAATCATCCGGATTTCTGCTTGTCACGAATCCTTCGTCAACAACAACTTCTTGGTCTACCCAATCAGCTCCTGCATTTATTAAGTCATCTTTAATGGAGTGAAATGAAGTCATTTTTCTTCCTTTTACAACACCTGCACTAATCAATGTCCAGGGTGCATGGCAAATAGCTGCTACAGGTTTTTTCAATTTAAAAAAGTCTCGTACAAAATCTAAAGCCGTTTCTTCCCTTCTAAGTAAATCTGGGTTAATTACTCCGCCAGGTAATACCAATGCGTTATAATCCTCAGCTCTAACTTCGTTCAAGGTTTTATCTACGGTGTAACTGTTAGACCAGTTGCCGTCTGCCCAACCTTTTATTTCTCCTTTTTCTAAACTTACAATGTCTACGTTAAAGCCTTCTTTCTCCATGGCTTCTTTTGGAGATTTTAATTCACTTTCCTCAAATCCATTTGTAGCTAATATTGCTATCCTCTTCATAATATATAGTTTTTAACGATTAATAATTTCTTTGATACTAAGTTACACACCAAAGGGAGTAATGTCCGTTAAAGCCTTACTAATAAAGGGATTTCAAGGGTTAAACATTTGCTAAATGAACTTTATACATTTTATTTTGTGCTCTTTTCAAAAGAATTTAGATGGCTTATAGTTATCTGTAGGCAGTTTTCAAGATCTTTTTTCACTTGGGTTTCCCAAAACCTAAAAACGGTGTATCCTAATCTTTTTAGTTCTTGGTTGACTTCTTGATCGCGTTGTATATTACGTTCAATTTTTGCAATCCAAAAATCACGATTGGTCTTAATTTTTGGTTTACGCTCTTCCCAATTTTTACCATGCCAATATTCACCATCAATGAATATTACTGTTTTGTACTTTGGCAGGGCTATATCTGGTTTGCCTATTAGCTTTTTATAATCAATGCGATATCTATATCCAGCGGCATAAAGGGCTTTTCTAAAGGCAAGTTCGGGTTTGGTGTTCTTACCCCGTATTTTGCTCATTATTTTAGAGCGTTGTGGAGTAGTGTAAAAACCAGATTCCTCATTGAATCGTGGTACTTTAATTCGCTCTTGTTTATAGTCTTTTGACATATCTTAAAAATAAAAAATCCCGAACCTTAATGGTCGGGATTTTTAAAATTTTATGATTTTTAAGTCTAACTTTTAACGTTAGCACTTAAATATTCGCGGTTCATTCTTGCAATATTCTCTAAAGAAATTCCTTTAGGACATTCAATTTCACAAGCACCGGTATTGGTACAGTTACCAAAACCTTCCAAATCCATTTGTGCTACCATGTTCTTCACACGATCTACGGCTTCTACTTGACCTTGAGGTAATAAAGCATATTGTGATACTTTTGCGCCAACAAATAACATTGCAGAGGCATTTTTGCAACTTGCTACACAAGCTCCACAACCAATACAAGTAGCGGCATCCATAGCTTCATCAGCTGCGTGCTTTGAAATAGGAATGGCATTTGCATCTTGGGTATTACCTGAAGTGTTTACAGAAATATATCCACCAGCGTGCTGAATACGATCAAAAGAACTTCTGTCTACCACTAAATCTTTAATTACAGGAAATGCCTTTGCTCTAAATGGTTCAATAGTGATAGTATCGCCATCTTTGAACATACGCATGTGTAATTGACATGTTGTAACACCTCTGTCAGGACCGTGGGCCTCACCATTGATGTACATTGAACACATACCACAAATACCTTCACGACAATCATGGTCAAAAGCTACTGGTTCTTCTCCTTGGTTGATCAATTGCTCGTTAAGAACATCCATCATTTCTAAGAAAGACATATGTTCAGATATATCCGTTACCTTATAATCGACCATAGAACCTTTATCTTTTGGTCCCTTTTGTCTCCAGATTTTTAATGTCAGATTCATAATTATTTCGTTTTTGGTTGTTCGTTGTTCGTTGTTGGTTCATTAAAACCAGCAACTAGCAACCATCAACTACTTATAACTTCTTTGTTTTAATTCTATTTCGTTGAACTCTAATTGCTCTTTATGCAAAACAGCATCACCAGGTTCTCCTTTATATTCCCAAGCCGAAACAAAGGCAAATTCAGCATCGTTACGTTTTGCCTCACCTGCTTGTTCCCCGCCAATTTCAACGGATTCTTCTCTAAAGTGTCCTCCACAAGATTCTTCTCTTACCAAGGCATCTTTTGCGAACAATTCACCCAACTCCAAGAAATCTGCAACACGACCCGCTTTTTCCAATTCAGGGTTCATTTCGTTGGCAGCACCTGGAACATTAACTTCTTTCCAGAAACTTTCTCTTAGTTCCTTAATTTCTTTTGCAGCTTCTTTTAAACCTTCCGCATTACGGGACATACCACATTTATCCCACATAATCTTACCTAGTCTCTTGTGGTAATAATCAACAGAATGTTGTCCCTTATTATTGATGAAGAAATCAATTCTATCTTTTACAGATTTTTCTGCTTCATCAAACTCAGGGGAATCAGTAGCAATTTTACCTGTTCTAATTTCATTGGATAAGTAATCGCCAATGGTATATGGTAAAACAAAATAACCGTCTGCAAGACCTTGCATTAACGCAGAGGCACCTAACCTGTTGGCACCGTGATCAGAGAAGTTAGCTTCGCCAATACAGTAAAGACCGTCAACAGTAGTCATTAAATTATAATCAACCCAAACACCACCCATGGTATAGTGTACTGCAGGGTAAATCATCATTGGTGTTTTGTACGGATCTTGATCTACGATTTTTTCGTACATCTGAAAAAG
The DNA here is from genome assembly GCF_001447995.1 of Maribacter dokdonensis DSW-8. Taxonomy (NCBI): domain Bacteria; kingdom Pseudomonadati; phylum Bacteroidota; class Flavobacteriia; order Flavobacteriales; family Flavobacteriaceae; genus Maribacter; species Maribacter dokdonensis. The sequence continues at coordinate 201,469 of NZ_LDPE01000002.1, read as the reverse complement.
GTTACCGTATTTAGCTTTTACTATAGCGGCACCTAGTTCATATATTTTGTCAGCAGAAGCATTGTTGATGTTATGAATTTTAGCTTGCTCTTTACCATATCTTTCAATAGCAGAGGCAAAATCCAAATAAACAGCTTCACCGGTAGCATTTACACCATAACCGGCATCACAACGTTCTTTTGCTGCTCTTGATGCAACATCACGTGGTACTAGGTTACCAAATGCAGGATATCTTCTTTCTAAGTAATAATCTCTTTCGTCTTCAGATAGATCTGTAGGTTTCTTTTTGCCCTCGCGAATAGCAATTACATCGTCCATATTTTTAGGAACCCAAATACGACCATCATTACGTAAAGATTCTGACATCAAAGTCAGTTTAGACTGATAGTCACCTGAGCGTGGAATACAGGTTGGGTGAATTTGAGTATAGCAAGGGTTGGCAAAGAACGCTCCTTTTTTATGGATTTTCCAAGCAGCCGTTGCGTTAGATCCCATTGCGTTGGTCGACAGGAAATATACATTACCATATCCACCAGAGGCAATAACCACTGCATGTGCAGAGTGGCGCTCAATTTCACCGGTAACCAAGTTACGGGCAATAATACCACGAGCCTTACCATCAACTTTTACTACATCTAACATTTCATGACGATTGAACGGGGTAATTTTACCACGGGCAATCTGTCTGTTCATTGCAGAATAAGCACCTAATAATAATTGTTGTCCGGTTTGACCTTTGGCGTAAAAAGTTCTTGAAACCAATACACCACCAAATGAACGGTTGTCTAATAGTCCGCCATAATCACGTGCAAAAGGAACCCCTTGTGCCACACACTGGTCAATAATATTTGCAGAAACTTCTGCTAATCTATATACGTTTGCTTCTCTTGAACGGTAATCACCACCTTTTACGGTATCGTAAAATAAACGGTATGTAGAATCACCATCACCTTGGTAATTTTTTGCTGCGTTAATACCACCTTGTGCAGCAATAGAGTGTGCCCTTCTTGGAGAATCTTGATAGCAAAATGTTTTTACATTATAGCCTAATTCTGCTAAAGTTGCAGCAGCAGAACCACCCGCCAATCCTGTTCCAACTACAATAACATCTATATTACGTTTGTTGGCAGGGTTTACCAAATCTATATGGTTCTTATAATCGGTCCACTTCGTTTTCAACGGACCTTTAGGTACTTTTGAGTCTAATACAGACATAAGTAATAGGTATTAATGATGATTAAAATGATGAAAAAGTGCAATGAAAATAAATCCTAATGGAATTATTATAGCATACGCTTTACCAAACAATTGTAATTTTTCTTTTCTCATGCTCGTTGCACCGGCAGACTGAAATGCAGAACTAAAGCCATGCATTAGGTGTAACGATAAGAATACGAAGGCGATTACATAAGCGCCAACACGTAATGGGCTTTCAAACTTATGGGCAAGTTCCTCATAATAACGAAAGCCTTCACCGTTACCCAATAAACCAGACATATCGCCTTGAATATATTTTGTATTGATTTCTGGGATCCAGAAATCAATAAAGTGAAGTACCAAAAATGCCAAAATGCACAAACCGCTGTAAATCATATTACGGCTCATCCATGATGAATTGGCAGCACCATTGTTTTTTGCGTATTTTTTTACCCTAGCACTTCTGTTTTTGGCTTCTAAGATGAAACCCATCACAAAATGATAGATTACACCGAAAATTAAAACAGGCTGCAGAACATATTGTACGGCCCAAAATGTACCCATAAAGTGCGAAGCTTCATTGAAGGCATCTGGACTGAAAACCGATAAAATGTTAATTGCAAAATGCTGAAGTAGAAAAAACATTAAAAAGAAAGCAGAAAGTGCCATTGCGTACTTTCTACCAATCGAAGATTTAAAAAATCCGCTCATTAGTTGATAATTTTATATGCGAATTTACATCACAAGCTAGTTATTAACAAGAATTAACAGGATTTAGTATGTCTATTTAGACTGATTATAAAATCTATTTTGAAGATGTTTAAGATTTTTTTGTAAATAAGGCTTTCAAATAATTAATCTTTCAACAAAATTATAATATTAAATTACTGATTCTGTAGATTTTTCGGAAATTTCAGTTGCCCAAGCCACAGCTTTGTCTAAATCTACGAACCTTTTTATCCTTTTTGGGAAGATTAATTTTTTTAAGAACATGCTTAACGCATGACCTTTTAAAGGACCTACCGCAGCAATATGTTGCATATCGAACCTATTTTTGTAGAACTTGAACCAGTCAAAAGGAGCTACATGATATCTATTGATTCTATTGGCAATATAAATGAATGGAATATGATCGTCGTAAATTTCTTGAGCGGCATAAACGGCTTTTTTTGCATTATTCCATCTGAAGAGAACGCCTTCGTGCATTTCAGAAATAACAATACCGCCTTTAAAGAAATAGAATACGCCAAATTCAAACTCCCTTATTTCCCGTATTTGATTAATTAATTCGAGATCTCGAACTTTTTTCATGCCAATTAATTATCGGACGGCAAATATACTGGATATTAGTTAAATAGCTTATAAAAACATCGACGAACGGTAAGGTAATTAGTTTGGGGTTCTTTAAACAAGTAGCTCGATTAGTTCTCCATATCCTTTAGCTGAATTTCTAGTGCTTTTGTCGATAGCTGCACCTCGATCAAGGATAAAACCAAAGACACCATTAGCGCAAATAAACTAATGCTAAATATCAAATTTGCCCAAAATGTAAGTTCTACATAAATAAGGGTCATTGTAATTACTGCCAATAAAAAGCTGAAGATAGCAGTGGCTTGCATGTTTTTTATAATGGTGAGTCGTTTACGTAATTTTTGAACTTGTAGGCCAACGGATTGCGATGCAGTTTCTTGATATTTTTGATGTAATTGGCGTATTAATGCGGCAATAGCCAAGTATCTTGCATTGTATGCCAACATTGTCAATGAAATGGCAGGGAAAAGGAGCGCTGGTATGCCTAAAGTGAGTTCCATAAATAATAATTATTAATCCGTAGCTATCCCAAAATAGGTCCAAGTTACATTTTGGTCAAATGGGTTGTGTTGGGCATGTATTTCACCAGGGGCTATAGTAATGCATTTTCCAGGACCAACCTCATAATCCTTTCCTGAAATAGTAAATACGGCTTTACCGGTCTGTATATGAAAAACTTCAAACATCGTATCATGTTTATGAAGCTCAACTTTTTGACCAGGTTTAAAAACAGCGGTACCGTACATCATTAATTGTGGTATTTCACCACGATTTATCAATGTCTTTTTCTTAATACTTGGGTCATGACTGACACCTAGTTCCGGTAGCTCGTTCCAATCTACTATTTTCATTGTGCTATTCTATATCAAAAGTTGCTTTTTCAACAATTCCGTTTCCTTTGATTTCTATGGTATAGGTTCCTTTAGGTAGATAGGTGCTCCCATTATCAGCTTGGTTTAAAACAGTTTTGTGTTTTTTAAGGTAATTCATCTTGCCAATTTTAGAGAAAGCAACATCATAGGATAAAACATTTAAACCTTTGTCTGCAATAATTTCAGTTTCACTCACTACGATATCATCTGAAGATATTATTTTGGCTTCATACACATCATCACTATCAGAGTAGAAGGTGATGTCTAATCCTGGTGTTCTAGGTTTTGACCAAGAGCTCCAAGAATTACCCCAACGTGAAGAATGTTTAATATTTTCTAGCGCATATACGTGCAGTGCTTTGTTCTGAACTTCTGAATTCAAATTTTGAAGCGCGGCTATATTTGCGGTATAAATACTTCTACCATGCGTACCCACCACTAAATGTTTAGCATCTTGTTGTATGACTAAATCATGAATGGCAACATAGGGCATTCCATTTTGTAAAGACTGCCATGTTGTTCCCCTATCCAATGAAACGTATAAGCCATTATCCGTACCAACAAATAAAAGGTTTTCATTTTCCGGGTCTTCTACTATAACATTCACGGCAGATGTAGGTATGTTATTAGAAATGTTTTTCCAAGTAGACCCTTTGTCATCACTTACAAAAACATAGGGAGTAAAGTCGTCTGAACGGTATCCGTTTAATGTAGCATATACTCTATTTTCGTTATGTTTTGAAGCAATGACCCTGCTTACCCATAAATTTTGAGGTAGGTTATTAGATACGGTTATCCAACTACCACCACCGTTATCAGTTCGTTGAATTAAACCATCATCACTACCGGTATATAACAATCCGAATTTATAGGTAGATTCAGAAATTGTGGTCAAGGTACCATAGGCTACATTACCTTGTTTTCCTCCTTGGGTCAGGTCAGCTGAGATAGTTTCCCATGTGTCTCCTTTATTTAAGGAACGATGCATTTTATTACTGCCTATATATAAAATATCTTGGTTATGGGGAGAAAGTAAAATAGGAGTTTGCCAGTTGAAACGGTAAGGAGCCTCCCCTAGCTCATGTTTTGGTTGAATATAATTTCTTTGGTCTTTTTCTAAATCGATTCTAAAATAATTTCCGAATTGATATCCCGTGTAAACGATATTAGCGTTGCGATCGTCAATCTCTACCTGCATACCATCTCCGCCTAAAATAGATTTCCAAGGGTATTGCCCTGTTTGCTGCCATTCGCTGTTTTCCTCGGCATTGTGTGGTCCCATCCAAACTCCGTTATCTTGTAATCCACCATATATGTTATATGGTTTTTCATTATCTACGGCAATGGCATAAAATTGACCAACTGTGGGAGAGTTGTTCTTAAACCAATTTTTACCGTCATCGTAGCTCGTGTTAACTCCGCCATCATTCCCGTTAATGAGATGACCGGGTAATTTTGGATTGATCCATAATGCATGGTGATCTGCATGAACGTTATCACCATTTATTGACGTATATGTTTTGCCGCCATCTTTAGAAGCTATAATGGGTACACCGGCTAAGTAAATGGCATCAACATTATTAGGATCAACAGTAACCTGGGCAAAATAATACCCGTAGCTATAAAAAAGGTCGTCTATATAGTCTTCGTTTTGTTTTGACCAAGTTTTACCGCCATCATTACTTCGGTAGACTTCTGCACCAATAACCGGCGTATCGAACAACATACTGTTGGCATCTTCTAAATATAACGCCAAATCTGCCGGTTGTACGGCATTACTACGAACCATTTGCTTGACATTGGCAGCTCTATATTTTTCGTGAAAATTATTGGTTTTTAGAAATTCGTTCAGCTCTTTGTCGTTCAGCTTCAAGAACTGTTCTTTGGAGAGCGATTTAAAATCATCTTTTGTTAAGCCCGACTGTTTCTCTTTTTTTTCTTTGGATTTTTCTCTTCTAAATTGATTGTCATGAACGGCATAAAGAATGTTGTCATCAAAAACGGCCAAGCCAATTCTACCAACTCCTTCTCCTGTAGGAAAGCCACTTGAGGGTGTTGAAATTTTTGTCCAAGTGGTGCCGGCATCTGTACTTTTATATATGCCAGAACCTTCTCCGCTACCGCTAAAATTCCATGCTTTTCTATCTTTTTGCCATGCTGCCGCGTATTGCATCTGATAATTATTAGGGGAAACCGCAACATCGATGATGCCTGTATTGTCATCAATGAACAAAGTTTTTTTCCAAGTTTTACCACCATCTGTGGTTTTGTAAATGCCGCGTTCTTTGTTAGGAGAATATAAATGACCAGTTACGCCTACGGTTACTTCATTTGCATTATCAGGATTTACCACAATGCGCCCAATATGGTGCGAATCTGATAAGCCCATATGTTGCCAGGTTTTACCCTTATCGGTAGACTTTAAAATTCCGATACCGGCGTATGAGGAGCGCGATGAGTTATTTTCTCCCGTACCTGCCCAAATGGTTCCGCTTTGCCAATGAACTGCTATGTCACCAAGGTTTTGGGTTTGGGTTTCATCCATTACCGGAGTAAAGGTGTTACCGTTATTGTTGGTGTACCACAATCCGCCAGAAGCGTATGCTACGTAATATTCTGTTGGGTTGTTGTCGTTGACCGCTAAATCTACTACACGACCACTCATTACAGACGGACCTACATTTTTTAATGGAATATTTTTGACTAGTGAATTGGCATCCATAGCCTGTTTGGCAATCAATGATTCCTCTATTTTTTCAGATGTAGTTGGTTGAACCTGTGCCGATACTATAGAAATACCGGTTAGTAGTAGAAAGTATAATTGTTTCATTATAATGTTTTTGATGCTGCAGATGGTAAGTTACTGATTAGTTTTTAGAGCTGGTATTCAAGTTCTTGATCAATTCTTGTGATTTTAATGTTAGCCTTGTTTGTGATTCTTTTATGGCGTCTTTAATATTGCCGTTTGATTTTGAAACTACATCGTTGGTGGTTGAGATAGCTTTAACGTACCAATCTTCCCAAGCTTCTAGAATAGCCTTTTCATTCTCAATGGCGTTGCCATTTTTAATAGCGTTTACGCTTAACTGAAATTCGGTTTGTAAACGATCTATGGCTTTTTGTTCCAATAAAGATATTTGTTCTAAGGCAAATGCGGTATTTGAATTTACTAGGGTGAGTCCGCTCACTAGTGCCGCAGTACCCACATTTTTCATGGTTTCTTTTGAAACCTTGTCTATACGGTCATTATCGGTATGGTAAAATTGGTCTGTAAAATGCCAAAGTAAAAGTCCGGGTATATCAGCTTGTAAAAAAGGAGTGTGGTCACTTCCACCTTCAAACGGGTTGGTTTCTACCACCCAATTCGCAAAATTGCCCTGTTTTTTAAAGGTCGATGTTATAAAATCATTCAAATAGTGTGGTTTCATGTCTTCTAACTTTAAAACATCACCGCCCCATTCACTGTGTTTATCATTGCCACGAGTCCAAATAGCACTTGGGTCTGGCATTTTTTCAATCAAGAAAGTGCCGCCTGTTATTGTAGTATTTTCGCCTACCATATCAAGACTAATTCCCCATTTAATTCCTTTTGCACGTTCAGGATCTTCTTGAATATACCGGTTGGTAGAAACAATTTCATCGCCCCATAAAAAAGTCATGGTTCTTTTAAATGCTATTTTATTTTCGCCGAATAATTTGGCTGCGGTTTTAGCCATTTCTAATTGCGTGCCAACACCCGTTGCGTTGTCATTTGCGCCGGGTTCTTGAACATGTGCGCTGTACACCAAACGTTCATTGGGCAATTCACTTCCTTTAATATCAGCAACAATGGTCAGTTCTTCGGATGGATATCTTTTGGTTTCTATCTTTACTAGAACTTCAGTAGCACCTGTTTTAAGTTGCGCCACTAATTTTTCTTTTGCTTCATATGACAGGGCAATGCCCCAGAAATCACTATCAGATGGTGAAGGAAGACTTCTAAATTGAATTGAAGTGGTATTTTTCTCTGGTTGTAAATACCCAGGGTTGTCGTAGGTGAGAATTCCTATTGCCCCGTTTTTCATTGCGGTTTTGTACAATTTTCTAGCACTCATTTCTGCAAAAACTACTTTGCCTTTCATGGAGGCGGACTCCATATCTTCAACAGATGTTACCCATAGAACATCTGCCTTAATACCTTCTTTTGAGGTAGAAGCCGAATTTAAATAGGTCATGTTTCTATTGGTTTGCGAAAGTAGTAAGGGCATTTCTTGACCTACAATTTGTAATGATGCCGAAACAGGTTCCCAGGTTTGGCGGCTCATTGCTCGCTTTTCAATACGGTAGGTAAACCGGTCACCAGTTGTTGCTTCCTCTTCTAATACATAACCTGCTGCTTTTAGACGATCTGCAATAAGGTGAATTGTTTTATTAAAACCGGTGTTGCCCACAACACGCCAATAATCTTCTACAAAATCTGTAGTTTCATAGGCAAGCTTGCCAGTGAATTCTGGACGAACAAGCTCAAAATAATCTACTGGTTTTTCTTCAGGCTGCTGAGAGCATCCTGCTAAAAAAGAAAGGCAGAGTAATGCGGGTACAATGCCCTGCCTTAATAATATTCTTTTGATGGAGATTACTCTTCCCATTTCCATTCGTTGCCAATGATCAATTTCTCTTTTAAATCATTTTTGATCATGAATTCTTTGGTAGTTTCACTATCCATTTTTGTTGCTGGTAAAGTATCGGCATTTGCTAGAGCATACAGCATCATTGTGCCAAAACGTGCCGTATTTTTCATATGGTCTTCATTCACCAAATGAAAATCGTCACAATCAGAATGGTAACATCCGTAGATAGAACGGTCTAAATTACTATGTACCGATAAAATGGGCACACCTTCAAGCATAAATGGTTGGTGATCGCTATGTAGCCCAGATTTGTTGGAGAATTTGTTTTGATAAATAGTATCCTGTTTTTGAATGGCAGCACCTAAATCTTTAAAAAACTGTTCATTATCTAATTTACCGCCGGCATTCATACCTATTGGGTTACCGGACATATCTAGGTTCATCATATATTTAATGTTCTCAATGGTATTGTTTTCAACAGCTTGTTCTACCAAATATTTAGAACCTAGTAAACCTTGTTCCTCTCCCATGAACATAACAAACTTCACGGTTCTTTTTGGTTGTAGATTATTAGCCTTGAAGGCTCTTGCAATATCAAGCACCGCAAATGAACCAATACCGTTATCTATGGCACCGGTAGCCAGATCCCAAGAATCTAAATGACCACCAATGACAATTTCTTCTTGAGGTATTTCTGTACCTGGTAATGTTGCAACTACGTTTCTTGCCTTAATCATATCGCTTGTATTGGTCATATCAATTTTGGCGGTAGCTTTTTTGGTCTTCAACGTTTCTTTTAATGCCATGCCATCTTCCTTGCCAATACATACGGCAGGTATTGGAATTAACTCTCCGGTAACGGAAGCTGTACCTGTAAGTAAAACGCCATTATCCACTTGGTTAATGATAATAATGCCAATAGCACCATATTTTATGGCTAAAGCCGTTTTCTCGCTACGGTGTAAATTGCTTAACCCTTCTTCGCTACCTGGTAGAATATTAATATATACCAAAGCTATTTTTCCTTTTACGGCATCTGGGTTGGCAGCGTAGTCTGCATCCAGTCCATTGCCCATGTCTACAATTTCACCGGTAACGTGTGCCTCTACAGGTGCATGACCTAAGGTCACTACCTTAACATCATCCTCGTTGATGGTTAAAGAAACTTCGCCTCTTGCCCATGCCTCAACTTCAAAAGTTTGGTAAACAACATCTTCAAAGCCATATTCCTTGAATTTGTTATAGGTGTATTCTTCTGCCTGTGCACCGTTGGTTGATCCTGTTAACCTATGACCTATAGTTTCTGTAGCTTCCTTTAATGTGTTATAGCCTTTGGAATTTTGTTTTATTTCGGTATCAATACGGGCAAAAAGATCGGATTGTGTTTCTTCTTTTGGTGTTTCTGAACATGCCTGTAGGCATAGTGCACCTAAGATGAGGTAAGCAATTTTTCTCATGAGTTGTCTTTGTTTGGTTTAGGTATACAAGTTAGCCATTTTGTAGCTAAGAAGTTGTGCTAACATTCTTGTAAATTTTATAATTCCATGCCCTATTTTTTAAGGAAACAACACATAATGCGTAATTTTATATCAAAATATAAATTCATGAAATACGATCAAATACCTAACTCCCTATTTATAAAGAACCGTAAGAAGTTTATGGACCGCATGCAACCTAAAAGTATTGCAGTTTTTAACTCTAACGATATTTACCCGATAGGAGCCGATAGTGTTTTGCCTTTTGAGCAACATAGAGATATATTTTACCTATCTGGTGCTGATCAAGAAGAAACGATACTGGTGTTGTTTCCCGATGCCATTAATAAAAAACATCGCGAAGTTTTGTTTGTTCGTGAAACCAATGAGCATATTGCCATTTGGGAAGGTGAAAAATTAACCAAAGAAAAGGCTACGGAAGTGTCTGGTATAGAAACCATTTGTTGGTTGCAAGATTTTGATAAAATCTTCTTCGATCTCATGACCGAAGCCGAGACTATTTATTTCAATACAAACGAGCATTACAGGCAGGCGGTAGAAACACAGACTAGAGAAGATCGGTTTATTGAAAAATGTAAGCGTGAATATCCTGCTCATCGCGTAGCAAAGAGTAATCCTATTTTGCAGGAAATTAGAGGTGTAAAAGAGCCTGAGGAAATTGATATTATGCAAACGGCATGTAATATCACTGAAAAAGGATTTCGAAGACTACTAAGTTTTGTGAAACCAGGGGTGATGGAGTATGAAATTGAGGCAGAGTTGCTACATGAGTTCATAAGAAACAAATCTAAAGGTTTTGCTTATCCGCCAATTATTGCATCTGGTAATAATGCTAATGTGTTACATTATTTAGAGAATAACAAGGCATGTAATGCTGGTGATTTAATTTTGATGGATACTGCTGCAGAATATGCCAATTATTCTAGTGATCTTACTAGAACTATACCTGTAAGCGGAAAATTTACCAAACGCCAAAAAGAGGTGTACAATGCTGTTTTACGTGTAAAAGACGATGCTACCAAAATGTTGGTGCCGGGTACGCTTTGGGCAGAATATCACAAGGAATGTGGTAAAATAATGACCTCAGAACTTTTAGGTCTTGGTTTGTTGGATAAAGCCGATGTACAAAATGAAAATCCCGAATGGCCTGCATACAAGAAATACTTCATGCACGGTACAAGTCACCATATTGGTCTGAATACGCATGATTATGGGGCTTTGAAAACACCAATGACAGCCAATATGGTATTTACCGTAGAGCCGGGTATTTATATACCTGCAGAAAATATGGGTATTCGTTTAGAAGATGATGTGGTTATTCAAGAAAAAGGAGAACCTTTTAACTTAATGGCGAATATTCCGATTAAGGCAGATGAGATAGAGGAATTAATGAACAACTAAATAGCAAGCATGAAATTAGTATCGTGGAACGTTAATGGAATTAGGGCTTCGGTTAAAAAGGGATTTGAGGATATTGTAAAGGAATTTGATGCCGATGTGTTTTGTGTTCAAGAAACCAAGGCGCAAGATGATCAGGTTGCCGAAGCATTGAAAGAAATTACAGATTATGAACTGTTTAGTAATAGCGCCGAAAGAAAAGGATATTCTGGTACTGGAATTCTTTCTAAACAGAAACCCGTGGCGTTCAACAACAATATGGGGGTAGAAATTCATGATTTAGAAGGAAGGATTACCCATTCTGAATTTGAACACTTTCATTTGGTGAACGTCTATATTCCAAATAGTGGTAGTGGACTAAAAAGATTGGATTACCGTGCAGGATGGGATAAAGATTTTACCAATTACTTAAAAGAGCTTTCAAAATCAAAGCCGTTGATCATTACAGGTGATTTTAACGTGGCACATACTGAGAACGATTTAGCCAACCCCAAAAGTAATTACAACAAAACTTCTGGATTTACCCAAGTGGAGATAGATGGGTTTGACCATATGTTGAAAGAGGTCAATTTAGTTGATAGTTTTAGAAAACTACACCCTACTACGTTCAATAAATATACTTTTTGGAGTGCACGTGGTGGTGCAAGGGGTAGAAACGTGGGCTGGCGTTTAGACTACTTTTTGGTAAGTGAATCTATTTGGGACAAAGTAAAGTCCTCCGAAATTCATGATCAGATTATGGGCAGTGATCATTGCCCTATTAGTTTAGAAATAGATTTTTAAAAAAAGAACGGCCCATTTTTAATGGGCCGTTCCTATAAATTGGGGGAATATTAATTCTTACATACCTGGTAAAACCACGGCATCAATAACATGAATTATTCCATTTGATTGGTTTACATCTGCAATTGTCACAGTAGATAAATTACCCGCGGCATCTTTTAATTGAACCTTCTTTCCTTTTAGCATTGCAGTTAAAGTGCCACCGTTTACTGTAGTTAATTCAGCTTTTCCGTTACCATCTTTAATCATCTTCATTAAATCCATAGCGCTGACTTTTCCAGCAACTACATGGTATGTTAAAATCGATTGTAATTTCGCTTTGTTTTCAGCCATTAACAAGGTCTCAACAGTCCCTTTTGGTAATTTCTCAAATGCTTCATTTGTAGGAGCAAAAACTGTAAATGGACCTTCACCTTTTAAAGTTTCTACTAATTCTGCTGCTTTTACTGCTGCAACTAGAGTTGTGTGGTCTTTTGAGTTCACTGCATTTTCAATGATGTTTTTATTAGGGTACATTTCAGCGCCACCGACCATTTTGGTCTCCATCATCATTTTTTCCTTTTTCATCATTTTCTTGTCCTTCTTCATTTCCATAGCACCATCTTGAGCGAAGGATGAAGTAGTAAGTCCTAAAGTTAAGGCAAGAGTGGCAAGTTTAATCGTATTTGAAATTTTCATAATCTAATTTTTTAGTATACCTCACTTACGGAAACCAATTGACGAAGGTTTGGTTTTTGGGTATGAATTAGATGAAATAAGTTTTCAGTAATTTATTTTTTGTTGACGTTTATATAAATATTGAAAATTACGAACACAATCAAAGCTGGCAAGACCCAGCCTAAACTATACTGCTGAAGCGGAATCCACGAAAACGTATTTGCTTCAGGTGTTAATGCTCCAATACTTCCCAAGAAATCAGGAATACTAAATAGTATGGTGGCTATGGTTACCGCTCTAAATACCAAAGACGATGCATATTTATCTGGCACTACATTCAAAACAATGAGTATAATGGTAATGGGATAAATGAACATTAAAGAGGGTATGGCTACGGCAATAATATAAGCTACATTGAACTGGCCAACAAGAACACCTAATACACTACCAATAATAGCCATAATGGTATATGCCGATTTTGACTCATTAAATCTTGATGCTACAAAATCTGCCGTACCGGTTACGATACCTACTGCGGTGGTAAAACATGCTAAACCTACCAGTATACTTAAGAACAAATTGCCGATGTTACCTAAACTCTGTTTTGCTAAACCGGATAATATTTCGGTTCTGGTCGTTTCTGCATTAAAAACAGCATGAGACAAGGCTCCAGAAAGAATAAGACCCATATAAATTAAAAACAAGGCTAAACCGGCAAACCAGGCAGCATTTCTAATTAATGTTTTCTTTTCGTCATAGGTTGCATCAACATATTTTAGGTTGATGGATATGATGATTACCCCACCAACAACTACAGCGCCAATAGCATCAAATGTTTGGTAGCCTTCCAGTATTCCGTTGGCAAACGGACTGGCAATCGTAGTGCTTCCAAAATCAAAGGGAAAAGAGAAAATCGTTATTCCTATTACCAAAAGAAGAATTAAAATGATAGCCGGCGTCAATATCTTGCCCAGTATATTCAATATTTTAGAACGGTTAAGCGCAAACAATAACACTAATGCAAAATAGATGCTGCTGGTGTACCAAGAAGATATATCCCAAAATGGCTGAATGGCCATTTCATGCGTTACAGATGCTGTTCTAGGGCTGGGGAGTGCTATGGCAATAGCGTATATGAAAAATGCATATACTAAGCTGAAAATAGGTGAGACCTTATTGCCAAAGTCTATAAGGGAACCTTGTAATTTTGCATGAGCCAAAATTCCGAGAACGGGAATGGCCACGGCAGAGAGTCCAAAACCGATAGTAACTACCAACCATTGATTTCCAGAATTAAACCCTAATAGGGGAGGTAAAATAAGATTGCCCGCTCCAAAAAAAAGAGAGAATAGAGCAAAGGCGGTTACAAGGGTTTCCTTCTTTTTAAACATAGGTACAAATTAAGTGAAAGATTATTAAATAACAGGTAAGCCAAGCTTTTTCATTTTTTGAAACCGCAAAAAAAAGAGCATTGACAACAGCATAGGTGAAACTCACAACAATTAGTGGTTCAGTCCTTTAATATACTGTACTTTAACAAAAGTAAAATAAGCGTATGCTAATTTCCTTGAGTTTCAACCTAATATATTAACCGCATTTTCTCGATCACCCAAATCGGAATTCTTGCAATAAAACCTACAGCATGAAAAAAATATTCTGCAGCATCTTTGGCCATCACTATTCCATTTCTAAGAAAGTGACATCTCACATTAAGGAGTACAAATGTATTCATTGTCAAAAAGAAGTAACCACAGACGTAAGTGGCAACCTGTCTATATTGACACCTGAATTACAAGATATCAATAGAACATTAGAACATATTTACCAAAGAAGACATACGGCTACGCAACAACAGGTAGCATAGTCATAATAGGTATTTATTAGTCAAATGAATTCCAACCCTGCGCGGTTAACGGAATCTTCGTATTATTCCTAGAAATTAAGTAAGCCCCTTCGTCTTTTCCCGTGGTATGCCCTATGACGGTAAGGTTAGGATTGCCTTTAATTTTTGGGAATTCTTTTTGGTCAATAGTGAACAATAGCTCATAGTCTTCTCCACCGCTTAACGCTACAAGGGTACTGTCTATCTTGAATTCTTCACAAGCAGATATTACGGTAGGGTCTAACGGAATTTTGTCTTCGTACAAGTCAATTCCCAATCCGCTACTTTTACTCAAATGAAGAATTTCTGAGGATAGACCGTCGCTAATATCTATCATTGATGTAGGATGAACTTCCAATTTTTTTAATAACTCAGGTATATCCTTTCTTGCTTCAGGCTTCAACTGTCGCTCTACGATATAAGAATAAGGTTCTAAATCGGGTTGACTATTAGGGTTTACTTTAAAAACCTCTTTTTCCCTTTCTAGAACTTGCAAGCCCATATATGCCGCACCCAAATCACCGGATACAACCAATAAATCGTTTGGTTGTGCACCTGATCGGTAAGCAATATCTTCTTCATTGGCAATACCTATTGCGGTAACACTGATCATTAAACCTGTTTTGGAAGAGGTAGTGTCACCACCCACTAAATCAACATTATATGTTTTGCATGCCGTAGCTACGCCAGCATATAATTCTTCAAGAGCTTCTAGCGGAAATCTATTAGAGACTGCAATAGAAATGGTTACTTGGGTAGCCGTAGCGTTCATGGCATAAATATCGGATAGGTTTACCATGATAGATTTATACCCTAAATGCTTCAGTGGCATATAGGCAAGATCAAAATGAACGCCTTCAATTAAAAGATCGGTACTTATTACAGTCTTTTTATCCTTGAAATCTAAAACTGTGGCATCATCACCAATTCCTTTGAGTGTAGATGCTTGTTTTATTTCAAAACCCTTGGTAAGGTGTTCAATGAGCCCAAATTCGCCCAGTTTCTCCAATGATGTTCTTTCTTGTTCTTTATCTTCTAGCATGTTGCAAAAATAAGAAGTAAAATAAGATGTATGGCATAAAAAAGACCGAAGCTGAAAAGCATCGGTCTTAGTACTGAAATTATAAAGTTGTTGAGTGCTTATCCTAAAGAATAACCATCTCTGTATGTGCGTTTTACGTATTTATTTGCGGGTTCAAAATTAGTGATTTTCATATTTGCGGCATCCCATTGTAAGCGTTTTCTACCGTGGTATTGTTTACCACCGCCCCAAAAGCTTTGGTTCTCTACCGTAGGGTCTACTTCAAAATAAGATTTTAATGCTAAGTTACCAATTAGGATACTTTCTGTAAATGGTCCGGCATAATCAAAGGATGAACTGGTCTCTGCATTACCGTAACCGGCCATACAAGCGTTTACCCATTGTAAGTAGTGCCCTTCTGGTACACGAGCAATGGTTTGTTCAACTTCAAACTGTTCGTTAAGGCTCAGTGGAAGTAAACGCGGATTTGCACCATAACAATCTGCCATTAACTTTCCTTTGGTACCTATGAACAATACACCACCATCCCAGTTTCCTAAAGCTTCATCATCACCTAGTTCCTCTGGTCTTTCAGGTAATAGTCCGCCATCCATCCAGGTCACTTTTATTTTTCCTTTGCCATCCGTTCTTGGGTAGCTTAAATGTATTTTACTGGAATTTGGGAAACTTTTAGGGTAATCTTTATATTGGAAATTGCCACTGAAGGAGTCAGATACACTACACTCTACGGTATCAGGATATAAAATCGGAAGAATTCTATATACCGGATCCATAATATGGCAGGCCATATCACCTAGTGCACCTGTACCGAAATCTGACCAACCTCTCCAATCAAATGGTAGGTAGGCATTGTTATAATCTCGCATTTGTGCGGTACCTAACCAAAGATCCCAGTTTAGACCTTTAGGAATGCGATCTTTTTTAGTTGGTGTTTGTAATGCCTGTGGCCAAATTGCTCTGTTGGTCCAACATTTTACGGTATGTACCTCACCTATAATTCCGGTGTCATAAATTTCTTTCATGGTACGTACACCGTCACCAGAACCACCTTGGTTACCCATTTGAGTAACAACTTTGAATTTTTTGGCAGCCTCTGTTAACATTCTTGCTTCCCAAATATCATGGGTCAAAGGTTTTTGTACATACACGTGTTTGCCCATTGACATTGCCTGATAAGCTGCAACGGCGTGGTTGTGATCGGGTGTAGAAACAGAAACGGCATCAATGTTTTTACCTTCTTTATCTAACATTTCCCTAAAATCATTGTAATAACTGGCTTTTGGGAAGTTTTCTCTAGAAGTAACCGCTTGCCTATCATCTACATCACAAAGCGAAACAATGTTAACGTTGGGGCTCTCGGCAAACGATGCAATATCGCTTTGCCCTTTACCTCCTGCGCCAATACCTGCGATGTTAAGTTTATCGCTGGGAGCAATAAAGCCCGTTCCTCCAAGTACATGTCTTGGTACGATCATAAAACCGGCTGCCGCCATACCGGTATTCTTCATAAATTTTCGGCGGGTGTTCTTTTTGTCGTTGATTTTGTTGTTTGACATAAGTTGTTGTTGTTTGATTCGGTAATGAAGATAATCGAATTCTTTTGAAATTTAAATGGTTAACGGATTTAATACATTCTGTATGAATGCATTTAGTATCTTTAAGTGTTGACTATAAATTGATTGCATGAAAAAGGTGATTTGGTTTTTAACATTTTCTTTGCTTTTTAGCTGTTCTTCAGATGATAGCGCCAATTTAGAGCTAGACGATGAGGTAGAAAATGAAACGCCTTCCAACATACCTAACGAAATAGGAAGTTTACCATGCAATAATGGAATGGCAGGTATTTACCCTTGCAATGGCTATGATTTGGTAGCGCATATTTCTTTAGACGATTTTTCTGCTAGCGAGGCTAATGATATATGGGGGTGGACCGATGCCGAAACAGGTAAGGAGTATGCCATAATGGGCTTGGATAATGGTACGGTATTTATAGATATTTCCGATGCTGAAAACCCTATGTACTTAGGAAAACTACCAACAGCTACAACTGCCAGTTCCTGGAGAGATGTAAAAGTGTATGAAGATTTTGCTTATGTGGTCTCAGAGGCTAATGGTCATGGTGTTCAGGTGTTTGATCTAAAGCGGTTGCGAAATGTTGTTGGCCCTCCCCAAGAATTTACGGCGGACGGGCGTTATACCGGACTTGGAAATGCACATAACATCGTAATAAATGAAACCTCTGGTTTTGCCTATCCGGTCGGTACTGATAGGGATGATGAGTTTAACGGCGGAGTGCATTTTCTTGATCTACAAAATCCTATTGTTCCTGTACTTGCAGGTGGTTGGGGTTTAAATGGATATACGCATGATGCCCAGGTGATTACATATAATGGACCTGATGCTGATTATCAAGGGGCGGAAATATTTGTGGGTGCTAATGAAGACTTAGTGGTAGTCGTGGATATATCGGACAAGAGTGCACCGATAACCTTGGCTACATTGCCATATTCTAATATTGGATATACACACCAAGGTTGGTTTACGGAAGATCAGCGTTTTTTTATCCTAGGTGATGAATTGGATGAGGTGAGACAAGGTTTTCAAACACGTACGCTAATTTTTGATATGGCAGATTTAGAGAATCCCGTGTTGCATCACACGTATTTAGGTCCTACGAATGCCATAGATCATAATGGTTATGTATTGCAAGATGAGTTTTTCTTGGCCAATTATACTGCCGGTGTGCGAATTTTGGATATTTCTGAAATTGAGAACAGTGTGGTTGTTGAAACAGGGTATTTTGATACCTACCCTGAAAATGATAATACGCAGTTTTCAGGTGTTTGGAGTGTTTATCCTTATTTTGAAAGTGCCAATATTGTTGTAAGCGATATCAATAGCGGTTTCTTTATTATTAAAAAATCGAACTGATGATAAGACGAATTCTTTTGTTCTTGGTGCTGTGTGTTGTTTTTTCTTGTGCAAAAGAAGATGCAGAAGTTGCTTTTAACGGGCTAGAATCTGAATTTGTAGGGGAGTTGGTTTGGGTCAAAAATTTTGGCGGTAGTGGAAACGAAAGTGCTCAGGCAATTATTGGAACAAACGATGGGGGTTTTGCCGTTTTAGGATATACAGGTAGTATTGATGGTGATATTGCTGCAAAGTTTGAGGAAGAAAATGATTATTGGTTTTTAAAATTTGATGCCAACGGAGTTTTACAATGGAACAAAACTTATGGCGGTAGTATGGACGATATCGGTCAGAGTTTGGTTCAAACTACAGATGGTGGTTATGCGCTAACGGGTTATGCCATGAGTAGTGATGGTGATGCTACCAATAATCAAGGTTTTCATGACAACTGGATTTTAAAATTAGATGCACAAGGTGTTTTGGAATGGGAGAGCAGCTACGGCTTTTCTGGACATGATCATTCATACGATATTCTTGAGGCGTCACAAGGTGGGTACTTTTTTACGGGTTTTTTAGATATTACCTCGGCCAGGGCCGACGGCAATACTGAAAAAGGAAACGGTCTTACCAGCCATGGTGTGGGTGAATTTTGGGGCACCAAAATAGATGAAAATGGAAGTATTCAGTGGCGAGGTTATTTTGGTGGAACAAACAATGACCGTGCTCACAGCGTGGTTCAGAGTAATGATGGCGGTTTTGTAATGGCCGGTTTTACTGAAAGTGATGATTACGATGTTAGCAGCACCAATGGTAGTTATGAGTTCTGGGTAGTTAAGGTAGATGCATTTGGCAATCTGCTTTGGGAGCATTCATTTGGGGGCGATGGTATTGAGGTTGCATATGATATAGCAAAAACCTCAGATGATGGTTATGTTGTGGTAGGAAATACATTTAGTAACAATGGAGATGTATTGGTCAATCATGGAGGGTCTGATGTGTGGATGATCAAAATTGATGCCGAAGGCAACCTCGTATGGGAACAGACCTATGGCGGATCGGAGTTTGATCTGGCACAAGCTGTTTTGCAGAGTAAAGATGGCGGTTTCTACATTACCGGTAATTCAAAAAGTGATGATAAGGACAGTTCGTTTAATTATGGTGAAAATGATATTTGGCTGGTGAAAACCAATAGTGTAGGAGAATTGGTCTGGGAGAAATCCTATGGTGGGTCGGGACTGGATTTTGCATATGATCTCATTGAAAATGAGGACGGAAGTGTAATGGTGGTGGGAGAAACGGCAAGTACTGATTTTAATACCTTGACCTCTAAAGGAAATACAGACCTTGTACTTCTAAAAATTAAATAACCTTCAACAGTTGATCATAGGATTTCTCTATTGACTTATACGTTATAATAATGTAAGGTTCTATGGTAAAAACCTACTTATAACGTATATTTGTAAACTATTTTTAGATTAAATCGAGATATTATGATTCAAGTATCAGAAACGGCTAAACAGAAAGTCATCAGCCTCATGACAGAAGAGGGTTTTGATGCTTCTAAAGATTTTGTGCGTGTTGGTGTAAAGAGTGGCGGGTGTAGTGGATTATCTTACGAGTTAAACTTCGATAATAAGAAAGATGAAGCTGATAAAGTGTTCGAAGACAATAATGTACGAATTATCGTAGATAAGAAAAGCTTTTTATATTTAGTAGGAACTGTGCTGGAATACTCAGGTGGTCTAAACGGAAAAGGATTTGTTTTTAACAACCCTAACGCACAAAGAACCTGTGGTTGTGGCGAAAGTTTTTCATTATAAATTAAAGTAAAAAGAGAAAAAAGGAAATAAGTAAAGGTGTTTATGTATAGTTCTTTTGAAGATTTAGAAGTATACAAATTATCGATAACGTTTACAGGGAATATCTATAGTTTGCTAGAAAGGCAACCTCTGAAAAATGATTTTGCAATGGTTGATCAATTAAGAAGAGCAACAATTTCAATTTCAAATAATATTTCCGAAGGTTTTGAACGAGAAACGGATAAGGAATTGATTAGGTTCCTATATTTTGCGAAAGGATCTTCAGGAGAAGTGAGAAATATTTTCAATGTAATGGAGGAAATAGGATATTTTGATAAAAGGGAATTAATAGAGTATAGAGCGCAAATTGTGGTTATTTCAAGGCAGCTAGCAAACTATATTAAATATGTTAAGAAGAGATGTAGTTAGTTTTAACTCGTTATCTTTTAACTTATTAACTATAAATATATGGCATATACAGAAGAAGAATTAAAGAAAGAACTGGAAACCAAAGAATATGAATACGGTTTCTATACAGATATTGAGTCCGAAACGTTTCCCAATGGTTTAAACGAAGAGATCGTTATTGCTATTTCTAAGAAAAAAGGAGAGCCGGAATGGATGACGCTTTGGAGATTAGAGGCTTTTAAGTACTGGAAAGAAATGGAAGAGCCAGAATGGGCTAATGTACATTATCAAAAACCAGATTTTCAAGCGATATCGTACTACTCTGCCCCAAAGAAAGCAGATCCGAACAAAACTTTAGATGATGTTGATCCAGAGTTGTTGGAGATGTACAAAAAGTTGGGAATATCTGTAGATGAGCAAAAGAAACTTCAAAATGTAGCGGTAGATATTGTAATGGATTCGGTATCCGTAGCAACTACATTTAAGAAGACCTTGGCAGAAAAAGGTATTATTTTCTGTTCCATTTCTGAAGCTATTAAAGATCACCCAGAATTGGTGAAAAAGTATATTGGTTCTGTAGTTCCAAAAAGAGATAATTTTTACGCAGCCTTAAATTCTGCGGTTTTCTCTGATGGTAGTTTCTGTTACATTCCAAAAGGTGTTCGTTGCCCAATGGAACTTTCTACTTATTTTAGAATAAATCAAGCAGGTACAGGTCAGTTTGAGCGTACCTTGGTTATTGCGGATGAAGATAGTTATGTAAGTTACCTTGAAGGTTGTACTGCACCTTCTAGAGATGAAAACCAATTACATGCAGCCGTTGTAGAGCTTATTGCTTTAGATGGTGCGGAAATTAAATACTCAACGGTACAAAACTGGTTCCCTGGAGGAAAAGATGGTAAAGGCGGAGTATTCAATTTTGTTACCAAAAGAGCATTGGTAGAAAAGAACGCCAAAGTTTCTTGGACACAGGTAGAGACAGGATCTGCCGTTACCTGGAAATATCCTTCCTGTATCTTAAAAGGAGATAACTCCATAGGGGAATTCTATTCTATTGCAGTAACAAACAATTACCAACAAGCAGATACGGGAACTAAAATGGTTCATATTGGTAAGAACACCAAGAGTACTATTATTTCTAAAGGTATTTCTGCAGGTAAATCCCAAAATAGTTACCGTGGACTGGTACAGGTGAACAGCCGTGCAGAAGGTGCACGTAATTTCTCTCAATGCGATTCTTTGTTGATGGGTAACGAGTGTGGTGCACATACCTTCCCGTACATTGAGGCAAAGAACAAAAGCGCCATGATAGAGCACGAGGCTACAACAAGTAAAATTGGTGAAGATCAAATTTTCTACTGTAACCAAAGAGGTATAGATACTGAAAAGGCAATTGCATTGATCGTAAACGGTTTCAGTAAAGAGGTACTGAACAAACTACCGATGGAATTTGCTGTAGAAGCCCAAAAGCTATTGGAAATTAGTTTAGAAGGTTCTGTAGGATAAGAAAAGTCAATATTAAAAAAAAGCCATAGGCACCAGAATATTTAAAGTAACATATTATGTTGAAAATTAAAGATCTACATGCTAGTGTAGAGGATAAGGAAATATTAAAAGGAATTAATCTAGAAGTTAAAGCAGGAGAAGTTCATGCTATCATGGGACCAAATGGTTCAGGTAAGAGTACATTGGCTTCTGTAATTGCAGGTAATGAGAACTTTGAAGTTACCCAAGGTTCTATTGAACTAAGTGGAGAAGATTTAGAGGATGTATCTCCAGAAGAAAGAGCGCATAAAGGTGTTTTTCTTTCTTTTCAATACCCAGTGGAAATTCCAGGCGTTTCTGTAACCAACTTTATGAAAACTGCCATTAACGAATCTCGTAAGGCAAAAGGTTTAGAGGACATGCCTGCCAAGGATATGTTGAAATTAATTCGTGAGAAATCTGAATTATTGGAAATCGACCGTAAGTTCTTATCTAGATCTTTGAACGAAGGTTTCTCTGGTGGCGAGAAAAAGAGAAACGAAATTTTTCAAATGGCAATGTTAGAACCAAAGGTGGCTATCTTAGATGAAACCGATTCTGGTTTGGATATTGATGCCCTAAGAATTGTTGCTAGTGGTGTAAATAAGTTAAAGAGCAAAGACAATGCAGTTATCTTAATTACACACTACCAACGTTTGTTGGAATATATAGTGCCTGATTATGTACATGTATTGCATAATGGTAAAATCGTAAAATCTGGTGGTAAAGAACTTGCTTTAGAGCTAGAAGAGAAAGGATACGACTGGTTAAAGCAAGAAACAGCGGTTTAAAAAATTAGTACTAAGTACAAAGTACTTAGTATAGAGTACTTATTACTTTGTACTAAGGACTTAATACTAAAGATATATGGATTTAAAAGATAAATTGATTTCCTCTTTTATGGCGTTTGAGAACAACGTGGATGTAGAGCATCCGGTACACGATGTTCGTATGGCGGCTATAAAGAACTTTGAGGAAAAAGGGTTTCCTTCCAAAAAGGAGGAAGCATGGAAATATACTTCGCTTAATAGCTTACAGAAAATTGATTTTAGCATTTTTCCAAAGGAGGATAATGCGTTGGAATATAAAGATGTAAAGCGTTACTTTTTACACGAGATCGATTCTTATAAGATTGTTTTCGTAGATGGTATTTACAGTTCTTACCTTTCTGAGACCACGCATGACGGTGTAGATATCTGCTTAATGAGTGCTGCACTTACTAAACCAATGTACAAACCGGTTATAGATGTGTATTTCAATAAAATTGCATCTAAAGACGAGTCATTGACATCTTTGAATACTGCATTTAGTAGAGAAGGGGCATATATCTATATTCCTAAGAACAAGATGCCTAAAAAACCTATTGAAATTTTACATTTCTCCACAGGTAATGAGGCTTCACTAATGCTACAACCACGTAATTTGATCGTTGTTGAAGAAAATGCCGAAGTACAAATAATTGAACGTCACCAGAGTTTAACCTCAAACGAGGTACTTACCAATGCGGTTACGGAAATTTTTGCCGCTAAAAGTGCTATCGTAGATTTTTATAAGATTCAGAACGATGTTGAATCTGCGTCATTAATCGACAATACCTATATTGATCAAAAAGACAAGAGTGTTGTTAAGGTTCATACCTTCTCCTTTGGGGGTAAATTAACTCGTAACAACCTTAATTTTTATCAGAATGGGGAGTATATAGATTCTACCATGAAAGGTGTTACTATATTAGGTGAAAAGCAACATGTAGATCACCATACCTTAGTGCATCATATTGAACCTAATTGTGAAAGTCACCAAGATTACAAAGGTATTTATGGTGATAGTTCAACTGGGGTGTTTAATGGTAAAATTATCGTTGATAAAATTGCTCAAAAGACCAATGCTTTTCAGCAGAATAACAATATTTTAATCAGTGACAAGGCTAGCATCAATACAAAACCGCAATTAGAGATTTTTGCCGATGATGTAAAATGTTCTCACGGTTGTACTATTGGTCAGTTAGATGAAGATGCATTGTTTTACCTGCAATCTAGAGGTATTCCACAGAAAGAAGCAAGAGCATTATTAATGTATGCCTTTGCAAATAACGTATTGTCTTCTGTTCGTATTCCGGAATTAAAGATTAGAATAAATAAATTGATAGCAAAGAAGCTAGGGGTGAACCTTGGGTTTGATTTGTAATATATTTTCAATTCAAGATTATTTAAAATTAACGGTTCGTTAGGTTATTCTTAACGAGCCGTTGTATTTTCTTACACTGCTATTAAGCTATTTTCGTCTTATAAATATTTAACTGGAATTTTATGAAACGACTTTTACTTACCTCATTTTTAGCTTTTACCTGTATTGTTTTACATGCTCAAGATCAGAAATGGAGTGTTGAGGCTAATTACCCATTCACATTAGATGATGGTACATTTTCCAATAATGATGGAGCAATTGATTTAGGTATAAAATACCGCTTTTTTAGAACAGACTTAGTTCGTTTGGGTTTAGACCTTAATGGTGGTTTTGTATATGACAAAGCAGGTAATAATAATGAAGATACGTTCAAGTCTAAAACATATCTTTTTCAACCGAAGTTGTTTGCGGAGTTTAGTGTGCCATTTGCACCAAAATGGCATCCTATGGTCGGTGTTGGTTATTCTGTTGTGAGTAATAATTTTAGTGGATCAATTTCAGGTACAGATTTTTCAGATCGCAGTGGTGCTGATGGAGGATTCAATTTTGATATCGGAATCTCCTATGATATATCATCAAGATTCTTTTTACAATTAAAATATGATATGATTTTACTTCAAGTTAAAGATGAGGTTGTATTTGATAATGAAAGAATAAACATTGATTTTAGAGAAAATATAGATCGCCTAAAAATAGGAGTAGGATTTAGATTCTAAAATTACATATTACAATACCCTTCATACCCGATATGTTTTCATTATCGGGTATCTTTGTATATAAGAAGATTGACTATGTTAGATATTAAAAAGATAAGAGAAGATTTTCCAATTCTTAAGCGTGAGGTAAATGGTAAGCCATTGGTCTATTTGGACAATGCCGCTACATCGCAAACGCCACAACAGGTTATTGATGCTATTGTAGATTATTATCAGAACTATAATGCCAACATACATCGTGGGGTGCATACGCTTTCACAAGAGGCCACAGATAAATATGAGCAGGCTAGATTAAAGATTCAGAAGCATTTTAATGCCGCCAAATCTTATGAAATCATATTCACGTCCGGAACAACGCATAGTATAAATCTTGTTGCCAACGGATTCTCTGCATTGATCAAGAAAGGTGATGAGGTTATAGTTTCTGCCATGGAACATCATTCCAATATTGTGCCTTGGCAAATGTTATGCGAGCGTACTGGTGCAATTTTAAAAGTAATTCCAATGAATCAAGAAGGGGAATTACTGATGGATGTGTACGAAGAGCTGTTGTCCAATAAAACGAAATTGGTTTTCTGTAACCATATTTCAAATGCGTTAGGTACCATTAATTCTATTGAAGAAATAATAGAAAAGGCACATAAGGTTGGCGCTGCCGTATTAATTGATGGGGCACAGGCAGCTCCGCATTTAGTGGCAGATGTACAAGCTTTAGATGTTGACTTTTATACCTGCTCCGCTCATAAAATATGTGGACCAACGGGAGTTGGTATGCTATACGGTAAAGAAGAATGGTTGAATAAGTTACCACCATACCAAGGTGGTGGCGAAATGATCGCGGAGGTTACTTTTGAGAAAACTACCTATGCGGATTTGCCACATAAATTTGAAGCGGGTACGCCTAATATTTGTGGTGGTATTGCTTTTGGCGCGGCATTGGATTATATGAATGCCATAGGTTTTGAGGAAATTGCCAAGTATGAACAAGCATTATTAGAGTACGCTACGCAAGAACTATTGAAGATAGACGGACTTAAAATCTATGGTACAGCTAAGAACAAAACTTCTGTGATATCATTCAATATAGAAGGTATACACCCTTATGATATGGGTAGCATTTTAGATAAATTGGGTATTGCGGTACGTACAGGTCATCATTGTGCTCAACCCATAATGGACTTCTTTAAAATACCGGGCACGGTGCGTGCAAGTTTTGCATTTTATAATACCAGAGATGAAGTAGATGTGCTTATCGCCGGTGTTTTAAAAGCTAAAAGCATGTTGTTGTAACACAAAGTTTCATTGGTAATGTAAAGGTTTGAAATGCATCAATTGTTATCGTATTTTTGTATAAAATAAAGCAATGGAAATAAAAGAGATTCAAGAAGAGATAATAGACGAATTTTCCATGTTCGATGATTGGATGCAACGGTATGAATATATGATCGAGTTGGGCAAATCTTTGCCATTGATCAAAGAAGAATTCAAGACCGATGATAATATTATAAAGGGTTGTCAAAGCAAGGTTTGGGTACATGCGGAGCTTGAAGATAATAAGTTGGTTTTTACTGCGGATAGTGATGCCATTATTACAAAAGGTATTATTGCCATTTTAATTAGGGCGTTCAGCAATCAAAAGCCTCAAGATATTTTAGATGCGGACACAGAATTTATTGATGAAATTGGATTAAAAGAGCATTTATCGCCCACAAGGGCAAATGGTTTGGTGAGTATGATCAAACAACTGAAGTTATACGCAGTGGCGTATCAAACACAAATTGAAGAATAGAAATTATGAGTGACGAAAATATAGCAGAGGATAGTGCAGAATTAGGGGAGAAAATTGTTCGTATTTTAAAAACAATATATGATCCGGAAATTCCTGTGGACATCTATGAATTAGGCTTAATTTATGATGTATTGGTGAACGAGGACAATGAAGTAAAGATTTTAATGACCCTAACTTCTCCTAACTGCCCTGTAGCGGAAAGCTTGCCTGCAGAGGTTGAAGAGAAAGTAAAATCTTTGGATGCCATTAAAGATGCAGAGGTTGAAATTACTTTTGATCCACCTTGGACCCAAGATTTAATGAGCGAAGAGGCTAAATTAGAATTAGGTCTACTTTAATTAGACCAAGCAATTGATAATGTGCTTCTATGGAAGATGAAATTGTAAATAAAGTTGCCCAGAGCAAATTGATCACCTTTAATCTTGAGGATTACTATCCAAAAGGTGAAAGAATGGTTTTGGACATCAAAGATTGGCTGTATGAAGGCTTTATTCTCAAAGAAAAAGAATTTAGAGCCTTTGTTGATGCCCATGACTGGTCGCAATATAAAGATGCATACGTTGCCATGCATTGTTCCACAGATGCTATAATTCCTGGCTGGGCTTACTTATTGCTAAGTGTAAAGCTTAGCGGTATTGCCAAAAAGGCGGTACAGGGTTCATTGGTAGATCTGGAAACCAGTATATATCAATCCGTAATTGAAAATATAGATATATCAGAATATCAAGATAGATTAATTATTATAAAAGGTTGTAGTAAAAAACCTGTTCCTGCCAACGCATATCTTTTTCTGGCTGAGCGTTTAAAGCCTGTAGCAAAGTCTATCATGTACGGTGAGGCATGCTCTTCTGTGCCTTTATACAAAAGAAAATAACATTTTCATTTTTATAGATGGCGTCAATAATATTACCTTTGCGCCACTATAAACTATAAACATTAAGTATTATGAAGAAAATTGTATTAACCCTAGCTCTTGCTTTTGTAGCAACCGTTGGTTTTTCTCAAACGGAAGAGGAATTAAAAACGCAGTTAGGTGCAGCTAAAGATTCAATAGCGGCTATACAAGGTAGAGCAGATGCTATACAAGGTAAAATTGACGCCTTGCCAGGTTGGAAAAAAGGTGCCTTTGGTACTATTGGTGCAAACTTGAGCAGCTTTAACAACTGGTATGGTCAAGGAACTCCAGATTTAGCTTCTGGTAACATTGGTGTAACCGTAAATGCGTTTGCCAACTTAAAGGAAGAAAAATTCTTTTGGAGAAATTCTGCTAATGTAAACCTTGGATGGGTAAAGTTCGATGATAAGAACGACGATACCGATGATGATAGCTTTCAAAAAGGTACCGATGTATTTAACATCACATCTCTTTACGGTAGAAATATTAGCAAAACTTGGGCCATTTCTGGTTTAGGTGAATATAGAACAACTATATTAGATAACTTCAACGATCCAGGATACCTTGATTTAGGGGTTGGTGCTACTTGGAACCCTAATGCCAATTTGGTGGTTGTAATTCACCCATTAAACTACAACTTTGTATTTAGTGATAACGATGCAGTTTTTGAGTCTTCTTTAGGTGCTAAGATCGTTGCCGATTATACCAAAAAATTTGGAGCGATCAATTTCAAGTCTAACCTTTCTATGTTTCAAAGCTACAAGAGCGGAGACCTTTCTAACTTAACTTGGATCAATTCTTTTGGTTACACGTTATGGAACGGTATTGGTTTAGGTTTTGAATTTGGTTTACGTGATAACAAGCAAGAAGCTTTAAATTTCGCATTAGCTGACAACCCTGCTGAAACGTTTGATACTGTAGATAACAAGTTACAGACATACTTCTTGGTAGGTCTTAACTATGCGTTCTAAGTATAAGAAGTTTTAAGTGTACAAATTAAAAAAGCCCTCTGTTTAGAGGGCTTTTTTTGGTTAAGTAATTATCGTAAAATTTGGGGTTTTACTTTTTGTTTTCATAAGTAAAATATCGATTTGGGGTCAATACCTTTGCTTAAGTACACTGTAAAATTAATGCATAAGGTCTTGCTGAAAACAATTTATGTTGTGAACTGATCGCATTGTGTGGTGAGATTTACCATCGGTTTCATTTCATCGATGAACTACATCAATTCTATTAAAATTGGTATTTAGTATTCGTCCAAATGCTCTGGATAAAGAAAATTATTATAAGGAAAACGGGTTACATGAATGTCTCTTACCTCATCATAAACACGTTTTCTAAACTCATCTAAATTTTCTTTGTTCAATGCAGAGATAAAAATAGCACGGTCACCCACTTTTTCCATCCAGGTATGTTTCCAATCATTAATGGTAAAATGCCTTCCGGTACGCTCGGTAACTAAATCGTCTTCATCAATGGTTTCATGCTCATACTGATCAATTTTATTAAAGACCATGATAGTTTTTTTATCCGAACTTTTAATATCCGATAGAATATTGTTTACAGAGTCTATATGCTCTTCAAACTGTGGATGAGAGATATCTACAATATGTAAAAGCAAATCTGCTTCACGAACTTCATCTAAGGTACTTTTAAAGCTTTCTACCAATTGCGTAGGTAGTTTTCTAATAAATCCTACCGTATCACTTAAAAGAAAGGGTAAATTGCCCAGAACTACCTTTCTTACCGTGGTATCCAAGGTGGCAAACAGTTTGTTCTCGGCAAAAACATCGCTCTTACTAATAACGTTCATTAGGGTAGATTTGCCCACGTTGGTATACCCTACCAAAGCAACGCGTACCAAAGCGCCACGGTTACCTCTTTGGGTTTCCATTTGGCGGTCTATTTTCGCCAACTTCTTTTTAAGCAGTGTTATACGATCACGTACAATACGTCTATCCGTTTCAATTTCGGTTTCTCCGGGTCCACGCATACCTATACCACCTTTTTGTCGTTCAAGGTGAGTCCAAAGTCCGGTAAGTCTTGGCAGCAAATATTCATATTGTGCCAGCTCTACTTGGGTACGGGCATAACTGGTCTGTGCACGTTGTGCAAAAATGTCCAGGATTAAACTTGTTCTATCAATGATCTTACAGCGTAATATTTTTTCAATGTTACGTTGCTGTGCAGGTGATAGTTCGTCATCAAAAATAACAGAACCAATTTCGTTCTCTTGAACATAACGTTCTACCTCTTCCATTTTACCACTGCCGATCAGTGTTTTTGGATTAGGTACATCCATACGTTGTACAAACCTTTTGGTTACTTCTCCACCAGCGGTGTAGGTAAGGAACTCTAACTCATCTAAATACTCAGTTACCTTTTCCTCATTCTGTTCCTTATTGATAATACCAATAAGAACCGCTTTTTCATAATCTATACTCTTCTTTTCTATCATAATACCTTAAAGTGCAAAATTAAGCAATTACCCATAAGCTATTTCGTATTTTTATTGACTCGATAATCAAGAGTACGTGCTCGGAAGTAGTTTACTCATTAATATTATACATGCGATTACCATTTTTTAAGAAAAAGACTAAAAAACAGCGCTACACGGTTGCTTTCTACAATTTAGAAAATCTATTTGATCCAGAACGCAACGTGAACATTTTGGACAAGGATTTTACCCCTAATGGAGTAAAAAAATGGACCGTTGAAAAATACCAACGTAAACTTCAAAAACTTGCAAAAACTATTTTTAAGATAGGGGATGAGGAACACCCATACCCACCTGCCTTAATAGGTGTGGCAGAAGCAGAGAACAATAGTGTGCTCAAGGCATTGTTAGATACCGATCCTTTAGATGATGTGGACTATGGTTTTATACATTTTGATTCTCCCGATGAACGTGGTATAGATACTGGACTAATTTACCGTAAACGCTTTTTTAAAGTGTTGCATGCAGAACCATTGGCTTTGTTGGTAGATAATGTTGGGGGCGTAAGGGATACCACTAGGGATATACTATATGTAAAGGGAGAGTTGAATAAAGAGTTGGTGCATGTATTTGTAAATCATTGGCCGTCTAGAAGAGATGGCGGTGTTGAGACGGAATATAAACGCGTAATTGCGGCAAAGGAAATAATTCAGCGTATTGAAGCTATTAAAATGGAAGAATTGGACCCCAATATTATTGTCATGGGCGATTTTAATGATGATCCATCTTCTTTAAGTATGCAAACCTTAAAAGATGAAGCCGGACTATTTAACCCTATGGAAACTTTGCATATTCCAAATAGCCGAGGGTCTTCCGTGTATGGAAGCAAGTGGAATATGTTCGATCAAATTTTGGTCTCCAATTCATTTTTCAATTATGAAAAGAACACCCATAGTTTTGATAAGGCGGATATTTTTGACCATAAATCGCTTCGGGAAAAGAAGGGAAAATATAAAGGTACTCCGTATAGAACGTTCGTTTCTGACAAATATCTAGGGGGTTATAGCGATCACTTTCCGGTCTATGCTATGTTTACTTTCAACTCTTAGCAGGGAAATAATTAGAAAGAAAAATCTTACACATCAAAAAATAGCGTTTTCACAACAGGTTCGCTGTAATGTTTAGGTAATTCATCGAATAAAAGTGTTCATTCACCGAACACTGCCCATGGTTATTATATTTGTAGTCCAAATCTTACAATAATAACCTAACGATGACTACCTACAAATCTACCTACCGTGCTAGTAGTATACTTTTGCTACTATTATTTGTGTTCACTATGGGCCAAATGGCCATGGCACAAACCTCTCAACAACGTTTGCAAATTTCGGAAAACAATAAGAAAACGGCTTTGGCAAGTTTCAGGTCTAACTTAATTTCTGAATACGCTCTTGAAAGAACAAAATTAAAAGAGGTGGCCAAACTGAACAATTGGAAAATTAAAGAAACGTTGGCCAATGGTAAAAAAATTGAATTACAGGGTATAGGTGCTGATGGTAGTCCGCTATACTATGAAACATATTCAGATGAAGCAGGTTTGGTGTCAAGAGCAAGTACTTTAAATACAGATGGTGTAATGGGTTTGGATTTAAACGGTGATGGTATGAAGGTTGGGGTTTGGGATGCCGGTATTGCATTACAACATCATGTAGAGTATACTTCTAGAATTGCGATCGGAGATGAGAATTCTGAAGTAGATACCCATGCCACCCATGTTACGGGCAGTATTATCTCTACAGGTCTTAAAAAAGATGCTAGAGGTGTTGCCAATAAGGCCAATGTTATTTCTCACGATTGGACAAGAGATAAAATAGAGGTAGCAGAAGCAGCTGCCAATGGTCTTTTGCTTTCTAACCATTCTTACGGGATTAAGGCTGATCGTGTACCAGATTGGTATTTTGGTGCCTATACCAAAGTTGCTCAGGACTGGGATAAAATTATGTACAACGCTCCTTATTATTTAATGGTTACCGCAGCTGGAAATGCTCAAAAAAGCATGGATAATGACACACCTACATACGGTAAAACTGCAGACGGATTTGATGTGTTATTGGGTTTTACAATTTCTAAGAACAATATTACGGTTGCTGGTGCCAATTCTAAAATAGATAACAACGGAAACCTTAAAAGTGCCGATGTTTCCGCATACAGTAGCTTTGGTCCTGTTGATGATGGTAGAATTAAGCCAGATTTGGCAGGTAACGGTGGTGCTGTGTTGTCTACAGATGCTGCCAGCAATACTAGTTATGAAACATCTTCGGGTACGTCAATGGCTACACCTGGGGTTACGGGCTCGTTATTATTGTTGCAACAATATCATGAAGAGCTTTACGGTGCGTACATGAAAGCCGCTACATTAAAGGGTTTGGCTTTGCATACTGCAGATGATATAGATGCTGAAGGTCCTGATTACAAAATGGGATGGGGTATCATGAATGCTAAAAGTGCTGCCGAGTTATTGAACAATAAAGATTTTACAAGCTACGTGGCAGAAGAGTCTTTACAAAACGGCGATTCTTTTTCATTTGAGGTTACTGCCAATGGTGATGACACATTGATCGCTTCTATTTCTTGGACAGATGTACAATCTAGCGTTGTAAATACGGGTGAGCTGAACAGCACAACGGCTGCCTTGGTAAACGATCTTGATATAAGAGTTACAAAAAACGGACAAACCTTTTTACCTTGGAAATTGAACCCGGCTCAAGCCAATAGTGCAGCTACCAAAGGGGATAATAAAGTAGATCCTTTTGAAAGAATTGAAATCCCCAATGCAAGTGGTACGTATACCATTACGGTTACCCATAAAGGAGAACTTGTTAACGATGCTCAAGATTTTTCCTTGATAGTATCTGGCGTTTTAATGACTTCTTGTTCTATTGATGCCCCTGAAGTTGCTTTAGAACAAGCAGAAGCAGCTCAAGTAACATTAAATTGGAATGATAGTGATGATGCCTTATATGAAATTCAGTACAAAGAAATATATCAGGAAGAATGGACTACCAAGTATATTTCTGTCAATAGCTTTATTTGGAAGGGATTGTCATTAGATCAAACCTACTCTTTTAGATTAAGAACATTCTGCTCACAGAACATTGCTTCTGAATATAGTGATGTAGCTACGTTTACTTTTATGGGTGAGGAGACCCAATTGGAAACGTTAAGCGCTTTAAGTGCCGATTCTCAAATTCCTTTTAATGTTTACCCTAACCCTGCGGTAGATGAAATTCAGTTGAACGTAAAAACATCGGATACGGCGGTTTATAGAATAATGAGCACTAGCGGTGTGGAATTAAAAATGGATGCGGCCACAAACTCAAGAATCAATGTTTCAGACCTACCTTCTGGTCTTTACGTTTTACAGATTCAAGATTTTGATGTTAATAAGAGTACTAAGTTCTATAAGTACTAAATAGCTTTAGTTAATTCTTCTGGATTGTGTGGTAAACGAAAGTCCTTGTTGCCCAACAGTGGAATTCATTACGCCTTCAAATAATGGTTCTGGGGAATTTTTGGGTGCATGCCATTCAAAAATAAAATTAGAACCTGTACCGCCTTCAACATCCATTTCATCAATAATGATTTCTACGGTTTCAAGAGGTGCCAAATATATTGGGTGATTAAAGTAGTTGCGTAATGATACGCCATGGGTATCAAAATACTCGGCTTTGGTCAAGTATATGGTGTCTACATCACTGGTATTGCGTAAACTTACCATAGCCGTTAAATTATGGGTCTTATGTTCAGAGCTGCTATATATTTGGGAATAGATAGATAAGTAAGATTTACCATGTTCTAAAGAATCCACCGTTTTTATAGTCGCTTTTCTCTTGGTCCAGTTTTCAGGATTTATAGAGCTTATTTCCTTTTCTTGCACACAGCTTGCTACTAAGACAATTATCGAGAATAATAGGATGCACTTTTTCATAAATAAGTCGCTTTTAAAACAATGATGGTACAAACAAAATTACATCATTAGTCATGTATTTATATCGTTAGATGCTTTTTTTAACTCAAATCTATTATTTGGCTACTTTCTTTACTTCATCATCTTTTAATACCGGTTGGTTTCTTAGTCGTAAATAGACCTGGGCAGTAGTAAGCACATCTAATTCGCAATAGGTGATAATGCGGTTTAAATCGTTCTGTTCATAATAGACCACGCGTACCATACTGCCATCAATATCCTCTTTGGGTGATGGAATGCCCAGCACATGTGCCATTAATTTTAAGGAGGTATAATGCTTGTAATCACCAAACTTCCAAAGCTCCATGGTATCTATGTGTGGTACTTCCCAGGGTTTTTTGCCGAACAAGTCTAGTTTCTGGGGCAATGATATGCCGTGAATAATCATTCTACGGGCAATATAGGGGAAATCGAACTCTTTACCGTTATGGGCGCAAAGCACATGCTTGGCATGGTTAAAATGCTCGTCCAATAGGTCTTTAAAATCCTGTAGAAGCTTGTTTTCTTCACCGTAAAATGTGGTGATCCTAAAACTTCTTCGGTCACCTTGAATAATAAAATAACCTACCGAAATACAAATGATTTTACCAAACTCCGCCCAAATACCGGCACGTTCATAAAAATCCTCTGCCGTAATTTCGTCTTTTCGTTGGTATTGAGATTTATGAGCCCACAGTTCTTTGGTGGTATCATCCAACTGGTCAAAAGCACTTTTTTCTGGCACGGTCTCAATATCTAAAAACAAGATATTTTCAAGATGTATTTTATCGGGCATAGAAAGGTAAGATACTAATAAGTAAGAAATTATGGTAATTTCATGATCGTCTTACTTACAATAGCTGTTTTTTAATTCCGGTATAGGTTTAAAGCAAGTGTATAATAAGGTACTCCCTATATTTTTGCAATGGTATTGATATCATTGCCTTCCAATAATTTTAACTCTTGCGGGTGATCTATTAGATTGATCATGGCCTTACCTATTCTTGTGGTCGTGGTAACAGATTTCATTTTCCTGAACAATGGAAAAATAGGTCTAGTGATCACATACATGAGGTTATATATTTTGGTCTTTGATTTTACTCCGCGTTCCGGTAATATCATTCCGGGTCTAAAAGCATAGGCATCTTTAAAACCTTTGTTGAAAATCATGTTTTCGGTTTTGCCTTTTACTCTTGCCCACATGGTGGTACTTTTTTCACTGCTATCAGTGCCTTGTCCTGAGACATAGGTAAATAGTATGTTAGGGCTAGCATTATAGGTGGTATTCACCAATTCTTCGGTAATGGTATAAGTCAATTTATAATAGGCTTCATCACTTAATCCTGCAGATGAAACGCCCATACAATGAAAACAGGCACCGAGATTTTCAAACTCACTTTGAATAGGGCTAAAATCCGTAAAATTGTCATGTAACACTTCTTTGATTTTAGGATGATCTATAGTTATGGAGCTTCTATTGATCAAAAGAATTTCTTTAATGTTTTTATCATCCAAACATTCTAACAAAACCCCTTTACCTACCATTCCCGTAGACCCTGTTATCATTACTTTCATGATCTATTCGTTTTTATGTTCGGAAACTTCGACCATAACTACCCTAATAGAGCCTGGTTTAAAAAGGTTCTTTTCGTCTTCATTGATCTTTGCCTGAATTTCCGTGTTATTAATGTCTTCTAGAAATTGATTGAATGCTTCTGGGTTAGACCAAATAGATTCTGTTACCACGTCATATTCTAATTCACCTGAAAAGCCTTGAGGATAAATTATCTGGTTACCCAGAAGAAAATTTCTTCTTATTGTACATTTTTTTAAAATAGGAAGAAGTTCAACACATAGAGGTGTATGTTGATTTGCATAGTAGTTTGCAAAATCTTCGTGCGACATTCCGTCTTTTCGCTTTGCGAAGGTTAAATATTTTACCATTGTTTTTTTGCTTTAGAATTAATTTAATTGTCTGTATTTATTTGGTGACATACCAACTTTCTTTTTAAAAAGGGTTCCAAAAGACTGTGGATACTCAAAACCTAAATCGTAAGCAATACCACTTACGGATGCATTTGATGATAATAATAGATTTTTAGCTTTTTCAATAAGGTGAAAATGGATATGCTCTTGCGTATTCTTTCCTGTCTCTTTTTTCAGTAAATCACTCAAATAGTTTGGTGAAAGATTCACTTGGTCTGCACAAAATTTTACAGTTGGAATCCCTTGTTGTATGGAATTGTCCGTATTAAAGAAATTGACCAATAATTCTTCGATTTTTTCTACGACATCTTGTTGGTGTGTACTACGGGTATAAAATTGCCGGTCATAAAATCTATTGCAATAGTTAAGTAATAATTCCAAATTTGAAACAATTACGGTTTGACTATGCTTGTCTATATTTTGCTGACATTCGTCTTCTATTGCATCTATGCATCGTGAGATTTTTTCCTTTTCCTTTTCCGATAGATGTAAGGCTTCATTGGACTTATAAGAAAAGAATCCATAAGATTTTATGTTCTTGCCTAAATCAGATTTTTGAATTAAATCTGAATGAAAGTATAATGCCCAACCGTTTTCATTTAATGTTTCGGGTTGTTTTTTTGCTTCGAATACTTGTCCGGGAGAACTAAAGACCAACGTTCCTTCTTCAAAATCGTAGTATTGTCTGCCATACTGAAGTTCACAATTCTCGAATTTTAAAGAAATCATATAAAAATCCCAGATGTATTTTTGATTGAACAGCTCTTTAGAGAGTTTTACATCCTTCATATTTACTAATGAAATTGCCGGATGCATAGGCTTGTTCAATCCTAAAAGGTGATGCATCTGACTAATTGATTTTATTTCCCTAAATTCTTTCATCTTGTTAATATAATGATTTACACATCAGATTTCTTTGAATCAATTATCCGAAAAACACATCATTTGCGTGCATGGTATCCATATATTCCTTCCATGTACAAACCTTTCCGTCTTTAATTTCCATTAGAATATGAAAATGGTTGTTGTACGTTTTACCACTAATATGTTTTCCAAGAGATTCAGCTTCAATGGCAACCCGATTACCTTCTACGGTCATGGCTTTTGCAGTAAGAATTAGACCTTTAGGAAAACCTTCTCTTGTTCTTTTACCAGCTACGATTACAAAATCTTTGGTATGTGTACCTGAAATGGGCATACTACCAGCTACCCAGACCACAGCATCTTCTGCAAAAACTTCATTCACGTATTCCCAATTGTCATTACTAATTGCTGCTATGACTTTCTGTGCTAACACTCTATTAGCTTCAGTGTTTTTTAGATTTTCCATTTAGTTAGATTTTTATATTAAAAATTGTTCAATTGTAATTTTATAACCATTGTTTTAATGCCTTTACAGTAATTTGTTCAAGCTTTTCTCTTTTTGATTTTATTTGAGCTTCGCTATGTGGTGGCGTAATTTGGTCTTCTGTTACATATACTCCTGTAACATCTTTATATTCAGAAGATATGGCTAGTCTTACGATTCTGTCTGCTCCCACTTCGGTTGGTGATGCCATAATATTCATCATAAATTGCATTAGTTTCGCTCCTCCTTTCAGGTGTCGCAATAAGTTCGATTTAATGTAGCCTGGATAAAGATAATTTACCGTGACAGCAGTATTTTTAAGTCTTTCAGCTAGATCAATGGAGAACATATTCAATGATAATTTAGATGCGGAATAGTTATCGTCCGTATCAAAATCAGATTGTTTTTCAATGTCATCGAAGTTGATTTTTTCCAAAAAATCGGTGTTGGTAGTTACATTCACTATTCGGGCAGGTGCCGATTCTTTCAGCCTTTCTAAAAGCAGATTGCTCAAAAGGTATGGCGCTAAATAATTGATAGCCCAATTCAATTCAAAACCATCTTTACTAACTGATTTATCGGTAGAATTGATCCCTGCACAATTTACCAGAACATCTATGTTGCCGTATTTCTTTAAAATACGATGGGCACAATCTTTTACACTGCTCATAGATGCCAAATCACAAACTTCAAAATCTATTGTATTTTGCCTTTTTGGCAACTTCAATTCTTCAATTTGTTTTTGGACTTTCTTGCGATTCCTAGCTAACAATACAAGGTTAGCATTCATTTTATAAAGCATTTCAATGGCTACCCTTCCTATGCCGTCTGTTCCACCTGTGAGGACAATGGTTTTCCCGGACAGATTTTTATCTGACTCGGGAATTGCATATTTAGGATTGGCTTTTTTTCGCTGAGGAAGAAAAAGTTTGAGTAAAATTCGCGTCTTTGCGCTTATTAATTTCATGGTTGGCTATTTACATTGTGATATGCATTATATCCTTTCTCCCATACAGGAAGTTGTGATTTCATCCTGGATTTTAGAAACCATTTAAAAAACCAACCTGTACCAAAATATTTTGGCTCAAAGCTTCCTTTGTATTTCCATAACATACCGCCATTTTTGGATTCGTAGAAAAATTCTCCTCGGTATCTGTTTACGGGCATACCGCCTTCATGTACGGCATAACTGAAATAATTTGGTGGGTCAAAACCAACAATATCTTCGGTAAGATTTATATTTCCAATCAAAATTTTTCTAACGGCTCCCAATCCCTGTGGATGGTCTTTACCTTCTTTAACAACAACAACTTCTCCTGCCATAATATCAGATTGAGAATACCATCTATGGTCAACAAAGAACTCCCAGAATTTTTGAAGTTCTATATTTGGATAGAAGTGTGAAAGTTCGAAAGAAATTAACTTTGAATTTGCCATTTCAACTGTTTGTGATTTTATACCACAAAATTGCAGGCATTTTATTGAAAGGAATTAAGCAGATTACTGATTGTTTAAATCAATTTACTGTTTTTGACTTTATAGCGGTGCATACAATGGAACCGGGTATGGTATGTTTTGTGGATTAGTACGTAATTAGACAAACAAAAATTAAATAGAAAATACTAGATGATTTTCAGAAGTATACGAGAACTAGCTATATACGTTCTTGTACTTCCTTTATTCTTTCTCTTGCAGTTCAGATTCAATCAAATTCAATATCTCAGTGGAGTAATCTAACATTTTTAGATGTAGTTTAGATAT
This sequence comes from Maribacter dokdonensis DSW-8, assembly GCF_001447995.1. Taxonomy (NCBI): domain Bacteria; kingdom Pseudomonadati; phylum Bacteroidota; class Flavobacteriia; order Flavobacteriales; family Flavobacteriaceae; genus Maribacter; species Maribacter dokdonensis. Next base: position 162,458 of record NZ_LDPE01000002.1, on the reverse strand, counting down.
TTTGTCCAGAATTATAAACTACAATGTCACAACTTATATCTTTTGGCTAGTAGAGTAATATTTTTTCTTTAAGTAAACATAAGTTGGCAAGGTCAGAACTAATAAAATCCCGATTACTTTAGTCAAATCGGTTATTATAAAACGTCCAGTTTTCCATTCTATGTTTTCTGATTTGCCCTCAGAGATTTCTATTCCGCTATACACAAATAATGAAAATAGAATTATAATTAAAATCAGAAATGCTAGATTAAAATTTGCTTTTTTCATAGGTTCCTCAAATGACGCTCAACGTGTTTGGCTATGGTTTGCTGCGTGGTTAAGTACCTAAATTAGAAAATAAAAACTGAATAGGCAATCTGTATGAATTTTGGTAAGTAGACTAGAACCAGCAATAAATTATTTACGTTGAAGGTAACTGGCTTTTTTTTAAAGTATTTGTTTTTCTTTAGGCCACTTCCAAGCATACCAAACAATTAATGCGGTAATGATACTTTCTAAAAATGCCAAGAACACATAGAAACTATACCACTCGGTATTTGAATTGAAGCCAATAAATAGCATCATTGTTGTAAACAATATTCCAAATACAATATTTAGAATACGATTTATTTTCGGTTTTAGGAGAATTGAAAGTGCAACCATTACTGATGAAGTTGCCAAAATCATTGAGGCTAATAATAATTTAGTGGGACTATCTAGAATATTTTCTCCGGTAAGTAAACTGTTTATTTTTCCTGGTGTGTAGAGTTCAAAATAATCTCCATATAAATAACAGAAAGTTGCTGAAGCCCATAAAGCAGCAAGTTTAATTTTGATATTCACCTTTGGGTTTTCTAACATGTCCTTTAAAGTTTTAGATTTCAAGTGCCTTTGTATATATAAAGACGCAAAATCTAATTAAATGGTTGCCTGAATTCTAAATCTTGTTAGGTTTTTAGCTTGTAGCCATCCGTTTGGTGAAGTTTAGTACATGGGCAAGGAAACCTTATGTTACCTTCTTAGCACGCAGCTAAAGCTTATTGTTTAGTTTTATTTTTTCTTATCCAAAGCTAAATCTATTCCCGACAGCTATCGGGGTAGCGACTTTATAAATATATACAGACTTTTCGATTAAGCTCTAAACTCTGCATTACGTTCAGACTTTGTTGTTTGCTGGCTTTTTTCATCCGATTATTCTTTCGGGAAACGATTCTAATTCTTTCGTCAATTCCTTCGCAACTTTTTTTAATTCCGCATTGTCCATTTCGCAGTCAACATAATATTCTTTATTATCATTTGCATTTTGCGGTCGAGATTCCAAGTCAAATATTAGTCGGACAGTTTTTAAATCTGATTGATTTTTTATTAATTCAAATTTCAAATTCGGTTCCATAAACACAAGCGAATCAGAATCCGTTTCAATGTCATTTGAAAGTTTTTCAAACCATTCGATTATTTCTTTTAAATCTTTTACCAAAAGTGAAGGATCAATCGTTTCCCAATTTCCATAATCACTTTTTACTTTTAAATAAACCAACAACCAATTTGAGTCATATTCGCAATCACTTATTTCAGGAAACTGGTAGTTAGTTATGCTAAATTCAACAGTTTGGTCATTAATTCCTTTAAATATCATTTATTTCAGATTGGTTTTTTTCAGTTAGCGTCTACGGTCTTGTATATGAAAAGTAGCGGATTTTAAGTACTAACTTTTCGGATTATAACTAACCTTTAATTTGTTCATTTTGTAATGATTAAGCGATTAAACCGCTATTTTTTATATACGTTTTTGTGCGTTCGTGTTTATTCTATATTTCAGGTGCTGACGAATAGTTTTCTCTATCTGGAAAATTCCCTCTGTGATGCCATTTGTCTCCTCCTTTATGAGTACTATATACCTTTGCTCCATGCTTTTTTAGACAATTGACTAAAGCTCTTCTCGGATGTTTATGTCCTCCTTTGGCTGAAACATAACATACATTAGGTGACATAGTTTCAATAAGTCTCGAGGATAGATTTCTTCTAGAACCATGGTGAGGAACATCTAACCAATGAATATTTTCCAGATTAAATCTATTTTCAACATCTTCAAATGCTTGTACTCCTGCATCTCCAGTAAATAAATATCGACTATTTTCTTTTGCGATTATTTCAAGTATAACACTTGAATTATTTGTAGCCGAAGTGGAATTTTCCTCATCAACTATTGGACATGGCGAATTTTTTTCTAAAGTTTCGTTAACTATCGCTGTTCCAAAAATTGAGTTGAATGCATAAGACGCTTCAGATGAAACGTAATTCTCTATATTTCCCATACCAGGAAGTAGCGAGTCATAAAATTCTTTCGAAGGTCCTAATATTTTTATTACACCGTTGAAAAGCGATTGACCATAAAGAGCATTTTCTCTAGTAATACCCTTGGAATCAACTAAATTGATAAAATCATCTACATTAGTTAAGGATTCAAGTATTACTTGATACTGTTTATTTGCAGATTTTAATTGAAAATGTTTTTTAAGAGTTTGATAGGTTGCTGAACTAACATGTTCCGCTGGATTATTTATCCATACTTGCTTTATCTTATTACCATAATGTTCAACAACTTTAATAAGTCCTCCAATATGGTCTTTATCGTGATGAGTGCAAATAACTAAATCTGGCGCAAACTTACCTGCATCTTTCAAAATGTATTTGTCCATATGGTCAATTACCTTATCACCATCGCTTTTATTTCCACCATCAATGAGAATTACAAAATTGTTATTATTATGGTCTTTGAGCCAAACAATTATTGAATCTGCATTCCCTAAAGAAAGCATATCTATACTTATATCTATCATACTTTATTAGATGTTTCAAGAGCAAGAACGTTACAAACGAATCTTTTTCCATGGTTCTGAGTCACAATAGCCAAAATGAAAAATTGAAAAATAGTAAAAAACAAATACCACCATTTGGTATTACTTGGCATCATAAATAATCCAATTATACCTCCAAAAATTAAAAACAATAAAGCGATTGAACACATATCTCTACCAAGTAAGAAGTCTTTATGACTCTTTTTTACTAAAGGTTCTTCTTGATAGGTTTTATAAATTTTATACCATAATGAGTTTTGTTCTTTTGCAAGTTGAGGAAGAGGACTATAATTTAATTCGAGGTTATTTAGGTCAATCCTATCATCTTTTTTGGAATAATGAGAAAATGCTCTACAGGCAGGTAAAGGATTTTTAATTCTCCAAAATGTAATTATAGCTTTCTGATTACTACTAATCAAGCCATTTATTATAAATAATAATAGTGGAGTTATTAAAAGCCAAATACCTTTGCCTGTAACAAATTCTTCCCAATCAAATTCATTTATTTCGAAGCTAGGTACAATAGCTAAAGTGTAAAATAATAAAGCATTGAAGGAAAAAAATGTCCAAATCAATTTTGCATTTTGTTCTTTTAATGTTTTTTGGTTATTCATCTATATTGGTTTTTCGACATGACGCACAACGGTCTCGGCTCGTATGTTTGATTTTCAGTTTGAATATACTATTAATTATATAAATAAGGAGAGAGATTAAGAGGTTGAGCTAGATACATTTTTCGATGATGTCGTTTCATAGATTGACAAATCTTCTTAAGCTACTACTTTTATAAAAGTAGTAGCTTGAATATTAACAACAGCTAAAATAGGAGGGACAGAGAGGTCTCGGCTAGATACACTTTAGGGTGATATCGTTTCATAGAAATCCCGCCCTTCTATAATTTTCTTGGAATCCGGACAGTACCTAGGTCCTTTGGATAGAGACCGAATCAAGTGCGAGCAAGGATGATAAAGGGAATTATAGCTTAAAAACCGAATAAATGGAAAAGCGTTTAAAACAGAGTCTTGGTATCGATGTTTCAAAGTTGAACCTGTCATTGTCACTAGGGTTTCTAAATGAAAGGCTGGTCAAGGAATTCAAGTCCCGTCCCGACGTTTCCAATGATCCAAAGGGTTATAAGATGCTCTTGAAATGGATAAAAACATCCGTAGATCCCGATGTGGAACTGTTGGTGGTGATGGAGGCGACGGGCGTGTATCATCAAGGTATAGCACATTATCTATACGAACATGGCCATAGCGTTTGTGTCATGCAGTCCGGTCGTGTAAAGCGCTATGCGCAGAGTTTGGACCAACGCTCCAAAACGGATGCGTTGGATAGTAGGATGCTCAGTATGCTGGGCCTGGAAAGAAACATTCGTCTATGGCACCCGCCCAGTGAAGAGTTGCAGGAGCTAAAAGGGCTGAGCAGGGAACGTAGTTCATTGCTCAACGACAGAACGATGGAGACCAATCGGCAAGGAGCGATCGCATCGAGCGTGCATAGCAATGTAAGAGCACTAAAAAGGCACAAGATCAGGTTAAAGCTTCTCAATACACAGATAGAGGCAGTTGAAGAAGAGATGCGGTCATTGATAGCGGACAACGAAGAATTGAAAAGGAAACTTGAATATTTGACAAGCATACCTGGTGTATCGTTCATATCTGCGGCTACGGTAATCGGGGAAACCTTAGGTTTTGAATCGATAGTCAACGCCAAGCAGTTGGCCAGCTACGCCGGTTACGATGTAGTATTGAGGGAGTCCGGCAACTACAAAGGGAAGACCAGGATCAGTAAAAAAGGGAACAGCCATATCAGGGCGGTACTACATATGCCCTCGATGACCTGTGTACGCTGTAACCCTACATTGAAACAGTTCTATAACAGACTAAAGCCAAACAAAGCAAAGCCTTTGGTGGCACTTGTAGCGGTACAGAGAAAATTATTGATATTGATGTACACCTTGTGGAAGAACGAACAGTTCTATGATGCTGAATTTGAAATAAAAAAGCAGCAAAAGCATGAAGCCCTTGCTGCGCGGGATAACAACTTGATAAATCAATCTGTTTCCTAAATTATTAAAGAAAAAACTTGTTTTTTGACACAGTACCTATGAACAGTTGCGTAGGTTAACACGGACTTTTGTAAGTATACTATATTCTGAAAATTCCTATGGAATTTTCAGAATATGCCTGTAATAGCAATTGTTAGCAACTGTTATTTTACTGGAAATCCAAATCCGCTTGCTGTTTCATCGTCACTATCTAACTTCGCTTTTCTTCTTTCTAAAAAAGTAGTTATTCCACTTGCTAATTGATTGTTGAACTGTTTAAAATCACTATCTAAAAAATCTAAATATTTCTCGATTGTAGCAAGATTGTTATCAAATTCCGCTCTCAATCCAGAACTATCTCGTCCATTTGGGACTTCGTAACTAATTGAGATTTCATTATTTCCAGCATTTCCATATGGTACAACACTCAAAAATTTTGTTGGTGTAATTCCAAAATAGTATGAGTCGCCTTTAAATGGGATAACAAACGTAAATTCAGTTCCATCTACTTTTGTTGTTCCTCCGCCATAAACACCTCTTCTTCCCACAGTTATTTTGATATCTTTTGGTTGTTTTGTGTAAATCTCGTCTTTAGATAATTCTGGAATTGAAATTTCAAATTCTGCTCTTAACTTTTCTGTCAGCTCCTCAATTGTCGAATTATTAAAATCCGAACGAGTCATTTTCTTTATTTTACTCTCTAATGACGAGATATAAGAACTTGTTAAGTCATATATTTTTCTGTCTGTAAATAGATGTTTAATTTTCATATGCAGGTTTGTTTTAATAGTTGCTAACGGTTTGGTATATGAAAAGTAGCGCTAAAAATAAGCGATAACTTTTCGGATAAAACACAAGCCGAATTTTTAAATTTTACTATTTATTTTTACTTGGAAATCGTCAAATTTAAAAATTTGGCGACTTCGCAAAAATGCCTGAACCTTTTTGTTAGCAGCGACTCGCGCTATTTTTTGTATACGTTGTTAGCAAACGTTATTTCTTTTTCGTTTGTTCGATTTTTTTAACTTTAGATTCAATACTTGGAAGTTCAGAGATGTCTGGGAATTCCTCTGCAACTTCCTCGGAAGCTTCTAAAGATGGCTTAATTGTTCCTCCTTTATTGTACAAATCAGCAATTTCTTTTAGAGCCATTTTTATTCGAGCAATTTGTTCTGGGTCTTTGCCTGAAAAATATTTGTTATAAATAAATTGAGCTTCTTTTTCAGCAATTTCATTTACGCCTTCTTTTGACTTTTCAACAACTTCCTCAATTGCATTATTAGAAATTTTCATTTCTCTAACCTTTTGTTGCACTAATAGACCTTCTTGTAGTTTTTTGAAAACAACTGCACCTGACCACGCAAGTCCTCCAATAGTTTGAACAATCGCTGTAGAAGTTGCAAGAATATCAATCCAGTTTGAACCAGAGTCAAAACCTATAATTTTAAATCCACCTTCAATTTCATTAGATAATAATGTTTGACCAAAAATTTTTGTTAGTTTAGAACTTACTTTCTCTAATTCCTCAAAATCAGAAATCTCTGGAATTCTTATACTAATAACCAAAGCACTATCTATTTCGTGATTTTGCGCTTTTTCAATTGATTCAGCTGTTGCTTCTAAAATAATTTTTAATTGAGGAATCGTTTTATTCAGCACATTATATTCTTGCTGTTGAATTATAAGGTTATCTCCATTAAAACTATAAAAACTTTGGTCTTGAAGCTCACTTAACAAATCAGGCACCAAGTCCAATTCTTCAATTTCCAAAACCGCATATTTCAAATCTTCAGGATTCGTTAATTGAAATGTAGGTGGTGAAGAATTTCTTTTAGTAGCATTAACTTCTAATTCAGGTAAAATCTCCTCAATTTTGTGTCTAATAGTTCTTAATCTCATTGTTGGTTTTAATGTTTGCTAACTATTGTGTATGTACACAATTGCACATATTCTCCAATATAGCGGAATATGTACAATTGTTTTTCTGTTCACTAATATAGTATTAAAGAATAAACCTACAATAATCATCTTAATCTCCATTACGGGAAACCATAAAAGCTATAAATTTTATCATAGTAATGAGTCAATTATAGAAATTTGAAGCGAATTGCCTTTAAAATAACGAACCGTCCAAGTAGTCGGTTTTTGATCGTAAAATGGGTTGTAATTTGTTGAAAGTAACGACAGCAATCGTAATTGTATCGGAACCATTTAAATGGAAAAATTAGATAAGTATGTTGGAAGCTTGACCTGGTTCAATACCTGAATAGTTCTCCTTAGGTGTACTGAAAATTGACGTTCAACTACTAACAGGCCAAAGAAGCCCCTTGAAGAGGCAATCGTATTAATTTCTAATCAATAGCTTGTACAACGGTTACTGTTATTTTATACCGTATTTTTAATTTCCTGATTGCAAAATCTTTATGCCATCAAAATAATTGCCATCTTGTAGTCCAATTATTAGAATCCTTTCAGATTCAGTTGGGTTCGGTTGCATTGAAATAAAAATCTCCGTTGAGTTTTTTCTTTCAAAAGAGAATTCCGTTTTTTCAATGGTGAAATTTTCCTTTGTTGTGTCAATGCCATCTAAGTCTAGCATTTTTCCATTCAGGGAAACTTCACTAACCCACCACCAAGTGCCTTCAGTTGTTATAATCACAGAATCTGATTGTGCACTAAAATTTACTTCTTTTTTTGAAAGCTTAATACTGTCGTCCCATTTACCAACAGGCTCATCAGATTCACACGATACAAGGTTTAAAAACAAGATAGCGGCAATTCCGAATATTAATTTTTGTTTCATATCGCCTGTTTTTTAAAGGTTATATTTGAATCCCAGATATTCTTTATCAGTGAACGTTTAAGGTAAATAACTCTTATATTCTGAGTAATTTTCACCTTGGTACAAACCGAAAGTATTTGTTATGTTAGTTAATTACCGTTACATAAGAACAAAGCCTATTTTTCAGCATTAGCCTTTTTCTGAATTTTTGATATATCGTAATTGATTTCACCAGATTTGTCTATATTTTGAATGAACATTTCAGGGGTAATAAAATAGCCTCCTGATTCTTGAATCACTTCGTTATCTTCATTTAGTACAATTATGCGAGGTACAGTTCTGATATTAAATTTTTTAAAGTATGTGTTACCGGCAAAACAATCTTTAGTTAATGCTGTCACACTATAAACATTTTTACAGAATTTTCTAAACTCAATACTCTCCCTAAATGTTGAATAAAATTGTTTATCCAATTCAGAATCAGATAAAAAAAACAATATTCTTGGTCTATTAACTGAGGCCCAAGTTTGGTTTTGGTCACATTCAAGGTTTTCGGAAAAGTGATAATTAAAATATAAATCGTCTACACTATTATGTAAGGGCCAAAAAAGCAAATTGAATGGTTTGGTAGTTTTATTTCCAATTTCTCTAAGTAAAACAGTATTTATCGCGTTGGTATTATGTTTCTGCAGGTTGTTTACATTAATAAAACTCAAAGTTTCTTTAATAACATCATTTTTTGAGTCGTTAATGGATTTATAGTTAATTTTCCATTCATCATTTTCTTTGTTAAAATCAAATTTTAGCCCATTATTCAGTGTGAGAACTCCTTTATTTCCATTGAAACTTGTTTTCATAATATGATAATCTCTGAAAAGAGTTTTTTGATATTCAAAACGACCATTTGAAAATAAAGTTTCAAATAAATCTATTGTTTTGAGGCTTAATAAGGAGTCGTTTGGTAATAGTGATCTTGCTGAAAGTATATTAAACCTATCTATATATTTTATTTTTGATATTTCAAAAGAATCGGATGAAATGATTTTAGCATGTAAGTTTTTAAGATATACATGAGAACTCTTGTCCAGAAGATTGACAATTTTTTGCCCATCGTCTATTTTAAGAGCATTTTTATATTCTAGATAGACACTCTCTATTTCATCCTTGTCATTGGTGCAAGAGACAAGAATTAAAGATAGAATGATGAATAGGTATTGAGATAGTTTCATAATTAATTTTAACGATCATGCATAAGTTCAATTACATATATGCTCAAATATTCATGAGTATTTATATAATTGATTTGTAGAATTCATCACTAATATACTACTTAAGAATAAACCTACAAATATCACCTCATATTCCAATACTGTAAACCATAATCACCATAAATTGATCGAGTCTACCTAAGAAATGACTAAAAACAGCGAACCAACCAACCAGTCTGTTTTTTGCTTGTAAAGAGGGTTTAGAGTTACAGAAAGTAACGACAGCAATCACAATTGTATCGATAAAATACTAGATGTATGAAGTTAAACGAGTTTTTTGGGTATGGAACAAACCAAGTAGTTTGTTTTTTGATGAAATAAAGAAGCTGATTTAAAACAAACTTTGCTGTTTTACGGGGCTTTCGTGGTTCAATAACCACTGTTTTCTGTGTAGACCGCCGGCGTAACCGGTAAGTGAACCATCGGTACCGATCACTCGGTGGCAGGGCACTACGATCCATAACGGATTTCTGGCATTTGCAGATGCTGCGGCACGGGTTGCATTGGGATCTCCCAACGCCTTTGCCAATTCTAAATAGGATTTTGATTTCCCGTAGGGTATGTTCTGTAATTCTACCCAAACCTTCTTTTGAAATTCTGTACCCACGGGGTTCAAGGTCAAATTGAACTCGGTTCTTGCCCCCTCAAAATATTCGTTGAGTTGGAACACGGCATCTTCTAAGGATTCCGGAATCACATCGGTTAAAGGTTCATCGAAGTTGAGTACGGTAATGGCGGACACTCCTTCCGCATCGCCTACAATTTTGGCAACGCCTAAAGGGGTTTTTATGTACGCAATATCCTCCATGTTCCCAATTATTCGTCCGGCGACGTGGGTTTTTCAATCACTCCCGTGGCTTTTGCACGTGTTTCCCAGTTTTTTCGGGCAAGACTCTGCAGATCGGCAATATTATCGCTCTCGTCCATGATTTCAAGTCCCAGTAGGGTTTCTATAACATCTTCCATAGTGACCAAACCACTTACGGAGCCATATTCATCCACTACAAGGGCAATGGCTTCACGCTTTTGAATGAATATCTCAAACAAAGTAGGGATAGGCGTGCTTCTACGTGTAACCAGGATTTCTCGTTTGATCTCCTTTAAAGGAATGTCACCGTTCTTATTGATCATCTCTTCAAGAACGTTGTCCTTAAGAACAAAACCGGTAATGTTATCTATTTTGTCCGTATACACGGGTATTCTAGAGAAGCGTAGTTTAGGGTTGTCCTCAAAGAAATCTGCAATGGTCTTTTCATCGGATGCAATTTTCATGACGGCACGTGGTGTCATAATATCCTTCACCAATACTTCATCGAATTTCAATAGGTTTTTGATGATGGTAGATTCCGATTTTTCAAACACACCTTCTTCATGTGCCATATCTGTCATGGCATGGAAATCTTCGCGACTCAATACACTGCCATGGTGATTGCCACCGCCTACCATTTTGGTAAATAGGCGCAACAACCAAAGTAGACCGGTGTATTTAAGCCCCAGCACCATAATGTTCAATGCCTTGGTAGAAAAATTCGCCAATTGTTTCCAGTAGGTTGCCCCAATGGTCTTCGGTATTATTTCAGAGGCTACAAGAATAAGTATGGTCATGATGGTAGATACCACACCTACCATAACATCCTCAGTAAATTCTATGCCAAAAATAGAACTGGTTTCACTACCGTACAGCTCCGCATACGCCGCTTTTGCCTGTACACCTACCAAAATTGCACCTACGGTGTGGGCAATGGTATTGATGGTCAAAATAGCGATCAAGGGTTGATCCACATCTTTTTTCAATGCCTCTAGCGTTGTTGCATAGCTTTTGCCCTCCTTCATTTTTACATTGATGAACGTTGGGGTAATACTCAGTAATACTGCTTCTAGAATAGAACACAGGAACGAGAAAAAAATGGATATGAATGCGTAAAATATAAGTAAGCCCATAGGGTTGTTTTAGAAATCTAAGATATTGATAAATATACTAATGATCGTGCTGTTTTGATCTATCAAATGCGCTATAAAATATTTGTTGAATGGCGGGGCGTATATTTAGGTCGTAAATATTACGGTTTTCACGGGTTGGAAATACCCTGTTCGATAGAAAAATATATACTAATTGATGTTCCGGATCTGCCCAAACAAAAGTGCCGGTAAAGCCGCTATGACCAAAACTGGTGGCACTCACTTCTGGCGCCGGATAGGCATTTGCCAGGGTAAACTGATCATTTTTTAAATAAGGCTTGTCAAAACCTAAACCTCGCCTATTATCATTTGCAGGATATTGTACACTTGTAAATTCTTGCACGGTGTTCTTGGAGAGGTACTGCTTGCCATTGAAAAGGCCGCCCTGTACATACATTTGCATAATGATCGCTAAATCTTGCGCTGTACCAAATAGACCGGCATTCCCTGAAATACCGCCTAGGAGCGATGCATTTTCATCATGCACCCAACCTTGCGTTAGGGTATGTCTGTATAGGGTATCTATCTCGGTAGGTACAATGTTGTTGCTAAAGTTCTTGGTGCTGGGTAAGAACCCGAAGGTTTTCATACCAAGTGGTTTATAAAATTGCTCCTCCAAATATTGCTCGTAGGGCATGCCCGTTAGTTGAGATATCAGTTCTGGAAAAATGAGAAATGATAAACCGGAATATTTATATTTTTTGTCAGCAGCTACTTCAGAACGATTGATGATGCGATACATTTTTCGGTTGAATCTATTTTTAACATAGATGTCTTCAAAAGCCCTATTGCTGAAGTGGCGATTTGCTTTATTACGAAGGAACCTATTTTTAAACCGACCGTTATTTTTTAAGGTCTTGCTTAAGAATACAATGTAAGGTGCTAACCCCGCTTGATGCGCCAAAATCTCCCGTAGCGTTATGTTTCTTTTGTCTTTATGCCTTTTCCAAGGTTTCCAATAGGTGCTAAAAGGTTCATCTAAATCCAACTTGCCCTCATCTACCAATTTCATGATGGCAGGTAAGGGACCTAATATTTTGGTGACCGATGCTAGATCATAAATATCATCCAATGCAACAGGCTGAATGCTGTCATAGGTATGAAATCCGTAGGCATGGTGAAAAATGATGTTTCCTTCTTTAGCCACTAAAACCTGTGCACCAGGGAAAGCGTTATTCTTTATACCATTTGTTATAATACTATCTACCTTGCGATATACAAAGGCAGAATCCAATGCGTAGGCCTTGAAGGAAGATTCTTGTAAACGAGAACCCACCGGAAGCAGCAACGGTGTAGTGCGCTCAACCTGTGCAAAGCCAACAGCGTAAAATAAACCGAAAAGTATATATAAATAATTACGCATGTAAACTATTCTTTAACCTAACAATTTAACGGCATCTTTGGCAAAGTAACTAGCTATAATATTGGCACCCGCTCTTTTAATTGCGGTCAATTGTTCCATCAATACGGCATCATGATCTAACCATCCTTTTTCTGCGGCTGCTTTTACCATAGCATATTCACCTGAAACTTGGTATACGGCAACGGGAACATCAACCTCATTTTTAATTTCACGAACAATATCCAAATAGCACAATCCTGGTTTTACCATCACGATATCCGCACCTTCATCAATATCCAACTGCGTTTCTCGAATAGCTTCAAACCGATTCGCATAATCCATTTGATAGGTCTTTTTATCCTTAGGTACATTTTTGATATCTACAGGGGCGGAATCCAAGGCATCCCTAAACGGACCGTAAAAAGCACTGGCGTATTTAGCGCTGTAAGCCATAATACCGGTATTTAAGTAACCTTCGTCTTCCAATGCTTCACGAATGCTGAGAATACGACCGTCCATCATATCACTAGGGGCAACAAAATCTGCACCTGCCTTGGCATGGGATACGCTCATTTCGGTCAAGACCTCAATACTTTCGTCGTTCAATATTTCGCCATCGGCTACAATACCATCATGACCGTAAGAGGAGTAGGGATCCAGGGCAACATCTGTCATCACCAACATTTCAGGACATGCATTTTTTACGGTTTTGATCGCCAATTGCATTAATCCGTTTTCATTTAAGGCCTCAGAACCTTTGTTATCCTTTAAGTTATCTGGAACTTTAACAAATAATAGCACCGAATGTAAACCCATTTTCCAAAGCTCTTTCACTTCTTTGGTCAAATTATCTAAACTAAGTCGGTAATAATTGGGCATAGAAGGTATTTCTTCCTTAATTCCCTTACCTTCCACTACAAATAACGGTACTAAAAAATCGTTTGGTGAAATAATGGTTTCACGAACCAAACTGCGTATAGCTTCTGAACTTCTTAATCTTCTGGGGCGTATAAGTGGGTACATAATTCTATTTTTTGTTTCCTTTATTTTTTAGATTCTTGACTTTTTTTAATGATGCTCTTTAACCGTTCTTTTCTTAGTGCAGCTTCCTTCTTCAATTTGTTCTTCTTTCTATCCATGAGCTTGGCATGCTTTGCTTTGTTCAACGTGTTTTTGGCCTTGCCTTTTTTTGCCATATTCGAATATTTAAATTCAATCGCTTTAAAGCCTTAGTTGTTATGCCATAAAACGTGCATCTCTTGAAGTTTTACAAAAATAGGGGAATTTGAAGAATAGCTACAGTGGTTATTACTTATTTTTATGGGCTTAGCCGATAATTGATTCTTGATGCAAAAATTCAGAGAACTATTAAAGTTCAAATATACATGGCGTAGCTATCAACAAAAATTTTTGGATGGTTTTCAAAGCCATATTAAAGACGAGCATTTACATGTTGTTGCACCACCGGGATCGGGTAAAACCATACTTGGCTTAGAAATTCTAATTCGTATAGGTAAACCAACTTTGGTTTTGGCGCCTACATTGACCATACGTAACCAATGGCGTTCTCGGTTATTAGATTTTTTTGCGGTTCATGAAGATTTTGATCAGTATTCCTTAGACCTAAAAAAACCTAGCTTAATTACTTTTTCAACTTATCAGTCGTTATTTGCCTTAACCAAGTCTTTTGATGAAAATGAGAAACAACAGCTGTTAGATTTTATCAAATCCCATGGCATTAAAACCTTGGTTTTAGATGAGGCGCATCACCTTAAAAATGAATGGTGGCAATGCCTTTATCATTTAAAGCAAATAGAAGGTCTAACGGTGGTCTCGTTGACCGCAACTCCGCCTTACGATAGTTCTACAACTGAAATCAATCGTTATTTTAGTTTATGCGGTCCTATTGATGATGAAATTGCAGTACCTGATCTTATTAAGAACGGAGACCTTTGTCCGCATCAAGATTTTGTGTATTTCTCCAAGCCTGAGGAGGCACAGATCAAATACATTGTAAACTACCGTGAGCAGATTTTAAATTTTACCAATCAACTACTTACAAATAAGGAGTTACAAGAAGCATTGATCACTCAGGACTTCTATGTACACCCAAAGGAATCTTTGGAATATATCTATCAAAACCCTACTTTTTTCAGTTCGGTTATTATTTATCTGAATGCTTGTGGTTATGCCGTAAATGAGCAGAACTTAAAAATTCTTGGTTTTTCTAACAACGATGTAAACTTTCCCAGTTTTACCTATGAATGGTCAGAAGCATTGTTACAGCATTTATTGGTGGATCAGCGGGAAGCATTTAGTGCTCTTGAAGCAATTTTATTGCCTTTGGAAAAGGAACTAAAGCGTATAGGGGTTCTCGAAAATAAGCGGGTAAATTTTGTTGGTGATGAGGTTTTGTATAGAAACTTATCCAATAGCCCTAGCAAGCTTGAAAGTATTTATCAAATTGTAAAAAGTACCAATGCCAATTTGGGCGATACTACTAGAACGGTCATTTTGGCTGATTTTATCCGAAAGGAGTTTTTAAATTTTGAAGGAAGCGATACTAAAGCTTTAAACAAGCTTGGGGTAGTGCCTATTTTCAAATACATTTTGGCCAAGCAAAGTAATCATACACAACTTGGTGTGTTAACAGGGTCATTGGTGCTATTGCATGAAACTGTTTTGCCAAATTTAAAAGCGCTTTTAGCTATTGAAAAGCTGCAGGTGCAGGTTGTTGAGGGTGCTGAAGGGTATCTTTTTATACAAGTGCCCGATACTCTTAAACATAAAATAGCAGAGTCTATTACGCAGTTATTTCAAGATGGAGCAATAAAAACCTTGATCGGTACAAAAGCTTTTCTAGGCGAAGGATGGGATGCTCCTTGTATTAATACCTTGATCTTGGCGTCTTATGTAGGTTCTTTTGTTTCTTCCAATCAAATGCGAGGTCGCGCCATTCGTGTAGATGCAAATAATCCTGATAAAACAGGTACTATATGGCATTTGGCCTGTTTGGACCCAACTGCTACCGATGGTGGTAAAGACATGGAAAAACTGCAGCAACGTTTTGAAGCCTTTACAGGGGTGTCGCTTCGTGATGAAATTTATATTTCTAACGGAATAGACCGATTGGTATTGCCTCCGAAATGGAATGAAACTACCCATTTAGCAACGATTAACGCAGAAATGCTAGAAACGGCACAACAGAAATCTGACTTTGCATATAGATGGAATCACGCCATTGAAAAAGGCTCCATTTTGGTGCGCGAACTTAAGATACCATCTGCCGGTGATCAGCCTTTTGCCAAAACAAAAAAATTACATGCCTTAAATGCAGGTAAGTATGTGATGCTAGAAGTAGTTTTAGGGGTGTCTATGTTTGTTCCTGAATTTTTAATTAAAAATATGGGTGCCGTTTTGGGCAAAGGCATTTTGCAGGTTTTTTATATATTCTGCGCAGCCCTTCTTCTTGGTTTTGGACCCAAAACATTTAAAGCATTAAAGCTTTACTTTCTATTTGGCAATCAATACAAGAAAACAAAGAAGATAGCAAAAGCGGTGTTGGGGTATTTGCTAGATGATAAGACTCCGTACTTTGAATCTAAAAAGGCTACCATACATGCCGAACAGGATTTAAAAGGAACTTTTTCTATCTATTTAAAAGATGCTAGCCAACATGATAGTAATGTATTTATCTCTCTTTTAGAAGAGATTATAGCGCCCGTTGACAATCCACGTTATCTATTGGTAAACAGTAATTGGTTTAAGCGAAAGTTGAACATTAGAAATTACTACGTAGTTCCAAAGGAAGTAGCTAAAAACAAAACCGAAGCTTTGATTTTTCAAAAACATTGGAACGCACATGTAGATGGCTCTAAAATACTTTTTACGAGAACCTTAAAAGGTAGAAAAGTGCTGTTAAAGGCTAGATTTGCCCATCTAAAATATCAATTTGAGGAGGTATCTAAAAAGACCATTACCTGGAAATAACATTAAAGGTGTGCAGATACGTGAAGTGGTTAACTTACTTTCTAAAACTTAATGAGTTCTAAAAATTGTCATTTGGTAGGTTCAGGTTTGAGGTTTATTTAAGTAGTGGTTCAATAGGTTGTTATATTTTATTTTTTCTAATGAATTTCTATAATGTTTTATTAAAAAGGTTAACGCTCTTAGTTATAATATTTATTTTTAGATTGATGAAAAAGTTACTATTCTTATGCGGTTGTCTTTTTCTGTTTACTATAAACAGCACCGCCCAAAAAAAATCAAATAAAAATTCTGAATCAACAACTACAGCCGAACCTAAAGCTAAAAAAGGAATTAAGCCGTATACCAAGGTAATTACTAAAGATGCTGTCGCCGATGAAGGTGTATTTAAAGTATTTAGGGTAAAAGACGATTATTTTTACGAAATACCTTTCACCCAACTAGGTCAGGATATGTTGTGGGTTAGCCGTATTGCACAATTACAAAATGGTGTTGGTGGCGGTTATGTAAATGCTGGTAGCAAAACTAATGAGCAAGTGGTTCATTGGATACGTTTCAGGGATAAAATTTTACTAAAATCCAAATCGTTCATAAATGTAGCGGATAGTACTAAGGCAATTAGCAGTTCGGTGAAAGTAAATAATTATGAACCAACCATTTATGCTTTTGACATAGAGGCCTTTTCTCCAGATTCTACAGCTGCTGTGGTTAATGTTACTAAGTTTTTTAATTCTGATATTCCTGCTATTAGTGGTCTTTCTGCCAAATTGAGAAAAGAGTATAAAGTAAAAAAATTAGATGGGTCTAGAAGTTTTATACATAGTGTAAATAGTTTTCCGGAAAATATAGAAGTAAAGCAAGATTTTACCTATGAAGCTGCTGAACCACCTAGCTTAGAGCAAGCACAGGCTATTAGTTTACAAATGAATCAATCTATGATTTTGCTACCTAAAAAGCCAATGAAGCCTAGAATTTATGATCCAAGAGTAGGCTTTTTTACCATTTCACAGTATGATTATGGGAGTGAAGCACTTAAAGCAGATCAGAAAACCTTTATCAGAAGGTGGCGTATGGAGCCTAAAGATATTCAAGCCTATGAGCGAGGGGAAATAGTAGAACCGGTAAAACCAATAGTGTATTATTTAGATCCAGGTACTCCAGAGAATTTACAAAAGTACATAATACAAGGTGTAGAAGAATGGCAAAAGCCATTTGAGGCAGCAGGTTTTAAGAATGCGATAATAGCTAAACAGGCTCCTACAAAAGAAGAAGATCCTGATTTTAGTCCAGAGGATGTTCGTTACAATATGGTACGTTATGTGGCCAGTACAACTAGAAATGCCGTTGGACCAAGTGTATCTGACCCGCGTAGCGGTGAAATTGTTTCCAGTGATATTATTTGGTACCATAATCATTTACGAAGCTATAGAAATCGCTATTTATTGGAAACGGGAGCCGCAAACCCTTCTGCAAGAACTTTAAATACTGATCCAGAGGAGATAGGAGAGATGATGCGTATGGTAATTGCTCATGAAATTGGTCATGCCTTAGGTTTTCCACATAATATGGCAGCGAGCTTTTCTTATCCAGTAGACTCCTTAAGAAATGGAGCATTTACCCAAAAATATGGAATTGCATCAAGTATTATGGATTATGCCAGATACAATTATATAGCTCAACCAGGTGATGAGAATATTCGTTTTATCAGACAAATTGGACCATATGATTATTATTCAGTCAATTGGGGGTATCACTGGTTTTCAGAAGATAAGGATGAAAGGGATGTACTTAATTCTTGGGTTATTGAAAAGGCGAACGACCCCAAATATAAATTTGGGAGACAAAGCAGCCGTTTTGACCCTCAATCACAAACAGAAGCTATTGGCGACGATCCACTTAAGGCTAGTACATATGGTATAAATAATTTAAAGTATGTGATGACTAACCTTCCAAACTGGACATCGGATATTACCAATGATTATCAAGATTTGGAAGAATTGTACGGAGAGTTATTGGGAGTGTTCAATAGGTATGTAGGTCATGTGACTACTACAGTTGGTGGGGTGTTTGAAAATTTAAAAACTCCTGAACAGGGAGGTGTCGTTTATAGCCACTATGATGCTAGCAAACAAAAGGAAGCGGTAAAATGGTTAAATGTTAATTTGTTCCAAACTCCAAAATGGCTCTTAGAAAAAGATATATTAAAAAATATAGATCATTCAGGATATTCCGAAAAAATAAGAAAGGTACAGGTAAGACAATTAAATTCACTTTTGTCTTTTGAACGTATAGGAAGATTAATAGATGCTGAAAGTTTTGGAGAGCAAAAATATTATAGTGCTTTAGAAATGTTAACGGATATTAGGGCTGGTATTTGGAAAGAATCTTATAGAGATAAAAGTGTTGATTTGTTTAGAAGAAACTTGCAACGTTCTTATATAGATAGAATGGAGTTTTTAATGAAAGAGGAAATAAAACGCGGGAATGTAAGAACAGGTTTTGAAGGTGCCCTTTCTTACGATGTTAATACATCTGATGTAAGAGCTTTGGCAAGAGGTGAATTAACAGCCGTTAGAACAAAGTTAAGGTCCGCTAAAAATAATACTATAGATAAAGTAACGAAATACCATTACGAAGATATAATAGCTCGTATTGATGCATTATTTAAAGAAATTTGATTTAATGGAAATTAAGTTGCGGCCTGTTTTAAATTTAAAGCAGGCTTTTTTTAGTTCAATTATTAGGTTGTAATCTCACCTACCAAATAACAAACCCCGTTACCCGATATTTTTACGCGGTCTCCATGATATTCACATTGTAAATCGCCACCACGCTCAGACAATTGTTTGGCAGTTAATTTTTTCTTGTTCAATTTCTCTGACCAATATGGGGTTAAGGTGGTATGTGCAGATCCGGTAACAGGATCTTCTGGAATACCACATTGCGGAGCAAAAAAGCGTGATACAAAATCTACATCGTTACCCTTTGCAGTAATAATGACACCTCTACAATCCAACTCGTTCAACAAATGAAAATTTGGTTGCATGGCTTCTATTTCCTCCTGGGTTTCATAAATAATCATGTAATCGGTTTTGCCTTTAAAAATTTCCAAAGGTTTTTTTCCTATTGCTTCCGTGATATTTGGTTGTTCTGTAACAGAAGTTATAACGTCAGTAGGGAAGTCCATTGTTAACAAACCCGAGTCGTCTTTTTGCACCAATAATTCCCCACTTCTTGGGGAAATAAACCGTAGGGTATTTTCTTTGAAAGCATAGTAGTTGTAGAGTACAAAGGCTGTTGCCAACGTGGCATGACCACAAAGATCAACTTCAACTTCTGGTGTAAACCAGCGTAACTCATAATGATCATCTTTGGCAACGGCAAAAGCAGTTTCGGCTAAATTATTTTCAGCGGCTATCTTTTGCATGGTATCATTTGCTAACCATTTTTCAAGAATACAAACTGCTGCAGGATTGCCACCATATAATGTGGTAGTAAACGCATCGATCTGATAAATTTTTTGCTTCATGGGATAAAGATTATCATTCTATACCAAATTTACGACTTATCTCATCGGCTTTAGCGATCCATTTTTTAGGGGCATCAAATCTATACCCTACATAAAACTCTAAAAAACTGATGGAATCGTCCAAAATAAAATTCTCATCGGAAGTATGACTCAATAATTGCGTATTGATATTTACACCGCCGAAGAAGGATTCGGAATTATATCCGCCCGTCATTCTGAAAACTAATTGTGCCAAGCCGTTAAAAGATTTCTCACCGTCCGTACTTGAATAATTGAAACCTAAACCACCGGTTGCACCAGCCGAAAGCAGGTAATTTTCGTCAAATATCCAGTTGTAATAGTACCCCGGACCAATAGCCATTTTGAACGATTTTTCCAGTTGATTCTCTATCAGCGGATCTTCCAATTTAAATTTGGTATAGTAATACGTTATGCTGGGAATAAAGCTACCGACGCTTTGTTTTTGCCATTCGTTCTGAAAACCGATGGCTCTAAATGAAAAATCCGGATTAAATATGTAGCTAGAACTTCCGCCTATTTTTAAGGTCTTTAAGTCATCTATGGGCAAGGTAATATCTTGCGTGCGTATAAAGAACCCCTTTTGCTTGTAATAATCTATGGTCTGCATGTACTGCCCAAAGAATGTTCTAATATTAAAGGTGATTAATTTGGAGTCTCCGTTATCCTTATTTTCCGAGAGGAAATTGGGGGCATAACCCAAATCAACTTCTAAAAACCGAAATAAAATGGACAAGCCCAAATAGCTCTTGTCATTGGGTATAAACTCCGTTTTGTTACGTGTTATCTTATCTCTAAGCGTAAAACTATTGGAAGTTGTCTGTAACGCTAGTCGAAGTGTAATTTTATCAGGGAAGTCTTCCTTGTAATGAGAGTTTTGAGCGGTACACCAGCTAATTGAGCAACATATACCCAAAAAAAGCAGTACCCTTAAACCCATGCTTTTGGTGCTTTTAAAACATGTAGTAAACGTTCTTCTTCACTGCCTTTTTCGGGTTGGTGATCATAACGCCATTGTACATGCGGTGGCAAGCTCATTAAGATACTTTCTATTCTTCCGTTCGTCTTTAGTCCGAATAAAGTTCCTTTGTCATGGACTAGATTAAATTCTACATATCTTCCTCTTCTAATCTCTTGCCAATCTCTTTGTTTCTTGGTGTAGTCAAGGTCTTTACGTTTTATAACGATTGGTACATAACATGATAGGAAACTGTTGCCAACTTCCGTAACAAAGTCATACCACTGTTGCATATTCATCTCAGGAGTAGCTTTGCAATAGTCAAAAAATAAACCGCCTAGTCCACGTGCCTCATTTCTATGGGTGTTCCAAAAATACTCATCGCACCTTTTTTTATAGGTATCATAAAATGTTGGCTGATGTTTGTCGCATGCTGTTTTGCATACTTGGTGAAAATGAACGGCATCTTCATCAAAAAGATAATACGGAGTCAGATCCTGACCACCACCAAACCATTGATCTACAATTTCACCTTGCTCATCATACAATTCAAAATAACGCCAATTGGCATGAACGGTAGGCACCATAGGATTTTTTGGGTGCAAGACCAAGCTTAATCCACATGCAAAGAAATTACCTTCCTTCACTTTAAAATATGCCTTCATGCTATCGGGCAATTCGCCATGAACACCAGAAATATTTACCCCTCCTTTTTCAAACACTGCCCCATTTTCTATAACACGGGTTCTACCACCACCACCTTCCGGTCGTTTCCAGATATCTTCTTGAAAAGTAGCTTTACCGTCTACTTCTTCTAATTTGGCGGTTATCGTATCTTGAAGTTGTTGTATGTATGCGTAAAATTTATCTTTCATTTTCTAAAACGTAAAGTTCCATATCTAACGGTTCTTCGTTAGGTGGGGTAAAGGATTTTTTTAAGGTTTCTTTCCAAAGATAACCACATTTTTCTGCGACCCTAATGCTACCAATATTCGTTTTGTGTACAAGAATCCGTAACGTATTCATATTCGGTACTTGTAATGCCCATTTAGAAATGGTTTCTACCGCAATAGTGGTGTATCCTTTATTGGCTTGGTTATAATCTATACAATAGGCTAATTCTGCTTCATTTTTAGCAAGATCAATAGCTTTTACATACACCAGCCCTATTATTTTACGGTTTTGAGGCTCTTTTAGGGTGAATAGATATTCCTCGTGTTTAATAAACTCTCTGACTTTCTTTTCAACAAAGAGATTGGACAGGGTCGGATTTAAATTTGACGCAAGTGTACTAGGGAAAAATCTGCTTAAGTGATTTTCGTTTGCACAGCAAAAATCACATAATCGCCACCCGTCTCGCTCAGATATAGGATTGATTTCGAAATCTGGTAGTTGAAAAGAATTCATGATGCTACTGTAATTTCGGCTATATGTTACAAATGATTGGAATTAAGCCGGCTTATATTCTTTTACGGCGTCAATAAAGGCTTTCGCGTTTTCTACTGGAACATTGGGTAAAATACCGTGCCCTAAATTAACCACATAGCTGTCCTTGCCAAACTCGTTAATCATTTGGTGAACCATTTTCTTGATTTCTGCCGGTGGAGAAAGCAATCTGGCAGGATCAAAATTTCCTTGAAGGGTAATTTTGCCACCACTTAAATAACGTGCGTTTCTTGCCGAGCAGGTCCAGTCCACACCCAATGCAGATGCACCTGATTTTGCCATATCGCCCAAAGCGAACCAACATCCCTTACCAAAAACAATGACCGGAGCCTCGTCTTTTAAAGCATCTATAATCTGCTGAATGTACTGCCAAGAAAATTCTTGATAATCCGTTGGTGATAACATGCCACCCCAAGAATCAAATACCTGTACTGCATTTACACCAGCAGCTACTTTAGCCTTTAAATAGGCAATGGTGGTATCGGTAATTTTTTGAAGCAATTCATGAGCAACCACGGGCTGTGTAAAACACAATTCTTTAGCCTTGTCGAACGTTTTGCTTCCTTGACCTTGTACGCAATAGCATAAAATAGTCCAAGGGGAACCTGCAAAACCGATCAAGGGAACTTCATCGTTCAGCTTTTCTTTGGTTGCTTTTATAGCTTCCATTACATACCCTAAGGTTTCATGAACATCTGGAACAATAACGCTATCCAAATCTTTCTGATTACGAATAGGATTTGGCAAATACGGACCAAAATTCGGTTTCATCTCCACATGAATGTTCATGGCCTGTGGTATCACTAAAATGTCACTAAAAAGAATAGCGGCATCCATGCCATATCTACGAATAGGTTGTACCGTAATTTCAGATGCCAATTCAGGAGTCTGACATCTTGTGAAGAAATCATATTTTTCCTTGATTGCCATAAACTCAGGTAAATA
This sequence comes from Maribacter dokdonensis DSW-8, assembly GCF_001447995.1. Classification (NCBI taxonomy): domain Bacteria; kingdom Pseudomonadati; phylum Bacteroidota; class Flavobacteriia; order Flavobacteriales; family Flavobacteriaceae; genus Maribacter; species Maribacter dokdonensis. The sequence continues at coordinate 139,337 of NZ_LDPE01000002.1, read as the reverse complement.
TCTACCCGCTTGGCGCATCATCCACACTGGTGGTCTTTCTACAGTCTCACCTTTTAATGCTTTTAAAAATAGGTCGTTTTTTAAGCTCATAGTTTATGTTGTTCGTCATTGCGAGGAGCCTTTTTGCTCCGAAGCAATCTGTTTGTTGGTGTTCCTAAGAAACAGATTGCTTCGCTATGCTCGCAAAGACGTTAATTTTTAATTTTTTAGCCAACAGCCATTGGCTAATCTTCATAATCCGCATTCACCAATTCAATAACACTTTCTACCGTTGGTATTTTGGCAACTTTTACTTCTGTGAAATGTTCCCTGGCCGCTTTTGCAGTGGTTTCGCCTATGCAATACGCAATTTTATCTGCTGAATTTTCTTTTAAATAACTTTCAACGTTAGACGGACTAAAGAACATGATGCCTTTTACGGATTCTGATATGGACTTACCGGATAATTTTGTTCTATATGCTTCAATGGCATTGACCGTAATATTGTTTTCCTCTAAAATAACAGGCAATTCTTCCAAGCTAAGATTTCCGTGAAAATAGGTTACTTCTGTACCATCAATAAATTCCACTAAGTGATTGGCCAGGTCTTTCGCATTGTTTTCGTAATGCGTTATTTTGCCAAACTTATTTTTTATAAATCGTCTTGTTTTTCTACCTACACAATAGATATTCTCAAAATTTAATTCGGACACATCTCTACTTGCCAATACTGCTTCAACGGCATTTTTGCTGGTGAAGACTACATTCTTATGCTCCTTTTTGAGAACAATCGGAGAAATACGATTAAAATTGATTTTTATGAAATCATCTGAATCCGCATGTACAGAAATATTAAGGCTAAGTTGCTGTTGAGGTGTAAGTTTCTTTGTAGAAAAAATGTTTACCTCGGTTCCGGCACTTGCCAATTCTGTCATTAAACGTCTACCACCACGTGCTAAAATCGTCTTGGCACAATCTATACCTAAATTTTGGTGTTTGCCTAGTGGTGCAGTTAGCTCTGTTTCTAATTTTTTACTTCCATCAACATTTAACAATACGCCTTTTAGCGTTACAATATTTTCTTTGTTGATATAGGATAGTGCCCCTATAGGTGCGCTACAACCACCTTCCAGTTCCCTAAGAAATTGTCTTTCCAAGGTAACACAGGTATCGGTTTCCTCATGGTTCAGTTGTGCACATGCTTCACGAACTTCTTCATTGTCCTCCATGGCTACTACCATAATAGCTCCTTGGGCAGGTGCGGGCAACATCCAGGTAAGACCAATGGTATTCTCCGGTTCTAAACCAATACGTTCCAAGCCTGCAGCGGCAAAAATGGCACCGTTCCATTTATTATTGTACAACTTTTCCAAACGGCTGTTTACATTGCCCCTTAAATCTACAACAGTGTGTGTTGGGTATCTGTTGAGCCATTGTGCCTGTCTACGTAAACTACCGGTAGCGATAACGGCATCGCGTGCTCCCAAAAACTCTTCATTGTCCTTAAATGCCATGATATCCATGTAATTGCCACGTTTTAAAACGGCGGCCTTTACAATCCCTTGCGGCAGGGCAGTGGGTACGTCTTTCATGGAGTGTACGGCAATATCAATATCACCATTGATCATGGCAACATCCAATGTTTTGGTGAACACCCCGGTGATACCTAATTCATACAAAGGCTTATCTAAAATTAAATCTCCCGTAGATTTTACAGGGACTAATTTTACGGTATGACCTAATGCTTGTAGTTGGTCTTTTACGGTATTTGCCTGCCATAGCGCTAACTCGCTATCGCGTGTGCCTAATCGTATTACTTTACTCATTTCTCGTCCAATTCTAATTGAAAAACTTTTTGGATAAATTCTAAACTTGAATTGGAATCTACCGAGTCATCTTTAAGATGATTTGCAAATTGTTTGGTTATTTTTTGAATGATGCGATTGGTAACCACATCTGCCTGGTGCGAATTGAAATCTACCGTTTTTTTAGATTGATAGTCAAGCTCCTCATCTTTAATGGTCTTCAATTTCTTTTTTAAAGCTTTAATAACAGGAGCAAATTTTCTGGTTTCTAACCACTGGTTGAAATCATGCTTTACTTCTTCATTTATAGCTTCTGCATCTGGAATGTATTGTTTTCTGCGTTCCAAGGTTTCATCTGTCATTTGAGATAAATGATCTAAATGGATTACGGTTACGTTTTCCATATTGGAAACGGAAGCATCAACATTTTTAGGAACGGACAAATCTAATATCAATAAAGGTTTATTGGTATAGATCAATTCTTTGGTAATCGTTGGTTTTTGTGCACCTGTGGCAACCACCAGAATATCCGATTTTCTTATTTCAGATTGTAAATCGCCATAATCTTTTACCATAAGGTTGAACTTCCCTGCAATTTGTTCAGCTTTACCTTTGGTTCTATTGATAAGGGTGATATGTGAATTTTTGGTGTGCTTTATTAAATTCTCGCACGTATTGCGGCCAATCTTACCAGTACCAAATAATAAGATGTTCTTATCCGATACATTTTCAACGTTTCGCATAATGTATTGTACGGACGCGAAGGCTACCGATGTGGCTCCGGAAGAAATCTCAGTTTCGTTTTTAATACGTTTACTGGCTTGTATGATGCTATTGCAAAGACGCTCAATGAACGGATTGGCAATACCAAATTCTTTAGATCGCTTAAAACTTTGCTTTAGTTGGCTAATGATTTCAAAATCCCCAAGTATCTGACTGTCCAAACCTGTACCTACACGAAACAAGTGATTGATCGCTTCTTTATTTTTATACACATAAGCTACTTCTTGGAAAGCTTCAACGGTACCATTAGAATGATCACATAAAAGTTTGATCAATTGAAAAGGGTGTTGGGCAAAACCGTGTAACTCGGTTCGGTTGCACGTAGAGGTGGCCAATAAACCATCTATTCCCTGCTTTTTAGCTTCGGTAAGTAATTTACCAATGGCAATTTCGTCTAAACTAAATTTACCACGGGCCTCGGCATCGGCCTTTTTATAGTTAAGGCCAATGGTGTAAAAGGAGTTGTGTTTAGAAATGTGATAGTCCTTCATAAAGCGGGTACAAAAATATGGTCATCAATTCAATAAAAACAACGCTAGAGGTACAATTAATGTCGTCTGCCGAATTTTTAGATAAAAAATGACATTTATCAGTTAATTAGCTATAATTTTATAGTGTTATCAGCGAATAGTAGGTGTTTTATTTAGATGCTTTCTAAATAGAATAAAAATAGAAATTGAAAAATGGAAGATAAAAGTAACGCTCAAGGGTCATACGATGAGGTTTTGATAGAAGACGGATTTTATGTGCTAAAGTTTCAGAATGAGGAGGATAGGATGGTACAGTATACCCGTGATATCAATAAGCGGTTCATACAGTTTCACTTCTGTCTTAAGGGAAGCGGAGCCTATAATTTTAATCAAGGAAATTATAGCCTAGATGTTAAGGAAGAGAATTCTTTACTGTTGTATAACACCCAATTAGACCTTCCTTTAAATTTGGACCTTAATCCAAAATCCTCATTGGTTTCTGTGGTGATGACCTTACGAAAATTTCACTCCCTCTTTACGGCAGAGGCAGATTATATTCCGTTTTTAAGTGCAGATAACAAAGAAAAAAAGTACTATGCGCAAGAACCTTTTTCACCCTCTATTGCCGTTATATTAAGTCAGATTGTGAATTATAATCTACATCCTTCTATAAAATCGTTGTACGTAAAAGGTAAGATTTATGAATTGATTGCCTTGTACTTTAATAGAAGTCCTAATGCAGATATTGAACAATGCCCGTATTTGGCAGATGAGGAGAATGTAAAGAAAATCAAGAAAGCCAAAGAAATTATTTTGGCGAATATGGCCGAACCACCAACATTGGCAGAACTGTCAAGTGAAGTAGGACTGAGTTTAAAACGTTTAAAAGAAGGTTTTAAACAAATTTACGGCGATTCTGTATACAGCTTTTTATTTGATCATAAGATGGATTATGCAAAGCGGTTATTAGAAACCGGTCAGTATAATGTGAATGAAATAGGGTTAAGGGTTGGGTATAGCACCTCTAGTCATTTTATTGCGGCATTTAAGAAAAAGTATAATACAACACCTAAAAAATACTTGTTGGCCTTGGCGGGTGGTACTGCTTAAAGAGGTCTTGCCACCATAATACCCGTATTGCTTTTAATGCCCTTTAGATAATCTGCCAGCGGTTTTTTTGATACTTCAACCTCCATAGACCCGGTTGATGCATGTAGTAAGTGAATTCTACCATCTTTTTCTCTGGTGGCAATACCCGTATGGGTTACATCTAAACCGTTAATGGAAGTTGCTAAAGCAATAATATCACCTGTTTGTATTAAATGTTCGTTGGCTGCAATATCATCCTGGGCCAGTACACAAATAGCCTGATTATTTAAATAGTTCTCTGAAGCTTTAATTTTTGAGAAATTGGAATCATCTGCCAAGAAGGGATATAAATCCCTGTGCGTACTCATAAAATTGATATCCTTTGTGATTGCTGCGCCACCAATTTCGCCTGTTATGTCTTTAAGAAGTCCTTTTTCGGCATTGTTGGCAATCCACTCAGAGAAATAATGAAGGCGAGAAGCATAACCATTTAAAGAACCATCTTTATATCTAATAATTTCGAGATTTTTTAAGTAGGCATCAAACGATTTTTCATGTTGGCGAAGTAAAAGTGTAAATGCAAGCACGTTTTCCACAAAAGTGGTGCAATCCAATCCTTGTAGATTTACAACCAAGGTTTCTGTATCACCAATTTCTAAGGTTTTGGCAACATACGGTGTTTTCAAAAACGTTTTACCAACGCTGACCATGGTGGCGCCAATATCATTCTGAAACATACCGTCTATTTCAACTAGTTTACTCTCAACGGCCGCTCTGTCTTTTGGGGAGCAGGTGATTTGTTGGGCTTGAACTGAAATGCACACACAAAGAAAAAGAATCAAGAATATATGTTTCATTAAGCTAAATTATGAATTGTTATTTTCTTCCGTAGATTTTTCCAATAAAACCCTATTCTTGGCAATACTCTCAGGATAATTTTCCTGTAAAAAGGTAATGAGCTTTTCACGAACATGAACACGTAGGTCCCAAGCAGTGGGCGAGTCCTTAGCGCTCATAAGGGCTCTTATTTCTACACAATTTTGTTTGCTATCGGTTACTTGAAGTACATTAACCTCTTTGTCCCATAAATCTGTACTTTTTAAAATCTTGGTCAGTTCTTCACGCAAGGCATCAAAAGGTACAGTATAGTCGGTATAAAGAAAAACGGTTCCTAAAATATCAGATGAGGTTTTGGTCCAGTTTTGAAATGGTTTTTCAATAAAATACGTGGTGGGTACGATCAACCTTCGCTTATCCCAAATTTTAACCACAACATAGGTCAATGTTATTTCCTCAATACGCCCCCATTCACCTTCTACAATGACCACATCATCAATTTTTATGGGTTGCGCAATGGCAATTTGAATACCTGCCAAAACGGTACCTATCATTTTTTGTGCTGAAAAACCTATAATAATACCAGCAACACCTGCAGAGGCAAAAATACTGACACCCAGCTCACGTATACTTTCAAAGCTCATAAGAACTGCGCCAATGGCCAATATAATGATGGTAAAAATAAATATACGTTCCAGTATGTTGAACTGTGTGTAGATTTTTCGGGCTTTCAAATTATTTTCTACGTGAACATCATAGTTACTGACAATTACAGTTTTTATAATCTTTAATAAATTGAGCAACAACCAGGTTAAAGATGCAATAAAGAGAATAGTACTTGTTTTCTTAAACCAGTAATCATGCTCTTCTAATTGTAATAAAGTTCGTATAGACTCCGATCGCAACCAAATCGAGAATATGATCAAGAAAATGGGTCTACTAATTTTTTTGAATGCTCCGTTTGGTAGTAGATATTTAGGGTCTTTACCATATTTTTTGATGAAAAAGGAAATGACCCAATAGGCAATTAGAACGCCAAGGGTAGAAGCTATAAAGAAGTAAAGTGCACTTTTTGGTACCGTATCAAAAAAAGTATTCATATAAAATGGGTTATAGATCTCTATGCTCTACAACTTACTAAAACAAAATAACACTAAAAATTTATTGGCCTGTTATTAGTTTGCTTTATAGAAGTATAGAAAAACTATTGTCAAAAATTAAAATATCATCTATGTTCAAGTGTTATTTTTGCATTTGAAAAATAAACACATACGCTATGAAAGGAGTTTTATTGGTTAATTTAGGTTCGCCTGATAGTCCTACCCCAAAAGATGTTAAGCCTTATTTAGATGAATTTTTAATGGATGAGCGCGTTATAGATGCGCCCAAATGGCTAAGAACAATTTTGGTAAGGGGAATTATTTTACAGACCAGACCAAAAAAATCTGCTGAAGCCTATGCTAAAATTTGGTGGGAAGAAGGTTCTCCTTTAATAGTAATCTCTGAACGATTTACCAATAAATTAAAGACAGAGACCAAAATGCCAGTTGCCTTGGGTATGCGCTATGGCACCATGACCATTAAAAACGCCATGCAAGAATTAAAGGATAAAGGTGTGGATGATGTGCTTTTAGTACCACTTTACCCTCATTATGCCATGTCTAGTTTTGAAACGGTAGTGGTAAAGGTACTTGAAGAGCAAGAAGCTTCATTTCCTGGAATGAAAATAACTACCTTGCCTGCTTTCTATAAACATCCGGAGTTTATCAAAGTGTTATCGGAAAGTATTAAAGACGGGCTGGAAGGCTTTGATTACGACCACGTATTATTCTCTTACCACGGTATTCCAGAACGCCATATCCGTAAGAACGATCCAACCAGTTTTCACTGTAAAATAGATGGTACATGTTGTAATGTTAATTCCGTAGCTCATAATACCTGTTATAGGCACCAAGTTTATGACACAACCAAAATGGTCAAGGAATATTTAGGGTTACAAGAAGAACAAGTGAGTACTTCTTTTCAGTCGCGTTTGGCGGGTGACCCATGGCTAAAGCCTTATACCGATTATGAGTTTGAACGATTGGCGAAAGAAGGCAAGAAGAAATTGGCTGTTATTACTCCCGCTTTCGTGAGCGATTGTCTTGAAACGTTAGAAGAAATAGCTATGGAAGGCAAAGAACAGTTTTTAGAAGCTGGTGGAGCTGACTACAAACATATACCTTGTTTGAACGATAATGATGCTTGGGTAAAGGTCATGGCCAAATGGGTCAATAATTGGGAAGAGACCAGTAAGTTAGATGTTGTTCCAAGTACGTAAATTTTAATAATTCTAAGAAATCACCGCTATGAAAATCGAAGAAATAGAAATTATATTAGAGCCTTTAAGAGAACAATTAAGAAATCATGTCCTTTATAACAAATTGAAGTCTGTTGAGGATATCCAAATATTCATGGAAAGCCATGTATATGCCGTATGGGATTTTATGTCGCTCTTGAAAGTGTTACAAATTAACCTTACCTGCACAACATTACCGTGGAAACCGGTAAAGAATACAAATACCGCTCGGTTTATTAATGAAATTGTTTTAGAAGAGGAAACAGACGTAAATGAATTGGGAGCATTAAAAAGTCACTATGAAATGTACTTGGATGCTATGGTAGAAGTAGGTGCGGATACTAGTAAAATAACTGATTTCCTAAGTAAAATTGATTCGCTTGATACGGTTTTAGCAACAATTGGTAATGCCAATTTAAATGATGCCGTACAATCATTTTTGTCATTTACTTTTAAAACGATACAAACGCAAGAACCACATAAAATTGCAGCTGCATTTACTTTTGGTAGGGAAGATTTAATACCTGATATGTTCTTGAAAATTGTAGATCAGGCTGGTAATAATGCATACCCTAAATTAGAATACTATCTAAGAAGGCATATAGAATTGGATGGGGATGAACACGGTCCGCTTTCTTTAAAAATGATTCAAGAATTGTGTGGTGATAATGAAGCCAAATGGCACGAAGTATTAGAATGTTCTGAAAAGGCATTAAAAGAGCGTATTAATTTGTGGGATCATATAGCAGATTCCATTGTTAAGAACCAAGCATCAGTAGTGTAGCACCATTATTTCTTCTAAGAATGAAAAATTAAAAGTTAAAACTCAATGCAATGGCAAACGTTTCCGCAGAACAATTAGGAACGGAATCAATATCTAGTTTGCTTATAAAACAAGCATTACCTGCCAGTATCGGTATTTTGGTAATGTCACTCAATGTTCTAGTAGATTCTATCTTCGTTGGTAATTGGATAGGGTCCATTGCTATTGCAGCTATAAACGTAGTTTTACCCATTTCTTTTTTTATAGGTGCTTTAGGTATGGCCATTGGTATTGGCGGTGCCAGTATTATTTCAAGGGCCTTGGGTGCCGGAAATAAAGAGAAGGCATTACGCACTTTTGGTAATCAAATTTCATTTACCATTTTGATCACCACAACAATGGTTGCCGTAGGGCTTACTTTTGTAGATACCCTAATCCCTGCATTTGGCGGTAAGGGCTCTATTTTTGAGTTGGCTAAAATCTATTATGTTATTGTACTGTATGGTGTCCCTTTCTTGGGTCTTAATATGATGGGCAATAATGTGATCCGATCGGAAGGCAAACCCAAATTTGCCATGATCGCCATGATAATTCCGTCAATTGGGAATTTGATTTTGGATTATTTGCTTATTAACGTAATGGATTACGGTATGGAAGGGGCCGCTTGGGCCACAACCATAAGTTACTTGCTATGTTTTCTGTACATCGTTTATTTTTTTCTGTCCCATAATTCAGAATTAAAACTGAGTCCAAAATATTTACGCATCAAGTTTTCAATAATCAAGGAAATAAGCTCACTTGGGATGGTGACCCTTTCTCGACAGGCTGTAGTGAGCGTGATATATCTATTGATGAATAACATTCTTTTTGATTTGGGAGGTGAGGCAATGGTAGCGGTATATGCTATAATTGGTAGAATGTTAATGTTCGCCCTTTTTCCGGTATTCGGTGTTACACAAGGCTTTTTGCCTATTGCAGGGTTTAATTATGGTGCTGAAAAGTACGATAGGGTAAAAGAATCTATATACACCGCTATAAAATATGCGGCAATATTGGCAACAATCGTTTTCGCCGGACTCATGATTTTTCCTGCTGAAATAGCCGGACTCTTTTTAAGCCATAAACCAAATATGAGCGAATTGGAATTGGCAACCAATGCATTTGTTTTGGAGAATACCCCTTCTGCCATGCGATGGGTATTTGCCGCTACTCCCATTATTGCCTTACAGCTTATTGGTGCGGCATACTTTCAAGCCATAGGTAAAGCTGTGCCGGCATTGTTATTGACCTTATGCCGACAAGGGTTCTTCTTTATTCCCTTAATACTGATCCTACCAAATTTTCTAGGCGAACTAGGTGTTTGGATTTCCTTCCCCATTGCAGATGTACTTGCAACCATTGTTACGGGGTATTTTTTGAAAAAGGAAATTGATAAGAATTTGGTTTAATTCAATAGTAAATCAAACCTTACAAAACATATTCCGTAAGTAGCGTTAGAAACGCTAAAGAATACGAATATGATTTTTATTTTATCACAATTAATTGCGGTTGCCATATTTCTATTGGTATGGAAATTGAAAGAGTTGATTTCCAATCAAAACACATATATGAAGCTGCTAAAGGAAGAAGTTCCTAAAGCAGCTAAATTGAGAAATTAGGTTAGTTTGCAGGTTGTGCATGTAACAATTCCATTCCGGTAGATGACCTAGGTTTAAAACCTGTCCAGTCTTTTTCGTTGGAATCTTCCTGAACTTCTAAAAACTTGGTGCTGTCTTGGTTTTTTAAATGCTTACCTATGAAGGCAGTTACAAAATGCTGGTTTATATTGTTCATTTTGCGCTGATCCCAAGATGGCTCTGCGTATCTGTAATATTCATCTATATGTAGACCTGGAGCCAAAGCTTCTGCTGGTGGTGGGTTAGGGGCTACATTATGTCTCGCATTCATATAGGTCAGCAAATAACGGTCGGCATTTACTGCACCTTCGTATATGGCTTTAATTCCCTTTTCATAACCAGAGATATCATCTTGGCTGCCGGCAATAAAGAAAGTAGGGGTTTTTAATCCTTTTAATCCTTCGGCATCCCAAACACCACGTTCCATTCCCCATGGTGCAAATGCTACGATTGCCTTAATTCTGGCATCGGTCATTTTTTCGTATGCAGCATTTCCGTCTGTATGTACTGAGATTGCAGTGCTGCCACCGGTCATTCCTGTAAAGAACTGTGCCAGACCAGTGCTATAACCGGCCCCGCCAACATTTAATACGCCGTAGCCTCCCATGGAGTACCCTATAATTGCGGTATTGTTAGCGTCTACTACACCTTCTAAATTATTTTTAGAGCCTTTTGCACCCATTTTTTCCATTTCATTGATTACAAAACGAATATCCTTTGGTCTATTCAATAATGTGCTTTGAAATGCATTGGCGTCTTTGAAAGTAGAATCGGTATGATCTATGGCGGCAACGATATACCCTTTAGATGCAAGGTTTTCGGTTAAATAGGTCATTAAGTATCTAGAGCCAACATAACCGTGAGAAACAACAACTAAAGGAAACTTATTTCCGGTCTTTGGTGTGGCATCTCTGTATGCGCGTCCCTTAAAGGTAAATGGGGTTAAAGGTCTTAACGAATCTCCCCTAGTCCCCATGACTTCATCATATACAACGGTTTTAGCATCGTAGCCTACATTGGCAGGATACCAAACTTCAATCGTAATTGGTCTGTCATACGTTGGGTCGTTACCTTCTTTTGAATTTAAAATATCTACTTGGTTGGGGTTAACAAGGTTTACCGTCTTTACACCTACCTTATATTCCCCTCTGGCACTTAGTTCTGGTGCATCTGGTAATTGGTCTCCGTAAAGAAAATCATTGGTTTGGGCATTAACCGTATTTATTGTCAATCCGTTGAATAGAATGGCAATTAACGATGCCGAAAATAATAGTGCTCTAAATTTCATAATTGTTAGTTTGTTGCTCTAAATATAAGAATACTTTAATTGTTCGCATATTTTATTGTTAATGTTACAGAACTGTTTTTTTTCCTTTCTAGGAATACTTAATTATTTAACTAGGAATAGTTAGCCTTCTTTTTGAAGATTGAATTTGTAAATGCCTAGTAAATTTTCATTTTGATAATAATCCTGTTCTAGAGATGCTAATAAAATCTTAAAATCAACATTTGCTCAACTAATTGTTTAATTTTAGAGAAGACTAACTTCAAACTATCAAAATGAAAAAGCACCTTACCAATGCTGGCATACTCTTGCTGGCATGTTTGCTATTGCCGTTATCGGTACTATCTCAAAGAAGAAACAAATCACAAAGTACTTTACCGACCTACCCAGAAGAATTATATTCTAGTTTAGATTATAGATTGATAGGTCCGTTTCGTGGTGGTCGTTCTGCAGCGGTAACGGGAGTACCCGGGGAACCAAACTTGTTTTACTTTGGCGCAGCTGGTGGCGGAGTATGGAAAACACTGGACGGCGGGCGTACTTGGGATAATATTTCCGATGGATATTTTGGTGGAAGTATTGGAGCCGTAGAAGTTGCAAAAAGCGACCCTAATGTCATTTATGTTGGTGGTGGTGAAAAAACCTTAAGAGGTAATGTATCTTCTGGTTACGGAGTGTGGAAAACCGAGGATGGTGGTAAAACTTGGGCTACCGCCGGATTGGAAAAAAGCAGGCACGTACCTCGTCTTCGCGTGCACCCTACAGATTATAATACAGTTTATGCTGCTGTGCTTGGTGATATTTATAAACCAACTAAAGACCGTGGTATATATAAAAGTACCGATGGCGGAAAAAATTGGAAGCAGGTACTTTTTGTAAACGAACAGGCCGGTGCGGTAGATTTGACTTTTGATCCTAACAACCCAAGGATTTTATATGCATCTACATGGCATGCACAACGTACGCCTTACAGTTTAATTAGTGGTGGCGATGGATCTGCGCTTTGGAAAAGTATGGATAGTGGTGAGACCTGGACAGAGATTTCCAAGAATGATGGTTTTCCTACCGATACTTTAGGTATTATAGGAGTAGCTGTTTCGCCAAAAAACTCGGAAAAAGTTTGGGCAATTGTTGAAAACAAAGATAAAGGTGGATTATATCGTTCAGAAAATGGAGGTAAAACATGGTCTCTTGTAAATGAAGAACGTAAAATTCGTCAGCGCGCATGGTATTACACTAGAGTGTACGCCGATACTCAAGATGAAGATGTTGTTTATGTGCTGAATGTAAACTACCATAAGTCTACCGATGGTGGTAAAACGTTCAATACCTTCAATGCTCCGCATGGGGATCACCATGATCTGTGGATTTCTCCTGAAAATTCTCAACGTATGATCATTGGTGATGATGGTGGTGCACAAATTTCCTATGATGGCGGAGAAACGTGGAGTACCTACTACAATCAGCCCACAGCTCAATTTTATAGGGTCACTACGGACAATTCTTTCCCGTATAGAATTTATGTGGCACAACAAGATAATTCAACCTTGCGGATAGAGCATAGAAGTGATGGTCGTACTATTGATGATAACAACTGGGAGGAAACTGCAGGAGGTGAGTCTGCATGGATTGCCGTAGACCCAACCAATGATGATATTGTATACGGTGGTAGTTATGACGGATTTCTAACTCGTGTTAATCATGAAACGGGTTCTGTAAGAGGAGTCAATGTATGGCCGGACAATCCTATGGGAGCCGGAGCAGAAGCAATGAAGTACCGTTTTCAATGGAATTTCCCTATTCTGTTCAGTAGACATAATCCTAAGAAACTATATACCTTCTCCAATTATGTACATGTAACGGAAAATGAAGGCCAAAGCTGGGAAGTTATAAGTGGTGACCTTACAAGAAATGACCCTACAAAATTAGGTTCAAGTGGCGGTCCTATTACTCAAGATAATACCAGTGTTGAATATTACTGTACCATTTTTACGGCAAACGAGAGTCCTTTAAAAGAAGGTTTGCTTTGGGTAGGTAGTGATGATGGATTAATACATGTTTCAAAAGATGCCGGTGCAACGTGGGAAAATGTTACTCCGCCGAATATGCCAGAGTGGAATATGATCAATAGTATTGAACCTTCTAATTTTGATGAGGGTACCTGCTATGTTGCGGCAACGAGATATAAGCTGGGCGATTTTCAACCCTACCTTTATAAAACAACGGACTATGGTAAAACATGGTCAAAAATAACGAACGGTATACCTGCTGAACATTTCACAAGGGTGCTTCGTGAAGATCCTAAAAAGAAAGGTTTGTTATATGCCGGTACAGAAACCGGTATGTATGTTTCGTTCAATGACGGGGCAAGCTGGTCTTCTTTTCAAATGAATTTGCCAATTGTGCCAATTACGGATTTAACGATAAAAGATGATAACTTAATAGTAGCTACACAAGGTAGAAGTCTATGGATTATTGATGACCTTACTGTTTTACATCAGTTAGATGAATCTAAGAAAAGTGCAAGTACCGTATTATTCAAGCCAAAGGATTCTTACCGAACTAAGGGTATGGCAGCTAAAAAGCCCTCCAAAACATCAGGACAGAATTTAGAGAACGGTGTAATTACTCATTTTTTACTTAAGAATTATTCAGAGAAAGATACGGTTCAGTTGACCTATACCAGTATGGCAGGTGATACCTTGGCGCTATATAAAAATCATTTGAAGAAAGATGGGTCGCTGAGCGGAGTCGAAGCGAAAAAACTTGAAGTTAAGAAAGGCGGGAATACTTTTGTTTGGGATACGCGAGGTAAAGGAGCTACCATATTGGATGGTATGATTTTCTGGTGGGCTAGTTTAGACGGGGCAAAAGCAGTGCCTGGTGATTATAAAGTGCATTTGAACGTAAATGGTACCAATAGTAGCGAAACGTTTACCATTTTGCCAGACCCAAGAGCGGAAAGTTCAGTGGCAGAAATGCAACAGCAATTCGATTTTATTACCGATATCAATACTACCATTGAAAATGCGCATCAATCTATAAAGAAGATTAGAGATGTTACCAAGCAACTGAATTCATTTACGGAGCAGTATAAAGATGACGCTAGAACCAAGGATTTGATCAAAAAGGCAAAAGTGATGAAAGAGAAACTTGGCGAGGTAGAGAAGGCGCTGTATCAGACCAAAAATAGAAGTAGACAAGATCCTTTGAACTTCCCTATTAAGTTGACCAATAAATTGGGTCATTTGAACAGTTTGGTTTCTATAGGAGACTTTCCACCAACTGAACAAGATATTGCCGTAAAGAATGAACTAACGGCCAAAATCAATAAAGAGCTTCAAATTTTTAACGAGGTAATATCATCTGAACTTAAAGAATTCAACAAAGGTTTTAATGAATTGAACTTGAACTATTTGTTTATTGAAGAGGGAAAGTAAAAATCCATCAACAAAAACCTCTCTATTTTTTAGGGAGGTTTTTACTTTTCAAATAAAATCTAACAGCCACACATGAAAAAACAATTACTCTACTTTGTAACGATACTGGCAACGACCTTAACTTTTGCACAAACTGCCAATGATTACTTTGAGCCTTTAAAATTTAGAAATATTGGTCCGTTCAGGGGTGGGCGATCGGTAACTGCTACGGGCGTTATTGGCGACCCCATGACGTACTATATGGGTACGACAGGTGGCGGAGTTTGGAAAACAGAATCTGCAGGGCAACGGTGGGAAAATATTTCTGACGGATATTTTGAAATGGGTTCCGTTGGTGCTGTTTCGGTATCGGCATCTAACCCTAATATTGTATATGTTGGTATGGGTGAACATGCGCCACGTGGGGTGATGACATCTTACGGAGACGGTGTATACAAATCTACGGATGCTGGAAAAACATGGAAGAAAATGGGACTTGAAAAAACCCAGCATATTTCACGAATTATCATTCATCCTACAAATCCAGATATTGTTTATGTTGCCGCCCAAGGAGCTCTTTTTGAAGGCAATGCGGAGCGTGGTATCTATAAATCTACGGATGGAGGCAAAACGTGGAAAAATACGTTGTTCGTAAACAACTTAACCGGTGCCTCTGAACTGTCTATGGATGCCAATTATCCAGAAATTATGTATGCTGCCATGTGGGAACATCAACGTATGCCCAATATGGTGGTAAGTGGCGGACCGGGTAGCGGACTTTATAAATCTACCGATGCAGGTGAAACATGGCGAAAAATACACAATGGACTACCTGAGGAAAAAGGGAAAATGGCTATTGCCGTTAGTCCGTCTAATTCCGATAAAGTATATGCATTAATTGAAAGTGATTCCAATGCGGACAAAGGTGGTCTGTTCGTTTCAAATGATGCTGGGGAATCTTGGAGTATGGTCAGTGGTGATAATCGTTTGGTACAACGGGCATGGTATTACATAGAGGTTTTTGTAGACCCTAATGATGATGATACTGTTTATGTATTGAGTGCTCCTGCTTTACGATCAGAAGATGGTGGTAAAACCTGGGAGGATCTAGATATTGCACATGGCGATACCCACGATTTGTGGATCAACCCTAATAACTCTAAAAATATGATCTTGGCAGATGACGGTGGCGCATCTGTTTCTTTTGATTATGCCAAAACTTGGTCCACTCAGAACAATATGCCAACAGCACAGTTTTATAGAATTAGTGTAGACAATCTATTTCCGTATAATATTTATGGTGGTCAACAGGATAATACCTCTGTAAAAATTGCAAGTTTGTCTACAGGTAGTGGTAGTATTACAACAAGGGATTGGACCGATTCTGCCGGTGGTGAAAGTGCTTTTTTGGCGTTTGACCCAGATAACCCAAGGTATGTTATGGGGGGTCAATATTTAGGTACTGTTGAGGTAATGGATATGGTGTCAAAATCGGCTACCCAAATTATGCAAGCGCCTATTCAGTATTTAGGTCGCAAGGCTAGGGATATGAAATACTTGTTCAATTGGAACGCCCCAATTATAGCTTCGGTACATGAACCCGGAACTTTTTACCATGGTGCCCAATATGTTTTTAAAACTATGGATATGGGTATAACCTGGGATATCATTTCACCAGACCTTACGCGTGATATCGATGCAAAACAAGGAAACGGTGGTGGTCCGTATACCAATGAAGCTGTTGGTGCGGAAAATTACGGTACGTTGGCATATATCTTGGAGTCTCCACACGAAAAAGGATATATCTGGACCGGAAGTGATGACGGATTGGTGCATTTGACCAAAAATGATGGCGAAACTTGGGAGAACGTCACGCCTAAAGGGCTAAAGGAATGTTTGATCAATGCCATTGAAGTTTCTCCGCATGATCCTGCTACGGCTTATATTGCTACCACAAGGTATAAGTTTAATGACTACACGCCTGGCTTTTATAAAACAACCGATTATGGCAAAACATGGACGGCAATTAACTCAGGGATTCCGTACGGCGCATTTACACGCGTAGTTCGTGAAGATGAGTTTAAGAAAGACCTGTTATATGCAGGTACCGAAAAAGGATTGTACGCATCATGGAACGGAGGTAAATCTTGGGAGCCTTTTCAATTGAATTTGCCAAAAACCCCTATTACCGATTTAAAAGTTCATCAGGGGGATTTAGTAGTAGCTACTTCTGGACGCTCGTTTTGGATTTTGGATGATATCATTGCCTTAGGCCAATATCAGCCATCTAAAAAAGGACTTCAGATGCTAAAGCCAAAAGAAGCTTACAACGGTTCTTGGGGCAGTCCTTTAAATGGTAATTCTTCAAAATTTACAGGCAGTGATCCTTTTGAAGGTATCAACCCTGCAAATGGGGTGGTATTGTATTATGAGCTTCCAAAATTAAAAGATAGTACGGCTATAACTTTGGAAATCACAGATGCTAAGGGAAAAATAATCAGAACCATTAGTTCTGAAAAAGATCCTTCTTACAAGCCTCATAATGGTGGTGGTGCTCCACCGGCACCGGTTTTAAGTAAAAATGAAGGTTTAAACCGTTTTGTTTGGGATATGAAACATCCTATCATGCCAGGTATACCAGATGTCTATATTGAAGCTGGTTTTACAGGTCATAAGGTTTCTCCCGGTAACTACACGTTTACGTTAAACGTTGATGGTCAAAAAGTGACTACTACGGGTATTATAAAAGAATTGCCTACCTATGAAACAAAACCTGGGCAATACGAAGAGTTCGATGTATTTATGACCGCTGCCGAAGCAGAATTGACCGTAATGCACAATATGGTCAATCAATTATATGCTGCTCAAAAAGAGTTGACTGCGATTTTAAAGAAAGTAACGGATCCAACGGTGAAAACTGCCGGTGAAAAACTACTGACCGATATGAAGGCCTGGGATGCTGAAATGGTGCAACGTAAATCCCAAGCTTATGATGATGTGGAGAACTTCCCAAATAAATTTACGGCTGAATACCTGTTCATGATCAACCAGACCAATAGCAGTATCCCCAGGTTGAATAAGTCTAGTATAGACAGAAAGACTGAGTTAGATGCGCAATGGATGGGTCTAAAAGCTAGGGGAACTCAATTAAAGAATACGGCAATACCTGCTTATAATAAAACCCTGTGGGATGCAGGAATTGGAGCAATAAGATTATAATATGAGTTTTATGCGCTTTTGCTAACTTTGAACTTCATTATAATAAGAAATGAGCATTGAGCTTGAACTTGATTTTTGCTCTTGAACTTGTTTTTTGAACTTGAGTTTGTTTTTATAATCATATGTCAGAATATTACAATTATATAAAGTCCTTGCATCTCATCTTTGTCATCACATGGTTTGCAGGGCTTTTTTATATACCTAGGTTATTCATTTACCACATTGAGGCGAATGCTAAACCATCACCTGAAAAAGAGATTCTTTCCAAACAGTTGAAGTTGATGGCCAAACGCTTGTGGTATATTATTACATGGCCATCGGCGGTATTGGCAGTGTTCTTTGCTATTTGGTTGCTGGTCATTTATCCAGGATGGTTATCACAGCCTTGGATGCATGTTAAACTAGGTTTTGTGGTCGTATTGATTTTATATCACTTAAAAAACCATCAGATTTTCAAGAAGTTTCAACGCGATGATATTCAGTATACCTCTAAATTCATGCGAATATGGAATGAAGGTGCTACGTTGATTTTGTTCGCCATTGTATTCTTGGTGATTTTAAAGAGTTCTTTTAACTGGATTTTCGGAGTAATGGGTATTATCGTTTTAGGTATCCTTTTAATGCTAGGCATAAGACTATACAAAAAGATTAGAAGCAAGAATCCTGAAGCTTAGTGGACGACAGCTAAAAGAATTGGTAAGGATATACAGCTAATTCTGAAAATAACAAGTTGGTTATACGCTAATTTTTTATTTCGTATCCAAGAGTTCCTGTTAAATTCGACTAATCTTTATTGGTGTGCTCTATTCACTGAAAACCTACTACCATTCACTGAAAGTCTATATTATACGGAAAACTATTATTCATCTTTGTGGTTAAATGGAAACCATGAAAAAAACATATTTAATTTTGACGGGACTACCCATGTTATTTCTTGTAACACTATTATTGACAAGTTGTTCAGATGAAGACTCTACAACAAGCAATACAACGTATGAAACAACAGATGATGACATTGCCGAAGATGGCGATAGCTTTACCTTGGACTGTTCCACATCCGATGCAGAACAGTCAGCTAATACTGAAATAGAGACCATGCGACAAGCCGTGGTAGATTTTAGAAACTCTCTTTCTAATACACTTTTGGAAGAGGTCTCTGTCTGTTTAGATGATGAGCGTTTTTATCTTTGGCACAATACTCCTGCAAATAATGATAACAGAGACGGTATTACATATGGCGATTTATCAGACGATCAATTAGTTGCATTTAAAGATATTCTACAATTGTTTTTAAGTGCAGGAGGGTATCAAAAAGTATATGAGATAACAGAGCTTTCAGAAGGCTGGTTACATGATGTTCAAAGTACCGTTTGGGATCCGGATTTTTATTCTATAGATATGTTCGGTGATCCTGAAACAAGTGGTTCATGGGGTTTTCAGTTAGATGGGCACCATTGCGCTATAAACTTTTTAGTTCATGGTGATAATGTCTCAATAGTACCGGCATTTTTAGGAGGCGAACCCGCGGCAGATACATGGAATGGTATAGAATTTGATATTTTTTCCGATGAAAGAGATTTAGCTCTCAACCTTTACAATAGTTTAGATACTTCAGAACTTGCATCTGCATCTTCAACATCTTCTTCACATTCATTAGAGGTGGGTCCTGCAGATATGAACGGTGATCCTGATCCGTATATAGGAACTTATGATTATTCTGGTTTTGCTACAGGATTAAAATATTCTGATATGTCTGCCACGGCACAGGCAAATCTTATCTTGGTGATGCAAGAATACGTATATAATTTAACAGATAATTTTGCCGATGTCTGGTGGACAGATATTATAGAAAATATTGACGACACATATTTTGTTTGGATAAATGACTCTGGTACTTCACCAACTGCAACTTCTCAGTTCTACTATCGAATCTACAATCCCTATTTATGGGCTGAATTTAATACGGAAGGTTCTACAGGAGCTAATGCCAATACCATTGCGGATTATAATCACGTACATACCATTACTCGTATACCCAATAACCCATCTACGGATAATGGAGGTGATTATGGGATTTTTGCTTATTTGATCAACCAAGATGGACCAAAAACACTTTTAGAGCATTACGCATCGGCAGACCATCATAAATCAAGTAAATTTAAATTTGATTATCAACTAGCTGCCAAAGCAAAAGTAACAACTCATACCCATGATGGACATACCCATTCGCATGAAGGCTAAAAAATAACATTTTCATTATTAATAAAATCGCGGAGAAGTTTGCATATATTTAATTTTGCTCTTTTCCGCTTTTTGTTTGAAGGTGACGTTCAATAATGATTTGAAATATTTATAATGTTAAAAACTGATGATATGAGAAATTTAATGGTAGTAGGGTTTGTGATTCTCTTTGTACAGTTCTCTAAAGCACAAACGGACAACTTAAAATGGCTGGATATTGAACTAGCTAATTATGAATATCCTTATGAAGTTTCGGTTTTAAACTTAAAGGTTCAAGGTCAAGATGTACAAATGGCCTATATGGATGTAAAACCTAGTAAGTATAACGGAAAAAACATTGTCCTTTTACATGGCAAGAATTTTAATGGAGCGTATTGGGAGACAACCATAAAGGCATTGAAAAAAGAAGGGTACCGAGTTATAGTACCTGATCAAATAGGTTTTGGAAAGTCTACCAAACCTCTACATTTTCATTATACTTTTCAACAACTGGCACGTAATACAAAAGAGTTATTAGATACTTTAAACATAGATAAAACGGTAATTTTAGGTCATTCTATGGGTGGTATGCTAGCAACTAGATTTGCATTAATGTATCCGGAAACTACAGAAAAATTAGTTTTGGAAAACCCTATAGGACTTGAAGATTGGAAATTAAAAGTACCTTATAAACCAGTTGACTGGTGGTATGCCAATGAGCTTAAAAAAAGCTATGAAGGCATTAAAAATTACCAATTGGTGAATTATTATGATAATAAGTGGAAAGATGATTACGATCAATGGGTCAATTTATTAGCCGGGTGGACTTTAAATTCTGATTATAAAAGAATTGCGTGGAATGCCGCTCTTACTTATGACATGATTTTTACTCAACCTGTAGTGTATGAATTTGAAAAGATTAAAGTTCCTACGCTTTTGATAATTGGAACAAGAGATCGTACGGCACTTGGCAAACCATTGGTTTCTGAAGAGGTAAGAAAAACTATGGGTTTATATGATACGTTGGGAAAAACAACAAAACAGAAAATTAAAAACGCTCAATTAGTTGAAATCGAAAATATTGGTCACTTACCACATATTGAGAAGTTTGAAAGTTTTATTGATCCGTTGATCAAGTTCATGAAAGAATAACGGTTTACTTTTGTTCATTACCAATTGAAGGTAAATTAATACACGTGTTGATGATTAGTTTCTTCACCTTAAGAAGTAAGATTCTTTTTAGCTTGTTTTGCAGCAATTTTTGCTTTTGGTAGTATGAGCTTAAATGTGGTTCCTTTTCCTTTACCTTTTGACTCTGCGGTAATAGAGCCCCCATGTGATATGGCTATTTTTTTAATCATATAAAGACCAAGACCGGTACCTTCTACATTTTGATGAAAACGCTCAAAAGGAGTAAACAATTTTTTTAAATCAGTTTTGCTGAGACCTGAACCGTTGTCGTGTACTAGAAAACTATTGGTTTCATCATGCTCTTCATAATCTACGATTATTTTAGGATTTGGTTGGTCTCCCATGTATTTAACGGCATTATCTAAAAAGTTACCAAAGACTTGAATAATTCTATTACGATCCCCATAAATGGGCGGTAAATCATTAGCTATAGTAAGGTTTATGTTTTTCTTGCCAAGTTTACTTTTAATTAGATCTCTTGATAAATTTAAAATTTCATTGGTTTTCAGTAACTCGTTCCTATTTTCTATTTTTCCTAACCTGGCAATTTCAGTAATATCAGAAATCAACTCGTTCATGTTATTGCAAGAAATATCTATTAAGTTTAAATACTCTTCAACAAGTGGATGTTCTTCAATGGGCATCTCGGAAGGTATGAGACTTGCAAGCCCTTTAATATTGCTTAACGGACTCTTTAAATCATGGGATACTGCGAAAGTAAATCGCTGTATTTCTTGATTCATTGTTTCTAAATGGTCTGCAGCTTTTACAAGCTTATTTTTTTGGCATTGTAATTCATTAGTTCGTTCGGCTACTTTTAATTCTAACCTTCGTTGGTTTTTTTTGATGGTTCTTAATTTAATATAATGTGCAACATAAAATAACATTAGCAATAAGAAAACCATCAGTAGTTTAAACCACCATGTTTGCCAATAAGGAGGAGTTATTATAAGGGTTTTGCTGATTTCATTAGCTGTCCAAATACCATCTGAATTGGTAGATTTTATTTTTAATGTGTAATTACCAGGGTTTAGATTGGTATAGGTTGCGGTAGGTTTGTTACCTACATAATTCCAATCTTTTTCAAATCCCTCCAAATAAAAAGCATAATTGACACTTTCAGGATGTCTAAAAGTGAGTGCCTTAAAGTCAATATTAATAACAGATTGATCATAACTAAAAATCAACGTATCTACTTGGCTCACATTTTTTTTCAATACTCCAAACTCATCATTAGGTAGAACAGGTTTATTAAAAATCTTTAATCCTGATACAAAAAGAGTAAGCGTGTCTTTTCGTTTTTCAACATCTTTGGCTGTGAAAATGTTAAATCCGTTTATGCCACCAAATACATATTCCCCCTTACTAGTGGTTAATGTAGAACTTGCAATAAATTCTTTGGCTTGTAGACCTTCGTCAACATCATAATTTAAAAAATCGCCCGAGCAAGTGTCATATCTCGTAACTCCGTTTTCTGTACTTAACCATAAGTGGTTATAAGTGTCATCAATAATACCCTTAATAGCATCGTTTCTAAGACCGTCTATTTCGGTTATTGGTTTAAATGAGTCGCTTTTAGAATTATATTTGTTCAAGCCACCTTGGGTACCTACCCATATAGTGCCTTCGCTATCTTGAATAATGGTATTGACAAAATTATTACTCAAAGAATTGCTTGTACTATAATGTTTGCTTATCCAGTGATTTTCGTTTTTAGTTAATTTAAACAGTCCCGAATTTAAAGTTCCAATCCATATATGACCTTCCTTGTCTTCAAAGATTTGATAAATTGAATTTACTTCAGCACCAACTATATCCGATATTAGTTTAATGTTTTCATGAGTGTTGGTTTCAGGGTCAAATATCTGCACTCCCGCAAAATAGTTTATGATCCAAATGCGCCCTCTTTTATCTTTTAAAAAATCGACTATAATGTTCGAGTTTAAAAACGAGTTTTCCGTATTGAGTTCCTTGTATTTCTTGGTTTTGGTATTGAATATGGTAATTCCATTGGTCCAAGTGCCAAGCCACAATTCATCTTCTTTATTTTGTAATATAGATAGCACAACATCAGAATTCAATGTTTTGTTCTTTAATGCATAATGTTCAAAGGAATCGGTGGTCCTTTTCCAATAATTGAGCCCTCCACCATCTGTACCGATCCATAGATTGCCTTTAGGGTCTTCAATAAAACAATTGACCAATTTGTTGCTTAACGATTTGGAGTTAAACGGATCTGTATTGATATGTTTGAACTTAAAATACTCAGGATCATAAAAATTGAGACCACTTTTATAGGGTGCTACCCACATAACGCCATTTCGGGTACATAATAGCGACCAAATGGAGTTTCCGGAAATTGAGCTGGGTTTAGAAACATTATACTCTAAATGTCTTTTAAACTCAAGCTCGTTAGAGTATATATATAGCCCATTGTTTTCAGTGCCTATCCAAAAGTCGTTATTTAAATTTTTAGCTAGTGAACGAATGCCAAATCCGGGACTAACCGGTTTTTTTTCCTTTTCAATTTCGGATGTAAGACTAACGTTTAGGCGAATTAGTGAACCATTATTTGTTCCAAGTAAAAACGTATTGTCGTCTAGGACAATGGTAGAAATTATGTTCTCTATTTCTTGAACCTCGTTTAGAATTTCTAAATCATTATTGGTGACAATGATATTGTATGATGAAATAATGAGCACTCTATTATCATCCAATTGCGCAATTTTGATAATTCTGTTTATTCTTGGGTTCGCAATATCCAAGTTATTATTTACCGGCAAATGCTTGAGGATTCCGGTATTTTCATCGTATTTATAAACACCAGAAGATTCTGTGCCTAGCCATAAACTTCCATTTATTCTTTTAACCGATTGAAAACTGTGGTCTTTAATTTGTAGACCTTCATTTTTAAAAGGAAAAGGAGCTACGATATTTAAACTGCGGTTGAATACGTTTAAGCCTTGGTTGGTACCTATCAATAAATTTTCATCGTCTTCGTAAAGCTCAACTATATATTCATGACTAAGCCCTGTTTTGCCATCTGAGCTCTTTGTGAAAATTTCAAAATCTTTACCATCGTATTTGTTTAATCCGTTACGTGTACCTACCCAGATAAAACCATACTTGTCTTCTAATAACACAGTAGAAGAACTTTGTGACATGCCGTCTTGAATATGATGAAATTTTAGGGGTTCTAAATTTTGGGTATACGCATTCAAAGAGGATAGAACCAATAATATAAAGGCAAGATTTTTAGAAAAAGTATTGAAAATCATATGGGACCTTTATAGGTATACTAAGAGTTAACGTAATTAAATATAAGAAATTACTTTCAAAATTAACAAAATGCATTCTGTGTGTTCTTATTTGTTAATTTGAGTAGAGTATGTAGTTTTTGTTTAAATGACTCCGTATGCAATAAGATAGTTGCTCTTAAATAAATGCTTTTATCTTATGAAAGTAGGTTCAACAGCGTAATTAGTGCATTTTGGTGCGATATTTGCTAACTTTAGACGAAATAACAGAATCTTGTTAACAAGGGTATCTTTACGGTCACGCATTTTTTTATCCATGATATTTTTGGTGCTCATTGCATCTGTATTAATAGCTGGGGTTACGGTATACCAATATCGTGAACAATCAAAGGATTATCATGAAAATAGAATGGAGCGTAAAGAGGAACAAATACGTCAAAGTATAGACCTTGCCATTCAGAAAACAACGTATCCGGTTACCACGGAGAATCTAGATTTAATTTTTAAAAATGAAATCTATGAGATTGCCGTTGTTCAAAACATGAACTTTAATATCTATAGTTTGGAAGGCGAGCTAATTAAGAGTTCTAGACCCAAGTTTGCCAATGATTCTATTTCTATGTGCCTAGATGCTGAGGTACTTAATAAGCTAGAAATAAGTCCCAATAAGCGTTATGTCATGGAAAATGCCTTGGCGGGAGATAAGTATCAAGCTTCATTCACCTATATAGCGGATCAAAAGTTTAAACCAATTGGTATTTTAAACTTGCCCTACTTTGAAGATAATTCGTTTAACGATTATGAATTGAAAGAATTTTTGTTTCGTTTATCTGGGGTTTATCTGCTAATGCTATTAATGGCAATATCTTTTGCTTTTTTCATTTCGAAATATATAACCCGCTCACTAGAAACCATTTCAACCATGATGGGCAAAACCGAGCTAAGTAAACAGAACAAGAAAATTTATTTGGATAATCCGGGTGAAGAAATAGAAAAACTGATTTCTGCGTATAATGGAATGATTGATGAATTGGGTCAAAGTGCAGTTAAATTGGCTCGTAGCGAACGTGAACAGGCATGGCGAGAAATGGCTAAGCAAGTGGCACATGAAATTAAGAACCCACTTACGCCAATGCGACTGAGCGTGCAGAGTTTTGAACGAAAGTTTGATCCCAATGATCCAGATATACATCAAAAAGTAAAAGAATACTCCAATACTTTAATTCAGCAAATAGATACCATGAGCAGTATAGCATCTGCATTCTCAAATTTTGCAGAAATGCCGGCACAGCAAAATGAGACATTGAATGTGGTTAAAATCGTGAAATTAGCTTTGGATATATTTAATGAAGACTATATTCATTTTATTGCGGATGAAGAGGAAATTATTGCGAAATTGGATCGTACCCAACTTATTAGAGTGGTTACTAATTTGGTGAAAAATGCTATACAGGCAGTGCCAGATGTAGAATCTCCAAGAGTATTGGTAACGGTAGCATCTGAGGGTAATATGGTAAAATTATCTGTGGCAGATAATGGTCATGGTATAGAGAAAGATAATGAAGACAAAATATTTGAACCAAAATTTACTACTAAAACCAGTGGTATGGGCCTAGGTCTTGGCATGGTTAAAAATATAGTGGAAACGTATAAAGGCACCATTAAGTTTACTTCGCAATTAGGTAAGGGTACGGTGTTCTGTGTAAAATTCCCTAAAGAAAATGTATAATTCAACAACTTAATAACAATGGCATACGAAACAATATTGATTGAAAAAGAAGCAACAACGGCAATTGTAACTATTAATCGCCCTAAAAAATTAAATGCTTTAAATAAGGAGACCATTGGGGAGTTACATGATGCTTTCAAAGATTTGCAAAAAGATAAGGATGTCAAAGCCATAATTTTGACCGGTAGCGGTGAAAAAGCATTTGTAGCGGGTGCCGATATTTCTGAATTTGCAGATTTCGATGTTAAAGAAGGAAAAAAATTGGCGGCCAAAGGTCAAAAACAATTATTTGATTTTGTTGAAGGCTTATCTACACCTGTTATTGCTGCGGTCAATGGTTTTGCTCTAGGCGGCGGATTAGAGCTTGCAATGGCTTGCCATTTTAGAGTGGCCAGTGATAATGCCAAAATGGGACTGCCAGAGGTTTCTTTAGGATTAATACCTGGGTATGGTGGTACCCAACGTTTGCCTCAATTGGTGGGTAAAGGTAGGGCAATGGAAATGATCATGACCGCGGGCATGATCTCTGCCGATCAAGCTAAAGCCTACGGGCTTGTAAACCATGTAACTACACAAGAAGAACTATTACCGCTATGCCATAAGATAATAGCAAAGATCACCAATAATTCTTCTGTAGCCATTGCTCATGCAATAAAAGCGGTAAATGCTGGTTTTAAGAATACTGTAAATGGTTATGAGCAGGAAATTGAGGCTTTTGGTGACTGTTTTGGAACAGATGATTTTACCGAAGGTACTACTGCATTTTTGGAAAAAAGAAAAGCTGAGTTTCCGGGTTCATGACATAAACCAAACTGGTTATGTTAAAACGTAGCGTATTCTTATTTTTGTTCATTACCAATGTACTAGCTTCTTTAGCACAAGAAGAATTGGTGACCTATACCATTGGGGAAAAATTTCATGACAAATACAGATATTCCAATATGCTGGCAATTGCTGATGACGGCAATGAAGGTACCGTTGTGGTACGAGCATATTATACCGGTATAGTTTTAAAGCCCAAAGGTTATTTTATTGAACATTACAATAAAGACCTTGAATTGGTTTCTGAGTATAATTATAAGCTTAAGGGTGCTAATTTTATAGATGCATATGTGCGTAATGGACAGGTTTATCTATTATTTTTAGAGTATAATTATAATAACAGAAGCTACCAATACGAAGTACATAGGAGTCCGTTTTCCCAATTTCAATTTACCAAAGAGACCATTTTATCCATTGCTTCTGAACCTGTAGAGCAACCTTTGGATAGAAATTTCTATAACCGAAATTTTTCATCGGGTTTTACAACTTCCATTTTGTTTAATGATGATAAATCGGCATTCGCAATAACTACGCATTATAAAAAGAGAAAAGTTGACCAGCATACCATCTATGCCTTTAATGCCAATTTGAATAAGCTCTTTGAGCATGATTTCTCTGATGAGGTAGAAGAAAAAAATTACGCTTTTGAAAACGTAGTTTTTTCAAAAGATATGCAAAATGTGTATTTGGTAGGTAAGGCATACTTTAAGAAGAAACGCTTTAACGCTACCGAACGTAAATTTCAGTATGAAATGGTAAGGGTTTCCAGTAGCGGAAGAAGTTTACAGTCTTTTTATACCCCAGGGAAATTTCCAGAGGCATTAAAACCTATATTTAAAGGAGGTGAATTACTGTGTATAGGATTTTATGCGGATAGAAAGGATAATAGGTATAACGGCATTTCCTATTTTAATTTAGACCCTAGGTCGCTTACTTTAAAGACAGAAAAATTCAATGCCTTCTCAGAACAGTTTATGTTAGATAAATTTGGAAGGGAAGATGATAAGGCCATTAAAAACTTGGTGTTTAAAGGGATGGATATCACATCTGAAGGTAATATCCTGTTCAACGCAGAAGAATACTTTACCAGTAACAGCGTACAATCGAATTCAAGTGGTGGTAGGGTGATGGTTACTAGGTATCATCATAACGATATTATAAGTGCAAAACTTAGCGCCACTGGTGACTTAGTCTGGGCAAGAAATATAAACAAAACAGAAGTGACGCAAGGTGATGGTGCTTATGCTTCTTACAGTGCCTACACTAAGAATAATAACACCTATTTCTTTATAAGCACATCAGCTGAAAATCCACAGCAATTGAGTGATGACCGTATTATGTTTAAGCAAGGGTTGAGCAGAAATAGAAATGTATTTTTAATTCGTTTGGATGAAAACGGACATATGAAGTATAATAAGGTTATTGATGATACTGAAGCACGTTTGCCGTTAATGGTTTCTGCACCATATATTGATCGTCAAAAAGATGAATTAATGTTCTATGCCAAAAGGGGAACAAAAAAGCAACTGGTTCAAGTAGGTGTTAAATAAAATTGCAATTAGGATTTAATCCATAATTTTGGAGTAAATCCTAATTAATGAAATCAGACTTTTCTATAAAAGGTAGAGGCGCCCAAAAGAATACCTTTAATAAGTTTTCAGCATACAACTACGAAACTAGGGACGATTTTCTTGAATTTTGCCGTCTTGAAGGTGAAATTGCCGATAACAATAAAACCCAATACATACCAGTTTACCCAAAATCAATAGTAAATAAGGTAACTAGCCCAGATGTGGGTATGAGTTATTCTATGAACATGTACCAAGGTTGTGAGCATGGTTGTATTTACTGTTATGCTAGAAATGCACATGAATTTTGGGGCTATAGTGCAGGTTTGGATTTTGAACGTAAGATTTTGGTAAAGCATAATGCACCAAAATTGTTAGAAGAGAAATTAAAAAGTAAAAGTTGGAAGGCATGTACCATTGTGCTTTCAGGAAATACAGATTGCTACCAACCTGCTGAACAAGAGTTTCAATTAACCCGTAAATGCTTAGAGATTTTCTTGAAATACAAGCATCCAGTGGGAATCATTACTAAAAATGCGTTGATTTTGCGCGATTTGGATATTCTAAGGAAATTAAACGAGCATGGTTTAATTGGTGTAAACATATCTGTTACCTCTTTATCTGAAGAAACCAGAAGGATATTAGAACCAAGGACTACCACCATTAAAAAGAGGTT
Source organism: Maribacter dokdonensis DSW-8 (assembly GCF_001447995.1). Classification (NCBI taxonomy): domain Bacteria; kingdom Pseudomonadati; phylum Bacteroidota; class Flavobacteriia; order Flavobacteriales; family Flavobacteriaceae; genus Maribacter; species Maribacter dokdonensis. Next base: position 110,211 of record NZ_LDPE01000002.1, on the reverse strand, counting down.
AGAGGCTATTAAAGTTTTATCTGACAATGGCATTCCGGTAAATGCTATGTTGGCTCCGATCATACCTGGCATCAATAGTCATGAAATTTTAAATTTAGCTAAGACAGTTGCGCACCATGGGGCATTGTCAATGGCTTTTACCGTGGTTAGATTAAATGGAGCCATTGGTCATATTTTTACCGATTGGATTCGTAAAACACTTCCAAATAAAGCAGACAAGGTTTTGCACCAAATTGAGGAGTGTCATGGAGGAAGTTTAAATGATAGCAGATTTGGTATCCGAAGTAAAGGAGAAGGTAAAATTGCTACTCAAATTCATGATATGGTCAGTTTGGCAAAACGAACCTATTTTAAAAACAGCACTTTCCCAAAATTAAATACTGATTTGTACGCATCATATAAAGATGGTCAATTGAAATTATTTTAAAATTTTTCTGCAATTGTTGAAAATCCCAAGGAAAATATAATTAGATAAAAATGGTAATGTTTTTTGCATCCATTGGGCTTAAATGTTTCTATTTTATTTGAAATAGATATTTCCCAAATAAATGGTATAACCGCATGAAAATGAGTAAAATATTGTTATTAAGTCAAAAATTTATGGTTTTAAATTAGTGTGCTAAGTAAAAAAATCGTGGTAAAGTTTAGGGTAAAAAAAATCTTTAAAAACTTTTGTTAAAATAAGATCTAAAAGATGATTCTAAGCGTAGATAGGGAGAATGAAATAAATATTAGAACCATTTATGAAAACCAAGAACACTACCATAAAAAATATGAAAACCGTAAACAACAAAACCGAAAAGAAAACTAAGAAGTCTTTCTTTTCCAAAATTGCCAACCAAATAGAAAATGCCAATGCATGGGGTGTTTTTGTAATGGGCAGCACATTTGTATTAATGTTTGGATCTGCTTATTTGGCTTATATATTACAGAGCGATTTTTCAGACTTACATTTAGAGCGCAGAAGTAGCTTAATAGGATTTATTTTTATGATCGTTGCTGCGGCCTTCTTTGTATTCAAGTTAAGTTTTTTCATCTATACGTTTGTCCGTTTTTTAAAGTACAAGGCTATACCTTCAGTTTCAGATGATGAACTGCCTACGGTAACCGTTATTGTACCGGCTTATAATGAAGGAAAACAAGTTTGGGCCACCTTAAAAAGTTTGGCAGATAGTGACTACCCAGAGCATAAAGTGCAATTATTGGCAATTGATGATGGTAGTAAAGATGACACTTGGAACTGGATGCAAGAGGCAAAAAAAGAATTAGGTGACAGGGTTTCTATTTGTCAACAGCCTAAGAATATGGGTAAACGTCATGCACTTTACAGAGGCTTTAATGAAGGTACAGGTGAAATTTTCGTTACTGTGGACAGTGACTCTATAGTTGATCCAGATACTTTAAGAAATTTAGTTAGTCCGTTCATTGTTGATGAAAACTGTGGTGCGGTTGCAGGTAATATTCGTGTTTTAAATAACAAGAAAGAAATTTTACCTAAAATGCTAGATGTAAGTTTTGCACTTAGTTTTGAGTTTGTACGTTCTTCTGAAAGTACTTTAAATTCAGTTTTATGTACTCCAGGAGCTTTGGCAGCTTATAGAGCTACTGCGGTATTTGGTTGCTTAGATGAGTGGATCAACCAAACCTTTATGGGGCAGCCTTCTGATATTGGTGAAGATAGAGCTATGACCAATATGATTTTAAAGCAAGGTTTTCACGTATTGTTTCAAAGAAATGCTTTTGCTTATACCAATGTTCCTGAAAAATACAAGGGTCTGTATAAGATGTTCATTAGATGGGGTAGAAGTAATGTTCGTGAGAATATTCAAATGTCTAAATATGTATTTACGAACTTTAGAAAAGGACCAAAAGCAGGTACTAGATTATTATTCTTCAGCCAGTTTTCAAGAATTGTATTGTGTTACCCATTTGTACTGTTCATGTTAGTTTTTGTTTTCACGCATCCGTTGTTGTTCTTAAGCTCAACGTTCTTAAGTATTTTGGTACTGTCAACATTCCCGGTAATATTTTACGCAAAAAGATATACGTTCTCAGAGTCTTTCTGGGCATATTCTTACAGTGTTCTATATACTTTTGGTCTGTTCTGGATTACCCCTTATGCTATTGCAACGGCAAGTAGAAGAGGTTGGTTAACAAGAGAGTTACCGCAGAAATAAATAATACAGAAAATATAAAGGGTCTCAATTGAAATTGAGACCCTTTTTTTATGACTTAAAATATAGATATGATTCGGTAATGGCTAGCTTAAATTTTTAAGAGGACTCCACTCTTGGTAAAATTGTTCTAGAAAGTCTATCATATATTGGTGTCTTTGCTGGGCCAATCGCTTTCCGGTTGCGGTGTTCATTTTGTCTTTAAGTAACAATAGTTTTTCGTAGAAGTGATTTAGAGTAGGCGCTTTTGACTTTTTATACTCCTCTTTACTCATTTCCAAGTTAGGAGGTATACTGGGGTCATAAAGGGCTCTATTTTTAAACCCACCATAATTAAAGGCCCTTGCAATGCCTATGGCGCCAATAGCATCTAAGCGATCGGCATCTTGTACTACCTGAAGTTCTTTTGACGTAAATAGTTTTTTCTTCATTTTACCATCATTTAGACCAGCCTTAAAAGAACTATATTTAATGATATTGGTGACGTGGTTAATGGTTCTTTTAGGAACTTTTAGACTTAACAAAAAGTTCTCTGCCATCTTTGGCCCTAAAGATTCATCACCATCATTAAATTTGGCGTCTGCAATATCATGAAGTAAGGCACCAAGGCTTACCACCAATAAATTTACGTCTTCCTCTTTAGCAATAAGCATGGTATTATTGAAAACACGTTCAATATGGAACCAATCATGACCTCCCTCGGCATTTTTTAGTGTTTCTTTGACGAAAATGATAGTTTCTTCTACGATTTCTGAGTTGGTCATTTAAAGGAGTTTATACCGCTTACTACGGATGCTTCAATTTGTGTTATTAGTTCATCAAGATTACCCTTGTTCTCTATGGGTTGTTGTACCTCTAAACGTACCTTGGAACCTAATCCCATAGGAAATTGACCGAATCTTACCAGCTTCCATGAATTATTGATGCTTATGGGAACGATCAAAGCTGAAGGCGCTTTTTTAAGAAGCATTTTAAGTCCCATAGGTTTAAACGGTTTTGGGTGCCCATCCCTACTTCTGGTACCTTCAGGAAAAATTACCGCACTTCTATTATGTTTTTCAATGTACGATCCAAGTTTGCCTATCTCCATAATAGCGGATTTCCCATCCTTTCTATCTATAAGAACAGAACCACCATGAACAAGATTGAAGGAAACGCTTGGTATACCTTTACCCAATTCTTTTTTACTGACAAACTTTGGGTGGTGTTTGCGCATGTACCAAATCAACGGGGGTATGTCATACATACTTTGGTGATTGGTTACAATTATTAAAGGCCTGTTTGTAGGAAGATCGTATTTGTTGGTGAATTTATACGTAGTGCCTAAAATATTAGTGCTTCGCATTAAAAAGAAATTCAGCTTGCTAACAACAGGCTTTAGTCCATTGTATCCAAAAACTTTAAAACCAAACCATTGAATGGGGTGAAAAATAAGAAGACATAGCCCAAAAGCTATGAAAAAAAAGGGGGTTATTATATATGAAAGCAGTTTCTGCATCTTACAAAAATAAAAAACCGCTCAATTAGAGCGGTTTTTTAATACTATTATTTTACTTAAATAGAGTCTAAGACTGTAGTTTTAGCAAAACTCATCATAAGCTTGTGCTAAATTTTGAGCGATCATTTCAGCTGGTCTACCTTCAATATGGTGACGTTCGATCATGTGAACCAATTCTCCATTTTTAAACAAAGCCATTGATGGCGATGAGGGAGGAAAAGGGATCATTAGATTTCTTGCTGCATCAACCGCTTCTTTATCAACACCGGCAAATACCGTTACGGCATGATCAGGTCTTTTACTGTTCTGCAAGCTCATTTTGGCCGCAGGTCTTGCATTGGCAGCTGCGCAACCACAAACAGAGTTTACAACAACTAAAGTTGTTCCTTCTTTGTTAATGGCATCGGTAACTGCATCTGCAGTATATAATTCTTCAAATCCGGCAGAGGCCAGATCATCTCTCATTGGTTTAACTAATTCCGCAGGGTACATATTCTTAATTTTTTAATTAATTGTTACAAAGATAATCAATTAGTCGTAGGACTGCTTTATACCTTAACGTTTCATTGGCCATACTTTCTATTCGTAATATTTTATCTTTGGCAAAATTGAGCATACGAAAATGATTAAATGGTTAGGGGCCGTAATTGGTTTTTCTTTTAGAGGGTTATCTGGAGCAATTTTAGGCTTCTTTGCCGGCAGTATAATAGATAACTTTTTTGGGTCTAGTAAGGGCAGTGCACGTAGCGTTTTTGAAGATTATACCAGACCAAATGTTACGGCCGCAGATTTTGAATTGAACTTGTTGTCTTTATGTTCTATAGTTATAAAGGCAGACGGACAAGTAAGCCAATCAGAAATGGACTATGTACGTCAGTACTTTGTGGGCACTTATGGGAAGGATAAGGCAAATGCCATTTTTAGGAGATTCAATGAAATCAATAAAAAAGGGCAGATATCCGCACAAAACGTGTGTACATTTTTGGCACAACGTACCCGCTATGAGGTTAGATTGCAATTATTACATTTTTTATTTGGTATAGCACAATCAGATGGCAACATTAGTAATCCTGAAATTCAAAAAATAAGGGAAATTGCAGGTTACCTTAGAGTATCATTGAACGAGTTTGAAAGTATTAAAGCCATGTTCGTGAAATCTGCTAACAATGCTTATAAAATTCTTGATGTGCCTAAAACTGCCACTGATGCCGAGGTAAAAAAGGCGTACAGGCAAATGGCAAAAAAATACCATCCGGATAGGGTCAATACTCAAGATGAAGCTATTAAGAAAGGTGCTGAAGAGAAATTTAAACAAGTACAAGAGGCATACGAAACTATACAAAAGGAACGCGGATTAAATTAGTTTGAACAGATAATATAAAAGTGCAATGCAAGAATTTTGGTTTTATATAAAATTAGGTTTGCAACATGTATTGGATATCAATGCATATGACCATATCCTTTTTTTGACGGCGATGGCGCTACCATTTACGTTTAAAAGCTGGAAAAACGTATTATGGTTGGCAACCGTTTTTACGGTAACCCACTGTTTAGCTTTGGTTTTCTCGGTTTATGAGATTATGGTAGTAGATGCTACTTGGATAGAGTTTTTAATACCTGTAACCATTTTAGCAACAGCGTTGTTCAATATAGTAGATGTAATGTTGCTTAAAGAAAATAGAACAATTTGGTTTCATATGTTGGCAACAGGTTTTTTTGGCCTGGTTCATGGTTTTGGCTTTTCCAACTACTTTAAGATGATGATTATGGGTGAAGAAGATAAGCTTGCACCTTTACTGGGTTTTGCTGGTGGAATAGAATTATCTCAAGTGGTTATTGTTTTGATGGTATTGGTCCTAGCTTTTGTTGTCCAAACATTAATGAATGTAAAACAGCGTGTTTTTATATTGGTAGGCAGTATTGTTGTGATACTGATAACCTTACCGTTGTTATATGAAACATTTCCTTTTTAGATTGTTAAAGTTTAGCCTAACATAATGTTGTTACTGTTCAAAGCAGGTAACTTAGGGTTATGCGCTTTTATAAAGCTCACCGTTCATGAAGAAAGAAAAACAATTAAAATACGATAGGGCCTATTTAAGAATGGCCACGGAATGGGGAAAATTATCGTCATGTAAAAGAAAACAGGTAGGTGCAATTATCGTCAAGGATAGAATGATCATATCTGATGGTTATAACGGTACCCCTACCGGTTTTGAAAATTATTGTGAAGATGAAGATGGGTATACCAAGTGGTATGTTTTGCATGCAGAGGCCAATGCCATTCTTAAGGTTGCCAGTTCAACACAATCTTGCCAAGGGGCTACTTTGTACATTACTTTATCTCCCTGTAGAGAATGTAGTAAACTAATTCATCAATCTGGCATTAAACGTGTAGTGTATCAAGTTGGTTATAAAGATGATTCGGGATTAAAATTTTTAGAGAAAGCTGGGGTTGAAATAGAACATATGCCAGAAATAAATGTGACAAACTAACGTTAACACTAATGATGAACAAAAAATACAGTGCTCTTTTTCCTTTAATTATCGCTTCTGCTCTTGCATTAGGGTTTTTTATTGGTGGAAAACTGAATTTTAATGATTCTCCCGAAAGACTATTCTCTACCAATTCCAAAAAAGATAAATTAAACAGACTTATAGATTACATTGATTACGAGTACGTAGACGATGTAAATACAGATAGTATAGTCGATGTTACCGTGAATAGTATCCTAGAAAAATTAGATCCCCATTCGGTCTATATTTCAGAAAAGGAAATGTCTAGCGTAGCAGATAATATGAAAGGTGATTTTGTTGGTATAGGCATTAATTTTTACTCTTATCATGATACCATTGCAGTAATCAAAACCGTTAAGGATGGTCCTAGCTATGCGAAGGGAATTTTACCTGGCGATCGTATTTTAATGGCTGATGAAGACACGCTTTACGGTCATGATTTTCCTAGCGAAATTATTGTGGACAAGCTAAAAGGTAAAGAAGGTACTTCGGTTGACCTTACTGTCTTTAGAAAGTCTGAAAATAGAACGTTTAACGTTAAAGTAAAACGTGGTATAGTGCCTTTAAAAAGTGTAGATGCCTTCTACATGCTAACAAAGGATATGGGCTATATTAAAGTGAATCGTTTTGCTGAGTCTACCTATAAAGAATTTAAAGATGCTTTAGGGAAATTGCAAAAGCGTGGTGCCCGCAAGTTGGTTCTTGATCTAAGGGATAATCCAGGCGGTTATCTGGGTATGGCAGAAGAAATGGCGGACGAGTTCTTGGAAGATGGTAAACTAATTTTGTTTACTAAGAATAAGAAGGGAAAGATCAGTAAAAGTTTCGCAACTGACGAAGGTAGTTTTGAAGATAAGCCTATTTATGTTTTGATCAACGAAAGATCTGCTTCCGCTAGTGAAATTGTTGCCGGTGCGTTACAAGATAATGATATAGGTACCATTGTTGGTCGTCGTTCTTTTGGTAAAGGTTTGGTACAGCGAGAAATGGCTTTAGGCGATGGTTCTGCAGTTAGACTGACCGTTTCTAGATATTACACCCCAACGGGTAGAAGTATTCAGAAAACATACGCAAATGGCACTAAAGATTATTATCAACGTTTTACCGACAGATATCATAGTGGCGAAATGATTTCGGTTGATAGCATAAAAGTGGCAGATTCATTGAAATTTGTAACCCCTAAGGGAAAAGTGGTCTATGGCGGTGGCGGAATAATTCCGGATGTCTTTGTGCCTATCGGTTCAAATGAGGAAGAGGCAGTGGATAGTATGGATAATTTGGGCTTTATTTCATTTTTTGTATTTGAACATTTAGATGAAGATCGTGACCGGTATGCCCAGTATACCCAAGAGGAGTTCGTGAACGATTTTAATGTTGATGATATCCTTTTTGAAAAGTTTGTGGAGTATTCGGTAGATAGAAACCTAAGAATGAACTTCTATGAGCATGAGAATAGCATTAAGCTGTTCTTAAAGGCTAATATTGCAGAACAACTGTTCAATACAAATATACATGCCAAAATTAAGGCAGATGAGGACTTAATGCTGCAGAAAGTATTAGAGTTAGATGGTGGTGGTATCGAACAGCAAGAGTCTGGCGCAATTAAGACCTACAACTAATCTTGGTTCATCTTATCCTGAATCTTCTTGCTGGTTACAAATACCAAAAGTAGTACTATAGCACATAAAGATGCCATAATACCGATCAATGCAATGGTACTGTTCTTTTCAAAAGGATCTGCAAAATTTACCAATGTAACATTATAGGCAATTAAAGCAATTGCAATAACTATGAATATAATGGATAACGTCTTGCTCATATAATCTTGTTTTTATAAAAGTACAACCTTCTAACGGTCTAGAAAAGTTGATTAATGTTAGCGGCGAATAATTTAACGGCGATGGCCATAAGAATTACCCCAAAAACCTTTCTAATTACATTAACACCATTTTTGCCTAGCATTTTTTCGATCTTGCCCGATGATTTCAATACTATGAACACGAATATAATATTGACGATAATGGCAACGATTATATTTTCTACATAATATTCAGCTCTTAAAGAAAGTAAAGAGGTCAATGTACCGGCACCCGCAATTAATGGGAAGGCAATGGGTACAACAGATGCACTCTCTGGTTCGTCATCCTTGTATAGGGTAATGCCTAAAATCATCTCAATAGCCAAAAAGAAAATAATAAAAGCTCCCGCAACGGCAAATGAATTTACATCAATACCGATCAAGTTCAATATCTCCTCACCAAGGAACAAAAAGGCTACCATGATCACGGCAGCTACAACAGAAGCTTTTTCAGATTGTATGTGCCCAACCTTTTTGCGTAACCCTATGATAATGGGTATACTGCCTAAAATATCTATTACGGCAAAAAGAACCATGCTAGCTGTAGCAATCTCCCTTAAGTTAAAATGAAATTCCATCTTTCAAATTTTTTGCAAATTTACGTTTTATGTATGCATTTGGATCTTTATTCTTAAAATAATCCATCTCAAAGACTTTTTTAAAATATGTATCTTGCGGCCTTTAAACTAAGCCATGTTTCAATTAGGGAAAACCATAGTATCTGAGGAAATAATAGAGAATGATTTCGTTTGTAATCTTAGCGCCTGTAAGGGTGGTTGTTGCGTAGACGGAGAGGCAGGTGCTCCCGTAGAGGATAGTGAAACGGAAATTATGGTAGATATCTATTCAAAAGTAAAACCTTTTCTAAGACCTGAGGGAATTTCGGTTATTGAAAAAGAAGGAGCTTTTGTTAAGGGAGAAGATGGTGAATGGGAAACTCCGTTAGTAAACGGTAGTGAGTGTGCCTACGTAATTTTTGATGAAAAAAAAGTTGCCAAATGTGGTATTGAAGAGGCTTATAACCAAGGTGTGATCAACTGGAAAAAACCGGTTTCATGTCATTTATATCCTATAAGAGTTCGAGAGTACACAGAATTGACTGCGGTTAATTACCATAAATGGCATATTTGCGACCCTGCTTGCGCCTTGGGTGACGAATTAAAAGTGCCTATTTATAAGTTTGTGAAAGAAGCGTTAATCAGAAAATTTGGTGAGGCTTGGTATAAAGAGTTAGAAGAGGTAGCTACGGACCATCTTAAATAGTAGGTATATAAATTACGATCTGTGTGCCGATCGGATTTGTATCATCATCGAATTTGTCAATGATATCAACGTGGAAATAGTTTTCATAGTCACGGGAGAAATTTGCTAAACGCTCTTTGGTAATATCGATGCCAACAGATTTTCTTTTAAGTACTTTACTGTCTTTTATTCGCTCTGCAGCATCTCTACCTACGCCATTATCGGTTATAACTATCTCTATAAAGCCGTTTTTACCTTTTTTTACTTCTAAGTCAATATTTTTGGCTCCTTCCTTTGAAGATAGTCCGTGCCATAATGCATTTTCTAAAAACGGTTGTAGAATTAGCGATGGAATTTTAATGTTATGAATATCAATGTCGTCTTTTATATGGACGTTGAAGTTGATTTCATTAGAAAACCTAATGTTCTCTATGTTCATATAAAGCTCAACAGTTTCTAGTTCCTCTGCCAGTGAAATCTCGCGTTGGGAAGATGCCTCAAGTATCTTTCTTACCAGTTTTGAAAATTTGTTGAGGTAATGAACGGCATTTTTCTTCTCATTGTTTATGATATATAATTTAATTGAGTTCAGTGAATTGAATAAAAAATGTGGATTCATTTGGCTCCGAAGCATACTTTGTTCCAATGTCAATAGCTTTTTATCTGCATTCAATTGACTCTGGCGATAGAGAATGTATAAAATACCTATCAATAGTATAAGTGATATACCTATGATAATCAACATGGTCTTGTTTTTCTTCAACTTTAAACGAACAGATTCATTCTCTTCTGCAAGACGTTCTAGTTGATTGGCCCTCATTTCAGATTCATATCGTAAAATCATATCATTCACATACCTAAGGTTGAGTGAGCTTGTTATGCGTTCTTCATATTTTTTAAAATCTTTATAGTAACGCATTCCCTTTTGGTAATCGTCACGTTTGATCCATAGTTCAGATAGAAATTTATTTGCTTCTGCTATTTCCGCGTTCAGTTTGTTCGTTTTTGCCAATGCTAAACCAGATTCTAAATTGGTTTCTGCGGCATTATAATCCCCTAAACGAATAAAGGCCCAGCCAAGGTTTATGTAAATGGTAGTAATGAGTTTATTGTCAGCTAAGGAAATTGCTTTCAACAAATTTGATTGTAGAATGTCTATAGCTTCCTGAATTTTACCTTGATGGACATATACATGGGCAATGTTGTAGTTACACGTTATTTTGCCCTTATTAGAGTCCATAATCTCATAATAAACAAGGGATTTTCTGAAGTTTTTTAAAGCGGGCTCCAATTTGCCTTGAGCTTCATAACATTCGCCCAGGTTTTTATGGTTAATGGCCAAGCCCAGTTTATCGTCCAATTCTTTTTCAAGAATCATCGATCTCTCGTACTTTTCTATGGCCAGGTCATACTGCTCAAGCATTTGATAGGTTGCTCCTATATTATTTAAAGACGCTATAATGCTCTTTTTGAGTCCGTCGCTGGGTGTAGCTACAGTTTCAGCCAATTCAAGTGCATTTTGACTATAGTCCAATGAGGACTTAATGGCTTCTGTCCTTGAATATACACTGCTGATCATATTTAGGCTGTAGACCCTAAATTCTATATTGTTTGCTTCAACCGATAATTGGAGTGCGTCTTGGTATAAGGCTAAGGCTTCTTGGTATAGTGCTTGATCACGGTACAATGAACCAAGTTGATTGAGCGCATATACTTGTCCTAAAACATACTTTTTGGTAATTGACCTTTCTTGAATATAACGAAGCGATGTGCTGTCATTACTGTATGGTTTTAGAATATCATTAATTTCTTTACGGGTTTCTGGTACTACCGTTAAAAGGCTGTCCATGTTTTCCTTTAAAACAGTAGATATGTCTTGCGAGTAACCGTAAAAAGACAGCACTAAAGCATAGAGAAGTAAGAATGGAATTTTATACCTAATGATGTACACTATTATTTTAGAAAAGCTTTGAAATGGTTTTTACGGATGTTGACTTACAACATGTCTAAAAAATCTGATTTTTTTTGTCTGGAAACAGGTATTTTATGGTTGGACTTTAATACCACGTAACCATCTGTCTTCAAGAATTCCTTTATTTTATTTAAATTAATGATGTATGAATTATGAATTCTGAAAAATGAATCGGAAGGTAGTAATTCATTTACCTCTTTCAATTTTTTGGTTAACACTATTTTTTGACCATCTGTTAAAAAAATGGTGCTGTAGTTACCATCAGATTCTGCGTATAATATTTCATCGCTTTCTAGAAATAACAATTTGCCGTCGGTATTTAAAGTAATACGCTTATGTATGGCTCTTGAATTATAGTTTAAAAGCACCATTTCCAATTTCTCGACAGAAAAATTGTTATTGTTGAATTTTTTGATCTTTGCAATGGTTTCTTCCAAATCATCGGTATCGATCGGTTTTAATAGATAATCTAGAGCCTGACTCTTAATGGCCTTTAAGGCATATTGGTTATAGGCGGTAGTTATGACAACAGGAAAATTTTTGTTGGTCAGTTTTCTAATGAATTGAAAACCGTCCATTGTGGGCATTTCTATATCTAAGAATAGACAGTCTGGCGTGTGTTTTTCTAAGTAGGTAAGTGCTTCATTTGGATTGGTAAATGAGGCAATTACATTGATTTCATCACTAAAATTAGTGAGCTCCCACGTTAAGCTTTGCAGTGCTTTTATTTCATCATCAACAATTACAGCTTGTAGCATAAGGTTAGGGTATCAAGTTAGAAAGTTATGAAAAATTAAGTTTTTGTATGGTTTTTGAATGCTATTTTGTGTCAATGGATCTAATTTTAGTGTAATCGGTATATTTTGACTAGGTGGCGATTATTTGGATTTATAAATACAAAAAGAAAGAAAAATACTACAAATTATATTTATGAAAATTCTTTTGAATTTTTCATGCTCCGATTATACATAAAAGAGTGCAGATTATACAAAATAGGTGTTTGCTGTTTCAGCTTAAAATTACCTTTAGCCTAGAGTTTCAGTATATTATAAATGAAATTGAAATGAGAAAATGCGGTTATATGTTGGCATTTTTTATTGTAATCTTATTGATTGCATCTCATTTTATGGAAGGTGAAGAGCCAATTAATGAGGGATTGGAAGTAGCTATTGAACTAAAACAAAATAAAGTGACCAGACCATAATTCAAAAACTCAACTAATGATCATGAAGAATAGTTTTCGGTTTGTTGGTAAATTTTTGAAGTTAGTTTGCTTTGGTATTGTACCATTTATGCTATTAAGTGGTGGGTCAAAAGTTGGGGTTACTAATAATAAATTGGATGATGGCACTTGTAGTTTTAACATCATAGGCAGTACTAATTTTCATATAGACGGTTTTGCATCGTTTAAGAGAATTACTGAACCTGATAACTTTGGAAATATTGCAGATAAATTAGTGTTGAGTTTTTCTGATTGTGATACTAACAAGATGCATAATCTGGAAATTGTTATCGCATCGACTAATACTGATGACGTTGGTGTTTCGGTCGGTAAACATAAAATTAAAAACATTCATTGTCTGATCAATAGGTTCAGCGGTGTATATGGTTTTGCCGATTTAAGTGAGGTAGGTGAACTGCCTTTCTTTGTGAAATCTGGTGATGTTATAATAAAGGAAAGTATTTCTAATAAAGTTGATGGAAATTTAGAAGTACAATTAGAAAATGCTAACGGAGAATCTTTGAATGTCAAGGGCTCTTTCAATGCACTAATAAAAGTTTAAAAATAGTACGGTTCTTTATAAGGTAGTGTATGTTGCCTTATATCTAATGTTTGAGCGCCATATAGTATAAATACGATTAGTCGTATGATTACATTCTAAGAAAAGGTTTCGGGGGAACTACCTTTATTAGTTTTGGTGGGCATTTTTCATAATAGAAGCATTAGTGGGGCCGTACATTTTTTATGGAATACACTTACCTGTTTTACCTCTTTTTATAAGCTAGTTTTAATAAACCATTGAGTATGATTTTTTATACTTTTTGGTTTAAAAAAATCATGTTTAAAGTTTACCTAAAATTAATGCTAAGTCCTTATTTCGCAAAGGTTAATGAACACTAGGAGTACAGGTACATTTCAACACACGGTGTTAAAAACTTTGTGGTCAAAATACCTAAACTAACTTTATATTTTCAATGCAATTTTAAATCTTTGTTAGTACCTTCAGAGAAGAAAACTATTTCTTTTTCACTACTAATTTTAAATCTAAATTATATGTCCGCAGCTTTAGAGCCTATTTTGGAGCCAAATGATGATCGCTTTGTTATTTTTCCTATCAAACATGATGATTTATGGGAATGGTATAAAAAATGTGAGGCTTGTTTTTGGACAGCGGAGGAGATTGATCTTCATGAAGATTTAAATGATTGGAATAACAAACTGAATGATGACGAGCGTTATTTTATAAAACATATTCTTGCATTTTTTGCAGCTTCCGATGGTATTGTTAATGAGAATTTGGCTGAAAATTTTGTGAGTGAGGTTCAATATGCCGAAGCAAAGTTCTTTTATGGATTTCAAATAATGATGGAGAATATTCATTCTGAAACCTATTCACTTTTGATAGATACTTATGTAAAAGATGAAAAGGAAAAGAATGTTCTTTTCAAAGCTTTGGAAAATTTTCCAGCAATAAAGAAAAAAGCAGATTGGGCCTTAAATTGGATCGAGTCGCCAAGTTTTGCAGAACGATTAATTGCTTTTGCAGCAGTAGAAGGTATATTTTTCTCCGGTGCCTTCTGTTCCATATTCTGGTTAAAGAAAAGGGGCTTAATGCCAGGTCTAACTTTTTCTAACGAACTTATATCAAGAGATGAAGGCATGCATTGTGATTATGCGGTTCACCTGCATAACAAGCATTTAATGAATAAAGTGCCAAAAGAACGTATTACTCAAATTTTGACCAATGCCCTGGATATTGAGCGTGAGTTTATTACAGAGTCGTTACCGGTTAGTTTAATTGGAATGAACTCTAAATTAATGACGCAGTATTTGGAATTTGTAACAGATAGGTTATTGGTTGAACTTGAATGTGATAGAGTGTACAATGCCTCCAATCCATTTGATTTTATGGATATGATTTCTTTACAAGGTAAAACCAACTTCTTTGAAAAACGTGTTTCTGAATATCAGAAAGCAGGCGTTTTGAACAAGGATAAAGATGATGATTCCCAGAAAATTAGCTTTGATGCTGATTTCTAATTAATGTAGTGCACAATTTTACCAATAGAAGTATACGGGAAAATTGTGTCATCATTTAAAATGTTAAAATTTTAACATTAATAACGTAAATATAATATTAACCCTTAATTGTTTGTAGCCAAATGTTCGTAGTTAAAAGAGATGGAAGAAAAGAAGTGGTCATGTTTGATAAGATCACCGCACGTGTACGTAAGTTATGTTATGGTCTAAATGGTCTTGTTGATCCGCTAAAGGTAGCTATGCGGGTAATAGAAGGTCTTTACGATGGTGTAACTACATCTGAGTTAGATAATCTAGCAGCGGAAATAGCGGCAACAATGACTACCACACACCCAGATTATGCAAAATTGGCTGCACGTATATCTGTATCTAACTTACATAAGAATACTAAAAAATCGTTCTCACAAACCATGAACGACCTATATACTTATGTAAACCCTAGAACTGGTAAAAAGGCCCCTTTATTATCAGATGAGGTTCATAAGGTAATTGCTGAAAATTCAGAAAGATTAGATTCTACGATCATCTATAATAGAGATTTTAGCTATGACTATTTTGGTTTTAAGACTTTGGAGCGTTCTTACTTATTAAAAATCAACGGTAAAATTGCAGAACGACCACAACACATGCTAATGCGAGTATCCGTAGGTATACATTTAAATGACCTTGATGCTGCTATAGAAACGTATGAACTAATGTCTAAAAAGTTCTTTACACATGCTACGCCAACATTGTTCAATTCAGGAACACCAAAGCCTCAAATGTCATCATGTTTTCTTTTGGCTATGAAAGATGACAGTATTGATGGTATTTATGATACTTTAAAACAGACCGCCAAAATTTCCCAATCTGCAGGAGGTATAGGTTTATCTATACATAACATTAGAGCAACTGGGTCTTATATAGCTGGTACAAACGGTACATCAAATGGTATAGTGCCCATGCTACAAGTGTTTAATGATACTGCTCGCTATGTAGATCAAGGTGGTGGTAAACGTAAAGGTAGTTTTGCAATATATCTTGAGCCTTGGCATGCCGATATTTTTGAATTTTTAGACCTAAAAAAGAACCATGGTAAGGAAGAAATGCGTGCAAGGGATTTGTTTTATGCCATGTGGATTTCAGATTTGTTCATGAGAAGGGTAGAAGCCAATGAAGATTGGACTTTAATGTGTCCTAATGAATGTCCAGATTTGTTTAATAGACATAGTGATGAGTTTGAAAAACTTTATCTACAATATGAAGCTGAAGGTAAAGGGCGCAAAACTGTCAAGGCGCGGGAACTTTGGGAAAAAATATTAGAATCGCAGATAGAAACCGGCACACCGTATATGTTGTATAAAGATGCAGCCAACCGTAAGAGCAATCAAAAGAATCTTGGAACCATACGTTCATCAAATCTTTGTACCGAAATCATGGAGTATACGTCGCCAGATGAGGTAGCCGTGTGTAATTTAGCATCTATTGCGTTACCTATGTTTGTAAAAAACGGTGAGTTTGATCATAAAGAATTGTTTAAGGTAACCAAAAGAGTGACTAAAAACCTTAATAAGGTCATTGATAGAAATTACTACCCTGTTAAAGAAGCGGAGAACTCAAACATGCGCCATAGACCTATTGGTTTAGGTGTACAGGGTCTTGCAGATACTTTTATAATGCTGAGAATGCCCTTTACAAGTGACGATGCAAAAAAATTAAACCAAGAAATTTTTGAAACTTTATATTTTGGTGCGGTTACGGCATCTATGGAAATGGCCAAAGAAGAAGGTCCATATTCCACATTTGAAGGTTCTCCAATGTCCAAAGGTGAATTTCAATATAATATGTGGGGAGTAAAAGATGATGAATTATCCGGTAGATGGGACTGGGCAAAACTTCGTAAAGAAATGCAGACCAATGGTGTAAGAAACTCTCTTTTGGTAGCACCTATGCCCACTGCATCCACTTCGCAAATATTAGGGAACAATGAGTGTTTTGAACCTTATACATCTAACATTTATACCAGACGCGTTCTTTCAGGTGAATTTATTGTGGTCAATAAACATCTTTTAGAAGATCTTGTTGGTTTAGGTATGTGGAACGAGAGTATGAAACAAGAGCTTATGAGAGCCAATGGATCTATTCAACATATAGAAACAATACCCCAAGATATCAGGGATCTGTACAAAACGGTTTGGGAGCTCAGTATGAAAGACATTATAGATATGTCTAGACAAAGAGGCTACTTTATTGATCAGAGCCAGTCCTTGAACTTGTTTATGGAAAATGCCAATTATTCTAAACTTACTTCAATGCATTTTTATGCTTGGAAGAGTGGTTTAAAGACTGGAATGTATTATTTACGTACCAAAGCAGCTGTTGATGCGATCAAGTTTACATTGGATAACAGTAAGAAAAATGTTGTAGCCACAGATGAGGTGAAGAAGACAGAAGTTGTTACGGCAATAGACAGTGAAGTGGTTATTACAGATACAAAGGTTTCTAAAGTGGCTCCTCAAGCAGAATTGGATATAGCACCTTTGTCACCTCAGGAGATGAAAGAAATGATTGCTAGGGCTAAGGAAGGGCAGGCAGATGATGATTGTTTAATGTGTGGTTCTTAAATACCATTTTTAAAAATAACCATAAAAAAGACCCCACATTTTGGGGTCTTTTTTACATACGGCTAAGCCGGAGGTTAAGTAAGGGGGCGTTTATTTATCGTTTGTGATATATGGCTTTAATACCGTCGTAAATACCAACGCGGCTACATATATCATTAATATTGTAATGTAGTTTTCCATAACTTAAGTAAAAGGGTATAAGATATATACGTATTAAAAACCTGTTTGGATTACGGAAATTTAATGGTATCGTTAAAAAGACTGTGATACATTAATCTTACAGCGTGTTTAAAGTTGAACCATTTATAGGTTAGTCTCATTTGAAATAATTCAAATGAATTGAACCTTATCTTCTTATAGATGTAAAAAGATAATTTTGAAGCCAGTAATAAACCGGCATAGACGAGTATTGCTTGTAGGTATTGGGACATATACAAAAGAACGAATAAGTAGGTTAATTCTTACAAAGTGAATATGTATTTCATCGAATAAATATTATTTTTCGATGAAATACATTCAGTTCTTCTTTTACTAATCGGTCATAGTGTTGCTGAACCCTATTTAAAGCTATCTACTTTTTTATATGCTTCAATTACGGCGAGTTCACCTTCTTTGCCCTCTCTAGAGTTTCCATGTTCCATGCCTAAAATACCATCATAACCCTGCTCATGAATCCATTTGAATACGTTGTCATAGTTTATTTCGCCAGTTGTGGGTTCTTTTCTACCGGGGTTATCTCCAATTTGTATATAGGCTATTTCAGACCAAGAAGCTTCCATATTGGGTATTAAATTGCCTTCTTGTATTTGTTGGTGGTAGATATCGAACAATATTTTACATGAAGGTGAATCAACTGCTCTACATATTTCATAGGCTTGGGGCGAATCCGTCAGGAACAATCCTGGGTGATTCCTGAAATTTAAAGGCTCCAATACCATTGCAATATTATGTGGTTCCAGTAAAGCTGATGCCTGTCTAAGACTTTCAATAACGTTGGCAGTCTGGTAGCCCATTTTTAGTTTCAAATCTAAATGTCCGGGTACTACTGTCATCCATTTGGCGTTCACCCGCTTGGCAACCGCTATAGAATTTTTAATATCATTTAAGAACTCTACTCTTTTTGCCTTATCCCCAGATGCCAGATTAGGAGTTTTCCAATGTATTTCATGTGCTACGAAGACGCCCATCTCCAAACCGCGTTCCTTCATGGTTTTTGCTATCTTTTCTTGCAGTTCAATAGGTCTTTTACGCATTTCATTATCTTCAAATGCGGTATAACCTTGGTCGGCCATAAAGTTTAATTGATCTATAGGATCTTCACCTGCAAGATTTTTGAACATTCCTAAATGGGGAGCATATTTCAGGTTGTATTTATGAACTTTTGGTTTCTGGTTCATAGAGTTAGCATAAGCTAGACTACTACCTAATGAAATGGCCCCTGTGGTCAATGCGGATTTTTGAATGAAATTTCTTCTTTTCATAAGTGGTTTTTTATGTAAAAAGCCAAGAACTATGTAAGATCAAGTTCTTGGCTTTTAATAATTAGAAAGTTATATGGTTATAAGGACCATGCCTTACCACCTGTAAGCTCTTGCATATCTCCACATGCTACGTATTCACCCGGTACAGGTAAATATGCCAATACTTCTTCACCTACATATTCAGACGCTTTATAGCCCCAAATAGTCATTCCTCTCAAGTTGTTGGCAAATGCAAATCTTGATATTTCATCATCTATCTCAGCAGTTGTACCTTCAGATATAGCTTTTGTGTAACTATTGATAGTTTCGAACATTTCTGCTTGCTGATCTTTTGTGTATTTCAAAGAACTTGCCAATACTGGGTCTAAGTCTTCGGTGGTAAGATCTTCGGCATTTTCCTTACCAGAATCTGCCAACGCTTTATCAATAAATTTGGTCATTGACATTTTAAGGAAATCCTGTTGTTCCTTTTCCATAACATCTTTTGCAAATTTGTCGATAAAAATATCTACTTGTACTTCAGAAGCAGAGGGAGTATCTGTTTTAGGTAAAATGATGTCTACCAATTTTGTTAAAACTTTACCTTGGGATTGAGCTAGAAATTCGGGAGTCCAGGTAATTGCTGGTTCACTTTTACAACTTTGTACAATTGATAATAATGTAGGGGTTGCAACCATATATCCAAGTGACAGCCCCATGTTTTTTAATACGCGTCTTCTATCCATTATATATTTCCTTTTTTAAGTTCTTCTACTGCATGGTTTGCAGCCCTTGCCGTAAAGGCCATGTATGTTAAAGATGGGTTTACGCAACTTGCAGAGGTCATAAAAGAACCGTCTGTTACGTAAACATTTGGTACATCATGTAGTTGATTGTTACCATTCAATACCGATGTTTTTCTGTCTCTTCCCATTCGGGCAGTTCCCATCTCATGAATACCTAAACCTAATGCACTTTCGTTATCATATCCTTTTACATCTCTTAAACCTGCTTTTTCTAACATATCTACAGCAGATTCTAGCATGTCTTTTCGCATTTTCAGCTCGTTTTCTTGTAATTCGGCATCAAATGTAACGGTAGGCAGTCCCCAGTCATCTAATTTGTCATAGTCTAGGGTAAATCTATTGTTCTCATATGGCAATACTTCACCAAAGCCCATCATACCGAACGTCCATCCACCTGGCTTTAATACGGCATCTTTTAAATCTTTACCATAAGATAGCTCGGCAATGGTTTCTTCCCAATTACCTCTAGAGGCACCACCTTGATATCCAAATCCTCTTTTGTAATCTTTTCTGTCAGAATCACCACCTAAATTTCTAAATCTTGGAATATAGATACCGCTTGGCTTTCTTCCTTTGTAATATTTATCATCAAAACCATCAAACTTACCAGACGCACCCACTTGTAATTGGTGGTCCATAATATTACGTCCTAATTGATCAGATGCGTTACCCATACCATTAGGGAACGTTTCAGATTTAGATTGCATTAATATAGATGTAGAGGCAATGGCCGATGCACATAAGAAAATCACCTTTGCTTTGAACTCAAAAGTTTCTTTGGTGTTTGCGTCAATTACTTTTACACCTGTTGCTTTTTTTGTATTTGGATCATACATTACTTCATGTACAATAGAGTCTGGTCTTAAAGTCATGTTTCCTGTAGCTTCCGCTGCCGGTAATGTTGATGATAAACTACTAAAGTAAGCTCCGAAAGGACAACCTCTAATACATCTATTTCTAAATTGACATTTACTTCTTCCGTCAAATTGTTTTGTTCCTGTAATATGGGCCGTTCTACCAGCTGTTACCACACGGCCATCAAAATTCTCCGCAACCTTTTCCCTAAATTCCTGCTCAACACAGTTAAGCTCCATCATAGGTAGAAATTTACCATCAGGTAATTGTTCCAAACCTAAGTTCTCTCCACTTACCCCTATATATTCTTCTACCTTGTCATACCAAGGTGCTATATCTTTATAACGTACAGGCCAATCTACGGCAATACCCTCTTTTTTATTTGCTTCAAAATCAATATCGCTCAAACGGTAACTTTGACGGCCCCATTGTAAAGAACGTCCACCTAAATGGTAACCTCTCATCCAATCAAATCGTTTGGTTTCGTTGTACGGATGTTTAAGGTCATTAACGAACCACATGTGACTGGCTTGGTTTGTAGTATAGCCTGTTCTGTTTTGTTTTGGTTGTTGTGCTATAATTTCCTTTGTTGGTTGCCCGGCATTCGGGAAATCCCATGGGTCCATATTGGCGGTCTCATAGTCTTCAATATGTTTTACCATTCGACCTCTTTCCAAAACTAGTGTTTTAAGGCCGGCTTCACATAATTCTTTTGCGGCCCAACCACCACTAATTCCTGTTCCTACAACTATAGCGTCATAGGACTCCTGCTCTTCATTGTAATAAAATTTGCTCATAAAAGTTGTTTAATCTCTAAATTTATTAAATATTAAATTAATTCTATACATTTATTGTCCATTCTTCTTGCGAAATTCGCTAAAATATGCATCTTGCATATGTATAAAATCTAGACATGGTTTTACGCAAACGATTGAGAATATTATTCAAACAACAACAAACAACCAAAAATGAGAACAAACAAGTTTATTAAGATTACAACAGCAGTATGTGTTGGACTATTAGTATTAGGTACTTACTCCTGTAAAGACGCCAAGAAAGAAAAAGTGGCAGAACCTGAAGTAGTAGAAGAAACACGTAATGCCGAACCATTTTTTGATTTATCACTCGCGCAGTGGTCTATGCATAAAATGATTAGGGAAGATGGCGTAGATCCGTATTCTTTTGCCGAAAAAGCTAAAAATTGGGGTTTTACCGGATTAGAGTATGTTAGCCAATTGTACAATCCGGAACTTGAAAAAGCAAATTACTCTGAAGAGGCTATGGCAAATTTTGTTGCCAAATCTAATGCCGAAGCTGAAAAGCACGGAATGAAAAATGTGTTGATCATGATCGATGGCCAAGGTAATTTGGCGGTCAATGATGAAGCAGAAAGAAATGAAACCGTAGAAAAACATAAAAAATGGGTAGATGCTGCTGCAGCAATGGGTTGCCATGCCATTAGAGTAAATCTTAATGGTAGTACCGTGCCAGAAGAATGGATAAAAAATTCGGTAGACGGATTAACAAAATTAGCTACCTATGCAAAAACCAAGAATATTAATATTTTGGTAGAAAATCATGGGGGACTCTCTTCTAACGGTGAACTTCATGCGGAGGTAATGAAAACTGTAAATATGGATAATTGTGGAAGTCTACCCGATTTTGGTAATTTCTGCATAGAACGTAAGCCAGATAGTTGGGATTGTCTTAAAGAGTATGATAAATACAAGGGGGTTAAAGAACTTATGCCTTATGCAAAGGCAGTTAGTGCCAAATCAAATAATTTTGATACCGATGGGTATGATACAGGTATAGACTATGTACAAATGTTGCAGATTGTTAAAGACGCAGGTTATACAGGTTTTATTGGTGTAGAATATGAAGGTTCTGAAATTAGCGAAGAAGCCGGTATTATTGCTACTAGAGACTTATTGATAAAAGCCTCAAATGAAATAGAATAATTTTTATGGAATGATGTATGGAAGCTTTTTTTAATGAAATTTTCGACTATAATTTTCACTGTAATAAAAAATTGATCGAGCAATGTTCAGAGCTAGACGACGTACCGGCAAACGCGGTACGTTTGTTTAGCCATATTCTGAACGCGCACCATATATGGAATGCTAGATTGGTGGATAAGCCTAGCAAATTGCAGATTTGGCAAGAGCATGAGATAAAGGACTGGTCAGATATTCATTATGATAATCAGCGTACATCTTTTGAGATTATCTCCAATGCAGATAATTTTGAAAAGCGCATAGATTATGAGAATACGGAGGGTAGACTTTTTACAAATACCGTTCAGGATATTCTATTCCATATCATAAATCATTCTACCAATCACCGCGGTCAAATTGCTGTGGATTTTAGAAATAATGAGAAGAAGCCAATAGGTTTTGATTATGTTTATTATAGAAGATAGATGAAAAGTTTAGTTAGGGCACAGCTTTGCTTTATGATGTTTTTAGAGTTTTTTATTTGGGGTGCATGGTTTGTAACATTGGGCACTTTTTTAGGGAATAACTTAAAAGCAACAGATGGGGAAATAGCATTGGCATTTTCAACACAATCTTGGGGGGCTATTATAGCTCCCTTTGTTATAGGAATTATTGCGGACAGATATTTCAATGCGGAAAGAATCTTGGGAGTTTTACATATTCTAGGCGGGGTACTTATGTATTTCATGTACGGAACAACCGAATTTGATGATTTTTATATTTTGGTTTTAGGATATATGATTTTGTACATGCCTACATTGGCATTGGTGAACTCGATCTCTTTCAATCAAATGAAAAACCCTGCCAAGGAATTCTCTTTGGTTCGTGTGTTTGGAACATTGGGTTGGGTAATAGCCGGCCTATCGATCAGCTATGTGTTTAATTGGGACCAAGGCATCAATATTGGAGATGGTCTGCTTAGAAATACATTTTTGATGACCGCAATTGCATCGGTCATACTAGGTGTTTTTAGTTTTACATTACCTAAAACACCACCAAGAGCGGCAACTACGGGTAAGATTAGTTTCAAAGAAATACTGGGTTTAGATTCCTTAACTCTGTTTAAGGACAAGAACTTCTTGATATTTTTTGTGTCATCGGTCTTAATATGTATTCCTTTGGCATTCTACTATCAGAACGCCAATCCTTTTTTGGTAGAGATAGGAATGAACAATCCTACCGGTAAAATGACATTGGGGCAAGTTTCTGAAATTGCCTTTATGCTTTTATTGCCCTATTTTTTCACCAAGTTCGGTTTTAAGAAAACTATTCTTGTTGCCATGGCCGCTTGGGTAGTACGTTATTTGCTCTTTGCCTTTGGAGATGTAAACGAGCTAGGCTTTATGCTGATAATCGGAATTGCATTACACGGAATCTGTTATGACTTTTTCTTTGTTTCAGGACAGATTTATACGGATAGCAAAGCTGGTGAAAAATTTAAAAGCTCTGCCCAAGGTCTAATTACATTGGCAACTTATGGGGTAGGTATGCTCATAGGTTTTTGGGTAGCAGGTAAAATATCTTCTGCGTATGTAATAAATGATGGGAAACATATATGGCAAACCATTTGGATGTATCCGGCTGGTTTTGCATTAGTTGTTTTTATTTTATTCGCTATTTTTTTCAAAACGGAGAAAATAGATTATCAATCTTAGATAAATTCTTTAATTTAAGCCCCAAAAATCAATAGACCATTAGTACAAATAGCCTTTATTTTATAGATAAATGGCTTCAATATTTCAAAATAGATAATAGTAATCCAACAAATTTTAGTAAATATTATTTTCAATTTAAACAACAACAAAAATGCCAAAGAAAATACGATTAGGAATATTAGGTGGAGGAGGAGATTCACTTATAGGAGTTTTACATAGAGTAGCTTCTTTTATTAATGACAATTACCAAATTACAGGTGCTGTGTTCAATCCGGATCATGATGCCAGTATTGCATTTGCAAAGGAAATAGATGTACCCTTAAATAGAATATACAAAGATTTTGACACCCTTATAGAAGAGGAGTTGAAATTGCCTGAAGATGAGCGTATACAGGTATGCTCTGTTCTAACACCAAATTTCTTGCATTACCCAATGGCAAAGAAGTTATTGGACAATGGTTTTAGTGTTATTTGCGAAAAGCCAATGACCACAACGTTAGAGGAAGCCAAGGATTTACAAAAGGCACATGCCAAAGCAGGTACCGTTTTTGCTTTGACACATACGTATACCGGATACCCAATGGTACGTCAAATGCGTGAAATGATCAAAGCAGGTGCTTTGGGTAAAATACATAAGGTTGATGCCGTTTATTACCAAGGGTGGATCAATACCATTATACATGATAAAGAGAAAAGATCTTCAGTTTGGAGATTGGATCCTAAAAAAGCGGGTATTAGTTCTTGTATGGGCGATATAGGTGTTCATGCTTTTAATATGGTAGAATATACTACCGGATTAAAAGTTAAAGAGCTACTTTGTGATTTCAATTACCTATACGAAGACAATCAAATGGATGTTGATGGTACCGTACTTATTCGCATGGGAGATCATGTAAAAGGTGTTATTAGAGGTAGCCAGGTTGCCACAGGTGAGGAAAATGGTTTGGCTATTGCTATTTATGGTGAAAAAGGAGCATTTAGATGGGAGCAAGAACGACCTAATTTTTTATATAAATTAAGTGATACGGAGCCTACGCAAGTTTATAAGCCTGGTCATGCCTATAACTCTGAATTATCATTAGACGGAACAAAATTGCCAGCAGGTCATCCTGAAGGTATATTTGATTCTATGGCGAATATTTACAAAGGTGTTGCAAAGGCCATTAGAGGAGAAGATTACAATGATGGCGAGTTCCCCACCATGGCAGATGGTGTTCGCGGTATGAATTTCATAGAAGCTACCGTAGAATCGCACAAAAGCGGTAATAATTGGGTAGCGCTAGAAAACTAATCCATTATATCGTAGAAAATAAAAGAGCCGCATTTTGCGGCTCTTTTTTATGTTGTAAAATGAAAAACTAGGAATGTACCATTTTAAATTCTTGACAGACAACGATCATACTTTCCCTAGGTTCCCTATTGAATTTTTGCAACTCTCTACTGAAAAGGTCCCAATGGTATTTTTTCCAGTACTCTAACGTTTTATCCCCGTTTGCTTCAAGTTGGGCGTAAGCCGAATCAATACTAAAATAAGGTTTAATTGTAACTGCGGTGGTAGCAACTATGCATTGTGCTTCACCATTATAATTGGTTACCACAATATAGTCTCCTATTTTAGGTAAGGGTTCATGACGGTTTTGTAGGCCTAACAAAGAATGTGTAATCGCTTTTTTAACACCGGTTTTAATTAAATTGGCATTCTCATTTGCGTCGGTTTCATTGTCGCCAAAATACATAGTTTTAGGCGTTTCGTGAAAAACGTCTTCCAAGTGGTTTTTTAAATAACTTCCCCACATGTTTCTTGCCGATGCATTCTCCATAGATTAATATTTTCTGTAATGTATAGTTTGTAGTAAACGCTATTCTTTATAATAAATTTCAGTATCAAGAAAATTTACCTTCTTTTAACTGTTCGGCTGCATGGTTTGCAGCTCTGGCAGTAAATGCCATATAGGTCAAAGATGGGTTTACACAACTAGACGAAGACATAAAAGCGCCATCCGTTACATACACATTGGGTACTAAATGTACTTGGTTGTTCTTGTTGATTATTGAGGTCTTTGCGCTGTACCCCATTCTGGCGCCACCCATTTCGTGAATGCCCAAACCTGGTCCGCTAGACTCTTCATAAGAAGCTACATCTTTAAAGCCTGCAGCTTTGAACATGGTAACAATCTCTTTTTTAATGTCTTCACGCATATTATACTCGTTCTCTTTAAACTCTACATCAAAAGCTAGTTGAGGTAAACCCCATTTGTCCTTTTCGGTAGGGCTTAGGGTTACTCTATTATCATCATAGGGTAAAAACTCACCAAATCCCGTTACGCCAATGGTCCAGCGACCTGGTTTCAATACAGACTCCTTTAAGTCTTTACCATATGAAAGTTCTCCAATTTCTTTTGACCAATCTCCCCTGCTGGCCGTGCCTTGGTAGCCAAAACCTCGTAAATATCCATTCCGTTTTGTTTTTTCGTTCAAGTTTACAAAACGTGGTATGTAAAACCCGTTGGCTCGCCTTCCTTTATAGTATTTGTCTAGGTAGCCATCAACTTTTGCCGTAGCACCTAATTTATAATGGTGGTCCATGATTCCTCTTCCCAAAGCATCAGAATCGTTTCCTAATCCGTTCGGGAAGCGTTTGGATTTGGATTGTAATAGAATACCGACCGATGCCATTGCAGATGCGCAAAGAAAAATCACCTTTGCCTTAAATTCAATTTTCTCATTTGTTTCTGCATCTATTATTTTTACGCCTGTTGCTTTTTTGGTATTATCATCATAGATAACCTCATACACTATAGAGTTTGGTCTAAGGGTCATGTTTCCGGTTCGTTCCGCTGCCGGTAATGTTGATGAGTTACTACTGAAATAACCGCCAAATGGGCAGCCGCGCCAACAACGATCTCTGTTTTGGCAAGTACCACGACCTTCAAAAGTGGCATTGGGATCGGTAATGTGTGCGGCCCTACCTATGGTAATCAATCTTCCGTCTTCGAATTTTTCTGCAACGTTGTTTTTAAAATCCTCTTCTACACAATTTAATTTCATGGCAGGTTGAAAAATTCCGTCAGGTAACACATCTAACCCTAAGGCCTCACCGCTTACACCTATATATTCTTCAACTTTATCATACCAAGGCGCAATATCCTTATATCTTACGGGCCAATCTACGCCAATACCTTCTTTTTTGTTGGCTTCAAAATCAATATCGCTCCAACGGTAACTTTGTCGACCCCAAGTAAGTGATCTACCGCCTACTTGATATCCACGAATCCAATCAAAGCGTTTGGTCTCTACATAAGGGTGTTCCAAGTCATTGACAAAAAAATGTTTAGAATCTTCTGTAGGTGCCCAATTTACCCGTTTTTGAATATGGTATTTTTCTTTATCTTCTTTAGAAAGTTGACCTTTTAACGGGTAATCCCAAGGGTCATCGTGCATGGTAGGATAGTCTTCAATATGCTTCACCATAGGGCCACGTTCCAAGACAAGTGTTTTTAAGCCCTTCTCTGTTAATTCCTTAGCGGCCCAGCCACCACTTATTCCTGTGCCGACCACGATTGCGTCGAATATTTCATCTTGATTCATGCTTCAATTTTTATCTTTTTCTGATGGTATTCCCTATATTTATAGCAAATCTTTAAAGTATTGAGAAGAACACTATTCAATTCTTAAATATAAGATAAATTGATGCATTTAATGTGTCTTTTTCAACAACTAAATCAAACAACAGACAGTAAATTTTTATGAAAACAATCAAAGGACCAGCCGTATTTTTGGCACAGTTTGTAGACAGTAAAGCTCCTTTCAACACCCTTGACGGAATGTGTAAATGGGCATCTGACCTTGGTTACAAAGGAATTCAGATTCCTACATGGGAAAGTTTCCTAATCGATTTGGACAAGGCGGCCGAAAGTCAGACCTATTGCGATGAGCTAAAGGGAAAAGTAAACTCATATGGCTTAGAAATCACAGAACTTTCAACACACCTTCAAGGTCAATTGGTAGCGGTACACCCTGCGTATGACCTTATGTTCGATTCTTTTGCGCCCGATAATGTACGTGGCAATGCAAAGGCAAGAACAGAGTGGGCAGTAGAAACGGTTAAAAAAGCCGCTACGGCCAGTAGAAGATTAGGGTTGAACGCACACGCAACTTTTTCTGGGTCGTTACTATGGCATACTATGCACCCATGGCCACAAAGACCAGCCGGTTTAGTGGAAATGGGTTTTGAAGAATTGGCAAATAGATGGTTGCCGATCTTAAATCATTTTGATAAAGAAGGTGTAGATGTATGTTATGAAATTCACCCGGGAGAAGATTTACATGATGGCGATACTTTTGAGCGTTTTTTAGAGGCTACGGGAAATCATAAAAGGGTTAATATTCTTTATGATCCAAGCCATTTTGTATTACAGCAGTTAGATTACATCACGTATATAGATCATTACCATGAATTTATAAAATCTTTTCATGTAAAGGATTCAGAATTTAACCCAACAGGTAAGAAAGGTGCGTTTGGTGGGTTTAATGATTGGGGAGATAGAGCTGGTAGATATCGCTCTTTGGGTGATGGACAGATAGATTTCAAGACCATCTTTTCTAAATTAACGCAATACGGATGTGATGTATGGGCAGTAATGGAATGGGAATGCTGTATTAAAAGTCCGGAGCAAGGTGCTCGTGAAGGGGCTAAATTTATTTCGGACCATATTATTGAGGCCACTGAGAAGACCTTTGATGATTTTGCCGGTGCGGAAATAGATAAGGAAATGTTGAAGAAAATGTTAGGACTTTAAAAAGAGGATAAATGAAGAAGTTATTGGTAAGTGCCACTTGTTTATTGGCAATGATGTCGTGTAAGCAAGAAAAGAAAGAAACGGTAAACGCTACAGTAGTAGAAGAAGTTGAAGTCGTTGAAAATGAATGGGAAGTACTGTTCGACGGTACTTCGCTAGATCAGTGGAAAGAGTTTAAGACTGACGGCGTAAGTGATGCATGGAAAATTGAAGGTGATGCCTTGGTATATACGCCACCAGCGGAAGGTGAAGAACAACAAAACCATGATTTGGTTACCAGAAAAGAGTATACCGATTTTGTTTTGACACTTGATTGGAAAATATCGGAAGCAGGTAATAGTGGTGTATTTTGGGGAGTAAGCGAAGATGAGAAATTTGGTACGGGTTATCAAACCGGTCCCGAAATTCAAATTTTAGATAACGATAAGCATCCAGATGCCAAAGCGGGTACAACGCACCAAGCATCGGCTTTGTATGATATGGTAGCCCCTGCCAAAGATGCAACCAAACCAGTAGGTGAATGGAATACGATGGTCATTACGGTGAACCATAAAGTGCATAAGGGTAGTGTTACTTTGAACGGTGAAGAAATGGTAACTTTTCCGGTAGCTAACGATGAATGGGACGCTATGGTTGCAAAGTCTAAATTTGCCGGATGGGACGGATTTGGAAAGTATACCACTGGTAAAATTGGTTTGCAAGACCACCACAACGTGGTGTCTTTTAGAAATATTAAAATTAAACAACTTTAATAGCATTAGGTTATGAGAAAGAATAACACTTTAATGATGTTGGGGGCTATTTTGGTTTTGGTGTCTTGCCAAGAAAAAGTATCTACCGATGTTGTAGAAACTATGCAGGCTAAAGATAGCGTGATCGTTTATGAAGAGTATATGGGCGAGGAGC
This sequence comes from Maribacter dokdonensis DSW-8, assembly GCF_001447995.1. NCBI lineage: Bacteria > Pseudomonadati > Bacteroidota > Flavobacteriia > Flavobacteriales > Flavobacteriaceae > Maribacter > Maribacter dokdonensis. Next base: position 80,607 of record NZ_LDPE01000002.1, on the reverse strand, counting down.
CTACAAAACCCGAAGAAACTGAATTCTATGAACCCAAAGTGCCTGTTGTTAAACCTGGCGGGGTTGGGTCTGCCCCAAGTGATGCCATTGTGCTTTTTAATGGTACTGACTTAAATAATTGGATAAGTACAAATGATAGTACGGCTGCTAAATGGCACTTGAACAAAGATGGAAGTATGACGGTAAATGATAAGACCGGAAACATACAGACCAAGCAAAATTTTGGAGATGTACAATTGCATATAGAATGGAAATCTCCTTTACCGGTGCAGAGAGAAGGGCAAAATAGAGCAAATAGTGGTGTGTTTTTAAATGGTATTTATGAAGTACAGGTATTGGATCAAAATGATAACCCAACCTATGTAAATGGGCAAGTAGCTTCTATATACAAGCAACACGTGCCGTTGGCTATGGCTTCTGTGCCAACAGGGGAATGGAATACTTATGATATTATTTATCACGCACCGGTATTCAACAAAGATGGCGGTAAAATAAAATCTGGCGATATCACGGTAATCCATAATGGCGTGTTGGTTCAAGACCATGTTGAACTAAAAGGTACAACGCCATATATTGGATGGCCAAAAAACCCACCACATGGCAAGGGACCTTTAATGTTACAAGATCATGGCGACGATAGTCGCGTAAGTTTCCGTAATATTTGGGTTAGGGAGCTTTAAAAAAATAATTTAATAATTGAGGAGTAAACAAGAGTTCGGTTTTGTTTACTCCTTCTTTACATATGTATGGTAATAGGTTTTACATTAGATTTTTCAATTACCTTACCTTTGTCTTAATCTTAAAATGAATTTATGATTCAATCCATGACCGGTTTCGGTAAGCATGTAGTTCAGTTACCTAATAAAAAGATTACCGTTGAAATCAAATCACTTAACAGTAAGAGTATTGATTTAAATGCGCGTATGCCCTCCAGTTATCGTGAAAAAGAGTTAGAACTTAGAAAGTTGGTAGCTAATTCTTTGTTACGTGGAAAGGTGGATTTTAACTTGTACGTGGAACTTACCGGTAATGAAACCTCTACTCAGGTAAATGAAATAGCGGTTAAGCAATACATGAATCAATTAAAGAATATAGCTTCTGGTGATGATCTTAGATTATTGGAAATGGCATTGCGTTTTCCCGATGCCATGAAGACAGATAAGGAAGATATTGATGAAGAGGAGTATAAAGCCATAAAGGAAGCTTTAATAGGTGCTTTAAAAGAGATCAATGAATTTAGATCCGAAGAAGGCAGTGTTTTAGAAAAGGATTTTTTAGATAGAATAGCTTCTTTGGAAAAATTGTTGGAAGAGGTGATCGCAATTGACCCAGATAGACAGGCAACAATACGTGAGCGATTAGAAAAGGCGGTGCAAGATATAAAAGCTGATGTTGATGCAAATAGGTTTGAGCAAGAGCTTATTTATTACTTAGAAAAATATGACATTACCGAAGAAAAAGTTCGGCTGGCCAATCACTTGGATTATTTTAGTAAAACATTACTTTCAAATGATAGTAATGGTAAAAAATTAGGGTTTATTTCTCAGGAAATAGGTCGTGAGATCAATACTATTGGGTCTAAGGCCAACTTTGCCCCAATGCAACAGCTTGTGGTGCAAATGAAAGATGAGCTAGAGAAAATCAAAGAACAAATGTTAAACGTATTATAGATGAAAGGCGGTAAACTAATCATTTTTTCTGCGCCATCGGGTAGTGGCAAAACTACCATTGTTCGGCATTTATTGGCGCAACCAGAGCTGAATTTGGCTTTTTCGGTCTCTGCGACGTCACGCCCAAGAAGGGGGAAAGAAAAAAATAAGGAGCATTATTATTTTATGTCGGTTTCAGAATTTAAGAATCATATTAAAAATGATGATTTTCTGGAGTGGGAAGAAGTTTACAGGGATAATTTCTATGGTACGCTTAAAAGTGAGGTAGAACGTTTATGGGCAGAAGGCAAGAACGTTATTTTTGATATTGATGTTGTTGGCGGATTACGTATTAAAAAGAAATTTCCTGAACAGACCTTGGCGGTTTTTGTAAAACCCCCTAGTGTTGATGAGCTTAAAATAAGACTTAAGAAACGCAGTACCGAGAGTGAAGACAAAATTAACATGCGTATTGCAAAGGCATCGGTAGAATTGGCTACGGCACCTCAATTTGATAAGATTATTAAAAATTATGATCTTGATGTGGCTCTAAAAGAAGCGGTGAATCTAGTAGCAGATTTTGTTTCTGAAGACAAAGACTAGTATGTTATGAAGAAGGTAGGATTATACTTTGGTACCTTTAACCCTATTCATATTGGTCATTTAGTCATTGCGAACCATATGGTAGAGTTTTCTGATTTGGATGAGGTTTGGTTCGTAGTAACCCCACAAAGTCCGTTTAAGACCAAGAAAACGCTTTTAGACAACCATCAAAGATTCGAGATGGTATATGAAGCCACAAAAGAGTACGATAGGCTAAAACCTAGTAATATTGAATTTAACTTACCCCAACCGAATTACACGATAAATACACTTGTTCATTTGGGGGAAAAGTATCCAAATGGATATGAATTTTCGTTGATAATGGGTGAGGATAATTTAAAAGGGCTGCATAAATGGAAGAATTATGAGGCTATTTTAGATCTGCATAACATTTATGTGTACCCTAGAATTTCAGAAGGTGCTATAGAGCATCAATTTCAAGACCATGAAAAGATACATCGGGTAAATGCTCCTATTATGGAAATCTCTTCCACGTTTATACGAAAGGAACATAAAAACGGTAAAAACATTAAGCCATTATTACCACCAGAGGTTTGGAAATATATGGATGAAATGAATTTTTATAGATAGTACCCCAAGAATCCCAATAATTAACTCGCTGGCGCTATGTTTGCTGGAATTATGTTTTTAGTTTTGGCGAATGCTAGGGAAAGTTGCCCGTCCTGAATATCGTCTAGTACCCATTGTCCATTAGTATATTCCATTACCCAAATTTTTTCTTCTTCATCAAATTTATTACTTCCCTGAACAATTTTATGGGTGTCAATATCTTTTAGATAATCCATAATGTTGGCAGTAATTAGAAAGGCAATTCTTGAACCTTCTAAACCTGCATCTTCTGAAATCTCAAGATATAATGGTTTAACTGATTTTATGCCATCTACTTTACAAACATTCCTTAGGTTTTCTTTTTTCCATTCGTCCAAATGCACCAATTGCTGATTTTGCCAGTACCAATGACTAATGTAGCTAGAGGCTTCTTTTAAGTCTTGATTATTCCATGCGATATAGACCCTGTTGAATATATTACGTACATTCTTATCTAAATTGAGCCAAGAGAAATCTTTATTTCTTTTGCCTAATTCCAATAATACTTTTTTACAGTTTTTAACGGCAAAATATTCCCTGAAATAAACGTAGATAGTAAGAGGAAAAAATATAATTCCAATAATGCTTAAAAGTACTTTTCCCCACCAGGTCTTAAAAATTGCCTTCACCACAGTTCCGCCAGGTCCGGCATACATAGGATCAATATCAAAAAGAACTAGGGTAATAACCAGTATCAGTAGTATATAATGAGTTTTTCTCATGCTAAAAATGAATTAGGGTTCATTTAATAACTGAGAATATACTGAATTTAGTATATCAATATCTAATTATAGTGAATTCGCTTTACGTAGGTTATCGGTAGCTAGGTATACATCACCTTTATTATAATACCATGCACGTACTTTAGGAATTCTAATGCCGTTTACGGTAATCATCTCTGAAAGTAGAATGTACTCGCCATCATTTTTACTTTCATCATGAAAGAACTGATATACCTCCATGGCGTAGGTTTTAGGGTCAAAGTAAAAATACCAAGTATCATTACCTACTTCTTTTTCATACGTGGCTTTTAATACTAAATACTCCTTTCCCTTAAAAGTCTTCTTAACTACGTTATTATCTATTATAGTACCCGGATCTTTCAATTTCATAGGAAGACCATATAGGTAGGTATAATAGTTTTTCATCATCTTAGCGCGATCACAGCTAATATTCAAGCTATCCTTAATCTTTGGGAATATAGAAGTACTGCCGTTCAATTTCAATGTACATTCACCATTGTCCAATTCAGATTCAATAGTATAATTGTCTTTTTTAACTGTAGATTTAAAATAGTTGTTAGGCAGCTTCATTTCAATCACAGTGCTACGTGGACTGCTTTTAGGGTTTTCCATTTCAATGAGCATTTTACCTTTAAAACTAGACCAGTTATTTTCTGGGTCATGATAGGCAATGGCGCGTTCTAATAACTGAGTTCCTGTAATTTCTTGAGCATAATTTAATACCCCGTGTAGCAAGAAAACGGATAGCAAAACATATTTCATAAAACGTGTTGTTTAAAGTGTATCTCCTTTAGTCTAATGTTGCCGGTTTAACATCGGCATCATGTTCCTTGTAATATAGCTCTAGAAGGTTCATGGTCGCCGTCATCAAATCTTTAGTCTCTAGTAAGATAGTAAAATATAACGTAGTGTTTTTAGGACTGGATTCTTCTGACCTGGTGCGCTCAACCTGAAGGCTTATTTTTTGGGATACCAAATCATATAATTCTTGTTTGTTATTAAGAATGTTACCTATTTTCTCAAATGATCTTTCGTCAAAAGCATGATAGGTATTATCTAGAATTTCGGCAAGTTTAATATCTATTTGCTTCAGTTCCTTGATTTGGTTATACTTTAATTTTTTATGGTTATTGTTAACGTGCTTGTGACTTACCTTGCCAATATATTCCAATGATTGTGAAATATCTGTCAAGTGGCCCATGGCATTTATATAGAAATTACTGGCACCTATATGTGCTTCTTCCAAATTTTTAATAAAATAGAAGGTGTGGTTTCTTAGGTCTTCAATTTCGTTGGCCAATTTGGCGCCTTGCTTTTTGTTTTTATGAAGAGAGCTTAAGTCTTGTTTTGCAAGTCCGTTAATGGAGTTCGAGTATATTTTGTTGGCTCTTTTAACAACGTTTGCAATATTCTTGGCACTTTCCTCAATAACCCCTTGAATAGAACTGCTTTCAGCACGTTGTAAGATTTCCTCTTCTTTGGTTTCCTTTAATTTTTTAGTGTGTGATAAGTAGTTCTTGCCAATTAGGATAAAGGCAAAAATCAATAAGGCTCCAATTGCCCAAATACCTCCTAAATGTATAACATAAGCAATGATCGCTGCCGCAACAAAAGCTACAATGGCGGTAAAGAACCATCCGCCTATAACATTAAGCACACCCGCAACTCTATATACCGCACTTTCCGATCCCCAAGCCCTATCTGCCAAAGATGTACCCATAGCAACCATAAAGGTTACGTAGGTTGTAGATAATGGTAGTTTTAACGATGTAGCCAAAGAGATCAATACACTGGCAACCATTAGGTTTACCGAAGCTCTAATTAGATCAAAAGCAGGCTGATCTTTAGCTTTTGCTTTTTGGGCATATGATGTTGGCTTAATAAATTGTTCGTTGATTCTATTTTGAATTGCTACGGGAATTAATCCGTTTAAATTTTCTGAAGCTTTAATGGAGAATTTAACAATTTGCCTAGACAGGTAATTGGGCTCAAAACGTTCTTCTCCTTCATCTTGTCTAGAAAGATCCACGCTAGTCTTTACAACATTTTTTGCTTTAGATGAAAACCAAAGTGTAACCACCATGATTATACCAGATGCCAGTAATAGATACGTTGGTGTCTGTACAGCGACCGCAAGTCCTTTCATATTGTATTCTGAAGCTAATTGACCAGATTCTGACCAACTTAAAAAAGATTCATAAGCAGCCAATGGAACCCCAATAAAGTTTACCAAATCGTTACCTGCAAACGCCATGGCCAGGGCAAAAGTTCCTAAAATGATAATTACGGTATAAATATTCCACTTCAAAAAAGTGGTTGCTGCCCAAGACAGCACAAACCATAAAGCGAAATTTCCTAAAAGAAATAATTCTGGATTTTCGGCAATGAACATAGCTGCCTCAGGACTAATGATCGAAGTGCCTTTAAGACCTTTGATCAATATGAAATATATAATCGCAGTGATGGCCATACCACCAAAGATTGCACCTACCCACTTTGGCTTTTCGTTGAATTTAAAGGATATTAAAACCCTAGTAAAAAATTGAACAATGGCACCAATGGTAAAAGCAATGACGACCGATAATAAGATTCCAATGATAATCTCGGTGGCCTTATCTGTATTTATATAGTCGGTTAAATGTGTAATATTACCATCGCCAGAATATATTTTAACAAGCGATATTGCTACGGCCGCACCCAATAGTTCAAAAACAATGGAAACTGTTGTTGATGTGGGCATACCAAGGGTATTGAAAAAATCCAGTAATAAAATATCCGTAATCATAACGGCCATAAAGACGATCATGATTTCTGCAAATACAAATTCTGACGGATTAAAGATTCCTTTTCTGGCAACTTCCATCATGCCACTAGATGATATTGCGCCAAAGGCTATACCAACACTGGCAACAATCATTATAGTTTTAAAGGAAATTGCTTTTGAACCTATTGCTGAATTTAAAAAGTTGACGGCATCATTACTAACACCTACAATTAAATCGGTTATGGCCAGTACGGCCAATGCAATAATCATGAATAAATATATGTTCTCGCCCATCAAAAAATTAAATAAGGAACAAAAATGATACTATAAATTATCATTCAGGTTAACATAAGGTTATGAAGTTAAAATCGTATTTCATGCAATGATGATTAATACTTTCAAAGAAACCAAGTTTTGTTGATGAAAATACTACTTTTCTTTTTAAATAGATTTTTAAAAGCACGTATTGGTCAATTTTTAAAGAGTAAAAATCGACTAAAAAATGTGCTAATATTACTTGGTCTTATTTACGGCCAACTCAAATGCGGTTTCCGTCTCGGCAGATGCGGAACTTACTTTAGTAGAAGAAGGCATTGGTAAACTTTTGGCATAAAGTGTTTCTAAAATTGTGGCCTGTTCCCCTTCTTTTACCAAAACCTCTAGACGCATAGGTTCGTATCCCATGAATTGAACAAGAATATTGTGCTTGCCAGGGGCAATATCATTGAATTCAAAGTTACCTCTAAAGTTGGTTTGTGTAGAAAAAGTGGCATCGTCCAAAGAAACAGAGGCCATTAATAGAGGCTCGTTATAGAACTCACCGTCCAAAATTTTCCCTTTAATAGAGCTGGTCTCTTGTGCAAATGACAAGGAAGTTATCACTAGGGCAAATAGAACAAATACTTTTTTCATCGGTTATTTAGATTCTCGCGCAAAGAAAGGCACTCAAGGTTAAGAAAATGTTACCTAAGAATTATGAATACGTATTTTAAAGGTTAAGATTCTAGTATATAATGACTTAGTTGTGTCATAATTCAAAAGCTAAAAAGTAGTAAATGCCGTATCTTGCGGCTTGTAAATAATGGGTTAAAATGAATTGGGAGCAACTACTTTCTTTACGCAGACAAGGCGATAAAAATAAACGATTAAGAAATGAACAAGATGAAACTAGGTTAGGGTTCGATGTTGATTATGATCGTATCATCTTTTCATCCGCTTTTAGAAGTCTTCAAGATAAGACCCAAGTTATTCCGTTATCTAAAACTGATTTCGTTCATACAAGACTGACCCATAGTTTAGAAGTATCTGTTGTTGGCAGAAGCTTAGGTAGGTTAGCGGGGAAAAAAATTATAGAGAAACATCCGCATTTAAAAGAAGTACATGGTTACCAATTCAATGATTTTGGAGCTATAGTCGCTGCGGCCGCCTTGGCACATGATATTGGAAATCCTCCCTTTGGCCATAGTGGGGAAAAAGCAATAGGAGAATATTTTAAAACTGGAAACGGACTAAAATTTAAAGAACAGTTTACGGCGGTAGAATACCAAGATATTATTGACTTTGAAGGTAACGCAAACGGATTTAGATTAGTGACCCAAGATAGAGCAGGAGTGTCCGGGGGGCTACGTTTAAGCTATGCCACTTTAGGGGCATTTATGAAGTACCCTAAAGAATCTTTGCCCAAGAAACCTTCCAAACACATTTGCGATAAGAAATTTGGATTTTTTCAAAGTGAGAAAAACATATTTGATGAAGTTGCCAAAGATTTAGGTTTACCTGCCAGAAGTCTAAACGGTTCCGTTGCTTATGGTAGGCATCCTTTAACCTTTTTGGTAGAAGCCGCAGATGACATTTGTTACACGATAATTGATTTTGAAGACGGTATTAATTTAGGTTTGATTTCTGAAGATTATGCTTTGGAATACCTGATAAAATTGGTTAAGGATACTATAAATACCAAGAAGTATAATTCCTTGGAGTATATGGAAGATAGGCTTAGTTATCTGCGGGCCTTGGCTATAAATACCTTAATACAAGATGCGGTCTCCATATTCATAGAACATGAAGATAGTATTTTGAATGGTACCTTTGAAGTGTCCTTATTGGACAAAAGTAAATTTAAGGCCCAAATTGAAGATATCATTAGCTTAAGCGTTCAAAAAATATATCAATCGCAAGAAGTGGTAGAAAAAGAGATTGCCGGCTATACCATTATTTCAGATATTTTAGATGTGTATATTGATGCGCTTATCGGTAAAAAGAACAATACGGCATCTAATTATCACAAACTCATTTTAAGGACTTTACCGGGTTTTTACCAGCAAACAGACGCATCATTATATCAAATTGTTTTAAACACTTGTTGCTACGTGGCTAGTCTTTCTGATAGTGCCGCAGTGCATATGCATAATAAAATAAAAGGCAAGACTCTTTAGAAGCCGTATAGTAAACCTACGCCCAATACTTGCTTAAACTGTATTTTGGGTGTTCCAGGATCAACAATGGTTCCGTTATCATTTTTGACTACGTCAAAAAGAATATCGTCATCATAGATCATTTGGGTGCCTAAGCTTGTACTAATAAATTTGTTCACCTTCATGTTCAGGGTTAATTCCCAATCAACATCAACGTTTCCAAAACTCTTAATATAATCGGTATAGAGGTTCAGCCTACTTTTCAATTCAATATTGTCGGCAATATTATAATTGAAATTATTGGTAATAAGAATACCAATTTCCAATAAGTGATTTTCCCCAGGAGTAATAACGTTGCCATCAGCATCTAATTCTGCTTCTTCCACACCAAAGGCACCATTATCTGCCAAGTCTTGATCTAAAACAAAAGTTGATTTTTGGGTTAAAGGAGATAGATATAGGTTAAATTTTTCGTCTTTGGTAATATATGATGTACCCGCACCAAATAGTAAGTAACCCGGAGCCATAAATCTTGATATAGGCGTATCTCTATCTGGGTACTTGTAACCGTTGGAAAATTGGGTATTAAAGTTTAATTGTACCGAATAGAACCACCTGCTTGTATTGTCTTTTTTAAAACCTAGATTAGAGGTTAATCTTATGACATCTTCGGTTTTTCTTAGTTTTTGCCCTTCTTGTGCATTTAAACCGTAGCGTAATTCTAAATTGTTTTCCCATTGAAAGTTACTGAACTTGTATTTTCTGGCAAATTTCAGAAATCCTAGACCACTTATGGCATTATCACCACCGGCATTCCAATTCACAAAGGCGACTTCACTGATATTGATACCAAAACTATTTTCAGTTTCCCAAAAAGAAGGTACTCTAAAACGTTGAAATCCCTTTTGGAGTGTTTTGGTTTTTTTAAAATCTATATTGGGTATCTGTAGGTTTACATCTTTTCTTGGAGAGTAAATTTTATCTACGGTCCTTCTGATTACAATGGTGTCTACCGCAATACTATCAATGGTTACACTGTCAACAATAATAGGTGCCGGTATAGTATCTTGACCATGAGAAATTTGGATCAACAAAAGAAATGCGGGTAGTAAAAGGTAATAAGGTTTAAAAGCTATTCTTTTCATAGAAACTGTTGTACATATTGTTTTACGGACATCTTATCTATTCCTGCTTCCTTGTAGAGTTTTTCTGTAGCTCCATGGGTGATATAGAAATCAGGAACTCCAAATATCTTAATTATTTTATGGATTCCAATATTATTTGCAAATTCTAACACTGCACTGCCAAATCCGCCAATCGCCGCGCCGTCCTCTAAGGTGATGATATGTTCAAATTTTATAAGTATTTCTTTTAATAACTTGTTATCCAGAGGCTTTATAAAAGGAAAGTTGTAATGCGCTATAGCATCGGGTTGGTTCAATTCTTCTATCATTTCAGATATCATATTGCCTATAGGTCCGGTGCTTAGAATAGCAATTTTATGTCCTTTCTTTAATGCTACAGCTTTACCTATGGGAAGTTTTTTCATAGGTAATTGCCAGTTCAACATTTTTCCCCTACCTCGTGGATATCTAATGGCAATTGGGTGGTCTAACCCTAACTGAGCGGTATACATTATATTTCTTAGCTCTTCTTCGTTCAATGGGGAAAAAATAGCAAGGTTAGGTATGCATCTTAAATAAGAGATATCATAAACACCATGGTGTGTTGGTCCGTCTTCGCCCACTAAACCTGCGCGATCCAAACAGAAAATTACAGGTAAATTTTGCAAGGCCACATCATGAATTACCTGGTCATATGCACGTTGTAAAAAGGTAGAATAGATATTGCAGAAAACAACCATGCCATCAGTGGCCATACCGGCAGCCAGGGTAACGGCATGCTGTTCGGCTATACCTACGTCGTAGGCTCTTTCTGGAATTGTGGCCATCATATATTTTAAAGAACTACCTGTTGGCATGGCAGGCGTAATACCCACAATTTTTTCATTTTTTAATGCCAGTTCCACTATGGTCTTTCCAAAAACATCTTGAAATTTTGGAGGTTCAAGAGCGGCATTTTTCCTTTTTAACTCTCCCGTTTGCTTGTTGAACTTACCGGGTGCATGGTAGGTTACTTGATTTTCCTCTGCTTTTTGCAGCCCTTTGCCCTTTGTAGTAATAACATGTAAAAGTTTAGGACCATCAACATGCTTTAAAATTTCCAATTCTTTGATTAAGGATGGCAAATCATGACCGTCTACCGGACCGGTATAATGGAAATTAAGGCATTCAAAAATGTTCTCTTCTTTAGCAGATCCTGTTTTTACGTTGGTCAAGTATTTCTTTAATGCACCAACGCTTGGATCGATCCCCATGGCATTATCATTTAAAACAATCAACATATTGGCTTTGGTTTCTCCTGCATGGTTTAACCCCTCAAATGCCATGCCACTTGCAATAGATGCATCGCCAATTACTGCAATATGTTGCCTTTCTGGTTTTCCTTGTAGTTGTGCCGCCAATGCCATTCCCAATAATGCAGAAATAGAAGTTGAGCTGTGTCCTGTACCAAAAGCATCAAACTCGCTTTCTTTCATTTTTGGAAATCCACTAATACCACCAAATTGACGGTTGGTGTCAAAAATATCTTTTCTACCGGTCAGTATTTTATGTCCATATGCTTGGTGGCCAACATCCCAAATAAGCTTGTCTATAGGGGTGTTGAACACATAGTGTAGTGCAATGGTCAATTCCACAACGCCTAAACTGGCACCTAAATGGCCTTCTTTTACAGAAACAATATCTATAATAAATTCACGTAGCTCAGTAGCCAATTGCCTTAAATTTTCCTGATTTAAAGGTTTTAGGTCTTTCGGTGAATTGATATGTTCTAGTATCGATTTCAAACTGTGGGTATAATGGGACAAAAATACTTTTTTAAAAATGAAACTATCGTATTTTTGACCTTATGGTTTTACCTTACGATGATACTTATTTTATGAAAAGAGCCCTTCAAGAGGCCGAATATGCTCTTGAAGCTGGTGAAGTGCCCGTAGGTGCTGTAATTGTGGTGCAAGATAGAATTATTGCCAGAGCACATAATCTCACTGAAAAATTAAACGATGTTACTGCACATGCGGAAATGCAGGCAATAACATCTGCCGCTAATTTTCTTGGGGGAAAATACTTGAAAGATTGTACTTTATATGTAACCTTAGAGCCATGCCAAATGTGTGCAGGAGCCCTATATTGGAGCCAGATAGGTAGAATAGTTTATGGGGCTAAAGATATAGAGCGTGGTTGTGGTGCAATGGGTACTACCTTACACCCCAAAACCAAGATCATAGGTGGTATTTTAGAGGTGGAGTCGGCTAGTTTGTTGCAAGAGTTCTTTGCTAAAAAGAGAAAGTAAAACCTAGGTGCAAATTGAAAAACCACGCAAAAGCGTGGTTCATTGATGTTTTGATAAAAAAGAAAATAAATTATAGTACCTGAACTTGTCCGGCAACCGTACCTTTTCTTCCTTCTTCTTCTTCATAGCTCACTCTATCACCTTCTCTAATTTCAGTGCCATGTAATGCGGTGGCATGAACAAAAATATCTTTTCCAGTTTCTTCATTGGTTATAAACCCATAACCTTTAGATTCGTTGTAAAATTTGACGGTACCAATCATTGTATTGAAATTTTAATATTATGATTCTAATTTAATATAATTTTGCGTTGATTGGTAGCGAATTGCCCTATTAATTTTTTGGAGAGTCTTGATTATCAGTGTTTCTAGGCTCTTTTCCTTGCATTTTTCTTACATTTTCATCTGTGAGCATATAATCTTTGAATTTTTTCCCTTTGCTCTCTTTGATTAAGAAGAGGGGCATTGCCAATAAAAACAATCCTAAGGTACCTGAGCCTATATATTTATGGGATAAAGCTTCTTGACCGTTATCTAAGGTGAATCCGTAAATAATCAATCCAAAGGAGATTACAACTATAAGGGAAATAAGGTATTTCATTTTATTACTTTTATCTTGAGCGACTGCTATTTTTTATTTGGTAAATCTTATTAATTCTCTTCTGTAGGCGGTCAATAGTTTAGATTTGGATACAAAACCCATGTATTTTCCATTTTTTACAACGGGTAAATTCCACGCCCCACTATCCTGAAATTTTTGCATTACGATCTGCATGGTATCAATGCCGTAATAAATATGGTCCGGTGCTTTATGCGTAAAGGTTTCTACTTTTGTAGTGTTGTACAGTTTAGTATCGAACATGAACTCCCTAATATCGTCCAATAGGATAATACCTAAAAATTTTTGATGGGCATCAACCACGGGGAATATATTTCGGGTAGATTTTGCAACGGAATCATGTAACATTTCCCCCAATGTCATTTCTGGATGTACCGTTTTGAAATTGGTCTCTATCACGGTGTCTAGATCCATAAGGGTAAGTACGGCTTGATCTTTGTTATGGGTCAATAGTTCACCACTTTCTGCCAGCTCTCTGGTGTAAATAGTGTAATCTACCGTGTTTTTTGTAATAATGTATGAGATTGATGCAGTAATCATTAACGGAACAAACAAGGCATAACCACCAGTTATTTCTGCAATAAGGAAAATAGCCGTTAAGGGTGCATGTTGTACACCGGCAATTAAGCCTGCCATGCCTATTAAGGTGAAATTACTTTCCGATACCGAAAAGCCCAAGCCTGAATTGTTGATCAGTTTAGCTACTACATTTCCTAAAGCGCTGCCCATGACCATGGTGGGAATGAAAATTCCACCGGCCCCACCTGCCGCTAACGTGGTGGTCATTGCTACTGCTTTAAAAATGGTGATACCGAACAGTAATGCAATAACGATCCAAATATTATCAATGTAAGCGTCAAAAGGGGTTTTTCCCAAGGCATTAATATGGTCTCCTTTTAGCAAGTCGTTTATAAAGGAAAAACCTTCACCATATAACGGAGGTATAAAATAAAGCATAATTCCAATAGCCAAACCGCCTACTAAAAGTCTGTACTTTGGACTCTTTAATGGTTTAAACAAGTTGATAATGCCAAAATACATTTTAGTAAAATAGATCGATGCAATGGCGGTACCAACGCCTAAAACGATGTAGAATAGGGTGTCTTTTACTTGGAACGGTTCATTGATCGAGAAATTGAACAATACTTCATTGCCCATAAAGAAGTAGGAGGTAAGTACGCCACTTATGGATGCCAGTAATAATGGTAACATTGATATCATCGTAAGATCTAGGCTAAATACTTCTACCGCAAAAATAATAGCCGCAATGGGCGATTGAAAAATAGATGATATTGCACCGGCCGATGCACAGGCAATTAGTAAGGACCTTGTCTTAGAGTTGATATGAAACAATCGGCCAAGGTTAGAACTTATTGCAGCGCCGGTTGCCACTGCAGGACCTAATAACCCCACCGAACCACCAAAACCAACGGTTAAAGGTGCAATGATCAATTGAGTGTATACTTGTTTAACATCTATATGACCTTTGTTTTTTGATAAGGAGAAAAGAATGGAAGAAACCGCATGTTTCAACTTCTCTTTGTGGACATATTTTACGTAGAGAAACACCAAGGTTAAACCTACGATTGGTAAAATGAAATATAATTGATTGCTAGAGAAAATAATTCCTTTCTCTAAGGATGCCTCAATAAAATAAGTAATATTCTTAAGTGTTACCGATGCTAAACCGGCCAATAAGCCAACAACAACACTTAAAATGTAAATAAAGGTCTTTTGTGAGATGTTCTTATATCTCCACTTATAAATACGCCTTAAGAAATTGTTTGTTTGTATGGGCATTGTATAACCATATCGTTAGTAGCCATCAAAGGTATTTAATTACTTGCAATGATTTTTGATTTAAGTTCTTCTAAATCTTCGAGATAAATTTGTTTTAAAACCTCAACATAATTATGGCTGTTAAAGTATCCATTGTTGAAATCTACAATGGCATCATTTATCATATTCAAAGCTGTTTTTTTATCACCTTCGTTCCATAATAGCTTCGCCTTGTAATACTTAGCATCTGCAGAGTTGGTGAAATATTGAATTACTTTGTCAAAATTCTCATTTGCTTTTTCTTTGTTATCCGATTCGTAATAGGCTATACCTCTATAAAGAAACGCCTCTAATTCTACCCAATCTTCACCAGAATCTTCAGTTTCTTTGGTGATATGTTTATCCCAATAAGCAACAGAGTTATCATAGTCTTTTGCGCCTAAATATGCAATGCCACGCCAATAATCTACACTATGCCCCTGTGGGTAATCTAAATATGTGGTTAAAGAATCTGATGCGTTGAAATCTGCAATGGCTTTTTCATAATCTCGGTAGAACGATAGGTAGAGGTAACCTCGCATTGGAACCCAAGTAGCTGGGTCATGTGCAACCGCTTTGTCAAACCTTAGTTTCCATTCGTGTGGAATTCCTCTTTTTAGAAAAGGAACGGAAATCTCTCTTAATGCTTTTGCATGGGTACTATCTAAAGCTATAATGTTATCTAAAAGAGTCATCGCTTTAGGTGTTCCTTGAAAACTACGATCAAAACCATGTTTACTCTTTTCGCTATCCCATAGTTGCTTTGCCATTAATTTTCGCTCTTCAAAAGGAATTTCATCAAAATCTTTATTCTTACAGCTTAATGATGTCAATAGTAAAAAACTAAGGCAATATTTCAGTAATTTTTCCATCTTCTAGTCTAAAAATCAAGTACATATATTTGTCGTTATCCGATTTGTTATCTGAAATAACCCAATTCTCCTTTTCGACTGTTAATTGAATTATTTCTTCAACCAAATTATTGTTAAATTTTGTTAATTGATAATCTTTATTTAACTGGTTTACCTCCATGTCACCGACTTCACCATTACAATTGATGATAAAACGAAGGTTGAGCATGCCACTATCAGTATAAAGATTACTGTTGAAGTTAGATTGAATAAAGCGTTTAAATTGTGCTTTATTTTTATCAAAAACATTGAAGTTTACATGAGAGTAATAACCTATTGGGCTGTAATCGTTACAACGTTTGAAATTGGGGGCAAAATCACGATTTTCTGATGATAAATAACCAACATCATATTGATGTTTTTCAGAATTTACATCATACTTCCATTCATATTGATAATAAATGTACCCGATAATTCCACAAAGAATTAGAAGTATGCCCAATAAACTATACAATACTATTTTGAGCCATTTTTTCATAAAGTGAATTTAACAAAAATTATCTTACATGGTTAGACTCTTTGTTGATGTTCATTTATTAATTGGTAGAAAACAAAAAATCCTGCACTTGGGCAGGATTTTTAATTATGTAGGGAAATCAAGAACTGTTATTCTTGAATATCTAACTTTAAGTTCAATTCTTTTAATTGTTCGTCGTCAATTGCTGCAGGCGCATCGATCATGACATCTCTACCACTATTGTTCTTAGGGAATGCAATGAAATCACGTATGGTCTCCTGTCCGCCTAAAATAGCTACGAGTCTATCTAAACCAAATGCCAATCCGCCATGTGGTGGTGCTCCGTACTGAAAGGCATCCATCAAGAATCCAAATTGTGCTTTTGCCTCCTCGGGAGTAAAACCTAAGTGCTTGAACATGGTTGCCTGTGTTTCTTTATCATGAATACGAATAGAACCACCGCCTATTTCATTACCATTCAATACTAAATCATAAGCATTGGCGCGAACAGCACCTGGATCGGTATCCAATAATTCTAATTGACCTGGTTTTGGTGATGTAAATGGGTGGTGCATGGCGTGGTAGTGATCCGTTTCTTCATCAAGTTCCAATAATGGGAAATCAACTACCCATAATGGAGCAAACTCGTTTGGATTTCTCAACCCTAATCTGGTTGCCATTTCCATACGTAGCGCACTTAACTGTGTTCTTGTTTTATTGGCGTCGCCGGAAAGAACGCAAATAAGGTCTCCTGATTTAGCACCAGTTACCTCTGCCCATTTTGCTAAATCGTCTTGGTCGTAAAATTTATCTACGGTAGATTTAAAGCTTCCGTCTTCATTACATTTTACGTACACCATTCCATTAGCACCAACTTGTGGGCGCTTTACCCAATTTACCAAGGCATCTAATTCTTTTCTAGTGTAAGATGCTGCACCAGGTACCGCAATACCCACAACCAATTCAGCGGAATTGAATACACCAAATTCTTTATGTTGTGCTACAGCATTTAATTCCCCGAACTCCATTCCAAAACGAATATCTGGCTTGTCGTTCCCATATTTAGACATGGCTTCATCATAGGTCATTCTTGGGAAAGAGTCTATTTCAACACCATTAACTTCTTTTAAAAGGTATTTGGTTAAGTTCTCAAATACATTAAGAATATCTTCTTGCTCTACAAAAGCCATTTCGCAATCTATCTGTGTAAACTCTGGCTGCCTGTCTGCACGTAAATCTTCATCCCTAAAACACTTTACAATTTGAAAGTATTTATCTAAACCACCAACCATCAATAATTGTTTAAAGGTTTGTGGCGATTGTGGCAATGCATAGAACTGCCCTTCGTTCATACGGCTAGGTACTACGAAATCCCTTGCACCTTCTGGTGTAGATTTTATTAAATAAGGAGTTTCCACTTCTATAAAGCCTTCGCCAGATAAAAACTTTCGAACTTCCATAGTTACCTTACTTCTAAAAATAAGGTTGTTTTGTACCGGTTTTCTACGGATGTCCAAATACCTGTACTTCATTCGCAGGTCTTCGCCACCATCAGTTTCGTTCTCAATAGTGAATGGCGGAGTCTTAGATTCGTTTAAAATGGTTAATTCAGAAACTAAAACTTCTATATTCCCCGTTGGAATGTTTGCATTTTTTGATGCTCTTTCAATAACCTCACCTTTTATTTGAATAACAAACTCTCTACCTAAGTTTCTTGCTTGCTCCAATAATTCTTTAGAAGTACGATCTTCATCAAGCACTAATTGTGTTATACCATAGCGATCACGAATATCTACCCAAACAACAAAACCTTTATCTCTTGTTTTGGAAACCCACCCAGAAAGGGTAACTGTGGTACCAATATGTGATTCTCTTAATTCCCCGCAGGAATGGCTTCTATACATAATACTTGCTTTAATGAAAGGGCAAATTTAAGAAGTCTATTTCATAGTAGGTCTATATTAAATGCAGGTTTTACTCGATGACCGGTTTTACGAAACAACCTTTTTGGACAAGGTTAATATACTGACAAATAGATGATTACATAATCAATGTTAATTTAATGTTATGTAAAAGTTACCTAAACATTGATTAATTGCAAAATAATTGTATCTTTATACCGTTATCATACAAGAAATCAGTAATCAAAAAAAATATATAATTATGAAAAAGATACTAATTATTGCCGTAATGGCATTGTCGTTTGGAGCATACGCTCAAATTGATCCAGTTTTTGAAAAAGAAGGAGATAAAGTAAAAGCTACATACTTTCATGCTAATGGAGAGAAATCCCAAGAAGGTTATTTTGTAAATGAAAAGCTAGATGGGCAATGGAAAATGTTCAATGAAAAGGGAGAGAAGATAGCCATGGGTAACTATGATAGCGGTGTTAGAACCGGTAAGTGGTTGTTTTGGGAAGGTGATGTAAGAAGTGAAGTTAATTTTGACAACAATAGAATTGCAAGTGTTTCTAAAGCAAGCAAAAAAGATCCTGTTGTAAGCAATAAGTAAATCAACTAATTCATATATAAAAGCCCGTATTCATTTGAATACGGGCTTTTTTTATATCAATTTTTAGAGATGCTTAAGCAGCACTTTCCAATTGCTCATTGTTATCTGTACTGTTACTTCCCCAGTTTCTAAATTTTATTTTTATACGGTATACAATATTGAATAACACCGGTACTATAATTAAGGTTAAGAAAGTGGCAACTAATAAACCAAAGATAACCGTCCACGCTAATGGCCCCCAGAATATTACGTTGTCTCCACCCATATAGATCTTAGGGTTAAATTCTGAGAACAGTGAAAAGAAATCTATATTTAGTCCTATTGCCAAAGGGATCAGACCAAGCACTGTTGTAATTGCCGTAAGAATTACTGGTCTTAATCTTGCCTTACCACCAACGATCATAGAATCTGTAGCATCTTCAATAGTCAATAGGTCGCTGTCGTCCATATCTAATCTAATCTTTTTACGGTCTATCAGTATCTGTGTGTAATCTAGGAGTACCACTCCATTGTTCACAACAATACCTGCCAGCGAAATAATACCCATCATGGTCATCATAATAACAAAAGACCATCCGGTGATCATTAACCCTCCAAATACACCAATAAAACTCAAGAAAATGGCGATCATAATGATCAATGGTTTAGAAATGCCACCAAATTGGAATATTAAAATAAGCATGATCAATCCTAATCCTGAGAAAAAGGCACCTACTAAGAAGGCTTGTTGTTTTGCTTGTTCTTCCAGTTGACCGGTGTAATCTATTTTAACGGTTGACGGAGTACCATCAAAACTTTCCATTTCTCTTTGTATTTCCGCTACAATAGCACCAGCATCTGTAAAGCCAGGTTTTAATCCGGAGTAAATGGTAACTACTCGTTTACCATCACGATGTTTAATGGCGCTAAAGCCCGAGGTATTTTTCTCTTTGGCTACGGCAGAAATTGGTATTTCTTTGATTTGACCGTTAGATGGGTCCCTAAAAATAATATTCTGATTGAATAAGGCACTTTTATTATATCTAAGATCTTCGTTGAATCTAACGTTGATGTCATAATCTTCGCCATCTTCTTTATATACGCCTGCTTTTTCACCAAAAATGGAACGTCTTAATTGATTACCTACCTGACCAACGGCTACACCAAGTTCACCGGCTTTTTCACGATCAACTATTACTTGCATGGCAGGTTTGCCCTTGTTCACATCAATTTTTAACTCCTCTATACCTGCAATATTTTTGGTGTTGATGAAGTTTTTAATGTCTTCGGCAGTATTAATGAGCTCATCATAATCGCTACCCTCAAGCTCAATGTTAATAGGGAAACCAGCTGGCGGACCATTGGCATCTTTTTCTACGGAAATGGCAACACCAGGGTAAATACCTTGTAATGCAGCTTGTACACGAGCCCTGATGTCTTCTGTGTTCAGACCTTCCCTATATTTATACTCACTAAAGTTTACGGTTACTTTACCCTTATGTGGCATTTCTGCCGAAGAACCACCATCTGTTAATGGGTTACCGGCACCTTCACCAACGACCGATACCGCTGAGGCCATCATAAAGTTTTCCCCGTTCTTTTTGTACTTAGGGTCATCCATTATGGCGTATACTTGATCTTCTACCTCTTTGGTGATTTCATTGGTTTTTTCAATAGAGGTTCCTTCAGGATACTCTACATACACATAGATTTCATTCGGTTTGTTGTCCGGAAAAAACTCAATTTTAGTACGTCCACTACCAACCGACATGCCAAATAACATAAATACACCGATCAACATGAAAAAGGTAATACCAAAATACCAGTATACATTACTACCTCTAAGGGCGTGCTTTAGACGTTTTTCATACCAATTTTCAAAACGAACCATGGTTTTACGCTGAAATTGTATAGCAGCACCTTTAATTACATATTTGTATACCCAGAACATGATACCGGTTAAGATCAATACAGATCCTAAGCCTCTCATAGCACCACCAAATATTAAGATCAAAGCTCCCAATACCCCCAAAATAATACTCATACGAATAAGCTGCTTTAGGGTCAGTTCTTTTTCATCGGTACTCATAAATTTAGAAACCAACATAGAGTTCATGAAAATGGCAACGAACAAGGAGGATCCCAATACAACAGAAAGTGTGATAGGGAAATAAATCATAAACTGCCCAAAAATACCTGGCCATAATCCTAACGGTACAAATGCCGCTACTGTTGTTGCGGTAGAAATGATAATGGGGTAGGCTATTTCACCAATACCCTTTTTAGCAGCTTCGGTTCTAGAAAGACCTTCGTCCATTAATCGGTAAACGTTTTCTACCACTACAATACCGTTATCTACCAACATGCCAAGCCCCATGATCATTCCAAATAAGATCATGGTATTTAGCGTATAACCAAGCCATGACAATATTACGAAAGACATGAACATTGACATAGGTATGGCAAAACCAACGAATAGGGCATTTCTAAATCCTAAGAAAAACATTAAAACGGTTACAACTAAAATGATCCCGAATATGATGTTGTTCACTAAATCGTCTACCTGGTTCAAAGTTCTAGTAGAAGAATCATTGGCAATAGAAATATTAAGATCTGGCGGAAAATAATCAGCTTCTTCCTTCTTGACCAATTCTTTGATTTTGTCTGCGGCAGATATCGCATTTCTACCAGCTCTCTTCTTTACATCGAGCATGACTACATTCTTGCCAAACTCACGGGCGTAGGTGGTTTTATCCTTAGCATGAAAATTAACGGATGCAATATCCTTAAGGTACACGGCGCCATTCTCAGACTTGACCACAAAATTGTTCAATTCTTTTGGATCTTCTACTTCGCCTAAAATACGAATGGTACGTCTTTGACCAACTGTTTTCAGGTTACCAGCGGACATTGTCATATTACCATTGCTAATGGCATTTATAACATCTTGAAAACTAATTTTAGCGGCCATCATCTTATATATGTCCACGCCAATTTCTACTTCTAGATCTTGGGCACCACGTATATCGGCCTGTTTAATTTCTGGTAGGTCTTCAACTTCATCTTGCAGGTATTCTGCAAATTCCTTCAGTTTTTCTACAGGATAATCTCCCGTAAAATTGATGTTCATGATAGGAACTTCTTCAGAGAAATTTAAATCGAAAACATTTGGTTCTACCTTAGCTCCGTTGAACGTTGGCCAGTCTTCACTAGCCTTTTCACTATCAACTTCGTCCTTAACCTTTTGTTTGGCTTGTTCTACGGTTATATCCTCATCGAATTCTACGGTTAAAATAGCGTAATCTTCTTGAGAGGTTGATGTGATCTCTACTACATTACTTACGTTCTTTAATCTATCTTCTAAAGGGTCTGTAATCAGTTTTTCAATATCCTCGGCAGTGTTGCCAGGGTAGGGTGTACTAATATAAATTTTGGTTTCTATGATTTCAGGAAAGTCTTCTCTGGGCATAGCCATGTAAGCACTGAAACCTAACCAAAGAAAAATGGCGATCATGACATAAATAACCGAGGGGTTATCTATGGACCATGATGAAAGACCGAATTCCTTATCGGCGTTCTTTTTTACTTTACTCATCGATCTTTATTTTTTAATTTTAACTTTTTGACCATCCTTGACGCTTCTTGCGCCTTCTTTGATAATATGGTCTCCGTCGTTCAATCCTGTTAAGACCTCTATAGCTGCACCTTGGGTTTTACCTGTGGTGATTATGGTTCTTTTTACGACCGATTCTCCATCTGCATTTGGTTCATCTGCAACAAATACATACTGTTCCCCTTCTGCATTTTCAGAGATTATACTTGTTGGTATCAAAATTGCATCTTCGCTGGTGTAATCATTAATGTTCACTTTTGCGGAAAGATTAGGTTTAATTTTACCTTCTTTGTTCGGTACCGGTATTTCAGCTTCAAAAGAACGGTTAGACGGATTGATGAAATTACCCGTTTCCCTGATCTTAGTAACAACGCTATCACCTAGTATAGGAAAATAGACCAAAGCTTCCTTTCCTTTTGTAACATTGCCTAAATAAGCTTCTGGTACTTCTACTTCAATATACATATCAGACAAGTTAACTATGCGAAATACCTCAGATCCCTGTCCTGGTGCAACCACAGTACCTTGGTCTTTAATTACATTGTCTATGATTCCTGAAAATGGAGCTCTGATCGTAGACTTGCCTAACTGGCTTTGCGCTTGTGATACCATGTTTTCGGCCGCTTCATAATTCGTTTTTGCCTGTAGGTACTGAATTTCCGATCCAATATTCTGATTCCAAAGACGTTCTTGACGTTCAAAAGTAGTTTTGGCTAAAGATGCCTGTGTTTTTAATTGGTTTAATTGACTTGACATTCCGCCATCATCTATGGTTGCAAGAACTTGTCCCTTGCTTACACGGTCCCCTTCTTTAACGTATACCCTTTGTAAGGTACCTGCCATTTCTGGGTAGATCAGTACATTCTGTTTGGTACTTACATCTCCTTGCAATTCCAGATAGTGATTAAATATTTCCTTTTTGGCTGTTAATGTATTTACTAAAGGTAACTTCTCTTCATTGCCCAAAATGGCAATTGCAGAGTCCAAAGATTTTAGTTGGGCATCTATCAGTTTTTGCTGGGTAGTTATTTCATTTTTTTTGGCTCTTATGGCCTCAAGGTTTTGTCCCGAAATAATTTCAGCTACCGATTGATCTTCACCACCACATGAGTAAAGGCCTATGACGGCTATTAATAAAATAGGTAATTTCTTCATGATCGTTTTTTTTATGATTGATTATTTAGGATTTTGTATTTAGTATAATTTCTAGATCCGTTTTTTTATTGATAACCTCAACCATTGACTGTAAAAACTCTTGTTGAGTGGTATATAGTTGGGTTTGTGCTTGGCGCAACTCAAAACTGGTAGCCAATCCTTCTTTGTATTTAATTTGATTTTTGTTTTCTATACGCTCAGAAAGTAACAGGTTTTGTTTTGCCGTTTCATAATTGTTAATGGCCAACGTATAGTCGTTCTTGGCGTTCTCTAACTGCAATCTAATCTGTTGTTCTGCTTCCGTTAATTGTGTTTTTGCCTTTTCTAACGCAATTTTTGCACGTTGTGTACTGGCACTACGCTTTAAAGAACTGAATATTGGTATGTTTAGATCAAAGCCCAATATGGAAGAATCAAACCACTCTGGGTCTCCACTAAAGAAATCAAAACTTTCTGAATAGGAAGAACTACCGTAGTTTACAAAAGCGTTTAAAGTGGGTAGGGCTCTACTTCTAGACAATTTCCATTCGTAATAACGTTGCTCGTTTAAGTTTTCGGCAAGTTTATAATCTACATTGTCGCTGATATTAAAAGCTGTACTTAGTATGCTAAGATCCATTTTAGAAACGGTAAGGTCTTCTAGTTTTTCTTGTAGTTGCGTTGGTGCATTTAAGTCTAAACCTAAACTAACATTGAGCATTTGTAAGGTAATCTCTTTTAGTCTAAGTGCATTTTGTAATTGGTTTTCTACAGAAGAAAGTGTTATTTGAAGTTGGTCTACACTTTCTTCATCTCCTAACCCGTTTTCGTACAATTTGGTTGTTTCATAAAGGTTTTTTTCAAGGTTCGCCTTATTCTTTTCTAAAATCTTTACCGATTCTTCTGCCAATAAAACGTTGCCGTAGGCTTCAACTACTTGTTTTCTAACATCTAGATCTGTTTTTTCTTTATTATTGGCACTATAGCTCAAAAAGGCTTTTGTTGCCTGAACACCAACAATGTATGACCCATCAAAAATTTGTTGGGTTAAGGTTGCCGTAGCGGTCAAAGATTGGGGTTGGGAAAATACTACCGGAATAAACTCACCTGCCGCACCCCCAACAAGCTCTGCTGGCAAAAGGGTAACGGGTTGTTTTAACTGGTTTTGATACCCAACTGATCCGTTTATTTGAGGTAAGCCACCCGCAATAGTTTCCCATTTTTGCTTTTGAGCATCTATGATGTCCCTATTGGCGTTTATAGCGGCGTAGTTGTTTTCTAAAGCAAATTGAATTGCCTCATCTAAGGTAAAAGAATACGTCTGTTCTTGTGATAGACCTAAGTTTAGACTTAGAACAGTGATTAAGATTACTAATTGATTTCGCATTTATTCTTGATTTGAATTGATGATGTTATTTAATATGGTTTTCCCTTTAGGAGTAACTATACCTCGTATATGATATTCCAAAAATGAATCCATAAGTTCAGATATAGGAAAAAGGTCTAAAGGAAAAATATTCTGATCTTTAATGGTGTTCATTCCGCTAAAATATATTCGGGCTACAAATTCAGGATTTACATTATCTCTAAAAAGCCCTTGAGCTAACCCTCTTTCTACATTTAAAAGCACACACTTATGCATTTTTTCAAATTGCATAAGTTTTAGCGATTTATGGATTTTAGGGTAGTATTTCATTAATTGGTATTGAGGAGAGCTTTTTTCGTTGTTCAAATGGGACATTACAAATCTTTTGATCTCATATAATTCTTCAATAGCATTCTTTTCCATAGCTATTATTAGATCTATACCCTCACTTAAAACACAAAACTTAGCCATAACGCAATCTTCAACAAGCGAAGTCTTATTTTCATATTCGCTGTAGATCGTTTTTTTGGACATGCCTATTTCATTGGCAATATCATCCATTGTTATACTTTTAAAACCGCGTTCCAAGAATAGCTGTGATGCCGTATTCCGTATTTTTTCTTTCATAACGAATGCAAATATACATCAGGAAACTTTAGAAACTGTAAAAGTTTCCAAAGTTTTACAATTTGTTAATGTCGTTTAGAAACTTCATCCGTTGTTTATAGATTCATTACGTGCCACGTATTCTTTATAAGCTTGTTCGCCTTCATTCTTCCAGAATTCATCATAGTGTTTCCACTTGGAAAAATCTGTTCTCATAGGTTTGCATGGATCAAATTTTGAAAATCTCTTGTGTTTATCCTTTTTCTTTTTTTTGCTGTTAGGACCATCACCACCACCAAAACCAAAGATTATTTTAGATAATAGTAGTATGCCAAGAGCTTTCCAGTAGTCTATTTGAGGTAATCCAAAAATATCTGGCATAAGCCAATTCCATAAACGCATAACAATGTAGCCTACTAAAAAGACTATAATGATCCCTAGTAAAATATACATGAGAATTTTGAACGCTTTATAAACATAATATTGAGCTGATTTTTCCATGGTTTTTTCCAAATTAGATTTCATAATGCTATTTTTTAATTTTCTATTTTTTTAAGAAGTATTGAAAGTGCCCTATGTCTTCTGGACATTAGTGTGCCTTGAGGTATACCGGTTTCCATTGAAATTTCTTTGTAGCTGTAATTTTCAAAATCAACTGCAACTATGATATCCCTATAGACAGGCTTTAATTCCTCTATGGCAATCTTTAGTTTTTCTTGTATTAGTGCAGGGTATTCATTTGAAGATTGATCATAGAACAAATAGGTAAAATCTGTCCAGAGTTGTTCTAGTTGCTCTTGGTCATCAAACCGTGTTCTTTTGGTACGTAATATATCTGTAATCTTATTTTTGACGGCATTATACACATAACCACCAATGTTATGTATTGGTAAGGCGTCTATAGGTCTAGAGAAAATACGTAAAGCAACATCTTGTATAATATCTTCGGCATCACTTTCTGATGTTTGTTTAATTTTAGATTGAATGTAGCGCTTGATCGAGCTATATTCTTCTTCAAAAAAACTATTCAGGTTTGTGTTATCTTTTTGGTCAGATGCCATCCAAGAGCTTTTTCAATTGGTCTTCACTTATAAAGACGCAGAATTTGAAACCTATTGCATTTTTAAGGAATTTTTTTAAAAATTAATTTTGTAAAATGTGTAAAGATAATATAATCAGCTGTTTAACTTCTCTTGTTGCGGTATAGATATAGGACTGTAATTATTAAAAATAGAGCACCAATGAAGTACCAAAAATTGAATAAGGGCTTTTTGGGTTGGGCTGTTTCTACAATTTCTAATAATTGATTGGCTTTAATATTGGTAATAATTTGATTGTTGCCACCAGACCAGTTTACTATGACGGAATCTATTTTGGTAGTTGTACCCAGGCCAACATGTGCAATGACCGAGTTTTGAGAAATATGACTAGACCCACCACCATCTATTTCCCTAATGAATTTTTTACCGTTCGCAATTACCGTTACCCTAGAACCAATACCATTGCTTTCTGCTTGTACGCCCTTTAAAGCTATTTTTAACCAATTTCCTCTTGCAATGTCGTTTCTAAATAAGCGGGTGGTTGACGCAATAGGATAGTTTAGAATAGGTTTTTGATTTACGACCAGTAAATCCATGTCTCCATCATTGTCCATATCAAAAATTACCGAACCTCTACCAATACCATAATCGTTAATAGCAAGTTCACGTCCCTTTTCGGTATACGTATTGGCATTGTTCTCAAAATAGAAATTGCCCATTGGGGTGCAGTTGGGGTTTAAATCGCCATTGGAAACAAAAAGGTCTAAATCTTCATCATGATCAAAATCGGCAAAATTGGCGCCCCAGCTTATGGCTAAATTGTAGGTGCCCAATTCTTTAGCCTTATCTACAAACGGATTACCATTGCCTTGGTTTTCCATAAGCATATTGAATTTAATGTTGGTAACATAATAGTCCATCCATCCATCCCCATTGTAATCACCAACAGCCGCTCCCATAGCGTTGATCTTTAAATCCATTTTGGTTTGCTGGCTTACGTCCTCAAAGCGATCATTAGGATATTCATTTTGGTACAGGAAGTTGGGCACTGCTTTGTAACCAAAATCTTGGTTCACCAATAAGTCTTGGTCTTGATCATTGTCGAAGTCGGTGAAAACACCACCAAACCCAAAACCTTTATGACCTAAGCCATAGTCATCATACACATTTTTAAAGCTTTTACCTTCATTGTTTTTTAGTAAATAACTTCTTGCGGTTTGGTTTGCACTAACTATAGTTGCGTCTTTTATAATACCTAGTTTTCCGGTAAATTCTTGGAAGTAATTGCCAACAAAAAGATCTGGGTATCCGTCGGCATCTATGTCTCCAAAACTTGGACCTGTACTAAAAGAGTTGAATTCTTCTAAACCATATGCTTTTGTAACGTCGGTAAACGTGGCATTTCCATTATTTAGAAACAATAGATTTTTTGCCCTAGGTATTACATTTTTACCATCGGTAGTTGTGATTGTTGTAATGAACAAATCTCTAAACCCATCTTTATTGATGTCTGCACTGACCACACCTTGGGTAACATACTCATTGGTAACCTCTAGACCAGAGCCTTTAAAAACGTCTTCAAACGTACCATTTCCTTTATTTAGATATAATCTGTCCGCTTGTATACCGCTAGTGATATAAAGATCTTCAAAGCCATCGTTATTAAAGTCGAAAACGGTTACACCGCCACCAAATGTTCCTTCATATACTTCGTATTGGTGTTCAATACCTGCATGCTCTGTAACATCAACAAAAGTTTCTTGTGCGTTAATTAGGCATCCGCAGAAAAAAAGTACTGCCAAAAAATATGTGTGCGTTATAGTGGTGTTATTTTTCATTTGTATTCTTCCATTGAAGGGTGTAAACATTTTTTGCGATTTCCACTCCTTTTTCTAATCCTACCTCGTTGTCAAGTTGAGTATGTATACCGCCGTAAAATCTAGAATCAGCAGTTTCTTGTGCAGCTTCCCAAAAGGTGTCAAAAGAACGAACGACAAAATCGGTTTCTTTTAACTCATCTCGTTCTCTTCCTTCGTGTGCCCTATCGGTAAAAGTGAATTCCTTGCCAAAATTATGTTCTAATATAGTTGCGGCAGCGGCGGCTTGTATTGCATGTCCAGATGGAAATGAAGGAAATGGCGGGTCTGGCCAAAAAGATTCCCATTCTTCATCAATGTACTTTGGGATAAAGGTATTAGGTCTTTCCGTAAAGAAAAGATATTTCCATTTCCAACAATTAATAAAAGCGTCTGCCACCGCCATGCCTACTTGGGCATACACTTGGGTGCTTTCTATAAGTGAAAGGTCATGCCCATCTACTGCCAACGTAGCAAAATAGTACGAGTGACCAGGCGGTGTAAAGCTAACATCAGGGTCATCTCCCCACCAAATGGCAGCTTCCTTTTCTAATTGGGTCAATTCTAAATCTTTTAGATAAACATTTTCAAATTGTTGGTAGTAGGCAGACCCTGGAAGTGTGTCATAAGGTATCATTTGTGGATCCTCAATTGTTTTATTGATAGGAGCAAAGGTTCTATTTTCGCCCCAATGTGGGTGTAATGGATGATGGCTAAAAGACTGTGCGAACAATGGTGGTTTCCATGCTCCCGGTCTGTCTGGATGAACCATAGATTTGTCAAAATTGTATAAGTATCCTCTATGACCTCCATCTGTTTTACTCCATTCAAAAATTACTTTTGCAACAGATTTACCATATTCTATAGAGCGCTTCACCGTTTCTGGAGCAACACTTGTTTTAAATTGATTGTAAACAACCTGTTCAAGGGAATCTATTTTTTGGATATTTTCATCTGATGTTTGAACATAAATATTCTTCAATATTTCTGACTGACCTGCATTAAGAGATAGTATCCAATTATATTCTTTGTCCGTATCTATTGTTGGTAACATGGTTAGACCAGTAACCTGATTGTTCATTGTACTATATTCTTTATAACCTGGTACTATAGATTCATACATGGTTAAACCGGTGTAACCAAATGCTCTTGAGGCAAATGTAGGGGAGTTAGATGGGGTATATTGTGTAATGTACAAAGTCATGTTGGCCCATTCCGTAGCAACATCTTTTTCACTCATATTTGGTTGTTCTTCTGTAGAACAAGCTGTAATCATTAAAAGTAGTGATAGTAAGAGCGTACTGCCAAGTATGTTTTTATTATAAATGGTCATTGTTATTTATAAAGCTATTTTGTTAGTTGATATGTTTGTATTGACTTGCCGTAGTTGGTAAGTATTAGTTTATCGTCAATGATAATACCTCTGGTATTACTTCCTTTTATGGATAGACCAGATTTAGATTGGGAAATGTACTTATAATTGGCATTTTCATCACCTAAAAGTAATGTACCATAGTTGGCATCGAATTTACCTATACGTAACTTATAATAATCATTGTTGCCAAGAAGTAGCAGGTCTAAATTACCATCTTGATTAAAATCTTCCGCAATAATTTCTGAAACCGGGGAAAATTGAGCTTGTAATGGCAATTGAACTTTTGTATACTTTTTATCTGTTGTGCTTAAAAATAGGGATGTTTCTTGGTGTGTTGCAGTTAATTTTTTCACCTTTTTCAATTCAGTATCATTAAAAATGTCTGTTATCTGCGCATCAGCGTATTTTTCATAACTGTTAAATTTCTGTCTTTTGCTCGATAGTTGTCCTAACAGTTCATCTCTGGTAACATATGGATAACTATTACCGTCAATGTAAAAATTTAGAATGGGATCAATAGAACCGTTATTATCAAAATCGGAATAATACAATTCAGCCGGAGTGTCTTTGTCTATTGTGAATTGTGTATTGGTACCAATATTTCCTGCAATAATATCTTGTTTGCCGTCTTTATTTAAATCTTCAACAAGAACGCTGCTCCAGAACCCATTTAAATCACTTTCAAAAAACTGGTCTGTTCCATTGATCAATTTGCCATTTTTAGTCAAGAAAATAGTTATGGGCATCCATTCACCAACTATAATTAAATCTTCTATAGTGTCACCATCCATGTCTGCCCAAGTGGCATCGGTAACCATACCAGGATATTGTAAGTTGGGTTGAATTTCATTGGTCTTGTCTACATAACTTCCTTTACCGTCATTGATAAGAATATAACTTCTTGGTATTTCAGGAAAGCGACCAGGAACATTATAACCACCGATAAATATATCTAAGTGCGAATCATTGTTTATATCTGAAAATGAAATCGATCCGGTGCTTATGGTCATTTGTGGTAATGAATTATGAGCCTTTTTAAAATTCCCTTTCCCATTGCCCAAATAGAGCCTGTCCTGTAATAGAGGATCATTAGCGGTTAGGTTATGATATCCGCCACTCGCCATATAAATATCTAGATGACCATCATTATTAACATCAAGTACTGCAATATCAGTATCAAAATGAGCCTTGTCTAGGTCAAAATCTGCGTTTGGTTTTTGATTGAAATTTTTATTGTTAGTTTGAAGATATATGGCGGTAGGTTGATCAACGCCGCCACCAATGACAATATCTTCTAACCCATCATTGTTTAAATCTGCTTTAGCAATAGGAGGACTACTATGAGATAATTGTTTTATTAAGAGCGACTGTCGTTTAAAATCATTTACAGAAGATGGTTTGTGCTCAAAATTAACGGAATTGCGTACAGTTGAAAACAACGTTTTACTTTTCTTTTGAGCCAATTCCAAGGTTTGGGCATTGGATTCATTCAGCTCAATTGTTCTATTCGCTGAAAGTGCTTCAATAGTCTCCGTTTTTCCAGAGTTCCAAGTTACTTTTAAAGAATCTACGGTAGTTATGTCGCCTAATCCAAAATGTAAAATCGATGATACGGTCGAAAGATATCCCCTGGTTGGCATTTGCTCAAGTACTTGGGTTTTTCCTTTGGCGTAGATACTGATTTTTGATCCAATACCATGTGTGTTTTTTTGGTTTCCTTTTAACTGAATGTTTAAGAAATTGCCATTGCCTTTTTGGGTGTCATTCCTATAAATAAATGCCGGTTTGTTAATGTTATTAATAACGAGGTCTAGATCACCATCATTATCTAAATCAGTATATATGGCACCATTGCTGTTGGCAGGTTGGGCTATACCTGCTTCTTGAGATTGATCATTGAAGTGGACGCCATCTTTATTGGTATAATAGAAATTGGTCAGGTTAGATGCTGGCATTTCTTTTATAAGTTCTAAAACATCTTGCCGTTGTAGTCTGCCTTTAGATTGTACGAAACTGTCCATGTAATTGATGAAATCCAAATTGGTGTAATCCCTAAAATATCCGTTGGTAATGAATAGATCTTTAAAACCATCATTGTCAAAATCAGCAAAAAGTGGAGCCCAGCTCCAATCTGTATTTGAGATACCGGCTAGTTGACCTACTTCACTAAATGAATTGTCGCCATTGTTCAACTGAAGCATATTGCGCATATATTGATGATGAAAACCACTTCTAATATTTAGATCAAACTTTTCATAATTATCTGGCGATAAAAGTAATTTTTGGCGCTTATTATCTTTAGGCAACATGTCTAAAGTGAAAATATCCTGCAAGCCATCATTATTGATATCGGCTACATTATTGCCCATAGAAAAATGACTTGTATGTCCCATTTGATCACCTAGTTGGTCTGTAAATGTGCCATTTTTATTATTAATATAGAGATAATCTGGTACAGTATAATCATTAGAAACATAGAAGTCTTGCCAACCGTCATTGTTAATGTCACTAATACCTATACCTAATCCATAGGTTAATGCAGAACCACTAATACCTGCTTTTTGGGTTATATCATAAAATTTCTCATTTTTTTGCTCAAACAACCTAATACCTTGATAAGGGTCATCTTTTTTTAAAAACTGTTTAGTGCTTACTTCATTTAAAACAGGTAAAGATTTTGGATTGTGGTTTAGTAAAAGCATATCTAGATCACCGTCTTTATCATAGTCAAAGAAATATCCTTGATTGCTAAAAGCAGCGCTGGCCAAACCATATTCTTCCGCTTGTTCTTTGAAAATTGGTACGTTGTTGGCATCATTCCCTTGATTGATGAAAAGTTGATTTTTACGCTTTGCATCTGGTAAGGCCCCTGAATAACATAGATACAGATCTAATTTACCATCTCCGTTTACATCTGCAGAGGTTATGCCTGTTTTCCAAGGTCCAGGTCTACCGGCGACTTTAGAAATTGTAGTAACATCTTTAAATGTGAAATTGCCTTCATTTAAATAGAATTTATTTTCACCCATGTTAGAAGTGAAATATAAGTCTTGAAGACCATCGTTATTAAAATCCCCTGTAGCTACACCACCGCCGTTATAGAGGTATTCGTAAACCAATACGTTGGCATTTAACCCTTCCTTTAAGGTGTTTTGAAAAGTTACTTTCGTTTCATGTTCGGATAAAAGAGTGAATAGGGTTGGTTCTTCAATCTTGTTAATTATTGAAGAGGTTTCATCTTTTTTAACTTTCTCTGTACAGCTTTGATGTAATAAGAAAATTATAAGAATATAGAAGATTAGATTTTTTGTCATTTGTTTAAAAGTAAAAGATCTATTCCAAAAAGGAATAGATCTTTAATTTAACTCAATTTAAACTAAACTAATAACCTGGATTCTGAATCAAAAGGTTATTTCTATTGATTTCATCTCTACTTATAGGCATGAAATACATTTTATCGTCCCAAGTTCTGGTTTCATTATCATTATTGTCTACAACGGTATAGGTGTAATCATATACAGATGTGTCATACTGATAAGGAGTTCTTGGTGTTGCACCAGCTTTAAGGGTAGCTGTTACTTTCATAACCTTAATGCCCCTGCCCAAAGTTTGATCAGCGATCATCCATCTTCGTGCATCATGGTATCTGTGTTCTTCATATGCCAATTCAACTCTTCTTTCATTGATGTAATCCTCTA
The DNA here is from genome assembly GCF_001447995.1 of Maribacter dokdonensis DSW-8. Classification (NCBI taxonomy): domain Bacteria; kingdom Pseudomonadati; phylum Bacteroidota; class Flavobacteriia; order Flavobacteriales; family Flavobacteriaceae; genus Maribacter; species Maribacter dokdonensis. The sequence goes on along the minus strand of NZ_LDPE01000002.1, from coordinate 47,430 downwards.
AAAGCTCAGTTCCAGATGAGGTAAGTGCCGGCATACCTGCTCTAAAGCGAATCTTGTTCAGCCAGTTTCTCGCTTCGCCTTCATCACCAAGTGCAATAGAAGCTTCTACATAGTTCAATATTATTTCGGTATATCTAATAAATGGCCATGGTACTACTTGGGCACTAGATTGATTGTCCACTAAAGATGGGTCTGGATCAATGAACTTTCGTACATAATAACCGGTTCTACTTCCGTTCCAGTTTTCAATTGGTGAATCTCTCATATCAACACCAGGTATTATTCCTCCGCTACCATCTGCATATGTACCTGTCTGTATTTCATCATAAGGATCTATTGAGGCAACATCATCTGGTCTTGGTTTCCATGCTGCTCCATCATAAAGAATAGTTGCGGCCATTCTTGGGTCTCTATTCTCATATGGTGCAGCCGCGTGTTCTTCATTGCTCCAGTCGAAATCAGAACCGTCCATCATTTGATAGTCGTCTACCAATTGTTGAATAGGTGTGTTACCTGCCCAGTTATGATATCCGTTAGGTCCATTGTTGATCCCTTGGTGAATTCCACCTAAAGGCCAATTACTTTCTTGTGTAAATAGAGGCGAATGTGTTCTTTCAAATAATAGTTCTGATCTTGCAGCAGCATCACCAACGGCACTTCCACCTCCCATAGCAATAGAGATGTATGTTTCAGTCGCTTCTTCTGCACTTGCAGGTTCGGTTAAATCTAACTTGTAACCAGTGGTCGCATCTAAAACGGCCTTGGCAGCGGTCTTTGCAGCGTTCCATCTTGCATCTCTGTCCCCAGAAGTATATGCAACCAGTTCTAAATTTGAATATCCACCTAATGTTGCCGACTTAGCGCTCGCTGTAGGTCCGTCGCGCAAATCACTGGCGGCATATGTCAATACACGAGATTTTAACCCCATAGCACTTAACATAGATGCTCTACCTGGTGTAACCTCTTTGCCTTCCAGTAATGAAATGGCTTTGTCAAGGTCACTGGTTACAAAATCTACATTTTCAGCATAAGTACCTCTAGCTATAGAGTAGTCATCATCTAAGCCGTAAGGGGCATCAATTAATGGTGCGCCACCGTAATAGCGCATTAATTGATGGTAATAATACGCTCTTAGAAAATGTGCTTCACCCGTTAACCTGTCTTTCAATGTTTGATCATCAAAAGTTGAATTTGGTAATTCTTGTAAAGCTATATTCGCTTTTCGTATTGCTAAATATAATTCGTTCCATTGTGGAATGATATTCACGTTACCCGTACCCGACGGGGAAAGTGAACCTTCTGTAATAACGTTTACTCCTCTACCAGAGTGTGTAAACATTGCTTCGTCCGTTAATGAAGCCAAACCTTCTTCTTCAAACCCTCCATAGCCAAGGGATGCATAGACGTTGAATACGAATGCTTGTGCCAACGCACCGTCTGCCCAAGTGGCATCTGCCGAGATTGAATCTAATGGCTGCGTTTCTAAAAAATCTTCATTACACGAAATAGGTACTAACGCTAAAGTCAGTAGGCCTAAGAGTACTAATTTTCCTTTTTTCATGATTTTTTTTTAAAATGTTAAACTAAAACCTGTGTTAATAATAGTCTGTTGTGGATAAAACTGACCGTCATTACTTGTCGATTCAGGATCATATATATCTTGAGCCGCCCATGTAGCCAAGTTTAGACCACTCATATATATTTTAAATTTAGATAGACCAAATTGCTCAATCAATTCTGAAGGAAAGTTGTATGCCAATTGAACATTTTTAAGTCTTAGGTAATCTTTACTAAATAAGTTGTAGGTATTATTGCCATAATCACCACCTGTATAGTAGGTGTCTCCACGACTGGCAAGTCTTGGATGAACGCTACTTGGGTTGTCTGGACTCCATCTGTTGTCAAAGCTGTACTTTAAAAAGTTACCTATGTCACCAGATTCTGTTTGGATAAATAATTTAGCCCCTGTAGCTCCTTGTAATAATACAGAAAGATCAAAGTTCTTGTATGAAGCGTTAAACGTAACACCAAAGTTAAAGTTAGGGTTGATGCTATTTTTTAACCTTACTTGATCTAAGTCGTTAATGGCACCATCTCCGTTGATATCTTTAAATTTCATATCACCTGGCTCTAATGTTGGCTTAACAGCACTATAATCTAGTGGATTGGAATCAATGGCAGCTTGGTCAATAAATACACCATCAGACTCGTATACTAAATATGAGCCAATAGGCTTTCCTTCTTGTAATTGGTAACTTGGAGCACCAGGAATTTCATCTAGGAACTCAACTGTATTTTGTGCGTAACCTCCGTTTACACCAACATCCCATTTAAAACCATCAAAGCTACCACCAAAATAGTTCAACGCAAATTCAAAACCTTCGTTATTTACTTTACCTGCATTTACAGGAGGTAAAAGGTCTGAAATACCAGAAGAACCTGGGGTAGAACCTGTTTTTTGAATTAGAATTTGATCACGTTTGTTCAAGAAATATTCAAGGGTGAAACTCATTTTTCCGTCCAATACAATACCGTCTAAACCAATATTATAATTCTTAGCTCGTTCCCATGTAAAGCTAGGATTAGCCAAGAGGTTTTCAAATAAAGTCGTTTGTACTTGACCATTTATTGGGTATTGACCAAATTCGTAAATAGATTGGTAAGCATATTCTTGTAATTCATCATCGGTTATTTCACCGTCACCGTTGGTGTCAAATGAAACTTGATCATTACCCATTTCACCGTAAGAACCCCTTAACTTTAAGTAGCTAATAGAGTCAACGTTGAACCAATCTTCATTATTAATGTTCCAACCAACTAACAATCCTGGGAAGAACCCAAAACGATCATTACCTGGGAAAATATATGAACCATCATATCTCCAGATGAACTCGGCTAAGTATTTTTCTTTAAAGTTATACTGGGCACGGCCATAGTAACCTAAACGTGTTCTGTTGTAACCGAAACCATCCGTTTCTTGTGCAATTTCACCACCTACTCCTAACTGGTCAACAGCGGTAGAAAGGTAGTTTCTTCTAAATGCTGAGAAAAATTCACCTTGAAAATTCTCACGGGTAACACCGGCCAATAAGTTAATGGTGTGGTCATCACCAATTGTATTGTCATAACTTAATAAACCGGTTAGGTTAGTGTTTAGTACATTATTAGATGATTGTAATAATCTTGCATCTGTAAAGTTGGAACGTATAGATCCGCTTAGTTCCGGTACACCGGTAGCAATATAGTTTGCACGGTCAAGAGAATAAAGAGTCCATGGTGTTTGCCATAGTTTTCTACGTAACTGGCTTTGGTCAACACCTGCCAATAATGTCAGTTTAAGACCTTCTACCCATGGGTTGGTAATATCCAAAGAACCTGTAAATTGTAGGTAATCTGTTGGTTGTTTGTCATACCCTGTAGCATTCGTTGTAACTACCACCGGTTGTTGACCATTTTCAATATCAGGTCCTGGTAATCCATTTGGCCATATTGCAGGTTCATTTGGTCTACCTCTCATCAACATTCTAAAGATAGCACCTGCACCTTCAGTAGGGAAGGTTCTATCTTCCTTTCTATATCCCATACTTAGTTTAGTAGACAGGTATTCATTAATTCTAGCATCGGTATTGATTCTAAAATTATACTGTTGGTATCTGTTGGCCGAGTTTTTATATATAGCGCCTTGATCTGCATAACCTACAGATGCGTAATATTTTAGATCTTCACTACCACCGCTTATGGATAGGTTGTGTCTTTGTTGTTCCGCCCAATCTTGAAAAGTGGCACCAAACCAATCCGTATCAGGATATAACCATGGATCAGCATTGGTTCTATGATTATTGATTGTTTCTGGACTAAATGCAGCGTTTACGGTTTCTGCAGGATCACTACCTGGTATAGTATAACTACCTGAGGTTTGAAAAGCGGTATTTGCAGCTCCCCATTGTGATGAAGGAATATTACTGTTATAAATCGCCAATTCATTCATTATAGTTTGATACTCTACCGCACTTGCCATTTCTGGTACTCTTGTAGGTCTGGTTATACCAAAATCAGCCTTATAATTTATTTGCATTTTGCCGGCTTTACCGGTTTTGGTAGTAACGATTATTGCTCCGTTGGCCGCTCTAGCTCCATAAATTGCAGCTGATGCATCTTTAAGTACAGAGATATTGGCAATATCATCTGGGTTAATACGACCTATACCACCATCTCTATCTGGAATACCATCAATAACGATCAAAGGTTGGTTGTTTCCTAATGTATTGGTTCCACGAATACTTATGTTCGATTCGTCATTACCAGGCTCCCCACTGGTCTGTACGATTACTACCCCGGGCAATCTACCTGCCAAGGAATTCGATACACTTATGGCCGGTGAACTTTCTAGTACCGGACCCTGTACTGCGGTTACCGCACCTGTTACGGTCGCTTTTTTCTGAGTACCGTAACCAACGACAACAACTTCGTCTAGGTTGGCAACGTCCTCTTCTAAAGATACATTGATGGTACTTTGATTGTTTACCGGTACCACTACAGCCTTAAAACCAATGTAGCTGAATCGTAAACTGGTACTACCATCATCTACGGTAATTGTAAAGTTACCGTCAAAATCCGCTTGTACTCCTGTTGTAGGGTTGTTGGCATCAATGACCGAAACACCTGGCAACGGCATGTTGTCTGAAGCTGAAGTAACAGTTCCAGAAACGGTTGTCTGTGCGTGGAGACCCATAAAGAGAAATCCACTAAAAAATAAAATCATCGTTAAGCTTACATGATTCCGAATCATGGAAAACTTAGAAAAGTCTGTTTGATAATTCATAAAGTTAGTTCTTACAGTTGTTAGTTAATTATGTTGACGTAGGCGTTATAGTCTCTTTAGGGAGCGTTTTTGAGATGAAGAGACTATGATACACTATGCTACTGTGAACAAATATAAAATAAAATGTTAATTTAATAAATATTAACATGTTATTTTTTAGAATTTCCATTTAGATCTTAAAATATTATCAAATACATATTATTTGTCATTTTATCTAAAAAATCTGTATTTGCGTGTTTGTAGCCTTTTTCGGCATATAAACCTTTTTTTTACATGCTAATTTGTTGTGTTAGGTACACTATAATTCAGGAGCTATTTTTTGATATCTTTTTTTAAATTGTATATTGACGCCTGCAAATTTCATTTATAATTTATGCCGGTTATTAGTAAAATTCTAAACCTCACCCACAATAATAACCTTACAAAACATGAACAATTGGTTCAAGGCGTAATTGAATCTATTGAAGATGGGCAATTGACTATTGGTGATCAGTTACCCTCTATAAACACTATGGTTGAGGAAATAGGCTATGCAAGAAAAACTATTTTTAAGGCATATGAGGAGCTTAAGAATAGAGGCTTAATAGAGTCTAGGCAATTAAAGGGTTATTTTGTGATTAGCCAAGCTACCAATATTACCAAAAGAATGGCTTTGCTACTATTTGCTTTTCAGAGTTATCAAGAAGAATTTTATAAAACCTTTCGTAAAGAAATGGGAAGAAGGTTTCAAATAGATGTTTTTTTCCATCATAATAACCTCACTGTTTTTAAGACCATAATTTCTAATATCAATGGTAAATATGGCATGTATGTTATTGCTCCAATACAAAATGAAAAGGTTGCAACATTATTAAAGAATATTGAGCCCAAAAAATTATTGTTGGTAGATAGGTATTTAAATTTGGGACCAGGGTATTCTTATATCTCCCAAGAATTTGAAGAGGTCATTTATACGTCTTTGGTTAGGTTGCTGCCAGAAATAAAAAAGTATAATAAGATTATTTTGTACTTCAACGAAGAGAGCGATTTTTCTCCTATAGCTATAAAAAACGCGTTTCAAAAATTCATAGATGAGTTTGAGGTCAATGGTTCTGTCAAGAATAATTATACTATTGGGTCTGCTAAAAAAGGCAATTTATATTTTGCGTTAGGAGATACCATACTTTGGCAAATTCTAAGAGATTCGGTTAGAAATAAATATAAAATTGGGGAGGATATCGGTATTCTGTCCCAAAACGATAATGTTTCAAAAGAAATTGTGTTTGGTGGAATTACTACTATTTCCACCGATTTTAACGAAATGGCAAAAAGAGCGGCATTGCATTTAAAAGGTGATACAGTTACAAAATTAATTATGCCCTCTAGACTGATCAAGAGGTCTTCTTTATAATTAGTAAGTAGCGTAAAAGTTCATCTTTGACAGCTTTTTTAAATTAGGGATTCATCTGTAAAGTTTTATTTCTTCTCACTTAAAAAGGGGGCTTATTCAGCCATTTTTGTTCTATTTTTGTGCAAAATTGCAAAGAATGCATACTATTAGTGAATATCGAGATGAGTTTATTGCGTATTTAGACTCTATGAAGATTACAAAAGAGCCTAGAAACCTGTATGAGCCTATCACATATATTCTGGGTTTAGGCGGCAAAAGGTTAAGACCGGTATTGGTTTTAATGACTGCTGAAATTTTTAATACCGATTTTAGAAAAGCTTTAGATGCTGCCGTTGCTGTTGAGGTCTTTCATAACTTCTCTTTGGTTCATGATGATATTATGGACGATGCCCCGGTACGTAGGGGTAAAACTACGGTACATGAAAAATGGGATATTAATACGGGTATTCTGTCTGGTGATGCCATGTTGATAATGGCCTATCAACTTTTTGAAAATTATGAGCCTAATGTTTTTAGAGATTTGGCCAAGCTGTTCAGTAAAACGGCACTTGAAGTTTGCGAAGGTCAACAATACGATGTAGATTTTGAAACTAGGGATGATGTGATGTTGCCCGAGTATCTTAAAATGATAGAATACAAAACTGCCGTCTTAGTTGCAGCTGCCTTAAAAATGGGCGCTATAGTTGCAGGTGCACCAGATGAAGCACAGCAACAGATGTACAATTTTGGACTAAACCTTGGTATAGCTTTTCAATTACAAGATGATTATTTAGATGTTTTTGGTGATCCTAAAACCTTTGGTAAGCAGGTTGGTGGTGATATTATTGAAAACAAAAAGACCTACCTATATCTTAAAGCTTTAAACTCTGGATCAGAAGTAATCGCTAAAGAATTAGAGCATTTATATTCTATTCACCCAAAAGAGGCCGAAGCTAAAATTAACGCTGTGCGTTCTATATTTGAAAAGACAAAAGCGGATCAAGCTACTAAAACTGCCATTGCAGATTACACGGCTAAAGCTTTTGAAGTTCTTGATGATATGGATATTGATCCTGAAAATAAAGAACTGCTAAGACAGTTTGGGGAAAACTTAATGAATAGAACGGTTTAGAAAATTCGTTTTATTAATGCTTTGATAAACGGTTGTTTAGGGCAAGAGTTGATATATTCCAAATCTTCTATGAGACTTGTTTTTTCATCTAAAAACTTAAAAACTTTTTGTGGTGGTAATGCTTTAAAGATAGATTCGAATATTACATGGCCATTGGCATTGTCATTGTGAAGTACATCTAAAAAGAGCATGTCATAAAACCAAAATTTGCCTTTCAATTTTAATTTTTTCAGAGGTTTCCCCTCTTTAATGAACGCTATCAATTTTGGTACTTTGTTTGCCGTACTCATAAAAGTATAACCTGTGCTGGGTTTGGCCCAACCCCCTGCGGTACCTATATAGCGTATTCTGTTGGTATGGTGTTCCCTAAAGTCATACGCTGTCATAGGTATACTGCCAAATTCTCTTTCTATAATCTCATATTCCTGGCATTGAAACCGTTGTAAAATATAGTCCTCTATAGCTTCTTCATACTCAGGTGTTGGCAATAGCTTTTCTGAAAACAAAGTGTATTCTATTAATGCGGTATCATTGGAATAGGGCAGTACATACATAAATCTTGTATTGCCTTTTTGAGGTATGGAAAAATCCATATATGTGACTTCCTCGGTATTGAAAATAGGTTTGTTGACCTTTATTACCCAGCCTATAAAATGCTGCTGTAATACGGGATATTTTGTTTGCTGGGTAGCCATTTTATAATCAAAAAGGCTATTGAATATATATTTGCCGGTATAGGTTTTGTTTACTGCTTTAACCGCAACAAGGTCTTCAGTTTCGGAGATACCCACCACAGTGTCTTGCACAAATGTTATATTGCTAGTTGCCTTTACCTTTTTCAGGTAATGATCATAGAAGTCGATACCTCTTATCATTTTATAAGAATATGGGTCGATCTTGGTTCTTTTGGCAACATCTTCTCCTTGAAAATGAATGGAATTCCACTTCTTATGGATAATCTCTTCAAATTGACCGTTACCTTTTTCCCAAAAACACCACGTTCTGTCGTTGCTATTTTTTGGTGCTTTGTCAAGTAGTAAAATCTTTTTTTGATCAAAAAACGAATCGTTGGCCATAGCATCTGCCAGCAATAGACCAGATGCGCCTGCGCCAATGATAATGTAATCGAATTCGTTCATGAATTTTTCAGATTGTTCTCAGCTTCTTTAAGGTCTAGCACTTCAAAAGTACAAAATAGCATGTGTCTTTAATACTTAATTCAATGTATATCGTAGTCCAATAAAAGAACGGATTCCTTGATTTGGTCCATAGACGTAAGATGGGTCAAATGTTAATGCATTCGGGTTATTTGGTGTGGCAACCGCATTGCCATTTGCATCAAAGGTAACTTCTTTGTCAAAAGGATCGTTGGCACGGGCAATAATAAAGGGGTTTCCTCGGTTGGGTGTCCAGTCCAGCAAATTTTTAACTCCTCCGTAAATTTCAAAATTCTTTATCCCATCATAAGATAGTTGTATATTTTGAATACTCCACGCGGGTGAAAAATCTCGCCTGGGATCACTTTCCCCTAATGTTGGTAATCGCATAGGGCCATATAAATTACCCGTATAATCTATCTTTAAATTCCATGGCCTAATTTGGTATCCAATACTCCAATTGGCGGAATAGCTTTCTGTTAAAATTTGACGTTGCGTAACCCCATTTTCAGTATTGCTCACGTTCTGTAATGTTCCTCCGATCATAAATTGTAAACCATTGTACATGGTTATATCTATGTTTGCACTTATTCCCTTTGAAATTGATTTTCCATCTAAATTGTCATATATAATTTGGTTGGGGTTGGTGTCGTAATCAGGGATTATAACATTTTGGAAATAGGTGTAAAATACTGAAGCATCTAAACTTACAAACGTACCATTATCACCGTAAATTTTCTTCAGAAAGTTAAGATTTACATTAAATGATTCTTCCGGTTCCAGTTCTTCTGCAATAATGACATCTCTAGAACCTGTAAGTGCTGCATGATCTTCTGTGAATAGATTTACCACTCTAAAACCGGTACCCGCATTTAAGCGAATAATGTCATTTTCGGTAAACTTAAAGCGATAGGCCGCTCTTGGCGTAAAGATATTGCCGTGGCGGTTATCATAATCATATCTGCCCCCTAGGAGAAGGGAATGTTTTTTGTTGAACGCTATCTCATCCTGTAAAAAAACACTCGGTATAATTACTTCATCGGGTTCATTACCATTCGTGTTCGCGGTAGCTGGCGTATTGTCGTCATAATAATTATAACGTAATGCAGTACCTGCTAAAAGGCTATGTTTTCCTATGTTTTTATCCCATGTTAACTGGGTAAAACCAATACGTTGATCTGCCAAATAAGGAACATCGCCATAAACGGAATTTTGTTTGTGGTCATTATAGGAAAAGGAAAGCATCATTTGCTCTTCTACCGGCAACTGGTACTTGCCTAAAACTTCCCATCTACGGGTGTAAATACTTTCCCCATAAATTTCATCACCGCCTCTAAATTCTGGAGTCCATTGCAGTTCACCTCCCCATCTATCTTCATAAAAAAACCTTCCTGCCAAAGAAAGGATTCTGGAGTCTTTTCTTTCAAAATTCCATTTTTGAAAAACAGATATGCGATCTTGTAATGTAAGATCGGTAAAATTATCTCCATTATTATCAATAGGGTTATCGTACTTAAAATAATTGGCACCTAAGAGAACATTGGCTTTTTTGCCAACATTAAACTTAGTGCCTATGTCTAAATTAAATTCTCCCCAACCGGTTACAAAACTATCCGCAAAAAAATCTGGGGCAGATAAGTTGTTCTTTGTAATAATATTAATGAGTCCGCCAACGGCTTCACTTCCATATAATGTAGAAGCTGGGCCTTTAACCACTTCAACTTGTTCTATAAGTGAATTGGGAATTCCTGAGAGTCCGTATACAGTTCCCAAACCACTAACTATGGGCATGCCATCTATTAAGACTAGGGTGTACGGACCTTCTAGTCCATTAATATGAATATCACCTGTATTACAAACATTACAGTTTATTTGTGGTCTTACTCCGTTTACATTCTGTAATGCTTCAAAAATACTTGGTGTTGGGTTCTTTTTAAAAAAGGTAGGTGTATATACTTCTACCGGTACTGGACTTTCTAACCTACTAACAGGTTTTAGAGTGCCTGTAACTACCATTTCATCAAGAGACTCGGTTGATGGTCTTAGGTCAATATTTACAATTTGGTCTTCATCTTCGGAAACGGAGATCGCTTTACGAAATTGTTCAAAACCTATATTGGAAGCAATGATAATGTAATCGCCAGAAGGAATATTTTTAAGTAAGTATTGACCGTTTTCGTCTGACGCAGCGCCAATTTGAGTGCCTTTCAAATAAATATTTACATAGGCTTCAGGAAATCCCTTTGAAGATATGGTTCCAGATATGGTAGTTTTTTGAGCATTTACAGTTGTAAAAGCTAAAATAGAGCAAGCGAAAAATAATATTTTGAACATCTAAAATTAAATTTAGGCAAATCTAAAAAATTGTTTTTAGGTATAAAAATGTATTTTTGTGTTAATATTGCTTTTCAAATGACATTATCAGAAGAAGATTACATAAAAGCCATTTATCACCTAAGTGATTTCAACAGTAAATCTGTTGCAACAAATGCCATTGCAGAACAGATGAAGACAAAACCTTCTTCTGTAACCGATATGGTAAAAAAGTTGTCTGAGAAATCTTTGGTGAACTATAAGAAATACCAAGGCGTCTCACTATCGGAAAAAGGCAGGTTGGTTGCCCTTTCCATTATTAGAAAACATCGTTTGTGGGAGGTTTTTTTGGTAGATAAACTTAATTTTTCTTGGGATGAGGTTCATGTGGTTGCAGAGCAATTGGAACACATAAAAAGTGATGCTTTAATTGATAAGTTAGACGCCCATTTAGGATACCCTAAAGTAGATCCACATGGCGATCCTATTCCTAACAAAGATGGTGTGTTCACAAAATCCGTAAAGAAGTTGATCAGTGATTTGCCGGTGGGTAGTCAAGGGGTTTGTGTTGGCGTCAACGATTCTTCCGCGGCATTTTTAAAATTTTTGGACAAGAATAAAATTGCCTTGGGCGATACCTTTAAAATATTGGAAATTGAAGAGTTTGATGGTTCCGTTACCATCTCTACCAGGTCGGGCTCCATTAGGATATCAAAACAGATTGCAACAAATTTATTTTTGGAGATTGTAGATGAAGAGTAGCATATTAATTATATGAATTATGGATGAAATTATAGCGTATTTTGAATCAATAGATCCCGTACTGGCAGCATTTTATGCTACATTGTTTACTTGGGGACTCACAGCAGCGGGCGCGGCACTGGTTTTTCTTTTTAAAACAATGAACCGTGCTGTTTTAGACGGAATGTTAGGGTTTACTGGGGGCGTAATGGTAGCGGCCAGTTTTTGGAGCTTACTGGCACCGGGTATAGAAATGAGCCCGGGTGAAGGGTTTGTGAAAGTTATACCGGCAGGAGTAGGTTTTTTGCTAGGTGCTTTGTTCATTTTTGGGTTGGATAAAGTATTGCCCCATTTACATATTAATTTTAAGGAAGACGAGGCAGAAGGTGTTAAAACACCTTGGCGTAGAACAACCTTACTTACGTTGGCCATTACATTACATAACATACCGGAAGGTTTAGCGGTTGGTGTACTTTTTGGGGGAGTGGCCGCTGGTTTTGATGGCGCCTCTATTGGTGGTGCCGTTGCTTTGGCCTTAGGTATTGGTCTACAAAACTTTCCGGAAGGTTTTGCCGTTGCCATGCCGTTACGTAGGCATGGACTGAGCAGGACAAAAAGTTTTATGTTCGGTCAGGCTTCCGCATTGGTAGAGCCTGTTGCAGCAGTACTAGGGGCGTGGGCCGTGCTTACTTTTCAACCTATACTGCCATATGCGCTTTCTTTTGCGGCAGGCGCCATGATCTTTGTGGTCGTAGAGGAAGTTATACCAGAAACACAGCAAGATAAGTACACTGATATTGCTACCATGGGCTTCATTGGTGGCTTCATCATCATGATGACCCTAGATGTTGGTTTAGGTTAATAATTTAATTTGAATTTTACCGTTTAAGGCAATAGTATGGTTAACTTGATACTTTAAACCTTTATGCATTTTACCAAGAAAAATTGGGTATGGACAGTGGTGTTGATTCTAACAGTAATCTGTTGCGCGTTCATTTTAATACTTCATTTAAAAAATTGGGTAAGTAATAGTGACAATAGCCTAGGAATTCGTTCTGGGTTTTATAATGTTGAAATTCCATTTAACGAACTAGATAGTGTGGTGTTGGTTGAAAGAATACCGCCAATGGAGCGTTTGCACGGTTTTTCTGCGCTGGAAAAAGAGAAAGGTGTCTTTAGGGAGTTTAAAGATTCTTTGACAGACAAGAAAGTTCATGTATTTGTAGATAATATTGAACAACATAAAGTTAAGTTGGTCTATAAAGATTCTACTTACGTATATTTTAATCTAAAGGACTCGGTCCAAACTTTACAATTGTTTCAGAAACTCGGCGGAAAAATAGGGGCATTGAGCGCGCCTAATTAAATTGTAGGTTTTAAAATAATATGGCATGATAAAAGGGAATCTACTGGTACTATTTGTTTTAGGATTGATGTCTACAGGTCTATTTGCTCAGCATAATATTAGTTTAAATATTGATGGGGTTACTTCTGAAGAAGGTAATATCTGTTTTGCCGTTTATACTGATGAAAGTTCCTTTTTAAAGTTTGATAAGGTATTTAAATCCGGTTCTGAAAAGGCTGTGAAGGGTAAGACGGTTTTTGATATTGAAAATTTGCCCGATGGTGAGTATGCCATTGCTATATTTCATGATGCTAACGGAAATAATAATTTAGATACCAACATGTTGGGTATTCCAAAAGAGCAAATAGCATTCTCCAAAGGGAAAATGAAAATGTTTGGTCCGCCAAAATATACCGAATGTGCCTTTATTCTAGATTCAAATATGCAAATGAATATTAGTTTGCAGTAAATACTAATAGCTTGTAATTTTGATTACTCCGTTGGCTCCCTGAGTACCATAACCAGCAGCATCTGCACCCGATAGTATAACTATTTTCTTCACATTGTAGCTATCTATTAACTCGTTGATCGAATGAAAAGAATTTCCAATTATCTGATTGTTTAAAACGTACAAAGGTTCTTGACTGCCACCAGAGGCAAAGGAATTACTGGTCTTATTGATTATAGGTACATTGTTTTGCAAGACTACGCCACTCTTTTGGCGTATACGTTGTAGTAGAGAAACATTCGCCCTATTTTTTTCTTTCAATTCCACATCTAATGAAGATGTACCGTTGTTGTCATTACTTGTGTTTTTTGATGATCCGCAGCCGGTCATTATCAAAAGCACAAAACCATAGGCAGTAATAAACTTTTTCATTTTTTGATAATTAGTTTTATGTAAGGTATACAATTAAATGGATGCCATTATCTTTGAAAGAAAAATTTCATGGTATTAGTTGCGCAATTGGTAGGAGCCTTATTAGGATTATTAGCAGTAGTTTTTGGGGCATTTGGTGCACATTTGTTAAAGAAAACGTTTACTGAAGATCAACTGAATAGTTTTGAAACAGGAGTAAAATATCAAATGTATCACGCACTTTTACTATTGATGTTAAGTTTTAACCTTAATCTAGAAACTGGTCTAGAAAAGGCAATTATCTATTGCATCATCATTGGAATCATTCTTTTTTCCTTTAGTATTTATGGATTGTGTATATCTGCATCCAAAGGAAATAAAATAAAAATACTGGGTCCTATTACTCCAATTGGAGGTTTGCTTTTGGTAACGGGTTGGGGGCTTTTGTTCTATAATATAGTTAAGAACTATATTTAATCAATGGTGGTTGACTTAAACTCTTTTATTGCTGTATTGGGTTCCATAATAGCGTAGCCTTCCCAAAAATTAGGATCGTATTTAGGCATATATGTCGGTGATACGGCATTGTTTTCTGTAAAACCATCAAAAGTAGCTTGGTCTATTTGATCAGATTCAAAAATGATCAATTCATTCTTTACAACATTTATAAAGACAAAATCTATATCGCCAGAAAGCTCATTTTGTTTGTTTTTGCCTTTTACGATTTTATTCTTTTCAATGATTTTTAATGGTCTTCTAACACCAATACGTTCACCTACTTCAGACTCATAATAGCGTAGGCCGTAATGGTCAAATGCATCTTTTTGATAAATGACTTTTCCTTTAGATAAATAGGTATTTGTTGAAATCCCTAAAAGACTGAATTTTTTAACAGGCTTTACATTGCTATAGTCTATTTGCAGTACGGCAAAATCATCTGCATTTATAAATAGTGTTCCTTCAAAATCTGCTGATCCACTTGGTTTAAAAGAGATGACGTAAACGGCATCATTACCTAAATATGTGAATTCTTGCAATGTATAATCATACTTTCTGGATTTTACTATAAAGTTTAGATCATTGTCTTCTTGCGTGGGTAAATTATTGAAGATATTGTTCAATTGACTTTTTTTCCAATTGGCGTAGTTTTTCTGTTGCAGCTCTTTGTCTTTCTTCTTTTTCTCTAGCTGTTCGTTGGCAGCGGCCACATCTGTAGAGTCAATATCTTCTTCAAGAAATTCGCTAACCTCCTCGGCATCTATTTTTGTACCGAACAAACCGGATTTTATCTTGAAATAAGATCCTTCTTTAACATTTTCACGAAGTATTTCATTGAATTTTTCCTCTAATTTTTCAGCATCAAGTTCCTTGCTTTTATCAAATAGTTTGGAGGCTTTTAAAAGATTTAATTTTAATAACTCTTCATATGGGTTGCCGTATAGATCGCCAACAATTTCAGAATAATAACTGTTGTCCTTGGGTACAGTGGTTATAACACTATCTAGAAATTGTTGGTTTAGTATATCTATGGATGATTTTTTGACTTTAAAATCACTTTTTGTCCATCTATCAAAGTTAGATGACCTATGGAACAATCGTTTTTTAGTGAGGTCGGTCTTATAGTTTTTGTCTAGATTGTCAACTACAAAATCTATTATTTCGTCAGCAGTATAATTTTTATTGGATACTATAACCTCTCTTAGTTCAATTGCTTTGGGTACAAGTAATATTCTAGCGCTTGTAAACTCTGAAATAGGTTTGGCAAGGGTTTCATAACCCATTGAGGAAATAATGAGAGAATCAGATTCTTGTATGGTTTCGTTCAAGATAAAATTGAAATTGCCCTCTTCATTGGTAATGACTCCTTTTTCTTTTAATTGAACAGTGGCGTAAGGAATAGGTTGTTGGGTAATGCTATCTAAAACGTTGGCGCTTAAGTTCTGTGCATTAGTGTTTAAAATGGTGAAAACAAAAAATGTAAAAAGTAATAAGTGGGTTGGTTTATTGTTCATAGTGTTAGATTATTCCTACGCAATCTAAACGAACAAAAGCAAGAAACGTTACAGTTTTAGAAACTGTTATGAGTCTTTTATAGCTATTTTAACTTATAAATAAAGATTAGTGGCAGCCACAATCATCTTGACCACAGGATTTAGCGTTGTTTTTTTTGCCGGACCAAATAGATTTAGGAATCAAAAATTTATTTACCAAATACCCTACGGAAATAGCTAGTGTTATGTAAACCAATATGTGTTGTATAATGTCCATATTATTTTAATAATTGATATGCTATTAAAGCTACAATATAAGCAAAAAGGCTCATGAATATTAGTTGTCCTGCTGGCCATTTCCAAGAATTCGTCTCCCTTTTTACTACCGCCAAGGTGCTCATACATTGCATAGCGAATGCATAGAACAATAGTAATGAAATGCCCGAAGCTAAATTAAACAATGGTTTTTTTGTTTTGGGATCTACTTCTGCAGCCATTCTATTTTTAATGGTTTCCTCTTCATCATTCCCTACACTGTAAATAGTAGCTAACGTACCTACAAAAACCTCTCTTGCCGCAAAGGATGTTAAAACGGCTATTCCTATTTTCCAGTCATATCCTAAAGGTCTTACTATAGGTTCTATCGCTTTGCCCATATAACCCATATAGGAATGCTCTAATTTATAGCTGGCAATTTCCTGGTTTAATGCTCTTTCTTGCAATTCTTGCTGTTGAACAGCTTTCTCTTTTATGGAAAGAGTGTTTGCTTGTGGTTCTTGTTGATTTTCAAAGTAAACCTCGCTATTGGCGCTATATCCCTTTTCTTTAATTCTTTGCGCTACTATGGTTTCGGCATTTTTAAATTCATCCGAGAATCCGTTAGAGCCCAAAAACCAGAGCACAATAGATATGGCCAATATTATTTTACCTGCGCCAAAAACAAAACTTTTTGTTTTTTCAAGAACGGTGTAGGCAACGTTTTTTATCAACGGTAGTTTATAGTTGGGCATTTCAACCACAAAGAAAGACCTACTTTTAATTTTTAAGATCTTGTTCAGGATTACCGCCGACAGAATAGCAGCTCCAAAGCCCATTAAATATAACGACATTAAGGTTAGGGCCTTATAGCTTAATCCAAGAAAACTGCCTTCGGGTATGACCAAGGCAATGATAATTAGGTAGACCGGTAACCTTGCCGAACAGGTAGTGAACGGGGTTACCAGAATAGTAATTAACCTTTCTTTCCAGTTTTCAATAGTTCTAGTAGCCATTACCGCTGGAATAGCACATGCGGTACCTGAAATTAATGGAACCACACTTTTACCGCTCAATCCAAAGGGCCTCATTATCCTGTCCATCAAGAAGACTACCCTGCTCATATAGCCTGTTTCTTCCAGTAGGGCTATAAATAAGAATAAGAATGCTATTTGTGGTATGAATATAACGATACCGCCAATGCCGGCTAAAATACCCTCTGCAATAAGATTGGTAAATACTCCCGGTGGCAATGTATCTTTCACCCATTCTGTAGCCGAAGCAAAAAAACCATCAATTAAATCCATGGGATACTCGCTCCAACCATAAATGGATTGAAAAATGGTGAGCAGTATTAAAAAGAAAATTGCATATCCAAAGACCTTATGGGTCAAGACCTTGTCCAAAGTAGCTCTAAACCCTTTGGCGGCACTGGCATCTACTTTATACGTTTCCTTTAAAATGCCGTTAATGAATTGATAACGTAATATGGTTTCTTTCTGCTGTAAACGTTTAAGCTCGGATTTTGATTTTGTAGTAAAGGAAGATGTGTCTTTTGTAAACGTTTTTTTCAACGGCATAAAGTTCACGTCTTGGGTAATGACCAACCATAACTTATAGATATCCTCTTTCGGAAAAGCTTCTGTAAGTCGTTCAAAATAATCTGGGGCTATGACGGAAATATCTACATTTTGGCTTTTTGGTAGAAGTTTATAGTCTGCAATGAGATTTCTTAATCTATCTATACCCGTTTCTTTTCTAGTACTTACCAGAGCAATTTTAGAGTTTAACTTTTGTTCCAATAACTCAATATCTATGGTAATCCCTTTACGAACCATACGATCGGCCATATTAATGACTAAAATGGTAGGTATTTTTAGGTCCTTGATCTGTGTAAAAAGAAGAAGGTTTCTTTTTAGGTTTTCTACATCAGATACCACAATGGCAACGTCTGGGTGATCTTTGTCGTTCTTATTTAAAAGAAGTTCAACGGCAACACTTTCATCTAATGATGTAGTGTTTAAACTATAGGTGCCCGGTAAATCTAAAATGTGAGCTTTGACACCACGGGGCAATTTGCAAATACCCTCTTTCTTTTCTACGGTAATACCTGGGTAATTACCAACTTTTTGGTTTAGTCCGGTAAGCTGATTGAAAACCGATGTTTTACCGGTATTAGGGTTGCCTATAAGGGCTACATTGATCTGTTTGCTCATATAACCGCATTGTCATCAATAATATCAAGTGCTATATGTAAGGCCATTTCTCGTCTAATGGCAATATGAGATCCGTTGACATTAATATATATTGGGTCTTTTAATGGAGCTACCTGAACCAATTCTACTTCATTACCAGGTAAACAACCCATTTCAAGTAGCTTGATCGGCAATAGGTCTTGAGTGAATTCTTTTATGATTCCTCTTTGACCTCTTTTTAAATGTGCTACTGTAGTCTCCAATCTTTATTTAGATTCATTATAAGTAAGGCAAAAGTAAATGAAATAATTCAATTAAGGAATTATTACATCTTAAAACTAGTTTCGCCTTGGGCAGGTAATAGCCCGGTTAATTATCTAGTTCGTCGTAAGAATTTTTTAGAATTTCAATATCGGCCATAATTTTATCCATATCCTCTTTTTTAGTGCCATCATAAAAGCCCCTTATGCGTTTATCCTTATCCACTAAAATAAAATTTTCGGTATGTATCATATCAAATGGTCCTCCATCGCCATCGGTTTTAACGGCTAAATAAGATTTTCGTGCCAATTCATAGATCTGTTTTTTATCACCCGTAACTAAATTCCAATTCCTGTCATCCACCCCTTTTTCAATAGCATATTTTTTAAGCTGTGTAACCGAGTCGATCTCTGGAGTAACGGAATGTGATAACAACATAACATCAGAATCTTTGCCAAGTGCCCTTTGCAGGTCTACCATATTTTTGGTCATGATAGGGCAAATAGTAGGGCAGGTGGTGAAAAAGAAATCGGCTATATAGATTTTACCTTTGTAATCTTCTTGGGTAATGATCTCGCCATTTTGGTTGGTCAATGAAAAATCTGCAATGGTATGGTACTTTCTAACATGTTGAATTTCTTCTGCTACCAGTTCTGAGTTTACCATGGCAGGAGAATATACGGGCAACAGTTTTACAGGCTGTAGGGCATTATAGAATAAATATATGATTATGACGGAGAGTACCAAAAGTACTATTCCAAAAATCTTGAATTTTGCGAAGAAAGACCGCATACTATTTTTTTACAAAGGTACGCTAGGGTTGTCAAGATTTCAAGTAAATATAGCTGTCTTGCTGATAAATTATTCATAAAATACCATAAGGTCAGTGGGTTTCTTTTTTTTAGCGGTTGTAAAAATGTACTTTTGTGCGATTTTAATTTTCACGAAATAAGGATGAGCCCCATTGTAATAAAGACAATTCAATTTTTTTTAAGCCTTTCAATATTAATAGTACTACACGAGTTAGGGCATTTTATACCGGCAAAATATTTTAAGACCAGAGTTGAGAAATTCTACTTGTTCTTTGATGTAAAGTTTTCACTGTTTAAAAAGAAGATAGGTGAGACCGAATACGGTATTGGTTGGTTGCCCCTTGGCGGATATGTAAAAATATCTGGTATGATAGATGAGAGCATGGACAAAGAAGCCATGGCAGAAGAACCTAAGGAGTGGGAGTTTAGAAGCAAACCGGCTTGGCAACGTTTAATTATTATGTTAGGCGGCGTAACGGTAAATTTCATTTTGGCCGTTGTTATATTCATTGGTCTGGCATATGCTTATGGAGATCAATATGTTGCCAATGATAGTTTAAAAGACGGTATTTGGGTTACGGATACTACCTTGGGTGATGCCCTTGGTGTTCAGACGGGTGATAAAATTTTAGCAGTTGATGGAAAAAAAATAGAGTCTTTAAACAGCATAGTGCCAGAAGTGGTGTATGGAGAGAACATTACTATTGAACGTAATGGTCAGAAAATTGAAAAGGAAATACCAGTTGATTTTATTGAAACTATTTCTAATAACAAAGAAAATGCACGTTTTATAAGTCAAAGAAGTCCTTTTATAATAAATGCAATACCAGATGGCTCACCAAATGCAAATACTGGATTTGAGAAAGGAGATGCTTTAATTGAAATTGAAGGAACTAGGGTAGAATATTTAGATCAAGTAAGTCCTATTTTAGAGGTCAATAAAGGAAAAACGGTAAATGTTATTGTAAAGCGAAATGGTACCGAGTTGCCATTAGAAGCTAAAATATCTGACGATGGTAAGATAGGTGTTTCATTAGGATTTGATAGTTTAGAGGAATACGAAAAAGAAGGCTATTTTCAAGTAAAACAATTAGATTACACATTCATAGAATCTATCCCAGCCGGATGGAACAAAGGTGTTAAGACACTTACGGATTACATTAAAGGGATGAAGAAAATTTTTAATCCTGATACCGGTGCTTATAAAGAGGTGGGTGGTTTTGCCGCTATTGGTGGTATGTTCCCAGATACTTGGAACTGGCCAGCGTTTTGGGGTACCACTGCGTTTATATCGATTATTCTAGCATTTATGAACATACTTCCAATACCAGCATTAGATGGCGGTCATGTGATGTTTTTGCTTTATGAAATGATTACGGGTAGAAAGCCAAGCGATAAGTTTTTAGAGTATGCACAGATTACCGGATTCTTTATTTTAATAGCACTTTTACTGTTCGCAAACGGTAATGATGTTTATAAAGCGATATTTAAATAAAAAAATAATTTATTTGTTTGGAGACTTTCAAAAAACTACTATATTTGCACCCGCTTTAGGAAACTAAAACGGGTTATTTTCCTCCTTAGCTCAGTTGGTTAGAGCATCTGACTGTTAATCAGAGGGTCCTTGGTTCGAGCCCAAGAGGGGGAGCAAAAAACGAAATCCAATCTATTTATTTAGGTTGGATTTTTTGTTTTTGGTAAATAATAACGGTGGTTTGCGCTGTTTTAGGCTAAAACGTTCTAGTCTTGAAAATATTTATAATATCAAGATTTTATCCAATATAAGGCACACTATTCGGGAACCTATCTTTTAATTATCGTCTTCACCGTTATTTCCCGTTATTCCGAAACTGACTTGCCGTAATACCTACATTACGTTTAAAGAACTGATTAAAATTGGCTACTTCATTAAAGTCTAATTCATAGGCTATTTCTGCCACAGATTTATCCATTTGGTGTAATAGTGTTTTGGCGAAAAGTATTTTATAATCTATGATAATCTTCTGAGCACTTTTGCCTGTAGCTTTTTTAGTGCATTCCGTTAAGTAAATAGGACTTATGTTCATCTGTGAGGCATATTCGACAACCGATAAAAAACTATTGTTGCTTTTAAGAATCTGTTGCTCAAATTTAGACATGATACTATCAAACCTATTGGTAGTGACTATACCTTTATTATTTTGGGTAGCACGTTTAACTTTATAAAGTAGAATCAAAAGAAGCGACCTAACAATTTCCCGATTGTTCAACGCCGTACTTCTAGATTCATCATATAATTCTTGTGCAATAGGCAGAATGCCTTTAAAATCCTCCTTTGTTGTCTGATAAATGGGAATGGTATGCATCTTGAAAAATGGGAACTCATTTTGTAACCCATAAGACTGATTTAAATTGGTGAAGATCGAGGCGTTGAAGTAAATGATATAACCATAATCGTCCTTGGGTGGTGTTTTACCATAATTAATCACCTGAAAAGGGGAAACAATAGCCAAGCTATTTTCTAATTGATGAAGGGTTTGATTGCCAATTTGAATATTGGTGTCGCTTTTTTGTAAAATAGCGATCTCAAAAAAATCGCGTTTATGGGGTACCATGAATTCCTCATCGGGTTCTTGATGTTTTGGTCCCTTCTCTATCCTTCTTATAAAAAAACTGTTGGCATAATCATTCGCAGGTTGTGTTCGGTTTAAGAAATAAGAGTTGATATCCCTAAATATTTTCATGTGTAATTCTTTGGATGAAAGGTCTAAAAGTACAAAAACCTAAATTATAATCCTTTTTTCACAAATTGTAATTCATATTTCTGTTTTTAATCCTGATACTTTTGCATTGCATACGTGAGTAATTCAGTAAATGAAAAATTTGAAGGACATATTTAACAACGCATTTCAATTCTTAAAACCTAAGAAAAATGTAGTTTCTAACAATGGAGAAACTATTAAGGAAAAACATTCCTTGAAGAACGACTCTATACGGAAACTACTTTTTGCCTTTGTAGGTCCTGCGGTATTAGGACTGCTAATTAATGCGCTTTATAACTTTGTAGACCGCATATTCGTGGGGCAATTTGTGGGTGCGGATGGATTATCTGCGGTTACTATGGCTTTTCCGGTAACATTATTTCAGTTCGGATTTATATTGTTATTTGGTAGCGGATCGGGAATATTAATTGCGCAATATTTAGGGGAGAAAAATCATGAAGAAGCCGAAGATGCCTTGGGTAGTGTTGTTGCTGGGCTGTTAGTTGCTATTATCGTGTTTACCACCTTGGGCTTGTTATTCTATAAGCCATTATTACTAGCCTTTGGTGCAGAAGGTACACTTTTAGACCTTTCTGCAGAATATTTACAGATTATTATCTTAGGCTTTCCACTAAGTTTTTTCCTTTCCTTGGAATTTACGTGTAGAGCAGAAGGCAATCCAAGTTTTCCTGCAAAACTTATCCTATTATCTTGTCTAATTAATGTGAGCCTAGATTATATTTTTATGAAAATATACAATTTAGGTATAAGTGGTGCAGCACTTGCAACCATAATTGCACAAGCCGTAAATGCTTTGTTTCTAATAGGATACTATGTAAAAAAGAAAAGTGTTGTTCCTATTGTTTGGAGAAAAGTAAGACTTAAAAAGCACATTGTGCTACCTATATTTTCTGTAGGTTTTGCGCCTTTTGTGATGGACATTGCCATTAGCTTTCAAAATATATTCGCCAACAAATTATTACTTACTTCTGGAGGAACGGACGGAGTCGCCGCTATGGGAATCATTTTTGGCATCAATGTATTTTTTATGATGACCGCCCTGGGTACAGGTGATGGTATGCAACCTGTAGTTAGTTATAATTTTGGGGCAAAACGTTATGACCGTGCGTTAAAGACGTTTAAATATGCTGTTGTCGGGGTGAGTTTGGTTGCGTTCATTGGTGTTGTTATATTAGAATTGTTTCCCTCACAATTAATCGATATTTTTATTGGTGATGAGGATAACATCAAGAAAATCACAAAGATAGCCATACGGATATTCGCATTGTCCATTCCGTTTTACATGGTGCAGATTGTAATGACACGTTATTTTCAAGCACTGCAACAAAACAAAATAGCAACAATATCGGCATTGTTGCGCCCTGCACTATTTGTCCCTATAGCGTATGCATTAAATGCTTTATATGGTTTGATCGGTATATGGGTCGCTTTTGTAGTAAGCGATTGTTTAGCCGCTTTAATCTCATTTGTATTCGTTAGAACATATTCGATTCACAAATTAAAAGTATCCACTGCAACCTCATTGTTAACAGAATAAATTTTAACCGTAAATCATAATTACTTCAAAATAACCAGTAAATAAATACATAAATGAAAACTAAATATATCAACATACAGACCTATTGCTATGGCTTGTTCTTAGCCATATTAGTTGCATCGTGCAACAGCGAAAAGAAGCCTGAACAAGGAAATGCCGTAACCGATTACGAAGTACTAACCGTTTCTTCAAAAGACATAGAAATCTTCAGAGAATTTCCCGTAACTATTGAAGGTACAGAGAACATAGAGATTTACCCTAAAATTGAAGGTTTTATAGAAAAAGTACATGTGGATGAGGGCGAATATGTAAAAAAAGGACAACTCCTTTTCTCATTGAATGCACCCGAATATCAACAAGATCTTTTAAGTACAAAGGCAGCGATTAGCAGTGCAAAAGCAGATGTTAGTTCTGCTCAGGTTGATGTGGAAAAAGCAAAGCCTTTAGTGGAAAGAGAAATTATTAGCAAGTTTGAATTAACCTCTGCCGAAAACTCTCTTACGGCAGCAAATGCAGCTTTAGAACAGGCGCAAGCCAATTATTCCAACGCACAGACTAATTATAACTACACTAGAATTACCGCTCCAGTTTCGGGCTATATTGGTTCGTTACCTTATAAATTAGGAAGTTTGGTAAGTAGTAGCATTTCTGAACCTTTGACCACGGTGTCTAATATTAAACAGGTGTACGCTTATTTTTCAATCAATGAAAAAACGTATTTAGAATTTGCAAAGGCAGGTTTGCTGAAGAGTTTAGATGAAGTTTCTCTTTTACTTCCAGATTATACCGCTTTTGACCAAAAAGGAAAAATACAAACAGTAAGTGGTCAAGTAGACGAAGAAACAGGTTCATTTAATGTGCGTGCTATTTTTGACAATCCAGACAACCTACTTAGAACGGGTAACAGCGCAACCATACAAATTCCGAGAACTATTGAAGATGCCTTTCTTGTTCCGCAATCTGCTACCTACGAAATTCAAGGTGGTGTATATGTGTATTTGGTTAACGACCAGTCGCAAGTACAATCCCAAAAAATTACTGTAACCGCTACAAATTCAGGTCAGGCGTATATTGTTACAGACGGACTTAAAGCTGGTGATCAAGTAGTTCTTGAAGGCATTTCAGGTTTATCTAGTGGTAAAGAAATAAAACCAGTTCAAGTAAACGAAAGTGAGATAAAAGCGCTACAGCAAATCACAGAAAAAGTAACAACTACCAACTAATAAATAATAGAAATTATGTTTAATAAATTTATAAAACGACCGGTTCTTTCGGCTGTAATTTCTATTATCATTTTGATTTTAGGGATTATCGGAATTACCACATTACCAATATCTCAATATCCAGATATTGCACCACCTACGGTACAAGTTTCTGCTACTTATGACGGTGCAAATGCAGAAGCTGTATTAAATAGTGTTATTGTTCCATTGGAAGAAGCGATTAATGGTGTGGAAGGGATGACCTACATGACCTCAACTGCAACTAGTGGTTCTGCAAGTATAACCGTATATTTTGAATTAGGTACCGATCCTGATATCGCTGCGGTAAATGTTCAAAATAGTGTTTCTACGGCTTCAAACTTATTGCCTTCAGAAGTTACGCAATCGGGTGTTACTACACAAAAACAGCAAAGTAGTAATGTATTTATTTTTGGGTTGTATAGTGAAGATGGCAGATATGACGAGGAATTTATTCAGAATTACGCTGAAATTAATTTAATACCTGTTTTAAAAAGGATAGATGGTGTTGGTAGTGCATCGGCATTTAGTTCTAGAGAATATAGTATGCGTATTTGGCTTAAGGCGAATATCATGGCGAATTACGGGTTAATTCCTTCTGATATTACCACAGCGCTTGATGATCAAAACTTAGAAGCTGCACCAGGAGAATTAGGTTTACAAGGGGCGCAAGCATATCAATATACCTTAAAATACAAAGGTAAATTACAAAACGCCGAAGAATTTGAAGATATCATCATCAAAACTACGGACGACGGGCGTATTCTACG
Source organism: Maribacter dokdonensis DSW-8 (assembly GCF_001447995.1). NCBI lineage: Bacteria > Pseudomonadati > Bacteroidota > Flavobacteriia > Flavobacteriales > Flavobacteriaceae > Maribacter > Maribacter dokdonensis. The sequence continues at coordinate 21,868 of NZ_LDPE01000002.1, read as the reverse complement.
TTTAAAAGATGTAGCTAGAGTAGAATTAGGTTCACAATCCTATAGCACAATTACCACCATTAAAGGTCAGCCTGGTACGGGTGTTGCCATTGCACAATCTGCAGGTTCAAATGCCCAAGAGGTAGTTGCGCAATCTATCGCAACCTTAGAAGAAGCTTCTAAAAACTTTCCTGAAGGGTTAACCTACACAGAAATGGTAAATGCCAATGACTTTTTAGATGCATCTATCGAAAAGGTAATCAGTACTTTAATCGAAGCATTTTTATTGGTTTTCATTGTAGTATTTATCTTCTTGCAAGATTGGCGTTCTACATTAATACCTGCCATATCTGTACCTGTGGCTATTGTAGGAACCTTCTTTTTCCTAAGTTTATTTGGGTTTACCATTAACCTGTTAACGCTATTTGCTTTAATGCTTGCTATTGGTATTGTGGTAGATGATGCCATTGTGGTAGTAGAGGCTGTACACGCCAAACTGGATTCGGGTTATAAATCTGCCCGAAAGGCGAGTTTAGATGCCATGAGCGAGATTTCTGGGGCTATTATTTCTATAACCTTGGTGATGTCTGCCGTATTTATTCCGGTTACCTTTATTAGTGGATCATCTGGAGTGTTTTACCAACAATTTGGTATTACCCTAGCCATTGCCATTATATTATCGGCTGTAAATGCATTGACGTTGAGTCCGGCCTTATGTGCCTTATTGTTAAAACCACACGAAGAGCATAAATCAAAAAGTTTTGTGCAACGTTTCTATGTAGCATTTAACGTAGGGTTTGAGAAAACAACCTCAAAATATAAGAATGCGTTAAACTTTTTAATTCGTAAAAAAGCTATTGCCATTGGGGTCATCTTTATATTTATTGGTGTATTTGTTTATCTAATGAATACAACAGCAACAGGCTTTGTACCCGATGAAGATCAGGGTATTGTTTTTGCCGATGTTAGTTTACCTGCTGCATCCTCTATGGAAAGAACCGATGAAGTTTTAGATGAACTACAAAAAATTATTGAAGATATCCCAGAAGTAAACGCATATTTAAGATCTACCGGTCGTGGATTTATAAGTGGTACAGGGTCTAATTATGGTATGTTTATTTTAAAACTGAAACCTTGGGATGAGCGTAGTGGAGAGGGACAAAGTGTACAGGAAATCATTGGTCAGTTGTTCGCAAGAACGGCATCTATAAAAGATGCTAATATGATATTTTTTGCTCCGCCAACGGTTACAGGGTTTGGTTTAAGTAACGGTTTTGAAGTGCAATTACAAGACCAAAGCGGTGGTACTGTTGATGCCCTTTATGATGTAAGTCAAGATTTTATTGAAGCATTAAGTCAACGACCAGAAATACAATATGCCAGTACAACGTTCGATCCAACTTTTCCACAATACGAAGTTGTAGTAGATGTTGCTAAAACCAAGCTAGCAGGTTTAGATGTAGAAGGTGTTTTAGGTGTTATGCAAGGCTACTTAAGTGGTGTGTATGCTTCTAATTTCAATAAATTTGGAAAGCAATATCGTGTGTATTATCAGGGGGAACCAAACTTTAGAGCCAACCTTGAGAGTTTAAATGCCATAAAAGTTAAAAACGGTAATGGTGTTATGGCACCTATTACCGAATTTGTAACCTTAGAAAGGGTTTACGGACCACAAAGTTTAACGCGTTTTAATCTATTTACAGCGGCAAAAATAAGTGGTGCTCCCAACTCAGGTTATAGTTCTGGTGATGCAATCAACGCTATTGAAGAAGTAGCGGCAGAAACCTTACCAACAGGGTACGGATATGAATATTCTGGAATTACTAGAGAAGAGATTTCCGCAGGTAGTCAAACCGTTTACATTTTTATGCTGTGTTTCATCTTCGTGTATTTCCTATTGTGTGCACAGTACGAGAGCTTTATACTTCCTATTGCCGTTTTATTATCTGTACCGGCAGGACTTTCCGGAGTATTAATCTTTGCAAACTTATTTGGTATTAGTAACAACATTTATATACAAATTACCTTAGTGATGCTGATTGGGTTGCTGGCAAAAAATGCCATTTTAATCGTGGAGTTTGCCATACAGCGAAGACGAGAAGGAGAAACAATACTACAGTCGGCATTAGACGGAGCCATAGCACGTTTTAGACCAATTTTAATGACATCGTTCGCCTTTATTTTCGGATTATTTCCGTTAATGATATCAACTGGTGCTGGTGCCGTTGGAAACAGAGCTATTGGTACAGGAGCCATTGGCGGTATGCTAGTTGGTACCATATTAGGTGTAATGGTGATACCGGTATTGTTTATCATATTCCAGACCCTTCAAGAAAGAATAGTAGGTGTTACCGATCACGATTGGGGAGATGAAGATGATATTGATACTAAAAAAGAACAATTAAATTAAAGCGAATACAGATATGAAATCTAATACTATAACATACATCATTCCTATCGCTGTACTTGTTTTACTAATGAATTCTTGTGGGGTGATCACTAAAAGATATACCACGCCAGATAGTGAATTTGCAGAACAATACAGAGATACCTTGGTTAATGATACAACATCCATGGCAACGATGCCTTGGAAAGAAATAATTTCCGACAGTGTATTGCAAAATTTGATAGAAGAAGGTTTGCAAAATAACCTCGATTTAAAAGTAGCAATAGAAAACATAAATCAGGCAAAAGCCAGTTTGGTTGAAGCAAAATTAGCGGTGTTACCAAGTTTAGAAGGAAGCGCCAGTGTTACGCGATCTAAAACATCGGAGTCCTCTCTAAATTTAGGAGGTGTAACAGGAATTAATTTAAACACCACCTCTTATATAGGGCAACTAAGTAGTAGTTGGGAGCTAGATGTTTGGGGTAAGTTGCGCAGTAATAAACGAGCTGTTTTGGCGTCGTTTTTAGAGACCGAAGCAGCAACCAAAGCGGTACAAACACAATTAATTTCTGATATTGCCACCGCATATTATAATTTACTGTCTTTAGATGAGCAACTAGAAATCACCAAAAAAACTTTGGAAAACAGGATTGGCGATCAAGAAACCATGAAGTATTTAAAAGAATCGGCTGTGGTTGATGGTGCAGCAGTGGTTCAAAGTGAGGCGAGTAGATATGAAATAGAAACCTCTATACCAGATATAGAAATATCCATTTTAGAACAGGAAAATGCTTTAGCTATTTTGTTAGGCAGATTACCTGGTACTATTGAAAGAACATCTTTAAAAGAACAGGAGGCATACGCCGATTTAAAAATAGGAGTACCATCTTCATTGTTAAGAAATAGACCGGACATTCAAGAAGCGGAAATGGCTTTCAGAAGTGCTTTTGAAGATGTAAATATGGCTAAAACCTATTTTTATCCATCCTTGACCATTACGGCAAGTGGAGGTTTGTCTTCCTTAGATTTATCCAATTTTTTCGACAACTCCATTTTCTATAATCTAATTGGGGGCTTAACACAGCCTATTTTTGCGAACGGAGAAAATAAGGCAAGACTGAAAATTAATAAATCGGTTCAACAACAGTCGTTTTATGATTATAAAGCAGCATGGTTAAATGCCGGTTCAGAAATATCGAACGCCTTATATTCCTACAATAAGACTAAGGAAAAGCAAGAGTCTAGAGCACATCAAATAAATGCGCTTGAAAAATCCGTAGAATTTACAGAAGCGTTACTGGAATATTCATCTAGCACCAATTATACCGATGTACTAACTACTAAAAACAGTTTATTATCCGCACAGTTAGATGGTGTAGAAGATAAAAAAGACGAGTTGCAAGCTATTATAGAATTGTACCGCGCCCTTGGTGGTGGTTGGATGAATTAATATGATGCAGTAGTCATGTATAAAGTCTAATATATATTTTAATTAAATAATTATAATGAAACAATTTAAAATTACTGTTCTTCTTATTCTTTTCGGAATAATAACAATTCAGGCTCAAAAAGATAACGAGACGAACATTGACCTGCTAATACAACAATCTTTCGAATCCATGGGTGGGATTGAGAATTGGAATAATACCCATTATATACAATGGAATTTTGGAAAAAGAATGCTTATCTGGGATAAATGGACGGGAAATGTTAGAATTGAAAACCCTGCCGAAAAATTAACGCTGGTGGTTAATATTAATTCAGGAAAAGGAAAAGCATCAAAAGATGGTGCATTAGTTACAGATGCTGAAGAACTAGATAAGATACTTAAAACAGGTAAAAAATGGTGGATTAACGATTCTTATTGGTTGGCTATGCCATGGAAGTTAAAAGATGATGGTGTTAAAATTACTTATTTAAAAACAGAGTCGCTTCCTAATGGAAATTTAGCAGATGTATTAGAAATGACTTTTGAAAATGTAGGTGTTACTCCTCAAAATAAATATCACATTTATATTGATCAAAAAGATCATCTGGTAAAACAGTGGGCTTTCTTTGGAAATTATAAAGATGAGGAACCTCGATTTATAAGAGCATGGGATAATTATCAAAAAGCAGGTAATGTTTTATTATCATTTAATAGAAGTGAAAACGCCGGAGGTCCAAAGAACGTTATTGTTAAAGACGAAATAGCACCTGATATTTTTACAAAACTATAATTAGGATTCTTAATACAGTTAAAAAAGGAAGTAATTTAAAATTACTTCCTTTTTTAATTCTTGCATGATTCTTTATGGTATTTAGTAGGTTTTAACTGTTTTTTCTTCTGTAAAATAAAATAGTAAAAATAAAAAGCCAATATATGTAGCTTGTAAGCCTACCAGATCCCATTTTTGAGCAAAAGAACTACCAATTACTAAAACATTCATTAAGCTAAAAGCACCAATTAATGTATGTTTTGTATACTTATTTATTAATAATAGAATACCAATAGTTAATTCTATAAAAGGAATACTATATGCTAAAGGAGTTACTAAAAAAGAAGGTAATAATGTGTTCTGAAAAGTGTTTTGCATTCCTGTTACAAAACCTTCAAGGTTAGGTAATCTTACAATACCATGAAATAAAAAATTGATACCGAAAGAAATACGTAATAAATGAACGGCTAGTGTTTTGTTGTCTAATTTAGAAATCATGAATTTTAACTTTTAATAGGTAATCTTTCAATACTTCTAAAGGTAATAAAAATCAACTAATGGTTATAGTTACAAGTGTTCTGTAATTATAAAGCAACATGGTTAAATACAGGGTCCGAAATTTCGAACGCCCTGTATTCCTACAACAAGATTAAGGAAAAGCAGGAGTCTAGAGTGCATCAAATAAATGCGCTTGAAAAATCTGTAGAATTTACGGAAGCTTACTAGAGTATTCATCTAGCACCAATTGTACCGATGTGTTGACTATTAAAAACAGATTGTTGTCGGCAGAATTAGACGGCGTAGAAGATAAAAAAGACGAGTTGCAAGCTATCAAAGAATTGTACCGCGCCCTTGGTGGTGGTTGGATGAATTAATTTATAAAACCACTACATGGTACGGTATGTGAAAACCATTCAATTTCTTGAATGGTTTTTACATTTATATCCTAAATATAGCAACTAGCCATATATTGTAATTTAGATTTCTGGAATAGGGTATTCATCTGAAATCTAATTTTTAAGAGGTCCTCAAAATTTGCATTTTAAATTTTAAGTGCTTGGTAATCTATCTGTTTAGATGCGTAAAATGCTTTTATATAAGATAAAATTCATCCCCAATCTTTTTCGATATCTTTGGTTTACATAACTATTGTATTTATAAGATTCAAATATGTCAAATTACCTGATTACCGTAAACAAAGAAGAATTACAATGTAGCACTAGTGACGTAGATTCTTTAGATAGTATATTGGTCAATGAGAATACGCTACATGTTTTAGATAAGAATAGCGCTTTTGACGTAGAAATAATTCATTCCAATTTTTTGAACAAGACCGTTACTCTTTCCATCAACGGAAATATTTATGATGTTAAACTTGAAGATGAGTATAATCAGCAAATTAAAAAGATGGGATTGCTGGCGGTAACCACTCAAAAACTAAACGAGGTAAAAGCACCCATGCCCGGGTTAATTGTGGATGTTTTGGTAGAAGTAGGGCAAGAGGTCATAGAGGGTACTCCTTTACTGGTACTATCTGCTATGAAGATGGAGAATGTTATTCTGGCTCAGGGCGAAGGCGTAATAAAATCAGTTGAAATTAAAAAAGATGATGCTGTTGAGAAAGGGCAGTTAATTATTGAAATGGAATAGAAACTATCTTATAGCCACCAATGTATAAAAGGAAAATTAAGTTTTAATGAAAAAAATACTAATAGCCAACAGAGGTGAAATAGCATTACGGATAATGAAGACCGCTCAAAAAATGGGCATTAAAACCGTAGCTGTATATTCTGAAGTTGACCGTCATTCTCCACATGTGAAGTTTGCAGATGAGGCAGTTTTACTTGGTCCTGCCCCTTCATCAGAATCGTATCTTGTGATGGAAAAAGTAATTAACGCAGCTAAGGGAACAGGTGCAGATGGTATTCACCCTGGTTACGGATTTTTAAGTGAAAATGCGACTTTCGCACAAATGGTGGAGGACAACGGGATCACTTTTATTGGACCCAAACCTCATGCCATTAAGGTAATGGGGAATAAACTGGCGGCAAAAGAGGCGGTTCGTGATTATGATATTCCTATGGTTCCCGGTATTGAAGAGGCTATAACAGACGTGGCCTTAGCCGAAAAGGTGGCAAAAGAAATAGGATTTCCAATTTTAATTAAAGCTTCTGCTGGTGGTGGTGGTAAGGGAATGCGGGTAGTTGAAAACTTGAAGGATTTACCAGAGCAGATGCAAAGGGCAATTAGTGAGGCACAAGCGGCATTTGGTGACGGATCGGTTTTTATTGAAAAATATGTAGGCTCGCCCAGACATATAGAAATTCAGGTTCTTGCCGATACCCATGGTAATATTGTACATCTATTTGAACGGGAATGTAGTGTTCAAAGAAGACATCAAAAAGTAGTGGAAGAAGCTCCTTCAGCTGTACTTACTCCAGAAATAAGAGATGCAATGGGAGAAGCCGCCATAAAAGTAGCTAGAGCTTGCGATTATGTAGGTGCTGGTACGGTAGAGTTCTTGCTTGATGAAAACAGGAATTTTTATTTCTTGGAAATGAACACCAGGTTGCAAGTAGAGCATCCGGTGTCTGAGTTGATATCTGGGGTCGACTTGGTAGAGCAACAAATCAAAGTAGCTCGTGGAGAAGCGTTGGCTTTTACCCAAGAAGATTTAAAAATAAACGGTCATGCACTTGAAGTTCGTGTATATGCAGAGGATCCTTTGGCAGATTTTATGCCCAGTATAGGAACATTATCAACCTATAAAGTACCGGTAGGTGAGGGTATTCGTGTTGATGACGGTTTTGAAGAAGGTATGGAAGTGCCTATTTATTATGACCCCATGCTTTCCAAGTTGATTACCTATGGTAAAACCAGGGAAGAAGCTATCCAATTAATGATTAGGGCTATTGAAAATTATAAAGTAGAGGGTGTTGCCACAACTTTGTCTTTTGGAAAGTTTGTCTGTGAACATGAAGCCTTTACTTCGGGGAATTTTGACACCCATTTTGTTAAAAACTACTATTCGCCAGAGCATTTAGAAATGCAATATGCCGAAGAAAGAAGAATAGCGGCCTTGGTAGCATTGAAATTGTATAAGGAAAATGAAAAAGTTTTAAAGGTTCCGTCCAAAAATTCTTCTAATTGGCAGAAGAGTAGAGTGTAGAATTGCAAATAAGATTTGAACGAGTAGCATGAAAGATAATAAAGAGATTTTAGCGGAAAAACTGGCATTGTCCAAATTGGGTGGAGGTCAAGCACGTATTGATAAACAGCATGCCAAAGGAAAGTTAACTGCTCATGAAAGAATACATTTTTTATTGGATGAAGGTTCATTTGAAGAGATGGGTGCCTTGGTTACCCACCGTACCAAAGACTTTGGTATGGAAAAACAAATTTTTTATGGTGACGGAGTAGTCACTGGTTATGGTACGATCAACGGAAGACAAGTTTGCGTCTTTGCACAGGACTTTACCGTTTTTGGTGGTGCTTTGTCTGAAACACATGCCGAAAAAATCTGTAAGATTATGGATATGGCCATGAAAATAGGTGTTCCAATGATCGGTCTTAATGATAGTGGTGGTGCCCGTATTCAAGAAGGTGTGCGATCCTTAGGTGGCTATGCCGATATTTTTCATAAAAACGTTATGGCATCGGGAGTAATTCCCCAAATTTCGGCTATTATGGGGCCATGTGCCGGTGGTGCGGTATACTCGCCAGCAATGACCGATTTTACCTTAATGGTAGAAAATTCTAGCTACATGTTCGTCACTGGTCCTAATGTGGTAAAAACGGTAACCAATGAAGAAGTGACATCGGAAGAACTTGGTGGCGCATCGGCACATGCCACTAAATCTGGTGTAACACATTTAACGGCTGCTAATGATATTCAATGTATAGAACAAATTAAGCAGATGATCGGGTATATGCCTCAAAACTGTGAAGATAAACCCGAAGATGTTCACTATACACTTGGTAATGAGGTACGTGATGTGTTGGAAGATATTGTGCCCATAAATGCAAATCAACCCTATGATATGCGCCATGTCATCAATGGTATTGTTGATGAGGATACCTTCTTTGAAATACATAAGACCTATGCAGATAATATTGTTGTAGGGTTCGCTAGGTTGGCAGGCAAAAGTATTGGTATTGTTGCCAATCAACCTATTAGTTTGGCAGGGGTGTTAGACGTTGATAGCTCTAAAAAGGCTGCGCGTTTCACTCGTTTTTGCGATTGTTTCAATATTCCGCTTTTAGTATTGGTAGATGTCCCTGGGTTTTTACCGGGCACTGATCAAGAATGGAACGGTATTATCACAAACGGTGCAAAATTACTGTATGCCCTAAGTGAAGCAACGGTACCTAAAGTAACCGTAATTACTAGAAAAGCATACGGCGGTGCGTATGATGTTATGAACTCCAAACATATTGGTGCTGATCTAAATTATGCGTGGCCTGGAGCGGAAATTGCCGTTATGGGAGCCAAAGGTGCAAGTGAGATCATTTTTAGGAAGGAAATAAACGCTGCTGATGACCCAGAAGCAAAATTGGCGGAAAAGGAGGCGGAATATGCAAAATTATTTGCCAACCCCTATAGTGCTGCACAAAGAGGATTTATAGATGAGGTTATTCTTCCTAAAGACACCAGGAGGAAACTCATAAAAGCCTATACCTTGCTTGAAAATAAAGTGGCGGTCTTGCCAAAGAAAAAGCATGGCAATATTCCGTTATAATAAGTGGTCGTACTTTAAGCTTTTAGTGAGGAATCCCTAACGATCAAACTGGTCTTTATCTCAACAGTTTTGGTATGTACTTCGTTGGGTTGACTTTCTATTTCTTGAATTAGAAACCGAACTGCTGTTCTACCGATCTTGTCGCCAGGTTGGTCAACAGTGGTCAAAGCCGGACTGATGATGGTTGAGTTGATAGAGTTGCTAAAACCTACCACTGCAATTTCATCAGGTATTTTGATCTTAAATTTATGTAATGCCTTTATAGCACCAATTGCAGCATTATCGGTAATGGCAAAAATGGCATCTGGACGTTTTTTCATACTAATGAGAATATTGGCCAACCGCCTTCCATTGCCTAATGAAATATCTTCTGTGCTTAAAATCAACTTGTCCCGTACGGGTATTTTATATTGGTTTAAAGCACGCAAATAGCCGGCAAATCTCTTTTCTGAGTTGTATGAGTTTTCGGTTTCTTTAATAATGGCTATTCGTTTCTTGCCAAGTTCTATTAAATGTTCAACAGCGTTAAAAGCAGCTTCTTCTTCATTGATAACAACTTGGGTGCAAGGTATTTTACTTGATACCTTGTCAAATAATACAATAGGTATTCTATTTAAAACCTTTAATACTTCTTCTACATCTTTTGTCTTTCTGGCCAATGACATTAGCACTCCGTCAACTCCAAACTGGGTCATGGTGTTTAACATTTCTACTTGTTTGGCGTCGTCATTATTAGATTCTGAGATAATTACTCTGTACCCCCTTAATTCAGCTTCCTCAATAATTCCTTTTATAATGGTAGAAGTAAATAGGTGCGAGATGTTGGGTACAATAACACCTAGTATGTGTGTTTCTCTTGAACGGAAGCCTCTGGCAAATAAATTAGGTACATAATTCATTTGTTTGGCTAGTTTTTTGACTCTCTCTTTGGTTGCTAGACTAATATCCGGGTGGTCGTTCAGTGCCCTTGAAACTGTTGAAATTGATAAACTCAATTCTTTAGAAAGTTCTTTTAATGTGGTATTTCTTTTTTTGCTCATGATTGAAAATGAGTAAATTATATGGAATTCAAAGAATAACAATATTACAAATTAAATTGCAAACGTTTGCGCAAACGTTTGCATTGGTAATTCGTTAATTTTTAGTTAATAGAATGCTGTATTCATATAATTTGGCTTCATAATCAACGATTTGATAATTTAAATCGACTCAACTTAAAAAAACTCAAACATTATGAAGAAAATTATTTTTGCGGTAATCGGACTTCTTATCAGTGCAAGCTCCTTTGCACAGACTGATATTTCTGGAACCGTAACGGACAATTTAGGAGACCCTATTCCCGGTGCAAATATTTTAATAGTAGGTAGCACTTCGGGTACAACATCAGATTTTGATGGTAATTTTTCTTTTTCAACAGACCTTACAGGTGAACAAATATTACGTATATCATATATCGGTTTTACTTCGGTAGATAAATCTTTGACCTTAAATGGTACTACACAAACGGTAAATGTCGTGCTTCAAGAAGGTGGTCAGTTATTAGATGAGGTAGTTTTAACCGCATCAAGTACATTTCGTTCTCAAAAACAGGCTCCTTTATCTATCAGTTCTGTAAAAATGAAAGAAATAACTAAGCTATCTGCCAACAGTCAGGCAGATATTCTTAGAAGTGTCCCAGGTATTACCGCTGAAGGTGGTGGTGGTGAAACGGCGAGTAATATATTCGTTAGAGGTTTGCCTTCCGGTGGTCAGTATGTTTTTAACCCGCTACAATATGACGGTATGCCTTTAATTAGTTCTTTCGGACTAAATTCTTCTGCGCATGATGTCTATGCAAGACCAGATATAGGTTTTAAAGGTGTTGAATTTGTTCGTGGTGGTGCAGCTGTATTATATGGTGCAGGTTCTGTTGCCGGTATTATTAACTACACAAGTAAAACGGGCGATACAAACCCTGGTAACATTATTAATATTGAAGTGGCCAACCAAGGTAGAATAAAAACGGACTTCTATTCCGGTGGTCAACTAGGTGGTGAAGATTCTAACACGTATTACGCTTTTACTGGTTTTGTTCGTCATGATAGAGGTCCTATTGATGTAGGTCTACCAACAAAAGGTGTTCAGTTTAGAGGTAATATTAAAAAGAAATTCGATAATGGTTCTTTTACCTTAAGCGGACAGTTTATTGACGACAAAGCTCAATTTTACCTTCCAATTCCATTAAGTGGTGGTAGTAGAGAACGTATAAACGGTAATGATGGTGACCCGGTTGAGCAATTGTTATCCGGTGATTTGGCAAATACCTCGTTCAACACACCAGGTGGAACCTATAATAGTCCTATTTCAGATGGTGTTGCTACTTCTGGTGGTTACCTTATGGGTGATTTCAATTACAGATTTGAAGACGACCTTAAATTGACCTCCAAAATTAAATATGCAAATTACAAGCACAACTTTGCCTTGTATGTAGGAGGAAATGGAACAAACGGAAACCCGATAACATTAGATAATTATGTAGAAAGTATCGCTCCTGGTAATTTAGGATATACTGCTGCTTACCAAAGTGGGTCAGGTGCTCAAATTAACGGTAACGACTTGGTAATAGATAATTTGCATGTGGATCGTTTACGTCCAATGACAGATTATTCTGGTGAGATCAACCTTACTAAATCTATTGAAACAGCAAATGGTGGTGACCATAACATAACCGTAGGTTCTTATTTAGCCCGTACAGAAGCAGAAGATGTAAATTATCAATATAGAGTGTTGACAGAGTTCAATAATAACCCTCAATTGGTAAACTTAAATTATACCGATGCCAGTGGAAATAATGTAGTGTATTCTCAAGGCGGTTTATATAACCGTATTGGTCAAACTGCCAATAACTATCTTTCTCAAAATAGATTAGCATTATATATTACCGATGAGATGATTTTAGATAGATGGCGTTTTGATGTTGGTTTTAGATGGGAACATACAGATGGTATCAATAGCCGTGGTGGTATTATGAGCGAAACGGTATATGCCGATCCGGAACTTACAGCTGAGTTAAGTGACGTGCAAACTGCAGATGGTACGTTCTTAAGAACAGAAGTAAATGCAAATGCTTGGGCGCTATCACTTGCAGGTCTTTATGAGTTAACCGAAACTACCAATCTATACGCAAACTTTTCTAAAGGATACTTTTTTCCTCAACTAAGAGGTTTTGCTCCGGTAGCAGGTATTTCTGAAAGTCCGTACGATGCTGAGAACATTATTCAGTTTGAAGCTGGTGCCAAATTCGGAAACCAAAAATTCTCTGGTTCGGTGGCAGGGTATTACGTAGGTCTTAAAGATCGTATTTCCATTAGGCAGGCAATTGTTGGGGGTCAATTAATAGATGAAACAAGAGCTGAGCAAAACACAAGAACTATAGGTATAGAGGCAACTTGGGATTATAGCCTTGCACAATATCTAAATCTACGTGGTAATGCAACTTACCAAAACCATGAGATTACAAAAAATACGGATTTTGATTTGGTAAACGGTACATCTACAGAAGCTAACGTTGGTAATGAATTGGCCAGACAGCCAAACTTGTTGGGCGGATTGGGACTGTATTATGACAATACTGCTTTTGATGCCAATTTCGGTTTCAACTACACAGGGTCAAAATTCACCGATGATACCAATAATATAGAATTAGATGCCATAACCATTGGTAGGTTAGGTGCCGGTTACACATTCTCAAAAGAGGATAACAATAATTCGGTTCGTTTGGGGGTATCGGTCTTTAATTTATTTGATAGTGACGGAATTACGGAGGGGAATCCAAGAGCAGGTTCAGCAGGTCAAACAGAATCACAATTCTTTGTAGGTAGACCAATTTTACCTAGAAGATTGTTTGTAACGGCTACTTTCAATTTCTAAAAATTTGTGTTGTTAGTTTAAGTTTAATTGATGAGCACATTGGCGATAATAGGAGTTGCCAATGTGTTTTTTACTCGATAATCCAGATTTATATGCTCTGACGCTTGCGTCAACATAATAATTGTGTTTTTAATTCAAAGCCTAGTGGGCTAGTCCCAAGGTGATTTACAAGATAATATGAAGAAAGAATTATATAAGAAGGCTATTGCAATCTTGGATGCAAATTTTCAAGAAGGTGGATTTACAATACCTAGTGCAGGGCTGTATCCTTTTCAATGGAAGTGGGATTCAGGTTTTATAGCTATCGGTTTTGCTCATTATGACGTAGAAAAAGCCAAAACCGAAATGAGAACCTTGCTTGATGCACAGTGGGAAAACGGATTTATACCGCATATCGTTTTTCATACGGAGAACGATTCCTATTTCCCTGGGGCAGATTTTCACCAATCTGAATTGCATCCTTTATCATCAAAAAAATATAGGTCTACTGGTATGACACAACCACCGGTTTCCGGTTTTGTGTTACAAGAAATGTATCGTATTGCAGAAGATAAGGATGATATGTTGCACTTCATCAAAGAAGAGATCGATAAGGTTTTTAACAATCACGTGTATTTCTACGAAAATAGAGACCCAAAAGATGAAGGGTTGGTCTACATTTATCACAACTGGGAATCTGGTACGGACAACTCCCCTGTATGGGATGATATCTGGAAAATGATGGATCCGCCGGAATATACATTTGTTAGAAAAGATACTACGCATGTAGATGCTTCCCAGCGCCCTACCAAAAGGGAGTATGATCATTATCTGCACCTTATCAATATTGCCAAACAGCACAATTATAATGATGCTAAAATTGCCGAGTTTTCCCCCTTTTTGGTTCAAGATCCATTGTTCAATGCAATGCTTATAAAATCTAATCAGGCGTTAATTGAATTATATGAATTGATCGGGGGTCATGAAGATAAAATTGCAACTCTATCTCAATGGCAATTAAAAAGTATTAAAAGTTTCAATGATAAGTTGTTCGATGCGGTATTAGGGGCATATGTACATTATGATTTAAGAAACGAGAAACCTATTCGCCACATTACCTCATCGTCTTTTTCACCTTTGTTCGCACATATTCCATCTGAAGAAAGAGCTCAGGTTTTAGTGAAAACAATGATGGAGAAGTTCGGTGGAGAAGATAAATACCTATGTGCATCGTTTGATCCTACTGATGATCGTTTTAATCCTAGAAAATATTGGAGAGGTCCTGTGTGGATCAATATGAACTGGATGCTTTTTCGTGGGCTAAGAAGTAACGGTTACACAGATCTAGCAGAACGGATTAAAATAGACAGTTTAGAACTGATCCAGCAGTACGATTTTTACGAATATTTTGACTGTAGACGAGATACCGGAGATAAAAATCAGACGGGATACGGCGGGAATAATTTCTCTTGGAGCGCCGCTTTATATATTGATATGGTGAATACCGATTAAAACTGATGTGTTATGAATTATATTGATTACTTTTTAATTGTATTCTACATATTCGGTATTGTTATGGTTGGCTTTTTAATCAAAAAAAATAGAAACTAAGGTATGAACTACGTTGACTATATCATTATTGTTGTTTATTTAGCAGGGTTTTTAGGTTTGGGCTTTATGTTCAAGGAAAACAACTCTGGTGGCGATTACTTTTTGGGTGGTCGTAAAACATCATGGCTGCCATTAAGCTTATCGGCAATGGCAACCCAATTGTCTGCCATAAGTTTTATCTCGGCTCCTGCTTTCGTCGGTTTAAAAGATGGTGGGGGTATGCAGTGGCTAACGTATGAGTTTGGTGTACCATTGGCAATGGCATTTTTGCTTATTGCAGTATTACCAACACTGTATAAATCAGGTATTGTTAGCGTATATGAATATTTAGAGAAAAGATTTGATTCTTCATCGCGTTTATTAATAAGTTTCGTTTTTCAAATAAGCAGGTCTGTAGCTACAGGGGTTATGGTATATACTATGGCCTTAATTTTACAGGCCACTATTGGATTGGATTTTTGGATTTCCATTTTAATTATCGGACTCATTACCATGGTCTACTCTTTTCAAGGTGGTATGAAGGCAGTTATATGGGGCGATGTCATTCAAATGAGTATCCTTTTTATTGGCATTATTATATGCTTGTACTTTGGTTTTAGTGAGCTTGGTGGAATAGATAATTTTCTTACCCATGTGGATACTGATAGAATTACAGCGGTAGATTTTAACAAATGGGGTTTTAACAATGCAGATGGTAATGATGAATTTGGATTTTGGCCCATGGTCATTGGTGGATTCTTTTTGTACGCTTCTTATTACGGTACTGATCAAACCCAATCGCAACGGTTGTTATCTTCAAGTAGCATGTCTAACCTTAAAAAACTGATGATGGCAAACGGATTATTGCGTTTTCCGTTTACATTGACCTATTGCATTATGGGGCTTGTGTTGGGTACGTTGCTGTTGCAAGATGTTAGTTTTCAAGAACAGATGGAAACCGTGTACCAAGCCAATATAACTTCATTACAAGGGAAAAAGGCAGATTTAATGGTGCCGGTCTTTATAATTAAGTATTTGCCAAATGGGGTAATCGGTATTTTGATCGTAGCTATCATGTCAGCAGCTATGTCTACCTTGAGTTCTACGGTAAACTCCTTATCTGCCGTAACTATGGAAGACTTCGTAAAAAGATTCAACCCTAATATGCCAGATAAAAAATACATGACCTATTCAAAGTTACTGTCTATTTTTTGGGGTCTGGTCTGTTTGTTTTTTGCATTTTTTGCAGGCAATATAGAAGGCACGGTCATAGAAGTCATCAATAAAATAAGTTCTGTTTTCTATGGTCCAATTTTGGCAGCTTTTATTTTGGCAATACTTACCAAGAAAACTCATGCTCTTGGTGCCAATATCGGTATAGTTGTTGGGGTATTGTTCAATGTTTACCTATGGCTATATGTGCCTCAGATCTTTTGGTTCTGGTGGAATGCACTGGGGTGTATAGTTACTGTATTGGTTGCGATTGGGGTAAGCTACACGGTTAAAAGAAGGGTAAATGAAGGGTTAAAGGTTGAATATTATTCCGGTAAAAAAGAAGTGGTAATATTGTTGGCATACTTTGTAGCAATAGTTGCTTTTAGTGTTGCATTACCAAATATTTTGAATTAATCTTATAGCAATGAAATTTGTAATAGCACCAGATAAGTTTAAAGGCTCACTAACCGGTTTCGAATTTTGTGATGCCGTAGAGGAAGGACTCCTAATGGTGTTCAAGGATGCCGAAATTTTGAAAAAGCCTTTAGCAGATGGTGGTGATGGTACCATGGAAGTCGCTAAACATTATATAAAAGGAGAAACGGTAACCATTACTGTAAACGATCCTCTTTTTAGACCTATAAATGCTTCTTATTTATATTCTGATGAAACAAAGATTGCCTACATAGAGATGGCTGAAGCATCAGGATTGAAATTGTTGAATGTAGATGAGTTTGACTGCATGGAAACGACAACATCTGGAACAGGCGAATTAATTTATGATGCGCTTGAAAAAGGAGCAACAGAAATTATTTTAGGTATTGGCGGTAGTGCTACCAATGACGGTGGTATGGGCATGGCAAATGCGTTAGGTTTTCGCTTTTTGGATGAAAAAGGACTGGAGTTATCCCCGATAGGGAAACATCTTTCAAAGGTGAAAACTATAGACGATTCCAACAAGCATCATAGGTTAGATGGGGTAAAAGTAAAAGTCGCATGTGATGTCACCAATCCTTTTTATGGGCTACAAGGTGCCGCTTATATTTATGGGGCACAAAAAGGTGCTTCTGAAAATGAGATTATATTTCTAAATCAGGGTTTGTGCAACTTTGCAGAAATTATCAAGAATCGTTATGAAATCGATTTACAGAAAGTAAGTGGCTCCGGTGCAGCAGGTGGTGTTGGTGGTGGCGCCCTTATTTTTCTGAACGGAGAATTAATTTCTGGGAATAATTTGGTCAAGGAATTGGCAGATTTTGATAATGCTATTGAAGGAGCAGATTGGATCATTACCGGCGAAGGTCAGTTAGATGAGCAAACGCTTTCTGGCAAGACCATAGATGGGGTAGTAAAATCTGCCAAATCCAAGAATATACCCGTTGCCGCACTCTGTGGCTCGGTAAGTATTAGCGTTGCACAACAACAAAAATTCGGGTTAAATTATGTGGCATCGATTGTAAGAGGCATTTCTACTTTAAATCAAGCTATGGAGCAGAGTAGGGACAATCTTGTAAATGCCGCCTTTAATTTTGCAAGTCTATTAAAGTGAAAAATTGATTATTAAATGGGGTTGCTTTAACTAAGAATTACTTTAATGTGCATATAGGTTTAACCGGAATTGGGTTATAGGTTTTCTAATAAACCCGGTCAATTTTCTTATGCTAAATTGCAAATTCAAACAACTGTAATCTTTTTACTACAAGTTCTGTAAAGTATAAAAATAGGGAAGAATGCCATTTGCAAGCCACAGCTATCTCTTGGTATACCTTTACTTTCGGTGTATTGACAACAATTTATTTATAGGGCACTAGGCTACTGTTACCTTTAGTTTACGTACGAACTAATATCCATTCAAACTTGAAAAATATGGATGGATTATTTTAGCCAATGACCAAACTTATTACTTCATATTCTAACCTTAATTCTTTTTGGAAAAGACTAGCCGTTCTTTTTCTTTTGATACAGGGAATACAACCATTATACTCACAGCAGACAACTACTTGGACCCAACAACCCTTATCCGTCACTTGGGAATCTTTAAGTTCAGATGGTGCGGTAAGGGTAGAGGCAGTACCTTCATTAGGAGTATCTATCTTAGGTGAAGATACTATGGGTTGTACGTCAGATGCTACTTATGGAGACCCTACTCCTGATGTATTTGGAAGTCGTTCAATAGAAGTTTCGTTAAACTCTATTTTACGTTTTGGTACTTTGCAGTTCCGTTTTTTTGATGCGGCTACCGGTGATCCGGTATATATTGTAAGTCCATTACTTCATGTGGATAGGGTGGGTACCTATGGTATTTTGCCTTTTCCTTTGCTTTCTGGTTCTAGTACGGGTGTTTTTACATCAACTAATGGAACATGGTCAAATGTTAGTCGTAATGGTCCTATTTTTGAATTTACTAACACCCAATTTAATGTAGATACAGGTTCGCTAATTAGTGGTAATGGTGGTGAATGTGGTAATGGGAACACTACAGGAACAGGAGGAGGAACAATGAAAATGGATGAAGCTGTTCAATCCATTAATATGGACGTTAACCTCGCTGGTAGTCTTTTAGGTTTAAACGAGGAAGTGGAGTTTGTACTTTCTAACTTAATTATTGCAGAACCTGAGATTGAAGTTACCAAAACTTTAATAAATAACTTTAGTTCTCCTGTAGAAGCTGGAGATTCAGTGGATTACACTATAAAAATTGAAAATACCGGTAACGTAAAAGTTACGAATGTTGATGTAACCGATACTTT
This sequence comes from Maribacter dokdonensis DSW-8, assembly GCF_001447995.1. Classification (NCBI taxonomy): domain Bacteria; kingdom Pseudomonadati; phylum Bacteroidota; class Flavobacteriia; order Flavobacteriales; family Flavobacteriaceae; genus Maribacter; species Maribacter dokdonensis. The sequence goes on along the minus strand of NZ_LDPE01000002.1, from coordinate 3,123 downwards.
TAAAGATGCTAGTGGAAATAGTATAGCATTAAGTACCCCGCCAAATTTCTTATCTTCTACAATGGGTTCTTTAGAAGGAACTCTTTTGCCAAATGAAGTGGCGACTTATACTGCTGGCCATGTATTGACTACAAATGAAATTAATGAAGGAGGAGTAATCAATCAGGTAAGTGTTTTTGCCGATAGTCCATACGGTCCAGATGATACAGATGACATTTCAGATGATGGTGATGATACAGATGGTAATTTACTTAATGATACTACAGATAGTTTTTTTCCTGTTCCTTTAAATGATGCCGCTACGGTAGAAAAGAATAATTCAGTTGATATTTTAGTAACCAATAATGATGATTTTGGAGGTAATGGTCCTAATTCAGGAGCTATATTTATTGTCAGTACCCCCACCAATGGTAGTGTTTCCTTAAACGAAAACGGTTCAGCTACCGATCCTCAAGATGATTACTTCTCTTATACACCAAGTACGGACTTTATAGGTGCCGACTCATTTATTTACGGAATAACAGATGCAAGGGGTTATACACAATACGCGACAGTTAATATTACAGTGTATACTTGTCCAAATGCTGGTATCGACGGGATCCTGAACATTTGTTTAGGGGATTCTTTTGAGAATGCAGATCTTTTTGCGTCTTTAACAGGTGCTCCGGATACCGGGGGAACCTGGACTAATAATTTTGATGATACATTTACCTATACTTTAACTGCTGTTGCACCTTGTACGGTTAATGCTACTAGTATTGTAACAGTAATTGAGCATGAGCCACCAAATGCCGGAGGTGATGGCACATTAAACATTTGTCAGGGTGAATCATTTTCGAATGCTGATCTGTTCGCACAATTGACCGGTTCCCCGGATACCGGCGGAACGTGGACCGATAATGGCGATGGTACCCACACGTATACAGTGCCAGCGACTGCTCCATGTGCTGTAGATGATGAAAGTATCGTAAACGTTGTAGAGCAAGCTCAACCAAATGCCGGAGGTGATGGAACATTGAATATCTGTCAAGGAGCAACTTTTGACAATGATGATCTATTTGGTCAGCTTACAGGTAATCCAGATACGGGCGGAACATGGGTCGACAACGGTAATGGCACGCATACGTACACTGTGGCAGCGACTGCTCCATGTACTGTAGACGATGAAAGCATCGTAACCGTAACCGAGCAGGCACAGCCAAATGCAGGAATCGATGGAACATTGAATATTTGCGAAGGCGAAACATTCACCAATGCAGACTTGTTCGCGCAACTGACCGGTTCCCCGGATACGGGCGGAACATGGGTCGACAATGGCAATGGTACTCATACGTATACCGTAGCAGCGACATCACCCTGTACAATAGATGACGAAAGCATCGTAACCGTAACCGAGCAGGCACAACCAAATGCCGGGGGTGATGGCACATTGAATATTTGCGAAGGTGAAACATTCACCAATGCGGACTTGTTCGCACAACTGACCGGTTCACCCGATACCGGCGGAACATGGATTGACAATGGTGATGGCACGCATACGTATACAGTATCAGCGACAGCTCCATGTACAGCCGATGATGAAAGTATCGTAACCGTAACCGAGCAGGCACAACCAAATGCAGGAATCGATGGAACATTGAACATTTGTGAAGGCGAAACATTCACCAATGCAGACTTGTTCGCACAGTTGACCGGTTCCCCGGATACCGGTGGAACGTGGACGGACAATGGCGACGGAACTCACACGTATACAGTAGCAGCGACAGCTCCATGTGCAGTAGATGATGAAAGTATCGTAACCGTTGTAGAGCAGGCGCAACCAAATGCGGGAATCGACGGAACATTGAACATTTGTGAAGGCGAGACATTCACCAACGCAGACCTTTTTGCACAGTTAACGGGAAATCCAGACACTGGAGGAACTTGGGTGGACAATAACGATGGCACGCATACGTATACTGTGGCAGCGACATCACCCTGTACAATAGATGATGAAAGTATCGTAACCGTTGTAGAACAAGCACAACCATATGCTGGAATCGATGGTACACTGAATATTTGTGTAGGCGATACTTTTGATAGTAATGATTTGTTCGCGCAACTGACTGGCAATCCAGATACAGGTGGAACTTGGGTTGATAATGGAGATGGTACCCATACGTATACAGTATCAGCAACATCACCTTGTACAGTAGATGATGAAAGTATCGTAACCATTGTAGAGCAAGCGCAACCAAATGCCGGAGGCGGTGGAACATTGAATATTTGTGAAGGAGCAACATTCACCAATGCTGACTTGTTCGCACAATTAACTGGTTCACCCGATACTGGTGGAACGTGGACCGACAATGGCAATGGAACACATACGTACACAGTGGTAGCGACAGTTCCATGTACTGTAGACGATGAAAGTATTGTAACCGTAACCGAGCAGGCACAACCAAATGCAGGAATCGATGGTACACTGAATATTTGTGTAGGCGATACTTTTGATAATAATGATTTGTTCGCGCAACTGACTGGCAATCCAGATACAGGTGGAACTTGGGTTGATAATGGCAATGGAACACATACGTATACAGTATCAGCAACATCACCTTGTACAGTAGATGATGAAAGTATCGTAACCGTAACCGAGCAGGCACAGCCAAATGCAGGAATCGATGGTACATTGAATATTTGTGAAGGCGAAACATTCACCAATGCAGACTTGTTCGCACAATTAACTGGTTCACCCGATACCGGTGGAACATGGACCGACAATGGTGATAGCACGCATACGTACACGGTAGCGGCGACTGCTCCATGTGCAGTAGACGATGAAAGTATCGTAACCGTTGTAGAGCAAGCGCAACCAAATGCAGGAATCGATGGAACATTGAATATTTGCCAAGGCGAAACATTCACCAATGCGAACTTGTTCGCACAGTTGACAGGTTCACCCGATACCGGTGGAACATGGACCGACAATGGTGATAGCACGCATACGTACACGGTAGCGGCGACAGCTCCATGTACAGTAGATGATGAAAGCATCGTAACCGTTGTAGAGCAAGCTCAACCAAATGCCGGAGGCGATGGAACATTGAACATTTGCGAAGGTGAAACATTCACCAATGCGGA